>NZ_JAMBPR010000085.1 GCF_024206475.1 Paraburkholderia sp. CNPSo 3274
GACTACCAGCCGGGGCGCGGCCAGGAACATCCGAAGAAGTTTCTCGGCGACTACAGCGGCATGCTGATGAGCGACGGCTACAGCGCCTGGCGCACGCTCAAAAAGGCCACGCACTTCGGATGCGTCGCGCACGCCCGGAGGCTGTTCGTCAAGGCGGACAAGGCGGCCGAGAAAAAAACGGACTCCGGCAAACAGAAGATACCTAACGCTCGTGTGGCGAAAGCGCTCGAATACTTCCAGGCCCTGTACACGAAGACCCGCATGCCTCCATGCCGACCACGCACGGGTCAAGCTTCGCGAAAAACGCCAGTACGTCAGCGCGGCGCAGCTGTTTGCGTACGACGATATGCCCCTGCGAATCGACTCCATGAACCTGGAATAAAGTCTTTGCAAGATCCAGTCCGACAGTGGCTATCTTCATGATGAACGCTCCTTTGCCGTGGAAGTCACGACTTCTCCACATTGGCATATGCCGAGCCCCGAAGGGCGGGAGTCGTCCATCACATCAGAGCCCTCGACGGTTCGCGAACTGGCGACGCACCCGGGCGGCGCGCACGTTTCGACCGGCCAGTTCGCCGAACAGTACGTGCCGACGATGCTGTCGACCACGCAGTTGCGCGACGTGCTGCTCGCGGAAACCCAGGGCAAGCTGCGGCGCCATCTGCGCTCGGCGATGCTGGCGCTGGCGGGCGCGATCGTCGCGGTCGTGGTTTTGCTGGGTGCGCTCGCGTGGCTGATCCTGATGTTCCGCCGCGAGGTGGTGCGGCCGTTCGCGCCGGCGGCCCGCGTGATCCGCGCGATCGCGAAGGGCGATCTGGCGGTCGAGATTCCGTCTTCGCATCGCCGCGAGGAAATCGGCGAACTGTTTGAAGCGACGCACGTGCTGCGGCAATACAGTGTCGAGCGTGCGCAGCTCGATACCGAGCGCGGGCAACTGATCCGCGAGCTCGCGACGATGGCCGATACCGATCCGCTGACGCGGCTGTTGAACCGCCGCGCGTTCGAGCGCCGGGCGCGCGCGCTGCTGATGTTCGACGTCGACCACTTCAAACGCATCAACGACTCCTACGGACACGGCACGGGCGACGAGGCGCTGCGTGTGATCGCGGAACTATGCCGCACCACGCGGCAGTCCGATGTCGTCGCGCGTGTTGGCGGCGAGGAGTTCGCGGTGCTGGTGGCGCTCGACGACGCGCTGTTCCCGGTTGCGGCCGCGCTTGCCGAGCGGCTGCGGCAGCGGATCGGCGAAGCCGTCGTGATTGCGGATTCGGGCGAGACCTGTCGGATCACGGCGAGCGTCGGCATCGCGTTTGCGGCGCCGGGCGACGGGGCACGATCTCACGCACCTCTTCAGGCGTCCCGATCATATGCTCTACAAGGCGAAACTCGCGGGCCGCGACTGCGTGATCGCGGATGTCTATCCCGCGGAAGGCGGGACGTCCACGACGGCGATGACCGAGTAGGGCGCTGCGCTGGCGTTCACCGCTGCGCCTGCTGGGTGTCTTCCGTGCAGGGACGATGCAGTTCCGTAAGGGACAGCATTTCGCGCTGCCCAGACATCAGATGAACGCGGCATATCATCGTGCCGTGCTCAGGAACGTTTCGCCACATGGCATGGTTGGACTGTCCCTATCGCATCCGACAAAGCTATCTAATAAGGATAATTATGTTTCTTCGATAAAGGTAATCCACGCCCGCTTCTTGACAGTGCCGCCACAACCCCTCGTCCTCTCGGGAGCCGCCTCGGCCGCGAACGCAAGGTCATGCTCGTTGGCGAACCCGTGCTTCTACGGCTCACGCCAAATTCGCTTCGCGCCAGACAAAAACTTTGATCAGAGTAAAGTTCTGAAA
Organism: Paraburkholderia sp. CNPSo 3274; assembly: GCF_024206475.1. Classification (GTDB taxonomy): domain Bacteria; phylum Pseudomonadota; class Gammaproteobacteria; order Burkholderiales; family Burkholderiaceae; genus Paraburkholderia. Next base: position 1,852 of record NZ_JAMBPR010000085.1, read on the forward strand.
GCGCTCAACCTGCATTGCGACTACGCATCCGACTAAGCGACATCGCGCGACCACGCGACACATGCGGCATAACCGCTCAGGGCGCGAAGCCAAACTGCGTCGAGTTTCGCAATCAAGTCGCGATTGCATACGCTCTCCTCGCTAACTGCGATACTTGGCTCGTGCTGCCTGTCTCCAAGTACAGAAAACCATGTCATGCCCCTTCCGATGCCGACGCCAAGTGTCTTCAACACCGCTTCCTTTGCTGTCCATACGTCATAAAACGCGTCGGTTCGCCTGTACATCGGCAAAGCGGTCACTTGTGCCTCGTCGCGCGGCGCAAATACCGCTGATGCCAGCTTCCTCCAGTTGATGTCTTTGCGAGCAAATTCGATATCGACACCAACCCTCCGTCGCCGGCCAATTGCGATCAGAGCATACTGCTCCGAATGCGAAACGTTAAAGTCGAGTTGTCCACCGGACCCGCCTTGCATCGACTTATCGAGACGGGGCCGTCCGCCGGTGTCTCGCTCGAAACGCAATTCACTGGCCTCCGAATCTGTTCGTTCCGCGAGCAACTGACGCAGCACGACGCGCGTCACCGCACAACGCAGCGCATCGTCGCGGCGCCGGAAGCGCGCGACCTTCGCACGCTCATCGTCCGAGAGCGGAGCGAATGCGGGACTGTCGAGCATGATGCGAAAATCGAAGCTGACGCAAAATATTTCAATATCTGCTGGGGAGGCACGCGGTGGAGCGAGCTCGTGCACATTGAAAGCCGAAGTTGCAGGGACGATCATCAATTCACTCCGTGAGTGACGGTAACAGGCAGTTCCTGTGCGATTATGCCGCGCGAGGAACAGAGGTGCTCAAGCCCGAGCCGAACTGCCCCGAATGGATGTTACTGGCCAGTTCATCGAATGTGTGTCGGTTTTCAGTCGGAAAAATGGGCGTGCTTTTCCTGAAACAGGTTGTGGATCACGTGCGTTCGTTTAGTCGGCCGATGAAATTCTGTCGAGTCACGAACGGTTTTGCGCACGGGTTTAAACGATATCGAGATGAACCCCATGAACATGACACACCAGCGATTGACGACGCCGTCCTCGCGCTCCTCTATTTGACATCGCACGACCACAGCCGGCATTGTCACCCATTGCTCGAGGGGATGTAACGATGTGGATTGACCCTGATCTTTTCGCTGCAGCACCGGAATCCGAGGTGGGCGCTCGGGGCCACCCATGCATCTATGCGGATGCGCTCGTGCAGATGCTGTTCGAACTCAAGCAGGTCTTTCTTCTGCCGCTGCGCGCACGGCAAGGCTTCGCCCAGAGTCTGCGCAAACTTGCTTTCCCGAGCCTGCCCGTGCCGAACTACACGACGTTGAGGCACACGGACGGTGAAGGTCGCGCTGCCGGCACAACGCCCAAAGACCCCTTGCACGTCGTGCTCGACAGTACCGGACAGAACGGCGAAGGCGAGTGGAAGGTGCACCAGCATCGCTGGTCCAAGCGTCGCACCTGGCGATGGACGCGAACACCGGACAGATCTGCGCTCCACTGAGGACTCGTCAGGACGAGGGCGATAGCGAAGTGTTGCCTGATTTGCTCGACCAGATTCCCGCTGACATGGCAATCGACACCATCGGTGGCGACGGCGCCTAGGACACCAAGGCGTGCCATGCGCGGGTTGCGGCGCGCGGAGCTGCCCCGTCGATTCCGTTGCCTGAGAGCGCGACCCCTTGGCCGGAGAGCGTGCCTGGCGCGGCCTGGCGCAATGCCGCCATCGATGCGATAGCAGAACGCAGCAGACGTGAATGGAAGCTCGCAAGTGGCTACCAGCGTCGCTCGCAGGCTGAGACTCTGATGTACCGGCTCAAGCTCCTCACGGAGCTCTTGCCTGTGGGCTCGCGAGATTGGTTCCTAGGCAACCGAAGTCTCGATTCGTGCGGGCGTGCTCAACCGCATGGCGGCACTCGCCCGCCCGCAGTCCGTTCGAATTGCCTGAGATCGAAAACATGGGGATCACTTCGTCCTTACGTTCGATTTACGACAACGCCTATCCGCATCGTCGGCAAAAGAGAGCCTCACGTGATCCGCAAACTGTTCAAGGAAAAGCACGTCCAACTACGCACTATTTAGAGGGTAGCTGCATTCCCTCTCGGAAAAGCGGCCCCCGAAGAACGGAGCGTGCGACTTTCACCGCACTCCGCTCGCGCACAGCATTAAGCGTCCCGCTGACGTCGGTCTCGCCGAGTTGCACGAAACCTTCGAAACCTTCGCAAGCGTCACATCGTTGATTCGCCTCATCGCTGAGACGAGGGGCGCTGAACCGCACAAGGACGGTCTCGTGAGAAACATTAAAAATACCGCGGATTTTCAGGGGGTTAGGACGGTCGGGGTGATCTCGAAGCCGAGCGCGGACGCGCGGCGCCTGAGCGCGGCGATGCTGCGTTGCTGTTGCTGCTCCTCGTAGCGCTGCTGCCCCTGGTCGACGAAGGCCTCACCACGCGTGAGCATGAAGCACACCATGCGCGCGAGCTTGTGGGCGACGGCCGTATTGGCGCGCGGCTTGTCCATGCGCGCGCACAGGCGCCGGTAGAATGCACCCAGCGCAGAAGCGATGCGCGACAGACTCATGGCCGCGATCTTGAGCGCCTGGCGCACGCGGTTGGTGGAGCGCCGCGTACGCGCGCTGAGCACCTTGCCGCCGCTGATCTTCGTGCCGGGGCACAGCCCGAGCCATGAGCAGAAGTGCTTGACGTTCGCAAAGCGGCTCAGGTCCGGGCCGATTTCCGAGAGGATCGTCATCACGGTGGTGACCGACAGGCCGTTGATGCGCGTCAGGTCCACACCCGCCCAGCGCGCCAGCGCCGCACGCGCATCGAACTGCGGGGCGTTCTTGCTGCGCCGCTTGCCGGGTCCATCAAGGGGGATGTCGTGACGTCCAAGGGGTACCAGCAGCGCCTCAATCTTCGCGTCGCACTCGAGGATGCGCTGCGCGAGGCTGTCAAACATCGCCAGTGCCTGCTGCAGCACGAACAGGTGTTCCTCGCGCCAGTTGCCCGTCAGCGCGCGGACGATATCTTCTTCGCTGCGCCTGACCGGAATATGACGATGGCTGGCCAAGGCCTTCGGGTCGCGCTCGCCGGCTACGATTGCACGGATGATCGCCTGTCCGGTCATGCCCATTACATCCGTGAGCACTTCGGTGAGCTGGAGATTCATCTGCACCAGCGCTTTCTGCATGCGCTGCACCCAGCCGGCCTGCTCGGTGAGCAGCACCTCACGCTGACGGGCCACCGCGCGTACCACGCAAACCTCGTCGCTAGGGCGCCAGGCCGCTCGCAGCAGCCCCAGGCTCATGAGCTTCTGCAGCCACTGGCAATCCTGCACGTCGCTCTTGCGACCCGGCACATACTTCATCTGCCGCGCGTCGACCAGCCAGACCGTCAATCCGCGCTGCTCCAGCACTTCATACACAGGTATCCAGTAGACTCCCGTCGATTCGAGTGCGATCGTGTCAACCCCGCATTCCTGCAGCCAGTCCGCCATCGCGTGCAGATCGTCGGTCATCGTGCCAAACTCGCGCACCGGTTCATCAGCCACCCCTTTGGGCACCGCGACCCAGTGACTCGAGCCGCCAATATCGATCCCCGCCGCATTCGGAAAGACTTCGGGACTGTCTTCGTGCTTGCGCATCGCCATCGCTGACCTCATGATCGTGGGTGGACGGCAGCGCCATGGGATGCGTCGAAATTGACTCGATCTCGTGAACGGGATGCAGCTCGCGCTGCTCACCACTGTCGCCGACGAATCCCGGACCATGCTCTCAAGCGGGCTCACCTGATGGCGTGCCGGCCACAGGTGCGCACCATTGGACGGTCGGTCATTGCGGCGCTGCCGTTCACCTGTATACCTCATCCCTGTTTCTCCGCGAACGCCGGACCCGGCACGGGGTTGAAATGCTCTCAAGCTTCCCCTCGATGAATCTCAAACGTGGACCTGCGACAACTGCACCAGGCGGAAGTCTGCACCCTTTCGGGTTAGGGCAAAGTTCGAACCCCTATGCAGGCCATTACAGCCCGCCATTCGCTTTCTCCGCGTTCTCATACCCGCTCCACCAACAGCTCTCCTTACGAGTTGCCTGCCATTCCACAATGTTCCGCGAGTTTGGCGGTGAGTCGGGTTTACCACGTTCCCGTTCCTGCCGCCCCGATGTTCTGGGCCTGTCCGGTTAGTGCCTGTCTATTCCCCGGTAGCGCTATGACGACGTGTTCCCGTTGCATCAAAGGGACAACCGGCTACATACCTTTTGGTTTGGGCCTGACAGCCGCTTTGGCCCATTTGACGTCACGAGGTTTATCAACAGTTCACCTATGTTGCACATACGGAACTTGCCTGGCCTTCACGCCGCACTGCGGCTAGCAGCGTCATCCCCAATCTCGTCGCCGAGACGGGGTGTCTTGCGAAAAAGACGTTGTTCCCGGAGCTCCACACGCAATCGTTACCAATCACGCATGTCCAGGTAGGCAACTGTTGGTCGCACAACAGGTCGCAGCATCCGTCGTTCATACTTCAGCGATGGAGGTGCGACAAGACAGAAACGAGCTTTGCTGCCCTGTACTACCTGATGATTTGACACGCTGCGGGCAGCAGCACGTGTCGCACGATGCACTCGTCAGTAAGTTCGTCGCTTTGATCGGCACTCGTCGTGGCAATTCGTGATGTTGCATATCCAACATTGTCAGGTATGCAACACAGCCAATTCCACAAACGATACTTCGCGGAAGATCCCGCAAGCGTTTTGGAGGGTGAGTGCCCATCAATCATCCCGATCAGCAATGTGTTGGGAGTTATCTCTCCGGTGTGTCGTGGCGTTGGCTCAACTATTGCATCTGCTGTCGGGGGGAAATTGAAGCGGGAGGTAACGGAGCATGAACACGAAACCAAAGCCTCACGAACCACAGACAAGATCTGCAAAAAATGACAGTCGACATGCTATTGCGGCGTCCACTCAAGGTACCGCGCTACGCGCTATTAACGAACCGGTGCTCCGGATCAACAGTTCCATTCCGTTCCCTGAGCAGGAAGTTTGTTCCTGCGTTGCTGTGCATTCCGACGAACGATGTATCTCACAAAGAAAGATATCAAGGGTCCTGCACAGAATGAAGCTGTGCGGCGAAGTGAGCAGCATGGAGGGCCGACGTCAACGCGACGGTCAGGACGACGTAGTCGAGCAGAGGCATCGAACCTTCCAACCCCATTATACGACTGTTGAATACTTCCGAACTTATGCTACTGGAGCGTCGAGTGTTGAAGAATCCTTCAATTCTTCTGGCGCTTTGCTTTGTTTTTTATATTTCAGCATGCAGTTCGAAACCTTTATGAAGTGAATTCCTTTATGCGACTTATGCCTCATGAATGTCAGCGCGACGTTCGAAGCGAATACGTAGACGGCGGAAATTATGCAGCCAGGCATGTGTACGTTCGACGACCCATCGGACTTTTCCGAGGTCACTGCCATGCGGGTGGCCGCGCCGCGCGATGCTGGTGGGAATACTGCGTTCGTGGAGAGCGCGTCGGTATTTGTCGTGATCGTAACCCCGGTCGGCATAGACGCAGCCAGGGCGGCTCAAAGGCCGCCCGCGCCTACCGCCGATCGGCACGATGGCCTCGATCAGCGGAACGAGTTGGGTGACGTCGTTACGATTGGCGCCAGTCAGGATTGCCGCGATCGGCGTTCCGTTGGCGTCGGTGGCGAGGTGGTGCTTGGATCCGGGTCGCGCTCGATCGGTGGGGTTCGGGCCAGTTTTTCGCCCGCCCCAACCGCGCGAATCGATGACGAATCCACGATCACGCGCGAGAAGTCGATCTTGTCCACCGCTCGCAATTTCCCCAGAAGCACTGCGTGCAATCGATCCCATACGCCGGCTTGCTGCCAATCGCGTTGCTTGCGCCAGCAACTGACGCCGGAACCGCATCCCATCTCCGCAGGCAAGTCCCGCCACCGGATACCGGTCTTCAGCACGAACAAGATGCCAGTCAGTGCAGCCCGATCCGGCACCGGCTTGCGGCCCGGATACTTGAAGCGGCGTGGCTTCGCTGGTGGTAGCAGTGGCTCGATCAGTGCCCACAGTTCGTCATCGATGATTGGTTTGCCCATCTCCTCGATCCTGTTGTCACGACGATCGAGGTTAACAGGTTGCGTTACGGGTTAACAGCCCCTACGAAGCCTTTTTGAAACCGCTTCTTAGGCGAGTGAGCGAGATTTAAATGAAAACACTATTGGCAGTGGACTACTTTTGTGATGTGGCACGGCGTTATCCGCAACATATAGCAGCAAGGCATGGCAGCGAGTCGGTAACTTATCGGGAGCTTGATGAGCAGTCCAATCGCATCGCAATGGCGCTGACCGAGCGCTGTGGCCGCGAGGCGCCCGTCATCGGCGTGCTGATGGAGCGAGGAATTGATTTATTGGCTGCGATGCTTGCCATTTTTAAGATTCGCGGTACCTATATGCCGCTTGATCGCCAGTATCCAGCGGAACGTTTGGATTACATGCTGGAGAAGAGCAAATGCTGCCTGCTGCTGACCGCCCGTAACTGCTACGAACAGGCGGCGTATTTGCAGGCAACCAAACCGGAACTAGTGCTTCTTGATATTGAAGAAGCGCAAGAATCTCGCGCGGCCTTTGTCGGGCTCAGAGGCAAAGGCAGTGATCTTGCCTACGTCATTTTTACTTCGGGTACCACCGGTCACCCAAAGGGCGTAATGATTGAACAGCGGAGCTTCATCAATCACTTGCACGCTAAAGTCCGCGATCTAGAGATCAGTAGAACTGACCAGGTGGCGCAGACTGCATCGCACTGTTTTGACATTTCTCTGTGGCAGTTTATGGCGGCGCTGCAAGTGGGGGCGTGCACACAGATCATTGATAGAGACGTCGTATGCGATCCGTCGCGGCTGCTGCTTGAGTTGCGCGAATGCCAAGTATCGGTCATTCAATTTGTGCCCTCGCTACTACGCTCGTTTGTGGCCGAAGTCGAATTGATCGATGCACGCGCGCTGCCGGCGCTGCGCAGGATTTCCACCGTCGGGGAGGCATTGCCGCCCGACGTATGCCGACGCTGGCTGGCGATGTACCCGTCTATTCCCATCCTCAACCATTATGGACCAACTGAATGTGCCGACGGTGTCACGCATGCGCTGATCTCTAACTCTCCGGCGGAAGGTCAGGCATTTATGCCAATCGGGAAACCGATAGACAATCTGCAGATCTATGTGGTCAGGCCAGATGCTGCGGCGCTGACGTTTGTTGCGTCAGGTGACGTAGGCGAACTTTGTGTAGCCGGCGTTGGCCTTGCGCGTGGTTACATTAACGACGACGCGCGTACCGAGCAGGCTTTTGTGGCTAACCCTTTCAGCGATAAGCGCGGATATGATCGATTATACAAGACTGGTGATCTCGTGAGGCTGCGTGAGGATGGCTTACTGGAGTGTCTCGGAAGAGCAGATCGCCAGGTCAAGCTGCGTGGTTACCGTATTGAGCTAAACGAAGTGGAAGGTTTGTTGGGGTTACATGCAGCAGTCGAGGCCGCGGCCGTAGTGGTGCATTACCCCGCTGACAATCGGGTGAAACTGACGGCAAGGGAAACACTGACTAGTCTAGGGGAAGCGGAAAGACTTCCGCGCCTCGTGGCCTTCGTCAAGCTTCGAGAGGAGGTTACACGGAGCGCTTTACGCGAACACATGTCGCGTCAGTTGCCTGACTACATGCTGCCTGATCTTTTCTTCGAGATGGCGACATTACCATTAAACGCCAATGGCAAACTTGATTACAAACAATTGCCTTCCCCGGAAAGTTTGCGTCCTTTGTCCGATGTGAAATATCTGGAGCCCACTGACGGTGTTCAGGTTCGGTTGTGCAGGCTGTTAGCCGAGATACTGCATCTAGACCGGCTGGGGCGAAACGACAACTTTTTGCTGATGGGCGGTGACTCGCTGCGCGCCATGCTTGCGATCAACCGTATTCGGAGCGAATTCGCCTGCGAAGTTTCGGTGGTTGACCTGTACCATTGCTCAATAGATGAGTTAACCGAACTTCTGGCCGAGAAAGAGGGTGGGAATGAGTCGCTTCCCGCCATTGTCGCCAGTCGCCGTGGTGAGGGCGGAGAGGCTCCGGCCAGCCACATTCAAAAACACTTATGGTTTTTGTGGAAGCTTGATCCAACAGCATCCAACTATACCTTGCAAGCGGCGCTCGAATGCTGCGGAGAGCTTGATCGAGATCGCTTTAGTCGGGCTTGGGATGCGGTGGTGCAGTACTTCGACACACTGCGCATTCGATTCGTCGAAAAGAGTGGCAATCCATATTTGACCTTCGATTCACCGCCGAAGGGTAGTTTGCGCTTTATAGACCTTTGCGGCGACCAACCTGCCCCCAGGTTGGCTGAATTGAAGGCGAGCGAGTTTCAACCGTCCTTTGATCTCGCCGCAGGCGCACTGTATCGCGCACTACTAGTACGAGAGAGATCAGACCGGCATGTTGTCATCTTTACCACGCATGAAATCATTATGGACGCGTGGTCGCTTTCGGTGATGGTGCGCAAACTGCGTGAATTTTACAAGGCGGGAGTCAGTTCAGAGGACGGTATCAAAGCCGAAATTTCGTTCGAGGATTTCGCGAAATGGGAGTCTGAGCAGTTTCGATCGGACTGCTGGGCGCGACAGCGCTCGTACTGGGCACAACAGCTGTCGGGTGAGTTGCCGGTGCTGACCCTGCCTTCCGATAAGCCTCGTCCGAGGCGGATGCGTTACACCGGTAAGTCATACGCCATACAAATTCCGGCTCTCGCGGCGTCCAGACTTCGCGAACTTGCGGCGGACAATCGCACCACGCTTTTCAGCGTGTTACTGACGACTTTTTACGCTTTATTGAGAGAGTACAGCGGACAGGACGATATCATCGTCGGCACTCCGAATGTAGTGCGAAAACAGTCAGGTACGGAAAAGCTGTTGGGGTTCTTCCTAAACATGTTGCCGCTAAGGGCGAAGATGGATCCTGACAAGTCATTCATCGAACATCTGGCCACGACGCAGCAAACTGTCATCGGTGCTGACTTCAACGCGGCATATCCATTCAGTCGGATGTTGGAAACAGTTGACGTGGTACGTGGAAGCAATTTTTCCCCCGTATTCCAGGCGATGTTCAACATGTATTCGGAGAAAGCAGAGCTAATTTCTGAGGGGCAGGACGATGTGTCAATTGTCGCACGCGAATTGGAGAACGGTTATACGAAGTACGATCTCACTCTTTACTGTCAGGAAGAGGGGGACGGCATCTACCTGCAGATGTCCTATTGCACTGAGCTGTTCTCCGACGAGCTCGTTTCAAGAATGCTGCTCAACCTGCAGCAAATTATTCAGGTGATCATTGCGGCGCCCGCGGCGCCGCTGGCAGAGCTGGATCTGCGGCACCCAGCTGAAAAGGATTTTCTTAAGCGTTACAACGGAGGACGGCTGGCTTATACAGGCGCTAGTACGCTACGCGAAATGTTCGAAGCGCGTGCCAAAATGTCGCCAGTGGATACTGCTTATTTCTGGGAGCGCGGCCGCATTTCGTATGCTGAGTTGGATGGTGCAGCCAACCGTTTTGCTAACAGACTCGCAGCCGCCGGTGTTGGTGCCGGCGACAGGGTGTTGCTTGGCATTGACCGCGGCATTAACGCGTTGATCGTCATTCTAGCTGCGATCAAGCTGCACGCAACCTACTCGGTGATCGGGGCAAATTATCCGATAAGCCGCATACTTGAGATTGCCAAAGATGTCGCTCCCAATGCCTTCGTTGCCACGCCGTTGCAGCGGGAAGCATTTCGTGACAGAGGGCTGGTTTTACTGCCGTCGGAGGAAGTTGCACACGGCAATGAGGAGACAGATGCCGCCCCTTCGCCATCTTGCTCGCATGAAGTGCTGCAGGTCGTCTACACATCTGGCTCTACGGGAAAACCGAAGGGCGTTGTGGTTCCCGCTACAGCATGCATAAATCGTTTGCACTGGATGTGGGGGCAATTCCCATTTCAGGCAGGTGATGTCTGCGTAGTGCAGAAGTCGGCGGCGCTGGTTGCTAGTCAATGGGAAATCTTCGGGCCACTCTTACAAGGCGTTCCTAGTTTGCTGCTGAGTCAGCAAGAACTGCAAGATCCATTTCTGCTGCTATTGCAGCTAGATCGTTACCGGGTAACGCATCTGCTGTGCTCGCCACCGTTGATCACCGGCATTTTGACGGCACAATTGACAGATGGACGGTCGGTTTCAGATTTGCGGCTGGTCACCTCAAGCGCTGAGGTGTTGCCACCGGAGTTGGCTCGGCGCTTTCTCGAGGCGTTCCCGCAGGCCCGTCTGTTCAACTTCTACGGCTCCTCCGAGTGTAGTTCGAACGCCGCTTGGGGGGAAGTGTGCGAAGTGGGCGCTGATGAACGGACTGTCCCGATCGGTAAGCCGGTGGCCAATGTCGGCATAGCCGTCGTAGATGACAAGTTGCGGCCGGTGGTTCAAGGTGCGGTGGGGGAGATCCTGGTGACGGGTGACTGCCTGGCGAGTGGCTACCATGACAGCAGGGAGTTGACAGCCGAGCGATTTGTTGCTAGTTCGGTGCCAGAGTTGCAGCCTTTCGGAACTGTGGCTTATCGCACTGGCGATTTGGGGCGCCACCGTGACGACGGCCGCCTGGAGTTCCTCGGAAGGCGCGACAACCAAATCAAGATCCATGGCTTGCGTGTTGAACTGGATGAGATTTCTCACGTCTTGGGAAAATGTCCTGGGGTCGAGGAGGCCGCGGTGCATTTGCACCGCGCTGCGGATGGCGAGCCGCTGTTGACTGCCTACGTGGTGGGCACTGAGGCGAAGCTGCCGTCGACAGACGATGGGTTCAGGCAAATGCTCCGTCATTCGCTGTTGCCCCACAGTATTCCCCGTTCATTTGTTCGCTTGCGGGCTTTGCCTAAGCTGCCGGGCGGTAAATTGGACCGTTCCCGCTTGCCGTTGCCACGGCAAACCGCGGTGGGCGTATTCGCGCCGCTGGTCACCACGACCGAGCATGCACTGGCCGCGGTTTGGCAGGAAGTGCTTGGTATGTCGATGATTGGTGCGGACGCGCATTTCTTCTCACTGGGTGGTACCTCTATGCTGAGCGTGCGCTGTGTGGCGCAGGCGGCCAAGATGGACATCCGCTTTTCTGTCAGCGAGTTGTACGATTATCCAGTCTTACGCGAACTGGCTGGGCTGATCGATGCCCGCTCCGGCGAACTGGTGCACCACGATGGCGAAATCGACGGTGGAGTGGAAGTAACGCCTACGATACGCTTCATGAATCGGCGCATGGGTTTAGACGAGCATTTCAACATGTGCGCGATCTGGCAGGACGATAGCTGCCGTTTGGATCCGGCCATATTGGAGTCCGCTATCGTCAGGTTGGCGAAAGACTACCCACTGGTGCGCACCAGGATCTCTCGAGATGACGATGATCTACGCTTCCATACCGGAGTCGGAGCGTTGCATCTGGAGCGAGTTGCATTGGGCTCCTACTCAGAGCTCGGTGATTGCACGCGAGAGGTATCTGGTATCGCTGAGAAAGCGCAATATGCATTCCGGTTCGATGGTCGTACCTGGATGTCGCGTTTCCAATTGATCGAGGCGGAGGTCGGTGGGCGACCGTACAGTTGGATTTTTATCATAATTCATCATTTCCTGGTCGACGGCTATGGGTTCCGGCTCCTGCTGGAGGAAGTAGAACGCTACTATCTGGCTATAGAGCATGGCCAAGCGCCGGTTCCCGCATTCAGTGGCCGCGCGCAGTTGAATCGATGGGTGAAGGCGCTGCGCGAACATGTGAGCGGTTCGTTGGACAGCAACGTTGCTTATTGGCGAAGCCGGCCATGGGAGCTGCTGCGTGAGGATGGTGCAACAGTCCTCGAGGTTGAGCCAGTCGATAGTGGCGCTGATGCCAGCCGCCGCTTGTTCGAGATGCTACATACTGGGCAGATGCACAGTGATGCTGCTTTCGAGACCTTGTGTGCGCGCAAGGGGATTCGCTATCTGGACCTGGATGCGGAATCGACAAAGATTCTGCTTGATCTGCATCCGGACCGGCACGGCTTTGACGCGTTCGACGTCATCCTATGCGCCTTGGCGGAGGTGGCAGGAAAGGGCAACCAGCGACGAGGGCTGTTTCTGGACAACATGGACATGCTGCGCACGCCTATCCTGCCGGGTCAGGATCTGTCGACGGTTATGGGCTTTACCGCGGAGCTTGTCCCGCTGGCCATCGTTTGTGAGGGGCGACTCAGTGTGGCGGAACGTCTGAAAGCGGTGCGTCGTCAGCGCAATTCGGCACGGATCCATGGCATTGGGCTACGGGCGGCTGCGTATCTGCTGCCGGACGATCAGGCGAAGGCGCTGGTGGATTTCGACTGGCCGCGTGTTGTCGTCAACTATCGCGCTGTGTTAGATAATCTTCGTACGCGCATGCTGCTCGGCCTTGCTCAACCGACGATCTGGACGGGTGATGGGATGGGGCCCAACCGTCATCACACGTTGCGGTTATATATCGATAATGTGGACGGTAAACTTCGTATCCAGATGCATTGTGCGTTGCATTGCTTTTCCGCAGAGGAGGCGAACATGCTGGGACGTCAGTTGCTGCATTGTCTCGCGGCTTATGCCGGATGCCTCAGGGACAATCAGGAAGATGTGGACGCAGCAAGGTTGAAGGACGGGGCCACAGTATGAACACGCCAGCAGTCGCGGCATCACGGATGCAGTCAATGGCCCACGATCGACTGTTGCCACTGATCTTGCGGCTGGCTCTTCCGTCCGTCATTGGCGTCACTGTCAGTGCTGCTTATCAGTTTCTCAACGCGTATTTCGTGGGGCGGCTCGGAACAGCAGCACTCGCGGCGATGGCATTGTCGTTCCCGTTTGCAATGTGCATCACGGCAATAGGCCAGATCTTCGGTGCAGGGGCCGCGTCGTTGATTGCTCGAAGCCTGGGACGTGCCGACGATCACTCTGCCAACGATTATGCATCGCACGCGTTATGGTTGGCGATGGTAATTGCTGGGATTGCGGCTATCGCGGGCTGGCTGGCGGCTCCAAGATTGCTGGCATGGCAAGGCGCTGGACCATCGACTTTGCCACTGGCGGTGGATTATCTTCATTGGCTGCTGCTGGGCTATGTGGCAGTGGTATTCAATATGGTCTGTGGTTTCATCGTGAGAGCGGATGGCAATACCGTGCTCAGCATGACGACCCAAGTTTCATCCTTCGCAATGAACGCGGCACTCGACCCGGTGATGATTTTCTGGTTGGGGCTGGGCATCGAAGGGGCTGGCATCGCAACATTTCTGGCCCAGTTGTGCGGCTTAACCTTGTATTGGCGACATTTTGCGGGCAGGCACGGCGCCATCGTCTTATCATGGCCATCGGTGGGACGCTGCTGGTGCCGGCTGGCGAGCATCGCCCGCATCGGCCTTCCGCCAGCGCTCAATACGCTGCTCGCGGTAGGGGCCATGTCCATGCTCAATGGGTTCGCTGCTCGCTACGGTGAGGCATCGGTGGCGGCGCTAGGTTTGGCCAGCCGCTTGGCGATGCTGGCGGTACTTCCGCTGTATGGACTGTGCAGCGGGGCGCAGTCGGTTGTTGGGTTTAATGTCGGCGCAGGTAACTGGACACGGGTGGCGCAAGCGGTTCGGACTATGGTTGCCGTCGCCCTAACGTTCGCCGGAGTCTATGCCGGCTGCGTCGTGTGGCACGCTAGAACCATCATCGGCTGGTTTGCGCACGAGTCGGCGACGATAGAGATTGGTAGCCGCGCGATCTTACTGTTCCATTGTGCGTTGCCGGTGTTAGGGGTGCAACAAGTCTGCCTGCTTTTCATGCAGGCCAAGGGCGACGCAATCTGGGCAACGCTTGTAGCGGTACTGCGGCATGGCGTGTTTCTGATGCCCCTGATGGCCTTGCTGCAGCAGGCTTATGGGCAAGACGGCCTGTTGTTCTCGGTAGCGGCTGCCGATATGGCAGCGGGTCTTATCGCTAGTGTTATTCTATACAGTGAAATGCGGCAGATCGACAAGGCCTCCCGGCTCTGTCAGGTTAATGGAATGGGGGCGGTAGAATGACATAATGAAGAAGACAAAACCGCTTTATCATGGTCATCGCTTCCTGAGCCTGCGCGACGTCGAGGAGTTGATGCTCGAACTTGGTGTTGTGGTCACTTACGAGACGATCCGCTGCTGGTGCGAGAAGTTCGGCGCTCGATTCGCCAGGTACAACATCCCTGAAATAGCTTTAACTATCTGGATCGAGATACGGGGCCAGCAAACTGACCACCAAGTCAGTGGTTTCGGCAAGCTCGCCGGTGCCAGGCAAGGGCTCCCAGCGGCCGGTGTGGCTGCGAAATGCGCACGTGTAGATGGTGCGGCCGACCTCGGTGAGGCGAGCCACGGTATCGATCGTGTCGTCGCGTTGCATCTGGATGAGCAGGTGCTTGCCGTAGGGCGTGGCAAGAACGACGCAGCCGATGCCGCTGCAATCTGTGAAGCGGTGACTCGCCCGAGCATGCGTTTCGTGCCGCTGAAAGACGAACACCAGCAAGCCACGATCTGCCTCCATCGGACGCGGCAGGGTTTTATCGAGGAACGGACCGCGACCTACAACCGTGCACGTGGCCTGCTCTCCGAATTCGGCGTGGTGCTACCGCAGAGCCCGGAGCGCTTGCGAAGAGAAATCCCGGCTCATCTGGATGCCTTGCCCGGCTGGGCCAGACGATGCATCAGTGATTTGCTTGAGCATGCCAGCAACATCGAAGCCCGGCTCGCTGAATACGACCGCGCAATCAGCGAAATCGCGAGAGACGACGGGCGTAGCCGGCGACTTATGCATTTGCGTGGCATTGGTCCGACCACAGCAAGCGCATTGCTTGCGAGCATCGGCGCTGGACACGACTTCAGAAACGGCCGACAGGTGGCCGCGTGGATCGGCCTCACACCAAGCCAGTACAGCAGCGGGGGCAAGACACGGCTAGGGGGCATCACGAAGACGGGAGATGCATACCTACGCAATCTACTGATACTTGGAGCTCGCTCGGTGATGGCGAGTCTGGGCGACAAGCAGGACCGTTTCAGCCGCTGGGTGAGAAGCGTCGTCGAGCGTCGCGGCTACTGGCGAGCAGCGGTCGCAATCGCCGCAAAAAACGCACGCACGGCCTGGGCGATGCTCAAGTACGGCGAAGCCTTTAAACACGAACCGGCGGCTGTATGACACGGCCGCTATGTCCAAACGATCAGGAAGCTAACCGAATCGAAGCAACCATGAGCGGATAGACGATCACTTTGCACTGCCAGCGGTGATGTGAAGCGGGTTGGACCCGCGCAAGGCATACCTGTCAGAGAAACGGGGATTTCTATCCCGTCCAACGAATGAGGTCCTTGCGCGCGTCTTTCATCAGGGTCCGGGCCAACGGCCCATCATGACCGGTTGTAGTACAGCAGTCCTTCACCTTCTCACGCGCGCCGACGTGGCATTGCAGCATGCATCAACAGCGAGCTTCGATTGAGCTTGTGCTCAACGGGGAACCCCTTGTAGTTTCTCTGGGGCGGCTAACCGCCAGGGCAGGCGTGAGTTCCATCACCGCATGCTTGAACCCGATGGGTGTCTGGTGCGATTCGGTTTGCAACCAGCTTGAGAAAACGGATGCGATACCCAACCTTGCAGGCGGCCGTGACAAGATGACGGAAGAAACTTCGGTGAATGGTCATGACGATGAAAATGCCCATCCTCATGACCATTCACCGATGGACAGAGATTTGCGCCTTGACTTCGGCCGGCTAATGGGTGTCGCAATATGGCGGTCTGCTATGCTGCCGGGCCTTAATGCGTGACGTGCGTGGCATCGAAGTCATGCAGATGATCGTCAAGGGGCAATTGAACGATGGCGGCGTTGGTCAAACTCCCGCACGGCAGTTCTATTCGCTGGCTGGATAAGTAGTCTATATCGTATTGGGACTTCACTAACCTCTCATTCTTACCGCGACAGAACCAGCTGGGTTTTAAGTTTGTGGGCGGCGGGCACCTTTCGCAGTCGTCGGCTGTCAACAAGGTACTTCCGGGACGGTCAGCGGCCCGGCCAGCCAAAGAACCGGCACTGCGGAAAACGGTTGCAGCCGACGAACGGCCGGCCGCTGGATTTGAGGATTTTCTGGATCAGCAGCCCCTTTCCGCAGTCCGGGCAACGCTCTCCAACCCGACCCCGCGGGGCCGATCGCGTCGCCGGCCGCTGACTGACGCCGCGGGGCTGGGCGGCACCCGCTTCCTGAGGCGGCGCGGGCCGTCCGTGTTCATCAGCCTGCGTGTACCCGCACGCGGGCGCGCGCGTGCATGTCCAGCGCGCCGGCACCACGTCATCCCAGCGTTGCAGCGGCTTGCGGCACTTCGGGCACAGGTAGATGCCCCGTTTCACTTGCGGTTCGATCATCATGATCGGGCGGTCATGGACTTGGTCACCTTACCACGCGTGGTCAGAGCAGCGACGCTGGGGGCGTGCCGCCACCGGCTTCGCGACCGGGGCGACCGGAATGGGCGGGACTGGCAAGGAGCCTCTGCTATCCCCTTAACCGTCGATCCAGCGTCCGCCAGTCGGCTGGCAGCAGCCCCGGTGTGCGGCACTGCTGTCTCGAGTGCGTCGAGCAAGGTGAAAAGGCCTACAACTGGTTGCGGCAGAATGCGGCAACCAGCCCTGCAAGACGAAGCGAACTATGACGAACCAAACCTAACTGTTTGAAGCCCCGCTGGCCCTGGCACCGTTTGTCCGCAACCCCACATCTCCTACATCCGTCGGCACGATTGGACGAAATGCGTCACACCATACCGAGATGGCCAGGCTCCGTTGGCAGAGTCGTACTTGCATGCAGCGCCAGCGACCTTCAGCCGTACGCCTACCTCGTGCACAGGCTCACCGGATGGCCACCGCGCGAACCTGCTGCGATCTGGTTGAGCGCTTACCGCCTCACATCGCAAAACTCACACCATCGCAGGGCATTGAGTTCGACTGCGGCCGCGCTTGAAACCCTTACCGATCGATGCATATGTGGTGTTGGCTCAACTTTTGCTTTTGCTTTTGCGTTTGCTTTTCGCGGACCATTACGGGTGGATTGAATGACGACTGAACACGAAATCAAATCTCACGGAGCTGCAGTCACAGCCAGCGTTTTTGCGCGCGCGCCCGGCACGGTTGCGGAGCCTGCGCCTGCTCCGAACCCCCGCACCCTTGTCTGGACGGAATCACGGGGGGACTGCGTACACGCACGAGGAATGGCGCCACCTCGCGTTCGAATGGATCGCGGCAACGTACATCGCGCTCGTCGACCGTGGCTTACTGAGGGTCGTCAAATGAGCGTTCTCAACGCCAGTCGCCGGGTAATGCGGGCCACTGAGAATCAGTGGCCCACGATTGCCGCGCGCCTGCGGATGAAGTTGCCTGGCGAGAAGGCGCGTATCACGATGGTCGTGACGGCCGCGGGCGAGACGTCATGGAGCCGCGAGGCGGGCGCGAGGCAGTTCTGGACGGCAATGGGCGAACTGCATGGATTCGACTGGACTACGGCTGGGCCCTGCGAGGGCATGCGCGTCGCGTTGTGTCGGGCAACACCTACGGAGGCAGCATGACCTGCATTGTGGCGCTGACGGATGGCAGGAAGGTCTGCATGGGTGCCGATTCGGCCGGAGCGGGTGGTTCGTACATGACGGTGCGCGCCGACCCCAAGATTTATCGGGTGGGGCCGTTCCTGATCGGCTTCACTTCGTCCTTCAGGATGGGGCAGCCTCTGGGCCATAACCTGACCGTCGCGTCGCGCCCTGAAGGCACCGATGTGTTCGTCTTCATGTGCACGACGTTCGTTGAGGCGGTACGCGCGTGCTTTAAGGACACTGACGGGTGCATCAAATAGTGCGCACTTGATCAGGCGGCGTAGCGGACATGCTTTTCCTTGAACAGGGTGCGGATCACGTGCGACTCCTTCTGTCGACGATGCAGATGCCGGCGGACGGTGCCGATCATTTCCGCCTTGCTGGTCGGTCGGCTCTTGCCGAGCGCATTGGTTTTCACATCCTGATTCAGGAGTTCGTCCGGGTTCAGCTCGGGACAATACCCCGGCAGCCGGATCAGGCGCAGACGGTCGGCGTTATCGGCGACGAACTGCCTGACGGCAACGGATCGGTGCACTGGGTGTCCATCGACGATCAGGTAGATCTTACGCGTGGCCTGCCTGAGCATGCGTTTCATGAATTCGATGAACGTCGCGTTCCTGAATGTTCCCTCAAAGACCATGAAGCTCAACTCCCCGCGGTTCGTAATGGCCGAGACCATGTTGCAGCCGAAGCGTTGTCCTGTCGCGCGCACCACCGGCGTTTGGCCCTTAAGCGCGAAGCTCGTGCCGCTGATGTGATCACTACGCAAGCCCATTTCGTCACCCCAGTAGATCGTTGCTTTCTCACGCTTCGCCTCTTTCGCGATCTGCGGATAGTCTTCGTTCAGCCAGCGTTCGATCACCGCATCGTTGCGCTCGTACGCTCGCCGCGCAGGCCTCTGGGCACTCATGCCCCATGCCTTCAGGTATCGGCCGGCCGTCCACGCCGACACCGTGATGCCATACTCCCGCTCGATCAGTCGCGCCACCGACTCGCGCGTCCACAGGTAAAACGGCAGCGCCAGTTGATCTGGCAGCCGCTCGATGATCAACCTGCGGATTCTCACAGCCTGTCGGTGATTCAACCGACCACTTCCCGGCAGGCGGCCTCGCTTGCCAGGTCGCAGCGCCCGCAGGCCGCCGTCGCGCGCCAGCTTCATCCATTTGCTTACTGCTCGCAGGCTCACCCCGTAGGTTTTCGCCGCCGCAGTCTGCGTCATGTTGTCACGCACGGCCTGCACCACCATTTTTCTTAGGTCCGCCTGCGTGGCACCGTCCAATTTGCGGGCATCAGTTTTCGTCTTCATGCCCATATTAACGCACAACGCACTATTTGGTGCACTCGTCAGTAACTTCAAGTTTCGCGTCACATTCATCCAGAATCGTCATGAAAAATGCAGAAGTGACCAGGAGAAAAGCATGCAGCAAATCGCGGATTTAATTCGACATTCTATAAGGAACAATCACTTAAAGTCGTATGTATATAGTTACCCTTCGAAAAGATCGTATAAAAGTCTACATAATATCGGCATTACGGAAATATGGCACACCGGTGATCGTGGACCAGCTTCAATATATATCCATATACCATTTTGCAGATACAGGTGTACTTATTGTACGTTATTTATAACGACCCAAGATACAGAGGACATAATACAAAATTATGTTGATAAGATATGTGAACAAATCAAATTTTATGCGGAGTACACAGGAAGGAAGACAGTTGTATCTGTGTATTTTGGTGGCGGAACTCCGACTATTCTAAACGAAAAACAATTCGGACAGATTTTTTCATCGATTCAACATGGATTCCCGAATATTGCGTCCTCTGCTGAGCTATGTGTCGAAGGTTCTCCCGACTCGATGTCCGAAGAACTCCTCGATTTCTTGAAACGCCAAGGCGTGAACCGAATCAGTATGGGTATCCAAACTATGGATTCCGCAGAGCTGAAGGCCAGCGGTCGCCCATACCCGGTTTCGACAACAATCTCTGCGGTAGAAAATATCCGAAAGCGTTTCGAAAATTTCAATCTGGATCTGATCTACGGCCTTTCAGGTCAGACCTTCGAAAGCTGGCAAAATTCGCTCCGCCACATCGTTTCATCAGGTCCAATGACTATCTCACTGTATCCTGCAATTAGCCGACCTCTCACAGCGATTCATAAGCAGCAGCGATTGCATCCGGAGCGATACATCGACGACCAGACCAAGTATGCGATCTACGATAGCAATGTCGAGTTCATGCAAATGAATGGATACCGACAAGAGTCCTTCACTAGGTTCACCCGTCTGCCAGAGAATAGCAGCGCGTACGCCCAAGAGACTTCCGATTTTCTCGGCGTTCCGATGATCGGAATTGGAGCAGGCGCAAGAAGCTACAACGGAAAATACCACTACAGCTTCGACTACGCGGTCGACCTCAACGAGGTCGGCAAGGCCATTGAAGATTATTTGAACCTCGAAATCACCGAACACAGCATGGTGAGGTACGGGATTGTTCTTGATGCTTACGAAGAGCGCTTGAGATATTTCATCCTCAGCCTTACGCTGAACCAACTTTCTGGGACATACTATTCATCACAGTTTGGCCGGAATCTGTATTCTGATTTTTTGGACGTAATTGATGCACTTGAGGCTGAGGGGTGCATCGAGCCACCGTCCAATGACAAGATTCGATTGACCAGGAAGGGTTACAAATACAGTAATTTGGTCGCGCACCATCTTTTCTCGAACCATGTGAAAACCCTGGAAGAAAGGTATGTTCCACGATGAGCAACAGTGAGCGATTTTGGGAGAAAGGTTATTCGGACGCGAAAGTGTGGACGATGGGCGGACCGAGTGTTGAGGTATTTGAAATTGAACAGTTTCTACCACGAAACTCGACTGTTATAGACATCGGCTGTGGCGAAGGCAGAAATGCGCTCTTTCTTGTCCTCAGGGGACACAAGGTGACCGCCTTGGAACTTTCCTCGAACGCCGTAAAGAAACTTCGCTCGATTGCTGACCGTTATTCTTTGAACATCGATGTGATCGAGGCACGGATCGAGGATTTCGTACCGGATGAAAATTATGATCTAGTTATGGCGCACTCGTCGTTACATTTCGTGACGAAAGACGTGTGGATTCCCTTGCTTCGGGAAATGAGGCAACGGACTAAGCCCGGCGGATTTCACAACTTCACATCGATTATTGGAATTCCTCGCTATCCAGTTCCGCACGAGTGCCGACATGCCAATTCGTTTGACCGAGGCGATCTCGACTCGCAATATGCGGACTGGCAGATTCTTCGTTCCGATTTCTACGCCAAGTGGGATTCCCATCCGGGTATTCCGACGCATGTGCATGCCGTTGAGAAGTTTCTCTCGAGAAAAGCAAACTCGGTCGAGCGGTTCACGTTGACGAAGGTCGATCTTTCGAACAGCGACAATCTTCCTTTAATCTTGTTCGACAGCATACCCCTTGGAGCCGATGCTACCGCAGTCAAGTCGATGGGTGTTCGTCCGAGACACGTCAATCGGATTGAAATGCCAGGGTGGAACATGACGTCTCCTACGGAGCTGACGGGCAACTATGTGGTTGAAGACTGGATTTTTGGGATATACGGACTCCAATTCACACAGAGCATTTTGACGGGTAAATACGAGTATTTTACGTCACCAGTTTCGTTGCGGAACTCTAGTCCATTGAACCAATGAAATTGCACTGATCTAATAGTGCATGGGCAAAATGAATCTTAGTGAAGCTGAGCGCGAAGAACTGATGTCGATGCAGCGCAGCCGGACCATGGCCGTTGGCCGGGTGAGGGGTGCGCGGCTGATATTGCTGCTCGACGAAGGAGCCTCTCGCGGGGCTATCATCAGCGAGCTGCGATGCGATTCGCGATTCATCACAACGTGGCAAACACGCTTTGCCAGTGAGCGTCTTGAGGGTCTGTACGGCAGGCATCCCGGCCGCGCTCCGCGCCGCGATCTGGCGCGCCTTGAAGCGAAAGTGCTCGACTACACGCTGCGACGCAAACTGGCCGATGGTTCGACGCATTGGAGCAGCCGTAAGCTGGCCGCACAGTTGGGCGTGCCCTTACACCCCCACGTATTCGTCATGGCTGAATCAGGTTGAGAACTGGTTTGCCCGCATCCAGCGCGACGTCATTACACGCGGCGTATTCACCAGCACCAAAGATCTCGACAAAAAGCTCATGCGCCACATTCGCTATATAAGAAAAATCTCGTACAGACCGCCTATTTGCACCAGAGCCCCCGCGTGAAGATGGAGCGCTATATCCTCGGAAAAGCGACGGCTGGGCGGCGACAATTAGCTTGGCCGGCGCATTGACTCAAGATTTTTGCTACCAGGCGATGCCTGTTGCCTCATGTAATTTGTTACCCGTCAGAATGCTGACGGGGACGACTTATGACGAGGCGGCTCAGCATGACAACACGACGGGAATTGACTGAGGCAGTCGGTGAGCGGTACCGCCGTTCTGATCGGAACGAGAGGCGCAAGATACTGGACGAGTTTGTCCGAGTGACTGGGTATCATCGCAAGCACGCTATCCGCGTACTGTGCCGCGAGCCTCTGCCCTCAAGGACGAAACCCGGTCCACAGCGCCGCTATGACGATACGGTGCGGGCCGCACTGATTACGCTGTGGGAGGCTGCGGATCGAATCTGCGGCAAGCGGCTGAAGGCGCTCATTCCAACGCTGATCGACTCGATGACACGGCATGGTCACCTGACGCTATCGAAGGAGGTTCGCCAACGGCTGAACCAGATCAGTGCCGCCACCATCGACCGGCTGCTGCGTGACGTGCGCGAACAGGCTTTCGCGGGTCAACGCCGGCGCGCGGGCGGAGTGGGCAATGCAATTCGCCGTGCCGTGCCGATCCGGACCTTCTCTGACTGGAACAATCCGCTGCCCGGCTATCTCGAGGTTGATTTCGTCGAGCATTGCGGTGGCACCAAGATCGACGGCGACTTCGTGCACAGCTTCGTGATGACCGATATCGCGACCGGCTGGACCGAATGCCTCGCCATGCCGTACCGCAGCGGCACGCTCGTCCTCGAGTACGTCGAGCGCGTTAGGCCTGCCTTGCCGTTTCCGCTTCGCGGTCTGGACTGCGATAACGACACGGCCTTCATGAACGAGGCCGTATTCGACTTCTGCAAGGCAACAGGCATCGAGCTGACACGCTCACGCGCGTACAAGAAAAATGACCAGGCGTGGGTCGAGCAGAAGAATGGATCGATCGTACGTCGCCTCGTCGGCTATGGCAGGCTGCGTGGACTTGAAGCCACGGAAACTCTTGCCTCCCTTTACGAGGTGTCGCGTCTGTACATTAACTTCTTCCAGCCTTCATTCAAGCTGAAATCGAAGACGCGTCATGGCGCGAGGGTCACCAAGCGGTATGAAGCGCCCTTGACGCCGCTTGAGCGCGTGCTGCGTTCGGCGTCGGTGCCGGAGGCAACCAAACGCAGACTACGTGCTAAGTTTCGCGCTCTCGACCCACTGGACCTCTTGAGCCGAATGCGCGAAGCACAGCAGCACGTCGCGCAATGCAGCGAATCCGGCACGGCGCCGACGGAGGCAAAAACACCTGCTCGCGTTCCCCTCGCGGATTTCCTGGCGAGCCTCGGAACAGCCTGGCAGGACGGCGAGGTAAGGCCGACGCATCACCGAAAGGCGAGCGTCCCCCATACCTGGCGCAGCCGGGAAGATCCGTTCGAGCATACATGGCCAACAATACAGCAATGGCTTGAGGCCGAGCCCGGCATCACGGCGAAAAAGCTACATGAGCGTCACGTCGCCATGGCACCGGCGATGTATTCTGGTGCTCAGTTGCGCACCCTGCAGCGCCGCGTGAAGGCATGGCGATCGAACCGCGCCAGGGAACTGGTGACCAGGATACTCGGCGGCGCCGACGCGATGAAGGCTGGCGCTGCTACGCAGCACCAGCCTTCATCGCAAAACAACCGGAGAGTGACAATTACCCGGGAGTAACATCATCCCGTGAGGCAACACGACCGGCCACGCTGCTTGACGCTCTCTAGACGGCGTACTTTGCGAAGGGGGCGTGCAGTACGCGTGGATCGAACGGCATAGCCGGCAATGGCCGGTTTCCGTGGCCTGCCAGGCGCTGGGCGTCAGTCCCAGCGGTTATCACAACCGTAAGGCCCGCGACGTTGATCCTGATCGGCCGCGCCGACGCATCAGCAACGATGCGCTGCTGGTCCACATTCGCGCCGACCATGCCGAATCCAAAGGCGAGTACGGCTGGCCGCGCGTGTGGAAAAAGCTGCTTGCGCAAGGCATTCGCGTGAGCAAGGACCGGATTCAGCGGCTGATGAAGCTGCATGGCATCAAGGCGCGCACCAAGCGACGGTTCAAGGCCACTACGGACAGCAAGCACAATCTGCCGCTCGCACCGAACCCTGCTGCAACGGGACTTCTCGCCGGCGAAGCCCGAGATATTCGGAATGGGCAACAGCCGCTGGCTGAACTCGTCGTCGGCCAGTTGCCGGGCCAGGTCGTTGATGAACCCATGGCTACCTTAGGGTTTTCGCGCGCGGTTTCACAAATCCTGTTCACCTGATGTAGGCGCAACGAGAGGCCTACGGTGGTCGCTAATAATGCTACTGCTGCTACAAACAGTTTCGTTTTCATTTATTGTCGCCGGCTCACTTTGCCATGTTTCGCGCATAGGTTATTGGTAAGACTGCGAGCGCATCTACACTCGGACAGTTATCCGTGCAGGTTTCCGATTCGGCTTCCGGAATCGCTTAATCATCGGCTCGATGGCCCGGCTTGTAGGTGTTGCTATCCGCCGTCGCGAGGCCCGGAGAAGTAGCCTCCTTGACCGCCTGACGTAGATCCTATAGCTGAAGCATGGGACGCTTGCGCTGCGGCAATAACGGAAGCAGTGCTGCCTGCCGCCTCCACTATCCCCGCCAAGGCCATGTCTCCGTGAGCCCGCTGCCGATGGTCGTGGCGTAGGTAATGGTGCAAACGAGTGCAATACAATCGCCGAAGCGGCGAGGATTGTCCTCATGATCCAAGACTCCGCTATAAGTGCTGTTACGTTTGATGTTTCCCAATTTTTGGAGCGGGCCGGCTTCCGACGACACTTCTTTCAGAATGCTTCGATTCAAGGCCTCCTGACTCACAGTCGGATCGAACGCCGGAATTCGCGCGTGGCTTCCTTCGCGCGTGTGCTAGCTTCGCGTGCGTCAGGCAGGGCGGCACACCATGCTGTTATAGCGTCGTTGGCAAGCGGTTCCCATTTGCTCACCCACGTACCCAGCACGGCGTGATTGCCTTCCTGTTCGCTGGCCATGCGAACGAGTTCGCTGGCCCAACGCCGATGCCGCTCCGTGTCGACGAGCTGCGCATCGGTAATAAGGCCGAGTAGGGTATCGCCGTTTTGGCGCGCCGTGACGCCGAGGCTGCGCAATACGGTCTCTTCCACAGCCGGGCGTACCACGAGGTTTAGCGCGACAAAGCATTCAGCCCAGTCCCACGCGGTGAGTGCTTGTTCGACGAGTTTGCGCCAGCCCTGCCAAGGCGGCCCGAGTTCCCAGCGGCGCCGCTCATCGCTGCCGAAGCCGAGGTCCGCAAAAGTCAGGGATAGTTCCTTGGTGCGATACGCGGTGTGCGTGAGCCAGCGCAGAGAGTCAGCGGTCTGGTATGCGGCACAGTTGGAGATCGTGGAAGCGGGGGCCATCTGGGCCAGATAAGCTGAGCCCATTTGCAGCGCATGAAACAGGAAGCGCGCGGGGGTATAGACGCGTGCGAGCGAGGCCGCCCATGGCCTGGCGAGTTGGGAGTCGTGACCGCGCGTGGAGAACTGGTCGAGGAGACCATATACGTAAGTTTCCTGTCCATCCTGCAGCAGGTTATAGGTGCGATAGACGATCTCGTCTGGATCACGAAATGCGTTCCAGTCGGGATGTCGCAGCGGCGAGGCGTTGCGGTTGCGCTTGAGCCATTGCGCCATTTCGAAGTTTGGGTCCAGTTCGAAGGGGGCGTCAGGGTTGTCGGTGGTGTAATGCAAGTTCGTCGAGACGATCTCATACTCGCTTGGCTTGCGCCGCCGCGCGGCTAGATGGCTCCACGTTTTCAGCGGCGTAAGGACTTCGGGATGGGTCATGCTCGTCTCCGGTTAAAGCGTTTTCTCGTAGTAAAACCGCACGTAGCCTTCGGTTGTTTCGATGCGGCCTGAAAACGAACTGAGGCTGACTTCCAGCTCGGACATCATGAACGGTCGACCAAGCGTTTCCTCAAGCGTGGAGCGGCGCAGGATCAGTTCGCCGTCCGTATCGATGCGCACATACGCGAGTTTGTCGTCGACGCGGATCGTCTTGCCGGGGTTGTCTTCGTGCGCGGCTTCGATGACGCCCGCCGTAATGCTGCCCGCCCGAAGCACGGGACCCACGCGGTTGTTGCGGTAAGCCGAGGCGGTGGTTTCGATGGTCATGATCGGTTCTCTGTGAAATTCAGGAATGGGCAAAGAGGGTTTCAACGCCGCCCACCGCAACGAGAACGTCTTCGCCCTCGATCTTCGCGGGGTATGCGCGAAGCCGGGAGTCGCCAGGATTGATCCCCTTGCCGGTATTCACGTCGAAGGTCCATTGATGCGCTCGGCACATCAGCACGCGGCCGTCGAACTTTCCTTCCACGAGCGGAATGGCCTGATGCGGACAAACGCCCCGAAAGGCGCGCGGCTCGCCGCCTTCTGGATTAACCACCACAATCACGTGGCCATCCACCTCCGCTCCGATCATCTCGCCTGCCCACAGGTCGTCGAGCGTGCAGATTTTCTGGTACTCCATGTCGACCTCATTCGTCGCAAAAGATGAATTCGAGCGTTTCCATCGGCTTGATATCCGTCTCGCCGAGCTTTGCCTTGCGCGCGTAGAACTGCTCCGCGCCCTGGCGACGCACGCGCACAACCTTTTCAGGCCGTGGGGCGACGCGTCGGCCCACCGAATGGAGCGAGGCGGCGGCCGCCACTTCATCTATCGTATTGCCGGTATCCACCGGCAATAGCTGCAATACGAAGTCGTATTGAAAATTTGAGATCACATGGAACAGTGCCATGTCGTCCTCTTTTGCGTGGCAGCCTCAGGCGGCCTCTTTGTTGTCACGGGTACCGCGGTACGATTCGACCCAGGCATACTGGTGCGCGTCGTCGCCCATTTCGCCCGGCGCGAGCCCCATGTAGTTCAACGCGCCCAAGAGGTTGGGTGGCTGGATATGACCGGCGAGGAAGCGATCGACGAGCGTGAGGTGATCGCGGTAACGAACCGGGTCCTGCTGGAAGACCCAGCGGTCGATTTCCGAATTGAAGTGATACGTGCGGCCGTTATGGTCGAGAGGGTAGTCCTTCACGTTCCAGCCATCGCCCGGAATGGCGCAAATGGGCAACTGGCTCATGTTGCAAAGGACAGGTAGCGTCTCGGGCATCGTAAGTTCACGGCGGCCGACGAGCAGGTTTTCGATAATGACGTCCCATACCTTGCCGAATGAGTTGTTCCAGCCGGGATATTTTTCTTCCAGCCAGTCGCGGCATTCGGGCGTCACGCCCGCTGCAGGGTCCCACCAAACCGTGGGACGCCAAAACCAGATGCCTAGCTGATAGGCGTGGTGCTGGTAATCGAATTCATTGATCATCTGGTCCCAGTACCAGGGCAAATCGAGGCCGAGATCGATGAGTGTCCGCTCAAACTGACTGACGATCCACTCGCGCGCGAATTCCTTGAACGACTGCTTGCGGTGTTCGATCGGCGTGGCGTAGTCCATCGACGATCCCGTGAGCAAACAGAACAGGCGCCATGCCCGTGCGATTGCGACATCCACGAGCTTCTGGGCCTCCGTTTTACGGCCGTTTGCGATCAGAATGTGCAGCGCCGGGCCGCCGATTTGCGCATGCCGCGACTCGTCCGTTTGAATGCTGGAGATGAGGCTTGCGAAAGTGAAATCGCCGACGTCGACTGCGTCGGCCGCCAGGCCGAGGAACTGTACATTGGTGAAGCCCGTTTCGAGCGCGAAGGTGAGCATAACCGCGATCTCGATCGCGCTGCGGGACATAAAAAGGTCGTCAAATGTGTTGCGGGCGGCAATTGCACCCCACTGGTTCGTGTGATAGGCCTTGTGCGCCCAGTCAAACTGCCTGTCCTTTGCACAGTAGTCGTGAGGGAAGTGGAGCTGCAACTGCCCGTGACGGTTTTCGTCGAGCATGCCGAAGGTGGCCATGTTGCGCATCCCTGGTGCACGGCCGAAGCGAACCATGCGTGCTTCGGCGCTCATTGCCGCATACTCGCCGAGTGCGATGGCGCCGTAATGGGCCTTAAGGATGGAAAGCCAGCCCGGATCGGTATCCTCGAAGCTGCGGCTGGAATTCAGGGCTGCCTTCACAGAATAGACGCCAGCATCTTTTTCGCGCTGGATACGGACGTACTCGGGATAAGACGTCTTGTACGGCTCGTCGTAGCTTTCCCAGTGGACCATTGGAATACCTTGCGCGCCAGACATGATGTCGGGAAAGAGATCCGACTCCGACACGTACGACGGGGTCCAGTTGGTGGCGCGGGCGATATCGTACCAGTCGACGCGTTCCAATAACGCCATGGTCAAGTCTCCTTCGTAGGTCGCGGTTTGATTTGCCGGAGCACTATGGCATCCGCCGGGCAGCTTATCTCACAGCAAAATCAGTGCCAATGTGCGGACCTCCTTTGCATTGGCGAGGAAGAAGTCCCGGGAAAGGGAGATTGAAGATATACGCGCACCCGTTGCCGGGGGGGCGATCCGAATGCGCTAGTTTCCACACGCAAGGAGTTCGACAAAAAGCAACGCGGGCAAGCGCGAAAGCCGCGGCGTGACACAAGGCCGCGGTACCTCTGATTCTCTTTCGCGGGGCCGAATCCAGTCGGCATTAACTGAGGGTGCGTTCCGGGTCCTTCTCGTCTCGGGATGGTTCTGTCTGCCGACATAACCACAGACCCAAGCCCCCGATCCTTGATTCCGAATGAGATAGCGCGTCAGTCGCGACCTGAAAACACCAGGCGGGAATGTCTAGATTGTCATATAGATAACGCGCACTGTAGCACTTCTTCAACAAAACTCGGACAAACGTTAAAACGAACTGTCGCGGTCAACTGATTCCGGGCAAGAAGGTTCTTTCGGTGACGGTGTTGCCTTGTAGGCGGTGGGCAACAGGCGAGCCCGCGTGGAGTGCAAGCGCGCCGAGCCTCATTGTGGTTTCCGAGCCGCAATGCGGAGCTCGGGCATGGGGAGGCGTTCAGCGACTACAGGCGGCCGTGCATCCAATAAAAACATCGGCAGTACTGGTCTGCGCGTAGTGAGACAGTAATCGAGGGCAAGGTGACGATATCAGTGTTGGCTCGCCGTATTTTCCAATTAATGAGACCAATCACGGCGGTGCGCATCTATATTTGTTAAGTAATGCTATTCGGTATATTCAAAAAAACTTGATGGCGCATAGTTTGCTTGTTGGCTACCGTTGGCTCTACTCGAGGGTCTGTCATAGATTTTGTGTTCAAGGCATAACATGTAGCTCAAGGAGCATGTATGCCACGCAAACCCAAGACAACTACCGAAGCGCAGACAGCGTTACCGTCCATTCCGAAGGAGCTGATCGACCAGTTCGTGAAGGGACCCATGACCGCCGAAGCGGTGCACGCCGCTTCAGCCGCGTTCAAGAAGGCGCTGATCGAGCGGGCGCTGGGTGCCGAACTTGGACACCATCTGGGTTATCCGGCGGG
>NZ_JAMBPR010000086.1 GCF_024206475.1 Paraburkholderia sp. CNPSo 3274
CTCGCGTGAAGGGGATCAATATGCGCAGCCATCGGCTCGACGCTCTTGCGTGACAACGGCATTACCAAGCCCGAACAGTAGCCCTTGAGGCCGGCATGGCGATCGGCGTGCCCCAACGCCTGCGCCAGATGATTCAGATACGCGTCAAATTCGTCGACGTCTTCTCTCATCACGGTCGCCCGAAGTCTGTATTATTCAATACTACCAGGTATCGCTTTGATGCAAACATTTTTTTATGACACAGTGAGAGTAGCGCACCGTCGTGATTTGCCCGTCGAGATCGCTGACGCTCGAACGGCTCGTTGCGGTTTCGCCGTTTGCGGTCTGCTGTTCAACGTTCGTGTCGAGTCCCGCGCCAACACGCCCATGGGTGATTTGTGTGATCTCCTCGCGATTCTTCACTTCGCGAACCTCGATATCACGCAACGCATAGAGCTGCGCAAGATGGTTGTAGGTACTTGCCACCGACGCGGCGAGCGAAATGCGCACCTCCTCGGCTTCGGCGTCGACGACCTTCTCCTGCGAGATGGCCTGACGAAGCCGCTCCCGATTTTTTCCCCACAGATCGAGGTCCCACGACGCACTGGCGAGCGCGTTGTTCTCGCTTTGCCACGTGCCGCCGAACGGCGGCGGAACAATGCTGTTGGCGCTATAGCGCTCGCGCGTCCACGAATAGCTGCCGGTCACGCTGGGGTACAGTGCGGAATTGGCCGTGCCGACATAGGAAGACGCTTTCTCGATGCGGGCACGTGCCTGATCGATCGTTGGGTTGCCTGCCAGCGCCTCGTCGATCAACGTGGACAGTTGCGGATCGCCGAATTGGCCGGCCCAGTCCATTGCCGGCCACTGTCCGCCCTCGGCGGGCAAACTCTCCTTCGACTCGTAGTTCGCAGGTGGTGCAATCCGCTTGTCGCTTTTGATGCCGGCGTAGTTGACACATCCGGCCAGACCAAGCGCCGCCACCGCCGCCGCTATCGACGCGGCCCATGTGCTCGCTCGAAGCTGGAATCCGTAGTGATCCGTCATGGTTTCCATTTCCTTTCGCTCATCTGCATAACTTGGGCTCGGCTTCTTGTGCATATGCACTCTATAGCCTTCAGTGGCTCACCCATCAATGCTTCGTCATACAAAACGTTTGTTGCTTTTTGGTTGCTACTTGGACACGTTGCCCGTCATGCGGAACAGTCCGGTTCGCAGATGGGCAGCCTGTTGCTTCCCAAAGCTTCGCTCGAAGCGGGCTTGTGCGGTGGCCCAGTGAACGACCGCTTCGTCAAGCTTCGTCAAACCTCTTCGCGTAACTACAATCCGAAGTCGCCGATGGCTTTGCCCTTCGGAAGGAGCCGCCACAAGGCCACGTTGGAGCAAAGGTTTGAGTGCGCGCACGAGTGTCGTTCTATCCATCACCATCTCCTTGGCGAGCTTGGCCATCGTCAGGCTCGGAAAGTGGCCCAGCGTCCTGAGAATGCTGAACTGCGTGGGCGTGATGCCGGCCTCGGACAGGTAACGCTCGTAAAGCTTCGAGATGTGTCGAGAAGCCTGACGGAGGGCGAAGCAGTCGTCGTCCTGAAGATCATCTAGCCGCATGGACCGTTGCCTCTCGCAATTTCGCCACATCTGACGCGCTTACAGCCGTCGAAGCGTTGTTCCAGTGCGACCGTACGAACGTCAGCACGTCGGCGACCTGCTGGTCCGTCATCACGCTCGAAAATTTCGGCATAGGATAGGCAGCCGGTAGCCCGTTGATCACGAGCGCTTGCGCCCCGTTCAAGATGACATTGATCATCGACGTTGGGTTGGACTCCAGCACGGCCGGATTGCCCGCCAGTGGCGCAAGCAGTGGTGCAAACGCTCTGCCATTCGACCCGTGGCAATGCATGCAGTATGTTGCGTACAGTTTTGCACCCGAGTCGTTTGCCGGAGTGGGCAGCGAAGGCTGAACTGCGTGTGGATCATCGTGGTACGGCGGCATGCCGCTGCCACCGACAGCGGGCAGCGACTTGAGGTAACTTGCGATAGCATTCGCATCGTCGGTCGCGAGCCACTGCGTGCTGTGGTTGATCACGTCCGTCATTGAGCCAAATGCGCTCGCGTGCTGGTTCGCACCCGTCTTCACGAACAGGGCGATGTCCGCCGGGCTCCAGCGGCCAAGCCCAACTGTCGGCTCGCTAGTCAAGTTTGATGCAAACCAGTTATCGATCGGTGCGCCCGACAGATACGCATGGCCACTCTCGTCGAGCGCTTTCTCCTGAAAGCCGACGCCGCGCGGCGTGTGGCAGGACCCGCAGTGACCGAGCCCTTGCACGAGATACGCGCCGCGATTCCACGTCGCATCCTTGCCGGGCTTGTCCGCATAGACCTTCGTGTCGAGAAACACCGTGTTCCACAGTTTCAGCGGCCAGCGCATGTTGAGCGGCCACGGGATGTCCGCCGCACGGTTCGGCTGCTTCACCGGCTCGACGCCATGCATGAAGTACGCGTAGAGCGCCTTCGCGTCGTCGTCCCTCACTTTCGCGTATGACGGATAGGGCATCGCCGGATACAGGTTGTGGCCGTCCTTCGCGATGCCCTCGCGCAAGGCGCGCGCGAAGTCCGCCTCGGTGTAGCGACCGATGCCCGTATCCGGATCGGGCGTGATGTTGGTCGTGTAGATCGCACCCATCGGCGTGTCCATCTTCAGGCCACCCGCGAACGGCGTGCCGCGCGGCGCCGTGTGGCACGCAACGCAATCGCCCACCTTCGCGAGGTACGCGCCGCGCGCAATCAGCGTGTCGTCGGGTGCCGGAGCTGGCGCGCCACCGGCCGCCAGCGTGAATGGGGCTATGCAGAGCGCCGTCGCGACGTGCGTCAAAGTGGTGATTCGAATCATCGTTTCCTCGACGTCAGGCCGTTTTCAGCTGGCTGCCGACGGGCAACTTGCGCAGGCGCCTGCCCGTCGCCGCGTAGATCGCGTTCGACAGCGCGGCAGCGAGCGCAGACGTGCCGGGCTCGCCGATCCCTCCCGGCGCCTCAGCGCTCTTCACGATGTGCACGTCAATCGGCGGCGTCTCGTTGATCCGCAATATCCGATAGTCGGTGAAATTGCTCTGTGTGACGCGGCCGTTCTCGATCGTGATCTCGCCATACAGCGCGCCCGTGATCCCGAAGATGATCCCGCCCTGCACCTGCGCCTCGATCGTGTCCGGGTTCACGGCCATCCCGCAATCGACCGCACACACGATCCGCTTCACGGACACCTCGCCATCGTCGACCGCCACGTCGACCACCATCGAGAAGAAGCTGCCGAACGCGTGCATCACGGAGACTCCACGCCCTTGCCCCTTGGGCAACGGTACGTCCCAGCCCGCCGCCTTCGCCGCGATGTCGAGCACGTTGCGTGCACGCGGCGTGTTGCCGAGCAGCGCGCGCCGGTACTGCACCGGATCGGCCTTGGCCTGCACGGCGAGCTCGTCGATGAAGCTCTCGACGACGAAGGTGCTACGTGTCGGCCCGACGCCGCGCCAGAACGCGGTCGGCACGTGGCGCGGCTCCTGCCGCACGTAGTCGACGAGCTGGTTCGGCAGGTTATAGGGCAGGGCGGCCGCGACCTCGACCGCGTCCGGATCGACGCCATCCTTGAAGGCCGGCGGCGCGAAGCGCGCGAGGATCGACGAGCCGACAATCCGGTGCCGCCATGCCACCGGCTTGCCGGCTGCGTCGAGTCCCGCGGAGATCCTGTCGTAGTAGTACGGCCGGTACATGTCGTGCTGGATGTCTTCTTCGCGTGTCCAGACGACCTTCACCGGCGCGCTCACCTGCCGGCCGACCTTCACTGCCTGCGCGATCATGTCGGTCTCGAGACGCCGGCCGAAGCCGCCGCCGAGCAGATGGTTGTTGACGACGATCTTCCCGGGCGGAAAGCCGGTGATCCGCGTCACCGTATCCACGGCGCGCGTCGGCACCTGCGTGCCGACCCAGATCTCGCAACCGTCGGGCCGCACGTGTACCGTGCAGTTGACCGGCTCCATCGTCGCGTGCGCGAGGAAGGGCTGTTCGTAGACCGCGCTGACACGCGTCTTCGCGATGCCGAACGCTTCATCGACGTCACCTTCCTTGCGCGCGACCGCGCCTTTTCCGTCCGCCGCGCTCAAAAGATCTGCGACGATGTCCTTCATCGACACGTTCGCGCCCGCGCCTTCGTTCCACTTCACAATAAGCGCCGATGCGCCGCGCCCGGCCGCCCACGTGTGGTCGCCGACCACCGCGACGGCGTTGTCGATACGCACGATCTGGCGTACGCCTTGAATCTTCT
The DNA here is from genome assembly GCF_024206475.1 of Paraburkholderia sp. CNPSo 3274. Lineage (GTDB taxonomy): Bacteria > Pseudomonadota > Gammaproteobacteria > Burkholderiales > Burkholderiaceae > Paraburkholderia. The sequence goes on from NZ_JAMBPR010000086.1 coordinate 4,289, forward strand.
TCGTGGCGGAATCGTCGACGCTCGCGAGCGTGCCGCCGAACACCGGGCAGTTGACGATTACCGCGTAGAGCATCCCCGGCACGCGCACGTCGAGACCAAACTGTGCGGTGCCGTCGACTTTCTCCGGCGAATCGAGCCGCTTGGCGCGCGTGCCGATCAGCTTGAACGCTTCCGGCTGCTTCAATGCGACGCCGTTTGGCATCGGCAGCTTCGCCGCCGCGTCCGCGAGCTGCCCGTACGACGCGCGCCGTCCGCTCGGCGCATGCAGCACTTCGCCGCCCTCGGCGCTGCACGACGCCGGATCGACCTTCCATTGCGCGGCGGCCGCGGTAACGAGCAGCGTGCGTGCGGTCGCGCCCGCGCGGCGCAGCGGTTCCCACGCATAGCGGATCGACGTCGAGCCGCCGGTCAGTTGCCCGCCCAGCAGCGGATCGAAAAACAGCTTCTCGTCGGGCGGTGCATGGTCGAGCGTGACACTCGATAGCGGCACTTCCAGCTCTTCGGCGATCAGCATCGGAATTGATGTATAGACGCCTTGCCCCATCTCTACCTTCGGCATCACCAGCGTCACTTGCCCGTTGCGGTCGATTTGCACGAATGCATTCGGCGCGAACTCGCCCGGACGCGGCGCTTCGACCGCGTCGCCGCCGATCACCGAACGCCGCGCGCCGCCGCCGGCGGCCTTCACGCTGAAACCGAGCAGCAGGCCGCCGCCGGCCGCCGCGCCGAGCGTCATGCCGAACTTGAGGAACGTACGGCGCGAGACGCCCGCGCTGGCCTTGCCCGCTTCGATCAGTCCGCGCGACATGTCAGCCTCCGCCGGGGCGCCCCAAGGAGGCTGACCACCCCCTCGGGGGACAGTGAACGAAGTGAACGTGGGGGCAGTTTCATTTCACGCCTCCTTCGCGGCCTGCTTGATTGCCGCGCGAATCCGGTTGTACGTGCCGCAGCGGCAGATATTGCCGGCCATCGCCGCGTCGATGTCGGCGTCGCTCGGGTTCGGGTTCGACGCGATCAGCGCGGCGGCGGCCATCACCTGGCCCGACTGGCAGTAGCCGCACTGGACGACGTCGAGCGCTCGCCACGCCTGCTGCACCTTGCGGCCGGCCTCTGTGGCGCCGACCGCTTCAATAGTCGTGATTTTCCTTTTGCCGACCGCCGCTACCGGAAGCACGCACGAGCGCACCGCAACGCCGTCGAGATGCACGGTGCACGCGCCGCATTGCGCAATGCCACAGCCGAACTTGGTGCCGGTCAATCCGACAATATCGCGAAGAACCCAGAGCAGCGGCATGTCATCGGTTGCGTTGACGGTATGAGTTGTGCCGTTGATGTTCAGGCTAACCACAGAGCACTCCAAGAAATGAGCCGTTGAAATAACGCTATCGTGTCCGGTGTATTGGTGGCCGCGACCTTGTTAAAGGAAATTCAAAGCGCCCTTTCGAAGGTGATCGATGAATGCGTGATTGCATTCTGGCTTCGTTTCGGTGCGGCAGAAATGACGGAATTCGGGTTGGTTTAGGACATCGCGCGACGGAGAACGGACATTCACCGGCTAGACTTTCTGATTTGCCTCGACGCTCGCAAGCCCTGGGCGGCTGTCGATGTCGCGGTTCCGCGCAACGGTGATCAAGCTGTAGATCCGGCAATCCGCCCGCAATTGTGGCCGTACCATGATGTGTTCGCGCCAGGGTGCCACGACGCAGGTGGTGGACGAACGACACCTTGGTATGTACACCTTCGTATATATACCTTGTATATATATTCAGCCACCGGGCGCGCCGCTTATGATCATGACTTATGCCACGACGTGATGGAGAACGGACATGTGCCGGATTGGCTTTCTGATTAGCGACGGTTTTCTGTCCATGGATCTCGCGACGCAGTCGGTGTTCGAGTGCGCGAACGTCGCGGTGGGAGAGTCGTTCTACGCGCTCGAAACCTTTTCTGAGGACGGCGGGGAAATGCGCTCGTCACTTGGCCTGACAGTGAGCACACGATCATTGCACGGGCATGTTGACGTGGATACGTGGATCGTCGGCGGGGTCATTGATCCGCTCAGTTCTCCGCCTGCTGACACTATAGTTGCGTTCCTGCGCAAAGCGAGCATCAGCGCGAGGCGCATAGGCGCGATCTGCACCGGCGGATTCGTGCTCGCGGAAGCAGGCTTGCTGGCGCAGCGGCGCGCCACGACGCATTGGGCGTATGGGCGCGCAATGCAGGAACGTTTTCCGGATATCCACGTCGAGGAAGACCAGATCTACATTGTCGATGGTTCGATCTGGACGTCCGCCGGCATGACGGCTGGCCTTGACCTGGCGCTCGCGATGGTGGAAAAGGATCTGGGTGCGGAAACGGCCCGTGCAGTGGCGCACAGGCTTGTCATGCCTCAGCGGCGGACGGGCGGCCAGTCGCAGCATTCAGAAATGCTGAACCTCGCCCCGAAATCCGATCGGATCCAGAATGCCCTGAACTATGCGCGCCGGAATCTGGGCCGTTCGCTGACGGTGGAGGAGTTGGCCAATATCGCTCACCTGAGTCCGCGGCAGTTCAGCCGTGTGTTTACGCTCGAAACGGGAGCGTCTCCGGCCAAGGCTATTGAAAGACTTCGACTGGAGGTAGCGCAGCTGATGATCGAACAGAGCCGGCATCCGCTTGAGGTCATCGCTAGAGAGACCGGTTTTCGCGACTGCGACCATATGCGCGACGCCTTCATGCGCGAGGTTGGCCGTTCGCCCCAGGCGGTCCGGCGCCACAAGCGCATGGGTGTCCGAGGGATTCTGCGGACTGACCTGGTCGATGCAACACCATAGAAACTGGCGTGCGCCGCGTTTGCAGCTGACGGTCGGCTACAGGCAGAAAAATTCGCCAATAGACATTTCTTTTCAGCTACCAGCCACTCACGGTTGCCCAAAAGCTACCGCAAATTCATCAGAATAAATCTCCGCGAGCGCAACGCGCAGCGCCGCCGCTCGTTCCTCGCCATAGACCTCTTCAAAGCGACGCTGAGCTTTTCGCCAAAGGCGATTGGCTTCAGCAAGCTTGGCACGGCCGGCCGCTGTCAAATCAACGCGGCGGCTTCTGCCATCGTCTTCGTCGGGTCGCAGCGCGAGATACCCGTCGCGTTCGAGCGGCTTGACGTTCCGTGCAAGCGCCGATCGGTCAAGCACCATTGCGTAGGCGAGCTCGGTCATGGTTGGGCTGCCTGCACGTTCGACTTGAAGAAGGATGGACCGCTGGGCTGCGCTGAGTCCGCATGGCGCCAGAACAGCATCGTAGAGCTGCGAAAGTCGTCGGCTCGCCTTGCGCAGTGCGGAGCCGTTGCAGACGAGAGGGGCCTTGGGGTTTGTCGGTGACATTGGTCGTTACTCCATGACTTCCGAGAGTCAGCCAGGACACTTCCCGTCCTGGCGTAGAGACACAGTTTAAATCACCTTGACCACTGCGGGCATATGCAAGTACATTGAATCTCAATCTATTTGCATATGCCTGTAGGTTTAATCGAGGAAAGCAAGGGATGGGTACGATCCAACCTCAAGGCCTGGCAGCGCCCAGAATCAATCCGCGCCTTCGAGCGATGCTCGAGACGCCCATACCGCCATTGCTTGCGCGGATGGGCTGGTCGAACATGCTGATGATGCTCGCTCAGGCATCGACTGGGCTCGTCGAAACATGGTTTCTCGCGAAACTCGGCACGTCGATACTCGCGGGTGTCGCGGTGGTCGTGCCCGTATTGATGCTGATGCAGAACATGTCGCAGGGCGCGATGGGCGGCGGCATCTCGTCGGCGGTTGCGCGCACGCTGGGTTCCGGCGACGCAGAACTGATCGCTCAGCTCGCACGCCATGCGCTCGCGCTGAACGTGTTGATCGGTATTGCGTTCTCGGTAGTCTTGCTGGCAATCGCGAAGCCTCTATTCCAGACGCTTGGAGCCCACGACGCCGCACGGCGCGCATGCTGGCACGGCCGCGCTCGCGGGTTACGCCAGAGCCGCGCGCCTCGAATACCTGATCATGCCGATTGCTTTCGGTCTGGGCGCGCCAATGGTTGCGCTCGTGGGGGCCAATATCGGCGCAGGGCAGTACGAACGCGCGCGCAACATCGCGCTGACCGGTGGGGCGATGGCGTTTGCCATTTCCGAACTGGTCGGAGTCGCGGCCTCGCTCTGGCCGCACGCGTGGCTGAAACTCTTCGGTACGAACGAGCAGTTATTGCAGACAGGATCGATCTGCTTGCACATCATCGGGCCGTTCTACGGCTTTTCCGGGCTCGGGTTCTCGCTGTATTTCGCGGCGCAGGGTGCGGGCCGCCTGCAATGGCCGCTCGGGGCGGGGGCACTGCGGCTGGCACTGTATGCGGGTCTCGGAACACTATTGCTGCGCCTGACTGGATCGCTCCCGCTGTTTTTCGCGGTGGGCGCGGGGGCGATGGCGGCGTATGGCGCGATCAATCTCTGGTCGGTTGCATCAGGCCGTTGGTTCGTCGCGAAGACGGTTCATAGCGGCGCCCAGCAACCGCTTTCGAACGCGCAGGTGACAGATGACTGTTCATGTGGCGCTGCGGGCAAGTGACGCCGCTTGGAGGAGGCGGTGTAAAAACGTGCGACGTTTATGCCTGGCGCGAAAGATGACCTGGCTGAATGCTCTATGTCGGCGTTGCGGAAGTTGGGGGAAGGGTACAGCGGCGCCCGAAAATCGGGAAATTTTGAGCTTTGACACACCCTCAGCCGCACGCTGACGTCTCGATGGCGCAGGTGCTCTAGGTGGATTTGCAGTGACGCATTGAATTGACCTTGGAGCCCGCCGTTGCGAGGGCTTTTCTGTGGTTCATGATCGGACAGTATCGGCTCGCATTTGTCGATCGGGTAACGGCATCGGGTTCTATAGCACGGGGCCTTGCGGGACTCGGCATCATGGGTCGAAACGGTGCCGACTTCGAAGCTCCGGGAGCATGAGGCCTGTAATTCGTCCGCATGATAGCCAGCACACATATCAATGAGCCCGTGCCAGGTGTAGCAAGTCATATAACTCACGCTCGCGTCAGCCGCTGGGGGCCAAAAGTAACGTTGCTGTGGTCGGACCGCGCTACTGCTGCTGCGGATGCTCGAGAAAGAATCGCAGCATTTCAGCACTCGCGTCCGGACCGGCCGGGTCGGTGTAGCTGCCCCGCTCATTGCCGCCTGACCACGCGTGCGGCGCCCCGTGAATAGTCCACAGTTCGGCGTCAACTCCGTCAGCGGAAATCAGCCGGGAGACGGTGCACGCACGTCGGCCTGTGTCAGCCCGACGCTGTTCGCGGCCGTCCTGCGGCCGTGCGTCGAAACCCTGCACAAGCTGCATGGCATTGCTTATGTGCACCGTGGCGTCCGCGTCGCCATGAAAGACGATCACCGGCCGCTTCGGGGATGAAGCGTCAGCTTGCGTGGCGCGCCGAGCCCGGCTGGGACGTCTGCCGCCTTTCATCGCCGCGAGAGCAGAGGGAAGATTGTGTGCGCACCCTACCGGGAGACCCGAATGGATACCTGCCGCCGCGTAAAGTTCGGGATACGAGCCGATCATGATCGCCGCCATTGCGCCACCCGCGGAAAGGCCCGCGATGTACACGCGCGCGGGATCGACGTTGTGGGTCGCGACAATCTCACGTGTTATGCCTGCGATCAATGACGGCTCACCGCGTTCGCATTGCTGATCATCCGGCTTGAACCAGTTCCAGCAGTTCGACGGATTCGCCTGACGCGGCTGCTCCGGATACGCGACAAGAAATCGGTGCTGCTCCGCCAGAACGTTCATTTGTGTGCCTGCCGCGAAATCGTCGGCGCTTTGTGTGCAGCCGTGCAGCATCACGATTAATGGCAGCAGCTCGTGGGAGCTCCCTGCCGGCACATACAGTCGATATTGACGGCGACCCGCGGCATTCGAATACGCATGCGTGCTGAAATGTCCCCGATCCTCGATGTCAACGTGCACTTCCCGCGCGTTGCGCGTTTTGGCTTCCCTTATCGTCGGCGCCTTGAACAGGACGGGGGCGTCCGGCCTTGCGCCCCAGGACGCCGTTTGGTTAGGCATGTCATTGCTCACCCCTCGCAGGGAACGTTGTATCGCCTGTGTCGCTTCGGCGGGGCCGCGGGTGCGCAGCAAAGTCATTGCTTCGCATACCGAATTCAGAAGGCCATTATCGAGTTTCATCGTATTTGTCCGTTATCGGGGTTGGGTGCCGGGCGTTGCGCTGCTAGCGAATTCGGTCAGCGAGCGCCGTCTTCAAGGCACTCGATGCGTGAAACGCTCCAAGCACGACGACGCTTTCGATGGTCGCGAGCGCGAGTTCCGGGGTGACGTCGTCAGCGATGCTGGCCAGTCCCAGCACGTGAATCGTGAGGCGCTGATGGGCGGCGCGAACTGCTTCGAGATCCTGCCGCGAAAAATGCTGCAGGCCGAGTACAAGGGCACGGCGCGTCACGGTTTCCTGGACGACCTGGGCGTGCAGGGCAAGCTGATTACGGATAGCGGTCCGGATCAGGTCCGTCCGGTTCGAATAAAAGCCTTCTTCGACGAGCAGATCGATCTGGCCAAGGTCGACTGGGCCGAGGTTGATGGTGATTTTTTCCGACTCACCGCCCTTCGGGCGAGCGGCGCCGCGCGCTACGGATTTCATCATTTCTCCATCCCTTGACCATCCAATGGGATGGTTATAGGCTTCTTTTCGCGGCGTCGCAACATAAATTTTTGAATTCTGCTCCGCGCCGAGGCCCGCCTGCCATGCCGGGAAGAATGTCCGCCGGGCGTGGGGGCAAACCCAGGGGCGTGTCCAGGCGGACGAAGCAGGAAATCGGGTATGCGGCGGGTCGCGTGCTCGTGCTGGACGTTGGAAGACAGCGTGCGACATGGAGCGCGAACTGACACCGAGGACATCAAGTAGAGACCTCGATGCATCGCTCGCCACTGCTCGGAGGCGATGAAACCGGCGCGCGACCACAGGTTGTGTACCTATTTCGACCCGCCGTCCCTTGACTTCCGGGACTGCCCGGCTTCGATCCGGGTCCGCCACGGCGGAGCGGGACGCTCAGGGGGCGGACTCAATCGCCGTCCGTTATGCGAAGGCATACGGCGTATGGCTCGCGTGCCGCGAAAAAGGTGGCGGCGTTGTGACCACGACACGACGCCCGCAAGGAGAGGAAAGAGCGGCAAAAGCCGCGCCGCAGTAAGCCGTCGCGGCTTTGTAGCGGTGGTCCCCTTTTGATGGTGGCACCTTCTCGCCTCAAAGGGGAGGTCGAGGCGCGAAAGTACGAGCGTCGTGGTCACAGCGGTAATTGAACTCGGGCTCGAACGGGCGCGCGAGCAAGCAGCTTTACGCTACCCGCACGCGCCGTTGCAACGATTTTTCACTCGCGGTCGCCCTCGACATCGTCGTCGATAGCGTCCTTCGCGGCGTCCTTCAGGTCGCCTGCCTTCTTTTGTGCTTCCCCTGCTCCCTGCTGCACATTGCCTTTAAGTTCCTGGGACTTGTCCCCAGTGACTTTTCCAGCGACCTCGTTCGCTTTGCCTTTTAGCTTTTCAGCTTCGCCCTTCACATGGTCTTCGTTCATGATGCTTCTCCGATTGCTTGCGCGGATGCGCGCAGTTTTATCGCAACGGCTGTTCCCGAGGCCGAACACGAGTCGAGGTACGGTCCGGGCGAAACCTGTTACGCCGCGTCTGAAGGGCGCGAAAGCGCTAACGTGCGCGCGCCCAGATCGTTTTCGCTTGCGCTGCCCGTGCTGCGCGGGCGTTTCGAAGATTCGCGGCGCATCGGAAAGGGCGACCGCCTACTTTTGCGCCTTGGGGTTCGGCCGCAATGGGAACAATCCGTGCGGGCCCCTGGATGGGCAGCAAACGGGGGCGCTCCCATGATCACGACAGGTGCAGACAGGGCAGACGGCGGCCGCCGGTTCGATACTCGCGGGCGGCGCGCGAAGGCGCTTGGCCAGTATGCGAACAAGCCCGTGCGCCTGCTCTTGCGCTACGTTTGGGCACACCCGTATGGCCACGCCCTCGTCGTCGCCAGCCTCACCGCGGCTGTGGGCTGTGCGCTCGGGGCACAGTTCGCGATCAGGAACCTCATCGATACATTACCCACCGGTCACGCGCATCCCGCTCGCGTGCTGGATGCGTTCTTCGTCATCGTTGCGCTTCTGTTCGCGGATAATCTTTTCTGGCGTCTCGCGGGTCTCGCCGGCGTGCGAACGTTCGTTGTGGTAACGGGAGACGCGCGGCGCGAACTCTTTGGATATCTCACCGGGCATTCGCCCACCTACTTTTCGAACGCGCAGCCGGGAACGCTGGCAAGCCGAATCTCGGCGACCGCCAATGCCATCTTCACCATTGAAAACACGTTGGCGTGGAGCGCCATTCCAACGTTTCTGACGGTGGTGGGGTCTGTCGTGCTCATCGGCTGGGTGAGCATGGGGATGGCGTTCGCGCTCGTCGTCATTTCGGCTTTCATGACGGCGTTTCTCTTCTGGCTCGCGAAGAGTGGCAGCGAGCGCCATTTGCATTTTGCTTCGCGGGCCGCCTCCGTGGACGGGGAACTGGTCGACCTGCTCGGCAATATGTCCACCATCAAGGCCTTTGACGCAACGGCGCGCGAATGCCTGCGCTTCGGCAACTTTCTCGACAACGAAATCCGCTCGCGCCAGTCCTCGTTGCGTCATCTCGAAAAGCTCAGGCTCGTGCACGCCGTGATGACAGTCGTGCTGTCCTCTCTGCTGCTGGGCTGGGTCGTCTGGCTCTGGACCGAGGATCGTGCCACCACCGGGGACGTCGTGCTGGTGAGCTCGCTTGGCTTCGCCATTCTGCATGGCACGCGCGACCTTGCCGTGGCGCTGGTGGATATGACCCAGCATGTTGCGCGGTTAGCCGAAGCCGCGCAATTCCTGCTCGTGCCGCGGGAAATGGAACAGAGGATGGGTGTGCCGAACCTGGAGGTTCGCGACGCGAATATCGATTTCGAGAATATCTCGTTCTCATATCCCGGCCGACGTCGCGTGCTGGACCACTTCAGCCTTCATATCGACGCTGGACAGCGCGTGGGTCTGGTTGGGCCGTCCGGTGCTGGAAAAAGCACCGTGCTCGCGCTGCTGCTTCGCTGTTTCGATCCTGCTCCCGGCGCGGGCGCGGTTTGCATTTCCGGGCAGCGCTTACCGGACGTGAGCTTGAAGAGCCTGCACGATGCGGTGAGTGTCGTGCCACAGGATATTTCGCTGTTCAACCGCTCGCTGCTGGATAACCTGCGCTACGGCCGCCCTGAGGCGACGGAAAAAGAGGTGTTGCAGGCCTGCGAGCACGCAGGCTGCCTTGACTTGATCCGTTCGTTGCCGGATGGTTTGCACACCGTCGTTGGCGAACGTGGCGCGCGCCTTTCCGGCGGACAACGGCAACGTATTGCGATTGCTCGCGCCTTCCTGAAAGATGCGCCGATCCTGTTGCTCGACGAGGCGACCTCAGCGCTCGACAGCGCGTCCGAAGCGGTGGTCCAGGCTGCGCTGGACAAGCTCATGAAGGGACGTACGGTCGTGGCTATCGCTCATCGTCTCTCGACACTGCAAAATTTCGATCGCATCGTCGTCATCCAGCGCGGGAGGTTAGTGGACGATGGCGCGCCCAGGGACCTCGCGCGCCGCGCCGGCATTTATCGCGATGTGCTGCTTCGCCGCGAGCGGCGTGACGCCGACAGAGCAGCGCGGATCGTGGACAGCTAGCCGGTATTCAGCCCGAACACAACAGGTCGAGGAGCGAGCGGCCCTGGTCGGTGGGTTCCGCGTGCTGTCGTTTCCGTGGCGGCGTTCGAGCATGACCGGTTGCCGTTCCACCACCATATCGAGTTCGGAGCGCTGCATGTCGGGTTGGTCTGGCGCCTGACTGACCAGCATCAGCGTTGCGAATTCGTGCGGGCCGAACATATGCGTTCCTGCCCATAAGGGTCCTGGTGCAATTCCTGAGGCGATACTTCGGGCAAGCGACGTGCCGTAGCGACGCCAGACCGCCGTGCGGGCGTAGCAGTCCAATGCGGCAGCCGCCGTGTGCGACTGCGCTGGGGCGAAGGCGTCGAGTGCACGGCCGGGCGCGTGAAAGAATTACTTTGCGCGCCGGATCCGGCCGTGTTCGCGCCACGCTGACCGCGCGCGGCAAAGCATGCGATGCCGGGGGTGTGGCCACACGTGTAATCCTGGTGGCCGAAGCGTGAAAGTTTAGATATTCATCCCGCCAGCATGGAGCGCCTTTTTAATGATTTATTCGGAACGGCGCGGCGCCACGGCATTCCCGTGCGGGTCGACGATCTGGACTTCGTTTTCCTTTGCTCCCGAAGCGGCCGGTGGGTCGCTCGCGAGGACTATTGCGCTGACATCGGTTGCGGCGGCCCCTAGCGCGGCGCTCAGCGCCACGAAATTCCTGTTCAGGCAGCCCTCGGCCTCGTTCACCGCTTCAACGACAGCGTCCACCATGATCTCGTTGACGTGCCGCCAGTATGCCGCGGCTTTCGCCGTGCCTGCGAGCGCAAAGCTCGCCTGCAGGCGCCACGCGCCGAACGGTGATCGCTCACCAGCTGTTTCAAGGGCTACCGCCCGCTGTTCGTTGATCGTCGCATCGATCGCGCGGCTGTTGAGTTCCGCGATGCGCTGCGCCGTTCCCACACAGATCTGCGCCAGATCGCTCATTTCGGCTGTGAGCCAGGGCGTTTGGGAGGGTTCTTTGCCCGATGCGGGGTAGGGCAACAGGATGGTGCTTTCGGTCATGGTCGACTCCTTTGGCGGTTCGTCGTCGCTGATTTGCGCTTCGAAACAGTTACGGTTGCGGCATCTATGTGCTGCACTGCCGCAACGTCCGTTCCCGGGAACTCGCTAAGCGGAACACCGCTTGCGCTGCGGTTGACCACTGCAACGGAGGCTCACATGGCGACGAAGGCGACGGAGCAAAAAAGCGCGGCTCAAGAGTCGGAAACCAAAATCGACAACGCTGTCGAGGGGACCTTTCCGGCCAGCGATCCACCGGCGATTGGCGGTGCGACGAGGATAGAAAGGACGCCTATGGAGAGTGGCCAGGAAGAGCGCATCCGGCGGCGAGCGTACGAGTTGTGGGAGAAGGCGGGTTCTCCCGAGGACCACACCGACGAGTACTGGCATCGGGCAGAGGCAGAAATTAATGCAGAAAAGCCAGACGGCGCGGGCGAGCCGGGCTCGCAATAGCGTGTTCGAACGGCCACGGGGACGAAGCGCCGCGTGCATTGGGACGGACATTGACCGAAGGCGCCACGGAAGCCCACGAGCGACACTCCGCAGGAGCCGGATACTGGCGCGGTTGCGTTGTGCGCGTGGCAGATGCCGGTGATTGCCGAACTCAGCGTATCGCCACAATTCGATGTCGTTCACGAACGCGAGCGCCGCGAGAATTTTCTGGCCAGGGGTTGCTGACTCCAAGCGATGGGGAGGGACACCGGCTGGCACGCAGTGCTTCGCCTGGTCCTGGCGTCTGGAGGAGTCGCTGCGCGACTTTCTTTTGCCGGATAGCTGGACGTGGGGGCGCGCGTTGAAGTTCGCCGATGGCCCGGGCGAGGTGCATCTCCAGAGCATTGCGTGCATGAAGAGCAAGGCACGGCCCTATGAGCCGGGCCATGGGAGTCCCAACCTGACGCTCTAGCGAGACGTCTCGCGATTGCTTTGGGACGCGCCCAACAGCGATCGCGTTTCTTCCGAAGGCTGCGTAACGAGCATGCCATCAAAGGTGCCCATCGAGTTCGACACGGCGTAGGGCGACGTTCGCTCTATGGTCGTGGCCGATCGGCGATGCTGTTTCAATGCTTTCACCTGCGACGGGCTTTCTGTTCGCCCATGCGATGACTCCAGGCTCCAGGCACAGCGAATGCGTGCGCTTGTCGCTTGTAACGGTATCCATTTATAAGCGACTACAAACAGAGGCAAGGAGGTCCACGTGGACGAGATTGGAGACACCCGGCGCACCGCGATCATTGCAGATCCGACGACGGTGGAAAAGTCTGGCAGTGCGGTATCGTGGAGCGCGATTTTCGCTGGTGGCGTAGGTGCCGCGGCGTTCTCGCTGATCCTCCTGACGCTTGGAACAGGGCTCGGCCTCGCGTCCATTTCACCGTGGGCCCCACCCGGTGAAAGCGCCTCGCGGTTCGGCTTTGCTGCGATTGTCTGGATCTGTGTGACCCAGATCCTCGCTTCGGGCCTGGGTGGCTATCTGGCCGGACGGCTGAGAAAACGCTGGGTCGCAGTTCATGTGGACGAGACGTATTTCCGGGACACCGCGCACGGTTTTCTGAGCTGGGCATTGTCGACTCTGGTCACCGCCTTGCTGCTGACCTCGGCGATCTCCGGGCTTATCCACACCGCCGCACAGGTTGCATCAGCAGGCGCGTCGGGAGGCACGCTGGCGACATTGAGCGACCGGGGTAATGCGTCCGCCGCCGCCAACACATGGCCAATGGGCTATCTGGTCGACGGCCTGTTCCGTCAACCTGACGCTTCGAGCGCGACACCGGGTGTCGCACCGCCCGGCACGGCGGCGGACCAGGAAGAGGTTGTCCGCATATTCCTGAACGGTCTGCCGTCGGGTAACCCGTTGTCCGCCAATGATGCGCACTATGCCGCCCGGCTGGTTGCCCGGCGGACAGGGTTGTCTGAGGCCGCCGCACAGTCGCGTGTCAGCACGGCCTACTCGCAGCTTCAGCAAAAACGGGCGGACCTCAAAATCGCTGCAAGAGATGCGGCCGACAAGGCCCGCAAGGCAGCCATATACGCTTCACTCTGGCTTTTCGTCTCTCTGCTCATGGGCGCTTTCTCGGCAAGCCTGTCAGCCACTTTTGGCGGACGGCAGCGCGATCTCTGAATCTCACATTTTCCGGAGGCAATCATGCGTTCAATCCTTCTGTTCATGCTTGGTGTACCGATTCCAATCATCATCCTGATCGCGCTGTTCGCCCACTAGCTGTACGGCTACGAAGCGCCCTCCCTTCGCCCGGAAGGATGCCAGGGGCGCCTCGTATCCCGACGTCCGGTCCGGTCGCGGAGCCGCGTTGCCCCAGACAGCATATCTTCGCAGCACGTACGGGAGGGTGCGATGGTCCCGAACCGGTCGAAATGGCCCGCAACAAGAGTGGCCCCTGCAGAAGCGCCCAATCTCAGACAGCTGACCTCCCTCATCACCGCCGTGGTGGTCATTTGCGCACTCGATCTTGGTCGCGAGGTGCTGATGCCCGTCACCCTCGCTGTGCTGCTCAGTTTTCTCGTCGCGCCGATGGTGGAACTGCTGGAGCGGCTCCGTCTGGGACAGGTCCCGTCGGTTGTCATCGCCGTCGTGCTGGCACTCGCGGTCATGGGCGGTTTAGGCACGCTCATCGGCGCGCAGGTTGCGCAGCTTGGGGCCGGGTTGCCGCAATATCAGGCCGCCCTCGAGCAAAAAGCCCAGCGCGTCCAGCAGGCGACGGTCGGGCGGGTTGACGGTCTTCTGGGAAGTGGGTCGAACCTCATGAAACGGCTGGCTCCCCCGCCCGATGCCGCCACTGGTGCCAGTGGTGCCAGTGGTGCTGGCCGCGCCAGTGCCGCGAGTGCCATCGTGTCGGGCCCGGCGAAACAGCAGGACCGGGCGCCGATGCCGGTGGCCGTCCAGGAGCCACCCGCGTCGTCGTTCGCCCTTGCGAGGCGGTTTCTTGCGCCGGTCGTCAGCCCGCTCGAGACCGCCGGCATCGTGCTTGTGGTGGCGATCTTCATCCTCCTGCAGCGCGAAGACCTGCGCGACCGGCTCATCCGCCTCTTCGGCTCGCGCGATCTGCATCGTGCGACGACCGCTATGGACGAAGCCGCTCACCGCTTAAGCCGCTATTTCCTGACGCAATTCGGTGTGAACGTCGGAGTGGGAATCGTCATCTCCACCGGCCTCGCCATCATCGGTGTCCCGGGTGCGATCCTGTTCGGTGTGCTCACGGCACTCTTCCGGTTCGTACCTTACGTGGGCACATGGATCGGCGCAGTGCTCGCCCTTGTGCTGGCGGCCACAGGCCCTGACTGGACCATGCTGCTTTGGACGATTGGCCTCTTCGGTGCAACTGATCTCATCACAGCCCAGGTGATCGAGCCGCTGCTGTATGGTCACAGCACGGGTCTTTCGCCCGTCGCCGTGATTGTGGCGGCCATCTTCTGGAGCTGGATCTGGGGGCCTGTCGGGTTGATCCTTTCAACACCGCTCACGCTGTGCCTGGTCATCCTTGGACGTCATGTCGACAAACTGGAGTTTCTTGAAGTCCTGCTGGGTGATCGGCCGCCCCTCTCGCCGTCGGCCAATTTCTACCAGCGCATTCTGGCAGATGATCCTGAAGAGGCGTTGCGGCAGGCCGAAACACTGCTGAAGGACATGACCCTGGTCGAGTACTACGACACCGTCATGCTCGAAGGTTTGCAACTCGCGCACAACGACATGATGCGGGGCGTTATCCTGCCCGACCAACTCGCCAGGATCCGGGAAGCGCTGCTCGATATCATCGATGGATTTGAGGATATCGATGAACCGGTCAGGGACATATCTGAAGCCGCCGGTGGTGACAGGCCGTCTCCGGGTTTGACGTCGGCTCCGGAAGGAGCGGGGCTCGCCGCTGCCATAGCCGATTCCGACGCGACGGCTTACGGCGGCCCCGTGCTCTGCATCGCAGGTCGGGGAGGACTTGATGAACTGGTTGCGGCAGCCACCGTTCAGGTTCTCTCCAGGGAGGGAATTCAGGCGCAGGCCGCCAGTTATGCACAGTTTTCCCGCAAGAAATTTTCCGGGGAAAACCTGTCGGCAGTGACGACGATCTGCGTCACCTCACTCGATGCGGGACAGTCGAACGTCTATCTCCGTATTCTGCTGCGACGACTTCAGAAGCACGCGCCAGCCGCGACGCTGATTCTTGGCTTCCTGTCAGAGACGTCGCAGGATACCGAGGAGCATCGCGGCACGGCGGCGATTGCCGCGTCGTCCTTCAGTCAGGTCATCGCCCTGATCCGGCGGGAACGGGCAGCGGAAATGGCCGAGACAACAGGGAGGTCGGACGGCGTCGACATGCCTCCGTCTCCGTTCTCGCCAGAGAGCCTGTCTCCGGATGCGATCTGAACGGCGACCTGTTCGTCACACAGGCGGGAAGGGCGCAATTGCGCCGGGGCGACCCCCGGCTACGCGGACACACGTGGCCGGTTGCCGGCCACCGCGCGCCTGGGGCTAGCTCGGGGATCGCATTGTGCGAATCGCACTAGGTCGGCTGCCCCGTACCGAGGTCCGCGCCTGTAACGGGATCGGACGACGTGTCCGAGGCCGTGCGTGAAGCCAGGGCCTGCAGGGTCTTGACGTCATTCTTCGAAACATTCACCGTCGCCAGGCCATCGCCGCCGTCAACCGCCGGCCCGGGTGACTCGACGTAGTCCCATCCCGGTCCCTCGTTCCACGGCCCGCGAGGCGCGTCGTCGCCCTGTGACATGTTGTAATACACGCTCGTGAATTCGGGTACGCCGGGCAGCTTGCCTTGCGGGAAATTCGGCTGGATCGAATGCAGCGCCTTTTCGAACGATTTCTGATGGGCGATCTCCCGCGTCATCAGAAAGCCCAGTGTTTCCTTGATGCCGGGATCGTCAGTGACGTTGATCAGTCGCTCGTAGACGATTTTCGCGCGTGCCTCGGCGGCGATGTTCGAGCGCAGGTCAGCGGTCGGGTCGCCAATCGTGTCGACATAGGAGGCGCACCATGGCACCCCCGCCGAATTAGTCAGCGCCGGGCCTCCACCGTACAGGAGCGCCGTGGTGTGCGAATCGTTTCCGCCGCCTGTCATCGAGCGGTAGAGCTCAGCCTCCGCTTCCACTGCCTCCGCCAGTTGCCCCTTCGCGCTCTTGTTAAGCATGGCGACAATCGAGCCGACAATTTCCAGATGACTCAGCTCCTCGGTCGCAATATCGAAGAGCAGATCCTTCCGTCCGGGATCATCCTCGCCGACGGCCTGGGTGAAGTACCGGCACGCGGCACCGAGTTCTCCCTGAGGGCCACCGAACTGCTCGAGCAGCAGGTTGGCGAGCCCCGGATTGGGCGCCGCGACGCGAACGGTGTACTGCAGACGTTTGTTGTGGATAAACATTGCGTTTCTCCGGTGACCGGCGCGCGCTATCCGGCCGCCCGATGAAATTATTCGGGCATCAGAATGCTGCCGCCGGTGGATCAACCAGACAGCGCCGCGACCGGATGGTCGCGTCGCACCCGCAATCGGGCGCCTGGCTCTCAGAGCGAATGCTCTGGCAGTTGCACCGCAGGATCGCCGCGCAAGGCATCACGTGCCGATGAGCTTTCAGCACGCGCTGTACCCAACAACGACGGGGGACTTCCGGGGGCGGAGAATTGGTGAGTGGTTGCGGAGCTGTTGCACCATCGCGCGTTGGGATGGGCTGGAGAGCAAAGCGCAGTTCGCCGGTACGGCGTCCGGATTGGAAACCGGTCTGAACCGGAGGAATGCAAAACCGGTCACATCACCTTGAATGTCGCATCGAAACCGTTGCCTCCCGCTTTTAGCGTCTCGAACCATGCCTTGAGTTGGTTGCCATTACAACCACCCCGTAGGGCGACACAACCTTTGCGCCAGCACCGCGCTCGAATAAGGGATCGTCGGGCGCCTATCCCAACACCACATAAATCGAAAATCCGAACGCGCTCGGGTGCGAGTGATCGACGGGGCGAAAAGCGTTCACGGAGTTGGCTTCGACGCGATTCGGCTGCGCATTGATCCATCTGTCGCGGATCAGCGACGACACGAATTCATGTGGAGTGGATTCGCAATCGAATTGCTCAATACGCGGGGCCGCTTCCGCGTGCGTGAAAGACTTGGGAGCGTGACGGCGATGGCGACGCAGAGTGGGGGCACCTAGATGCCGCTTCGCCCCCGAGTCTGGCGACCCGCGTGAAAACACGAATGCTTCGGCGCTGTGGATGAAGATCCCCGTGTCCCGCATAGCGCGTGCCCAAAGCGCCGAAGGCGCCTGTTTGGGAAGAGATTACCCCGACACTCGTGACAATCGTCACTTTTTTCTCTTGGCTCCCGGGCACCGGTTCGGGAATCGGGTCCGTCCTTTGCTCTCATGCCAGTCATCACGCGCGCACGCCGTCAGGCGGTCCGCCGCGGGCGCTGGCCGCGTGCGCAAAGACAAGGGTGCCATTTGAGCAACTCCCACAATCCGCGTGGGCGCGCGTTTCGCTTCGTTTCGGCGCACCCGGTCCGGTTTCTGATTCTGGCTTGCAAGGCGTTTCGCAGCAACCAGGGCTTTCTGCTCGCGGGTGCGATCGCGTACTACGCGTTGCTGTCGATTGTGCCGCTCCTGATACTTGTCGCTATTGCGTTCAGCCACGTCGTCGGCGAGCAGTTGCTGCTCGATACTCTCGCGCATCTGCTCAGGTGGCTGATTCCCGGACAATCCGACGCGATCGTGGACGAGCTGGCAAATTTTCTAGCGCATCGCGCTGTGATTGGCTGGTTTCTTGTCGTCACGATGATTTTTTTCAGTTCGCTCGCATTTACGGTGCTTGAGAATGCGCTGTCAATCATCTTCGTGCATCGGGTCGCGATCCGGCGCAGACACTTTCTGCTTTCGGCGATCCTGCCTTATCTGTTCAGCCTGTCTCTCGGTATCGGCGTGCTGGTGGTGACGCTTGTGTCCAGTGGCCTGCACGCAGTGGCGAGCGAGAACGTCGTACTATTTGGCCATTCGTTGTCGTTGACGGTACCGACTCGTGTTGTACTGTATTTATGCGGTTTTGCAGGCGAAATTCTCGTGCTGACCGCGATTTACCTGGTTGTACCGGGCGGCCGGACGACCTTACGTCACGCGCTAGTCGGCGCTATCGCTGCCGGGGTGCTATGGGAGATAACGCGGCGCGCACTGGTCTGGTATTTTGCGACGCTATCCCAGGTAAGCGTCGTCTATGGCTCACTGACAACTGCGATCGTTGTGCTTTTCAGCCTCGAAGCGCTGGCTACGCTGATGCTGTTCGGCGCGCAGTTGATCGCGGAGTACGAGTGCCTGGATACGCCCAACGGCGACCCCGAGCCGCGGCCGCTCGTGACCGGATGAACAAAGGGAGGCGCCGCGATCCGAGGCAGTCCAAACTGATTTTCATGCAACTCGTCGCGTACCCGCAACGAAATCCGGGAAGCCACGGCGCTGTAGGCGCTGTCGAAAATCGGGCTCCTTTTCTGTTTTGAGGCGTGCGCAAGCGCCAGCATGTTTTCATTGCGACATGCCGCAGGGCATCGGGCAACGGGCGTCGAGCATCAAGCCCTTGCGTCCAGACGCCCTGGACTTCGAGTGCGTGTTCCCCGCGAACCGTTCTCGCTCGAGCGGTTGCGCGCGCTCATCGAGGCGCTTGCCCCTTCTTTTTCAGGGCCGCCGAGGCACGCGGATGCAAGGCACGCGGGTTGCTGGTACCTCGCAGCGCGGACACTCTTCCGTCTCTCCCCGGATCGTTTGCGTAATGGGAGACAGCGCAAAATTGAGGAGATTTACCATGCTTTACTATGCGGTCGTTTTCCTGGTGATAGCGATAGTCGCCGCCTTTTTTGGTTTCGCGGGCATCGCCGCGGGCGCGGCGAGCATTGCGAAGATCCTTTTCGTGATCTTCCTTGTGCTGTTCATCGTCAGTTTGCTATACGGCTACAGGCGGCGATGAACGGCCGTTGGCGATCGCAGGCCCCCCACGAATCATGCAGCGGGCGTGATGGCCAATGGGGGCGATCATGGTCTCCGTTCCTCCGTGCGGATTCGCTGTGACGAAAGTCCTCGCGCGAGGCACGGTCCATGCCAAAGCGCAGGTCGCGTGCCAGCAGCGAGACTTTGACGGGTACTGGAGTTGCGCTCGCGCTCGCATGCGGCTCTTTCGCGGGCCGAGTCAGGTGCATGCGCAACCCAGGTGCACCCTATAACGGCCCGAGGATCCCCATGATCGGCATCGTGATACCTGCCCACAACGAAGAATGCCTGTTAGCACCGTGTCTGCGAGCGGCCCTGACTGCGGCACGACATCCAGCGCTTCTGGGCGAGCACGTGCACGTGCTTGTGGTGCTCGACGCCTGCACCGACGGCTCAGCAACGGTCGCACGGGGCGCCGGTGTGGAAACGCTGGCCATCGATGCCTGCAATGTGGGCGCCGCACGTGCGGCTGGCGCGAGCCGGATGCTGGAACAGGGAGCGCGCTGGCTCGCGTTCTCGGACGCGGATAGCCGGGTGGCGCCGGACTGGCTTTACGCGCAACAGGTCCTTAAGGCCGATGCGGTATGCGGGCCGGTGGCGGTGGACGACTGGAGCCGCCACCCAGCACGCACGCTCGACGCCTGGCGAGCGTGCTACCACGACGCCGACGGCCATCGCCATGTGCATGGCGCGAACCTCGGCGTGTGCGCGTGCGCATACCGGCGCGCGGGCGGCTTTTCGACGCTCGCTTGCGGCGAAGACGTCGCCCTCGTCGAAATGCTGCGCGCAACGGGCGCGGTCGTCGCATGGAGCGCCGCGCCGCGCGTCGTCACGAGCGCGCGTCTCGACGCGCGCGTGCGCGGTGGTTTTGGCGATACGCTCGCCGCATGGGCGCGGGACGAGAGTCAGGACGAGGCGCAGGACGGCGAAGCGCCCGCTGTCGCTGCGCCCGACTGAGCTTGGAGCAGCTTCTCAAGCGTGATGGGCAACTCGCGCACGCGCTTGCCCGTTGCGTTGTACTCCGCATTGGCGACAGCCGCCACACCCGCCACGCAGATCTCGCGCACGCCCTTCGCGCTGAGCGGGTACGCCGCCTCGCTGTGCTCATGCACGAACAGCACGCCGATGTCGAGGCCCACCTGCGCCGAGCGGAACGAGGCTTGCGTGGTACGTGTGAGCGCCGTCTGCCGCGACACCCGGAGGATGCGGACGTGCCGGCGCGGACGTGGCGTTTCGCCGCCACGACACTAGTAGGAAGTGCTGATTGCTACGGGGATCGCCACGATGGACAAAGATCGACTCCAACCCGAAACGGCGCGTACCACGTGCCCGCTTTTCGTCGTCTCGCCCCATCTCGACGATGCGGTGTTCGGTTGCGCTGCGCTGCTTGCTGCGTGTCCGGGGGCGCGCGTTTGCACGGTGTTCGCGGGCTCACCAGCCGATCCGCAGAGTACGGAGTGGGATCGCTCCGCAGGCTTCGGCGATTCGACGCAAGCAATGCGCGAGCGCGGGCGCGAAGACGACCGCGCACTTGAGCGCTGCGGTGCGCGCGCGCTTCGGTTGCCGTTTCTGGATGGCCAATATGGCCCGCTGCCCGATGTCACCGCGCTTGCCGATGAAATGGTGAAGCAGTACGAGCGCGTCCGTACGGGCGACGCATCGTTCGTTGTTCCGCTGGGTGTGCGCCACCCGGACCATGTGCGCGTGGGCGAGGCCTGGGCCCTCCTGCTGCGCACGGGCCGGGTGGTGTCCTGCATCGCCTACGAGGAGGCAATTCATCGCACGGCGCGCGGCGCGGTCGCAAAGCGCCTGACCGAACTCGAAGCGGGAGGCCTGCAAGCTGCGCCACTCGACGAAGCCTGGCGCACCAGCCGCCTCAGCGCACGCGCGCTCGCGATCAGGCGCTACGCCATCCTCGAATACGCAAGCCAGCTGCGCGCATTCGGCACACGCTTTCCCGCCGATCTAGCGAAACCCGAGCGCTACTGGTGCGTGACGCGGGCATAGAGCGGTGCGCGGATCAAAGCGGATGCTCGCCGTGCTCGCGCAGTTCGGGCTCGAAGAACACCCAACGCGCAGCCGGGAAAGCGTCCTGTAACGCATTCTCGATACGGTCGATGACGCGCACGAGTTCTTCGGCGTCGCAGCGCTCGGCGAGTTCCGCCTGGACGGCGACGAGCAGGCTGTCAGACCAGCGCAGCACCACGAGGCTCACGATATGGCCAACCTAGGGCCGCGCGTCCAGCCAGGTTCGCACCGCCTTGCGCACGCCTGGGCGCGCCGCCTCGCCCACGATCAATGATTTGATCTCCCGCAGCGAGAGCACCGCGGTCGCCATCATCACGAGGCCGACGCCGATGCTGCCGAGCGCGTCGAATCCCGCCCGTCCCGTGAAGGCGGCGAGCCCGGTGCCGGCGATCGAGACGAGCACGCCCGCGAGCGCGGCGGCGTCCTCGCCGATCGAGAGCATGGTTTCCAGTTCACCGGTCTCGCGGAACCAGCGCCAAAGGCCACCCGCACGACGCTTCCTGTCAATCGAGCGGATCGACGCGCGCAAGGCCGCGCCCTCAAGCAGTGCGGAGATGAACAGCACGCCCACCGCGACGCCAGGATGGTCGAGGCCACTGTGATGCCAGAGATGCCACGCGCCAATCACGATCGAAGCGAGCCCACCGACGATAAAGAACTGCAGCGCGACCAGCATGGCGTAGAAGTGCGTTTCGCGGCCAAAGCCGAACGGGTGCTCCTCGTCGGGGCCGCTGTGCGCCGCGCGCCTCCCGACGATCAGCAGCACCTGGTTCAGGCAATCCGCGCTGGAATGCACCGCCTCGGCAAGCGTCGCGCCTGAATTCGTGTACGCGGCCGCTGCGAACTTGCATAGCGCGATCACGACGTTCGAGGCGAGGGCATAGTAGACGGCGCGGGGGATCGTGGCCTGCATCTTCGGCGCTCAGCCCGCACGCTCGCGGCGGGCCACACTGAGCGGATTCGCGCTCCACACGTCGAGCAAAAAATCGGCGTCTTGCGCATGCACGACGCAACGCAGCGAAGCCCGCCTTGCATGGATCGCGAAGATAGCATGCACCTGCGCGCTATCGATCATCCACGCCTCCCCGCCATGCCTCCAGTGGCAGCAAAGGAGCGTGCCGTCCTCCTCCAGCGCCGTCGTGGCGAGCGTCGCCAACGCCATGCAGCCTGTTTCGCCGAGGTAATAGGCGATCTCGCTAACCACGATCAGGTCGAAGCGTCCTGTGGGCCAGTCGTCGGGCATGGCGCGTCGCTCCACATGCGCGTGGGCGAACGGCGCGAGACGCGAGCGAGCGATCTCCACCGCGCGCGGGGCGAAGTCGGCGCATAGAATCCGGTCGCAGCGCGGTGCGAGCGCGGCGGAAAGCTCGCCGCCCGCGCAGCCTGGTTCGAAGGCGCGGCGGTAACGCGCGCGCGGCAGCGATGCGAGCGTGAGTGCGCGTTTGCGCGCCTCGTACCAGCTCGTGCGGGAACGCCACGGGTCGGCATCGTGCGCGAAGTGGCCGTTGAAATAGTCAGCGAGTGAAAGCGGGGCGGGTCCCATGGCGTCGGCGCGGGCTCAGAGCGACCAGTCCAGGTCCGCCGCGGCATGCTTCGCGAGCGCGGCAAGATCGTGCTCGGCGTGGCTCTGGCGCACGAACACAGGAAGGTCCGCCGCCATGCGGGCAAACCAGCGGTCGCGGCACAGCGGGCCTGCCCCGAGGCCGCGGGCGCAAGCGTGCAGCGTGGTGTCCACGGCGCTTTCCACGGCGGCGCGCACGCGCAGCGCGAGCGCCATGGCGTTTGCCTGTGGCGTGGCGTCGAGCGTGTGCGCCGCTTCGCGCAGCAAGGCGCGCGCGGCGCTCAACGCAGCGTCGGCCGCGCCCAGGTGCGCATTCAGGTGCGCGTCGTCGCGCCTGCGGGCCGCGTCGCGCAGGCGCACGGCCAGCGCCGCTGCCGCGCCATACCAGCACGCGGCGATGCCCGCGCCGCCGTGCCAGAAGCCAGGCCGACGCAGGTAAGCGCCGCTTGGGCCAATGAGCGTGGCGCGCGCATCGAGCACGTCGATCTCGACGCTTTGCGTCGCCGCCATGCCAACCGCTTCCCAGCCCCGCGCCGTGACCGTCACGCCAGGCTGGTCGATGGGCAGTGCGGCGAGCCAGTCGCGATCGTCGCGATCGACGCACGTCACGAGCGCATGCGTGACGAATGCTGCGCCCGAGCACCACGGCTTGACGCCCGAGAGGCGTACCTGCCTGCCGCGCTCCGAGGTGTAACGCAACTCGGAGCGCGGCGAACGGGCGGCCCATACGCCCCAAATCTCGGGATCCGCGCGGCCTGGCGCCACCGCGCGCGGCATGGCGAGTTCGGCGTGAATGGCGAGCGCGTCGGCGTGGGCCTCATAAATCTTGACAAGTGAGAGATCCTGGCCAGCGAGCCACGCGAGAAATTGCCAGCGCGTGAGCGTGCGGCCTGCGCCAGGCTGTGGCAGTGAGGGGCACGCGGCAATGAGCTGCCGAGCGGCGCCGGCGAGCGACTGCGCCTCGAGTGGCAGCGCACAGCCTTGCAGCAGCGCCGAAAAGTCGGACGCGCCGCGCTCGCTGCCGTCTGGCGTGCAGAGGGAGAGCGACGGGACGCGCTCCATCACAGCCCCAGCATTGCGCGTGCGTCGTCGGTGGACAAACGCTCGCGCATCCGTTCGCTGAGTAACGCCATCTCGCGCTCGTAGCCGCAAGCCAGCGCCGCCTGCAGGCGGCCCAGCCGAGAATAGAGGATGCCGAAGCGCTCGTCGCCGGGACGCCCCGATATCACAAGATCGTCCCAGCTTTCGGCGTGGCCCAGGTAGTCAACGCGTTTGCCATAGTGCTGGGTCCAGAAGAAAGGCACGCCTTCGTAGCGCGGATTCTCACCGAGCATGTTCAGAGCGGCGATACGCGCCTGCTGCTGCGCCACCCGCCAATGTTCAATGCGGGTCTTCTGCGACGAGCCCGCCGCGCTATCGAGCGGAAAGCGCGCGACGTCGCCGACGGCGTAGACATCGGGTGTCACGCGCATTGTCGCGTCCACCGACACGCCGCCGTCATCGTCAAGCTCGATACCGCTCAGAAACTGCGTGGCGGGACGCACGCCGATGCCGGCGATCACCGCTTTCGCGCGTATCGTCCGTCCATCGTCAAGCGCGACGCTTTCGACATTTGCCGTTCCCTCGAAGCGCACGGCCTTTGCACGCCGGAACACCACGCCGTTGGCCTCGTGCCACTCGCGCATCAGGGCGCCGACGCGCGCGCCGAGCGCCCGCTGCAGAGGCGCGCCGCTCGGCGCGACGATGGTCACTTCCACGTCGCGCTTACGCAAGGCCGAGGCCGTTTCGAGACCGATGAAGCTGTCGCCCAGAATGACGGCGGGGTCGCCTGGGGACAGCGTCTCCAGGATCGCGCCGGCATCACCGATCGTGCGCAACGTGAAAACGCGCCCCAGTTCGGCGCCGGGAATGTCAGGCCGCAGGGGAGCCGAGCCGGTCGCGATCAGCACGGCGTCGAACGCGCTTTGCCGGCCGTCGGCGAGCGTCATGTGTTTCGTTGGCACATCGAAGCGTGTCACTTCGACCTGTTCAATCCGCAGACGCGGGTCCCGGGCGACGGCTTGCGGCAGGATCGGTGGGACATCGCCGGGCGGCATCTCGCCGGCCGGTACGAATTTGCTCAGGCAGGTGCGGTCGTAGGGCGCTCGCGGCTCGGCGGCGAACAGTGTCAACTCGCCGCTGAAACCGCCCTTGAGGAGCGTGGCGGCGGCTGCCGCGCCAGACGCGCCGCCGCCGATGATCGCGATGCGGCGCTGCGCCCCGGGCCGGGTGTGTAGTGCTTTGGCCGCGGCAGCGCGGTCCGGTTCGAGATCGACGAACACGGCCTCAGACTCGATACGCACGGGGTACGTTGTCAGTCCTTCGAGCGCAGGCGGTTCCAGCCATTGGCCGCTATCGACGGCGAAAGCCGCCTTGTGCCAAGGACAAACGATACGGCCCGCGCACAGCGCGCCTTGTTCGAGTGGCGCGCCCGCATGCGGACAATCGGCAGCGAACGCGCGGACATCCACGCGTGGCCCGGCTCCGGCGTTCACAAGTAGCACCGCGACGCCTTCGAGTTCTACGCGACGCATGCTTTGCGCTGGCAACGCTTCGATCTGCAATGCCTTGATCCACCCCGCCATCGCGTGCTCCCGGTCAGTCGTTGTGCCCCGGAGCGCAATCGGCGTGCCGGGTTGCCCGGCCGGATACTTTTTACACCTTGAAGTGTCGCCGTGAACGAGGTCGAAAGCTTGCGCACCCGTTCAGCGCATATACACGCGCCAGGCACAAACGATGCTGGGTTGCGGGCTTACCTGCTCGACGGAGGGAGACACCACCATAGCGAACAAGGACCCGAAAACTTATACTGCGAGCGCACGAAACCTGACCACTCCAACCGACCTTCGGAGGAGGCTCGCAAGGCGCTCTCCCGCCGGTACGACGTTGCGTTCGGTCGGACAGATCGCGTCGCTCAAGCGCCTTTCCGACAACGATGCTGCGTTTGTTGCGCCGGACGCGATGCTCGACGAATTGCGTCACGACAATGAGGCGCTTGTGAAATTCATGCGCGAGCTCCATCAGCTTTGCGACGAAAGGAAGACGTGGCGACGGCGAGCCTTATCGAAAACCGGATCGGTCAGACGGAGGAGTGTGTCTGGTTCCTCTTCGAAACGACGCGTCACTCCCGCTAATATCCCACTCCGCTCTCGAACGCCCCTGCGCGACGCCTGCCAATAGCCATGCGCTGTCGCATGCGGCGCTCCAGCGCCGGACCTCGATCAGTCCATCATCGCCGACGACTCTGCTTCGTCGAGCGGATGATGAGCGGTTTCACAGTCGTTCCCAGCCCTTTGCCGGCGTCACGCCCGCGAGCGTTGACGGACACAGCATATTGCTGCTCCTCGCGCGGCACGCACAATGCGGAAGCACAAACGAGGCGTACGTATTCTGACGCGGCGACCGTTGTCCGAAAGGACCGAAAGCTGAGAAACGGGCACGCCGCCGCCGCGGCGCGCATTCGCGTCGAAGCTTGCCAGATAGGTATGGAGAGCGCTGTGGCAAATGTCCTGCTGGTTGACGACGAACCGGAAAATGCGTTGCCCCTCGCGTTGGCGCTTGAGAATAGCGGCCACCGTGTGCACATCACTGTGCGCGCCAGCGCTGCCATGGATCTAATGCGTCGTCAAAACATCCAATGCCTCATCACCGACTATCAGATGCCAGACGTCGACGGCGTGCAGTTGTGCCGGATGGTGCGTGCCTGTCCGTGTCTCGCCCTAACGCCGGTGCTGATGCTCTCGGCTGCGCCGGAGCCCGCCGAACACCAATGGTGCTGGTCCCAGTTCTTTCGAAAACCGGTATGCCTTGAAGAGATCATCGAGGCAGTTGACGCACATGTCGCAGCACGGCTCACCGTGGGGCCACGCTTAGGGACAAGTAAGGTTTCCATACGCGCTGCACTGCAATGTGAGGCTCCTGCGTCCTCACGATGGTGTCCCGTGAGATCGGCGTGCTGGCCCTGAAAACGCACGGGCATCCACGTGAGGTGACCGGAACCCAACGCCGCTCCCGATTGCCTCGTGTGAGATCGAGAAGAAAATGGCGTATTAATCAGGATGACTGATACTTTAAGGAGCTGGAAGTGTCGCCTATTTCTCATGTCTGCCGTGAAGTGCCCACGAGACGAGATCAGTGCATGGCGACTTGCGGCGTGGCACGCGCCATGCGCTAGGAGTCATCGCAACTCTTAACCGAAAGGAGCACAAGCATGACTATCCTTGATCCCCAATCAGGAGGCGCTGGCGCGCAAATCGTCGGCGGGGGCACTGGCGAAGGTCCGGGTCCCGAAATCATGGCCGCGGCCACGCTCGACGGCAACAAGGTGATTTCCGCAGATGGCGAACATGTCGGCAAGATTTCCGACATCATGCTCGACGTGCGTAGCGGTCGCGTCGCGTACGCGGTTCTGGCGGAGGGTGGATTTC
>NZ_JAMBPR010000087.1 GCF_024206475.1 Paraburkholderia sp. CNPSo 3274
TGAAGGGCCGGAGCGCCGCCACAGTGGAGCGGCTAGGCCTTTAAGGCCGACCAGCGAACGGTGGCCGACGGTTCGAACTACAGCCGGTCTTGGCTGGCCCTAGCCAGCATCAGCCAGCATGCGGCGGCTGGCCCGCGAAACGCGGCGCAGGCGCGCCGTTGGGATGGCCATCGGGGTGGCGGTGATGGCCGGCATTCGCATTCGCATTGGCGTTGGCGTTCGCGTTGCGGTTCGGCGCGGGCGGCGGACGATGGGCAGCGGTGTGCGCCGGAGGATGCCCGCCCGGCTGCGGCCGGTAGCCATGCGGCGGCGTGCCGTGCGGCTGCATCGTCACGCGCACGCGCTGGGGCTCGGGCATGCGCGCGTGCTGCATCGGCAGATGGCCTTCGTTGTGCGCCATCACGACGCGCAATTCCGCGCGGCGGTGCAGGACTTCGCCGCGCAGGTCGCCGCGCCCGTAGTAGCGGCGCTGGCGGTGGCCGTCCGCTCCCACGATCCAGATATACGTGCTGCCGCCGGCGTAGACCACGTCGCGGTCGAGCACGACCGAAACGTAGGCGTCGTACGGCTGTGGCACGTAAACGGGTTGCGCGACGACGACAGGCGGCGGCGGGGGAGCGACGACCACGGTCGTGGGGCGCGCGGGTGCGGTGGCGACGCGGGGGCTTGAGACGCAGCCGCTGATCAGCAGGGTTGCGGCCAGGGTTCCGAACAAGACAGATGCAGATGGCAGAGCGCGTGGTTTCGCGTGCAAGCGGGACTCCGGAATGAGGGGTTGCTGGTCCCGTGTGTTAACGGCAAATGCCCGAGGCGCTTGAGCAAGCGCCCCTCGATGCGCGACCTCCATCGCGCCCAGCCATCCGTTTTTCGCATACCAGCGTTTCCAATTTGTGATTTTACGATGGCATATCGGCTTCCTATACTCGCCCGGAAAACGTACCGATGAAGTACCGATTCCGGAGACAGCCCCGCCATGAACGCCCCAGACCGTGCCGCCGTAGAAGCTGCATCGCTAGCCGCATCCGTTTCGCTCGACGACAAATACACACTGGAAAAAGGCCGCGTGTACATCAGCGGCACGCAGGCGCTGGTGCGCCTGCCCATGCTGCAAAAGGCGCGCGACCGCAAGGCCGGCTTGAATACCGCGGGCTTCATCTCCGGCTATCGCGGCTCGCCGCTCGGCGCGCTCGACCAGTCGCTCTGGAAGGCGAAAAAGCACCTCCAGGCGCACGACGTCGTGTTCCAGCCCGGCGTGAACGAGGACCTCGCCGCCACCGCCGTGTGGGGCACGCAGCAGATCAATCTCTGGCCCGGCGCGCAGCGCGACGGCGTGTTCGGCATGTGGTACGGCAAGGGCCCCGGCGTCGACCGCACCGGCGACGTGTTCAAGCACGCCAACTCCGCGGGCAGCGACGCGCGCGGCGGCGTGCTCGTGCTCGCCGGCGACGACCATGCCGCGAAGTCGTCCTCGGTCGCGCACCAGTCCGAACACGCGCTCATCGCGGCGGGCATTCCCGTGCTCTATCCCGCGAACGTGCAGGAATATCTCGACTACGGTTTGCACGGCTGGGCCATGAGCCGCTACTCGGGCTTGTGGGTCGCCATGAAGTGCGTGACCGACGTGATCGAATCGACTGCGTCGATCGACCTCGACCCGGATCGCGTGGAAATCGTCACGCCCGCCGACTACACCGTGCCCGAAGGCGGACTCAATATCCGCTGGCCCGACACGCCGCTCTCTCAGGAAGCGCGCCTGCTCGACGAGAAGTGGTACGCCGCGCTCGCCTATGTGCGCGCGAACCGCCTGAACCGCGTGGTGATCGATTCGCCGCGTGCACGCTTTGGCATCATGACCGCGGGCAAGGCGTATCTCGACGTGCGCCAGGCGCTCACCGACCTCGGCCTCGACGACGAAACCTGCGCGCAGATCGGCGTGCGCGTGCTCAAGGTGGGCTGTGTGTGGCCGCTCGACGCGCAGGACGCGCGCGGCTTCGCTACCGGGCTCGAAGAAATTCTCGTGGTGGAGGAAAAGCGCCAGATTCTCGAATACGCGCTCAAGGAAGAGCTATACAACTGGCGCGAAGACGTGCGCCCCAAGATCTACGGCAAATTCGACGAGCGCGACAACGAAGGTGGCGAATGGTCGGTGCCGCGCGGCAACTGGCTGCTGCCCGCGCACTACGAACTCTCGCCCGCGCTGATCGCCAAGGCCATTGCGCGGCGTCTCGCGCGCGCCGACGTGCCCGAGGAAGTTCGCGCGCGCATGCTCGCGCGCGTGGCGATCATCGAGGCGAAGGAGCGCGAAGCGGCCAAGCCGCGCGTGACGGTGGAGCGCAAGCCGTGGTTTTGCTCGGGCTGTCCGCACAATACCTCGACGAACGTGCCCGAAGGCTCGCGTGCGCTGGCGGGCATTGGCTGCCACTACATGTCGATGTGGATGGACCGCAAGACCGAAACGTTCAGCCAGATGGGCGGTGAGGGCGTGGCGTGGCTCGGCCAGATGCACTTCTCGGGTGACAAGCACGTGTTCGTGAATCTCGGCGATGGCACGTACTTTCACTCAGGACTGCTGGCGATTCGCGCAGCCATCGCATCGAACGCCAACATCACCTACAAGATTCTCTACAACGACGCGGTGGCGATGACGGGTGGCCAGCCCGTGGACGGCGTGCTCACCGTGCCGCAGATCGCGCATCAGGTGCATGCCGAAGGGGCGAAGCGCATCGTCATCGTCACGGATGAGCCGCAAAAATACGACTCGGGTATCGTATTGCCGGCAGGCGTGGATGTTCACCATCGTGACCAGCTCGATAGCGTGCAGCGCACGTTGCGCGACATGGCCGGCACCACCGTGCTGATCTACGACCAGACCTGCGCCACCGAAAAGCGCCGTCGCCGCAAGCGCGGCGCCTATCCCGACCCGGCGCGCCGCGCGTTCATCAACGACGCCGTGTGCGAGGGCTGCGGCGACTGCTCGGTGCAATCGAACTGTCTTTCCGTCGAGCCGCTCGACACGCCACTCGGCACGAAGCGCAAGATCAACCAGTCGTCGTGCAACAAGGACTTCTCGTGCGTGAAGGGCTTTTGCCCGAGCTTCGTGACGGCCGAGGGCGCGCAGTTGCGCAAGCCGCGCGCGGCGAATGTGTCCAGCGCCGCATCGATCGACTTCGACGCGTTGCCCATGCCTGTGCTCCCGCAACTGGCGAAGCCTTACGGCATTCTCGTGACGGGCGTGGGCGGCACGGGTGTCGTAACCATCGGCGGCCTGATCGGCATGGCCGCGCATCTTGCGGGCAAGGGCGTGACCGTACTCGACATGGCCGGGCTCGCGCAAAAGGGCGGCGCCGTGCTGAGCCACGTGCAGGTGGCGGCGACGCCCGCCGCTTTGCACGCCACGCGGATCGCCACGGGCGAGGCGCGCCTTGTGATCGGCTGCGATGCGATCGTCTCCGCTTCGGGCGACGTGCTCTCGCGCACCCAGCATGGCGTGACGGTCGCGGCGATCAACAGCGGCGCGACGCCGACTGCGGAATTCGTCAAGAATCCCAAGTGGACGTTCCCGGGCGCGCAAACCGAGGCTGAACTGCGCGCGAGCATCGGCGAGGGATGTGCGTTCGTGGACGCCAATGCGCTCGCGCTGGCCTTGCTCGGCGACACGATCTACAGCAATCCGCTGTTGCTGGGCTATGCGTGGCAAAAGGGCTGGCTGCCGCTCGAACTCGCGCATCTGCGTCGTGCGATCGAACTCAACGCCGTGGCCGTGGAGAAGAACCAGCAGGCGTTCAACTGGGGGCGCTACGTCGCGCAGCATGGCGAGGCGGTCGTGCGCGCACTCACCAAAACGCCGGCGGAACCGCAAGCTATCGTTCTGCGGATGCCCGAATCGCTCGATAAGGTGATTGGCGCGCGTGAAGCGTTGCTCACCGCGTATCAGAACACCGCCTATGCGGAGCAATATCGCCGCGTGGTCGAGCGCATTCGCGTGAAAGAGACCGAGCTTGGCGGCGACGCGAAGCTGCCGCTCACGCGCGCCGTTGCCGTGAATCTCGCGAAGCTCATGGCCTATAAGGACGAATACGAGGTCGCGCGTCTTTATGCCGATCCTGCGTATCTGCAGAAGCTGCGCGAGCAGTTCGAAGGCGAGCCGGGACGCGACTACAAGCTGAACTTCTGGCTCGCGCCGCCGCTGTTCGCGACGCGCGACGAGCACGGTCATCTCGTGAAGCGCCGTTTCGGTCCGTGGGTGCTGCCGGCGTTGCGCACGCTGGCCCGCATGAAGGGGCTGCGCGGCACGGCGTTCGACGTGTTCGGCAAGACCGAAGAACGTCGCGACGAACGCCGCTCGATTGCGCAATACGTGGCGCTCGTGGACGAATTCTGCGCGAGCCTCGACGCGCAGCGCCTGCCCGCCGCGCTGCAGCTTGCGGCGCTGCCCGACGAGATTCGCGGCTTCGGCCACGTCAAGGCGCGCAATCTCGCTGCGGCCGGGAAAAAGAAGGAGCGCCTGCTGGCCGACTACCGCGCGCCCGCTGCGAAGCGCGCCACGGCGTAAGAAGCCATCGAGCGATCAGGGGAGCAAGCGCCTGCCGATCAACCGCGGCAGGCGCAGCGCGAACCCGCTCACGAGCCGCAGATGCATTCCCGCGAGCAGCAGGTTGTCGCGCACGTAGTTGAAATGCGAGACGCCGCCTTCATCGGCGCCGAAGTAGCGCACCGGCGCTTCGATCTGGATGGGCCGCACGCCGGCCCAGCACAGGCGCACGGCGGCTTCGGGATCGAAGTCGAAGCGGCGCATCCACGTCTGGCGCTGCATGATCGCCTTGAGCGGCGCGATGGGGTACACGCGAAAGCCGTAAAGTGAATCGCCGATGCCGGCCCACAGCGTCTCGAAGTCGGCGAAGAAGTTCGAGAGGCGTCGTCCCTGCACGCGCAGTTGCGGCGCGCTCGCGTCGAACTTCGGCAGGCCCAGCACCATGGCTTCGGGCTCGGCCTGCGAGGCGGCCATGAATTCGGGAATCAGCGCGGCGGGGTGCTGGCCGTCAGAGTCCATCGTCAGCACGTGAGTGAAGCCACGCGCCGCGGCGGCTTCGAGCCCCGCGAGCACCGCGCCGCCCTTGCCCCGGTTGGCGGGCAGCACGATGACATGCAGGCCGGGGTCGTCGTTGGCCATGGCCTGCAGGCGCGCGGCGCTGCCGTCCGTGCTGCCGTCCACCACGACCCACACGGGGTTCCATTGCGCGCGTGCGCCGCGCACGGTCTCGTCGAGCTTGGCGCCAGGGTTGTAGCTCGGGATCAGGACGAGATGCGTGGACGAAGGCGTGGACATGGCAGCGGGCGCTTCTACAGCGAGAGACCCTGAAAAAATTTTAGGTCGCGCCGCTGCGCGCGCATAACCGCCCGGCCGAACGTCCGGCGCATCGCGCGCGGGGACTTCGTAACCGGATGCTTCGGCGCTCGCGCCCGTGCTCGTGCCGGGCGCGGAGCGCGACTGCCGCTTTGCGTCGAAGGGTTGCACAGACACTCGTATTTCCTCAGAGGATGCAGCAGCGGAAAACGCGCCGCGTGTTCAGGCCAGGCCGCCGTTGATCGAGAGCACTTGCCCTGTCACGTAGGCGGCCGCGTCGGACACCAGGTACGCCACCATGGCCGCGACTTCCGCGGGCTGGCCGGCGCGCTGCGCGGGCACGAGCTGCTTGATGCGCTCGACGGGAAACGCGTGCTCCGCCATGGGCGAAGCGATGATACCGGGCGCCACGGCGTTCACGGTGATGCCGCGCGAAGCCAGTTCCAGCGAGAGCGATTTCGTCGCGCCGATCAGCCCGGCTTTCGCGGCCGCGTAGTTCGCCTGGCCGCGATTGCCCATCACGCCTGCGAGCGAGGCGATATTGACGATGCGCCCGCGGCGCGTGCGGATCATCGGCATGAGCAGCGGCTGCGTCACGTTGAAAAAGCCGTTGAGCGAGACGTCGATCACGCGGCGCCATTGCTCTCGCCTCATGCCCACCAGTGGCGCGTCGTCGTGAATGCCCGCGTTGTTCACCAGGATCTGCACGGGCGCGTCTTCGACGAGACGTGCGAGCGCGGTTTCGGTTGCGTCGGCGTCGGTCACGTCGAAGGCAATGGCGTGCGCGCTGCCGCCCGCCGCGACGATGCGCTGCGCGACGGCCTCGGCCTCTGCCAGACGCCGGTTCGCATGCACCCAGACCTCGTGGCCGGCTTGCGCGAGCGCGACGCTTATGGCCTGCCCGAGTGCGCCGCTGCCGCCTGTCACGAGTGCACGCATGGGTTTTCCTCCATCAATCCTGGCTAGCGCCGGCAGTCACGGCACCGCGCGCAGCGCACGTTAGCGCACGCGGTGCGCCGCGACATAGGCGGCAAGCGTACCGAGCGTCGCGAAGATCTTTTCGTTTTCCGGATTGTCCGAGCGCAGCTCGAAGCCGTACTTCTTCGAGATCAGCAGCGCAATTTCCAGAATGTCGATCGAGTCGAGCCCGAGGCCTTCGCCGTAGAGCGGGGTGTCGGCGCTCACTTCGTCGAGCGAGACATCTTCGAGATTCAGCTCTTTCACGATCTGCGTGGCGAGCTCTTGTTCCAGTGCGTTCATCATCCGTGGGCTCTCCGGGCGTGCGGGCCGAAAGCGCCGGCCGCCCGTTTTTAGGGTTCGTTTGATGTAAAAGTTACCAGGATTCTAAGTGAAGGGTATCGGTGCGTATACGGTGCTCCCGAGCGAAAGGGTTACAGAGGGTCGGTGCCAGGCGGCGCGCATATTCGGGATCGGAACGCGTGAGACGCTTGCGCGGCTTCGGGCCTGTCTGGATCGGACAAAAGCCTTGCCTGGCGCGATTCTGAACATTCAGTTACAAACCGGCGCCTGACAGGACAGGTGATCGGGTCCCGCCAATCTTAAAATGTGCGTGCCTGAACAAGCTTGCAAGAAACCGGCCCGATACTTGCGTTTCCTATGATGATTCGGGGCGCTTGCTTCACCCTACGATTCTCTTACGCCCTCATTTTCGATATTTGCCAGATGCCTTCTTCGCTCAGCCAGTCCGTCTTGGGTCGCACCGGGGCCGTTCGCCCGCTGGCGCCGTGCGCACGGCGGGTTGGCGCGCGCGTGCGCGGAGGCGGGCGATGAGCGCAGTGGCTGCGGCGGCGCGCGCGGCGCTTGGCGTGGCATTGGTGGCCGCCTGGCAAATTGGCGCGCACTACGCGGTGGCGACGCCGGGCGCGCACGGCTTTGGCCTTGCCATGGCGCTCGTGCCCCCGCTCGCGATCGCGCTGGCCGCCGCCGCGCGCTCGCCGCGCCGGGTGTGGCTGCTGCCGCTCTGGGCGCTCGTGGTGCTCGCGCTGTGGTTCATGCGCACGCCGCTTGCTTTTCACTTTGAATGGGGACTGTATCTGGAGCATGTGAGCTTCAACCTCGCGATGGCGCTGCTGTTCGGGCGCACGCTGGCGGCGGGGCGCGTGCCGCTTTGCACGCAGTTCGCGTCGATGATCCACGGCGGCGCGCTCACGCCAGCCGTCGCGCGCTATACGCGCCAGATCACGCTCGCGTGGACGCTCTTTTTCATCGCGATTGCCGGCGTTTCGACGCTGATGTTCGCGGTTGCACCGATCGTCGCGTGGTCGACGTTCGCCAACTATCTGGCGTTGCCGCTCGTGGCGGTGATGTTCGTCGCCGAGCACGCATGCAGGCGTTTCGTGCTGCCTGGCGAGCCGAATGCCGGCATGCTCGACGCGATTCGCGCTTACAGGCAGACAACCGGGCAGACGACACAGGCGCACGCGGAGCATTCCTGATCATGGATGCCGCTCGCCAGCCCGAGGCCAAGCAGGGAACAACGCAGGAATCCGTATTGACTGAAGTTATGCAGACTCATCCGCTCGTTTTTCATACGTCGCCCGACCAGCTCATTGCCTGGCGCGACGGCGCGCCCGTCACGGTGCGCGCTTTCCTCGCCGATGTCACGCGTGTGGCCGCGGCGCTGCCGGCGGGCGGCCACGTGTTCAACGTCTGCCGCGACCGCTACCGCTTCACCGTGGGCCTGTGCGCAGCGCTCGTGTCCGGCCGCATCAGCCTGCTGCCCTCCACACAGACGCCGGAGACGGTGCGCCAGCTCGCCTCGTTCGCCCCCGACGCGTTCTGCCTGCACGACGCGACCGATTGCGCGATCGACCTGCCGCGTTTCGCCTGGCCCGAAGCACAGCAAGATGCGGGCGGGGACGCGCCGTTCGTCGTCCCGCAGATCGACGCCTCGCGCATCATGGCCTACGTGTTCACGTCGGGGTCCACCGGCGCGCCGGTGCCGCATGGCAAGACGTGGGGCGCGCTCGTGGCGGGCGTGCGCGTGTCGGCCGAGCGCTTGGGCCTGCTGGACGCGCACGACTGCACGATCGTCGGCACGGTTCCACCGCAGCACATGTACGGTTTCGAAGTGACCGTGCTGCTCCCGTTGATTGGCGGCTTCGCGTTCAGCAACCGGCTGCCGTTCTATCCCGTCGATATCCGCGACGAACTCGAAGCGGTGCCGCACCCGCGCGTGCTCGTCACCTCGCCAATCCATCTGCGCGCGCTGCTCGCCACCGGTCATGCGCTGCCGCCGGCCGAGCTGCTGCTCTCCGCCACCGCGCCGCTCTCGGAAAAGCTCGCGCTCGAAGCGGAAGGGCGCCTGAAGGCGCCGCTCATCGAAATCTACGGCAGCACCGAAACCGGCCAGATCGCGACGCGCCGCACCGCGAAGGGGGCAGCGTGGCAACTGTTCCCGAAGGTTCGCTTCGAAGCGCGCGAAAGCGCGCACCAGGACGACGAAGGCCCGACGATGTGGGTATCGGGCGGCCACGTGGAAGAGCCGGTACCGATGGGCGACGCCATCGAACTGCTCGACGCGCAGCGTTTCTTGTTGCACGGGCGCAAGGCAGACCTCATCAACATCGCGGGCAAACGGACCTCGCTCGCCTACCTCAACCATCAGCTCAACGCGATTCCAGGCGTGGTGGACGGCGTGTTCTTCATGCCCGATCACCTCGAGCACGATGCGCGCACGGGCCACGACGTCGTGCAGCGCCTCGTCGCGCTCGTGGTCGCGCCCACGCTGTCGCTCGCCGATCTGCAGCGCGCGCTGCGCGAGCGCATCGATCGCGCGTTTCTGCCGCGTCCGCTCGTGTTCGTCGATTCCCTGCCGCGCAACGACACCGGCAAGCTGCCGCACGACGTGCTCGCGGCGTTCGTCGTGCTGCATACGCGCGGCGGCCTCGTGCCCGCCGAGAAGGACGCGGGCGACGGTTTGTCCAAACCCGCGTCCACGCTTTCGTTCACGATTCCCGCCGATCATCCCGCGCTGCCTGGCCACTTCCCGGGTCACCCGATCGTGCCCGGCGTCGTGCTGCTCGATCACGCCATCGACGCGATCGGCGACGCGCTGAACCGGCCGTTCACCACGTTCAAGCTCAGCGCCGCGAAATTCCTGAGTCCGGCCGCGCCCGGCGAAACACTCGACCTCGCCTGGGACCCGGCGGCGAGCGGCGCGATCCGCTTCACGCTGCGCGCGGGCGCGCGCGATGTCGCGAGCGGCGTCATCAGTGACGAAACCGCTGACGCACTCAGCGCCGAACCGCTCACGCGCGCGAGCGCGCAAACCGGAGCGCGGCCATGACGAAGCGCACCGACTGGGCGAACCAGCAGGAGCGCAGCAACACGCTGCTCCTGCGCGTCATGACGTGGCTCTCGCTGCGCCTGGGCCGCCGCGCGGGCCGCGCGCTGCTGCATTTGATCGCGCTGTATTTCGTGCTGTTTTCGCCGCGCGCGTGCACGGCCTCGCGCGACTACCTGCGCCGCGTGCTGGGCCGCCCGGCGCACTGGCGCGACGTCTACCGCCACGTGTTCACGTTCGCTTCGACGATCCACGACCGCATCTATCTGGCGAACGCGCGCTTCGACATGTTCGATATCCGCCCGCACGGTCATACGCTCGTGGACGAGACGCTCGCCAAGGGGCGCGGCGTGTTCCTGATGGGCGCGCACCTCGGCAGCTTCGAGATCGTGCGCGCGCTCGGCCGCACGAGGCCCGACTTGCGCGTGGTCGTGACGATGTACGAAGAGAACGCGCAGAAGATCAACGCGACGCTCGCCGCCGTGAATCCCGCGGCGAAGCCCGAAGTGATCGGGCTCGGCCAGGTCGGCTCGATGTTGAAAGTGCACGAACGTCTCGACCAGAACTGCATGGTGGGCATGCTCGCGGATCGCACACTGCTCGCCGACAACGCAGCCACCATGCGGCGTATGGCGTTTCTCGGCGAGCCGGCGGCGTTCCCGCTCGGGCCGCTCTACATGGCCGCGATGCTCAAGCGTCCGGTGCTCTTCATGACGGGCCTCTATCGCGGCGGCAATCGCTACGACGTGCACTTCGAAACGCTGGCGGACTTCACCGACGTGCCGCGCGAGGCGCGCCAGCACGCCATCGACGCGGCGCTCGTGCGCTACGTCACGCTGCTCGACCGCTATTGCCGCATGGCGCCGTATAACTGGTTCAACTACTA
Organism: Paraburkholderia sp. CNPSo 3274; assembly: GCF_024206475.1. Taxonomy (GTDB): domain Bacteria; phylum Pseudomonadota; class Gammaproteobacteria; order Burkholderiales; family Burkholderiaceae; genus Paraburkholderia. The sequence continues at coordinate 10,537 of NZ_JAMBPR010000087.1, forward strand.
CGATTTCTGGCAGGGCGGCATGCAGGGCGCGAAGGTTGGCGCACCCGCACCCGCACCGGCAAGCGCTGCGCCCCGTGCGCCGGCGCCGGCGCCGGCGCCGGTGCGCCGCCGCGAGACGCGCCCCCATGCCGAACTTCCCGTGCGCGAGGTGACCGACGCATGAGCGCGATCCGCCGTTCCGCACCTTTGCGCGCGCGCTGCATGCGTGCGCTGGCGAGCGCCGCATTCCTCGCCGCTTTCATCGTGACGGCGGCCGCGCCTGTCGTGCAGGCACAGGCTGCCGAATCCGCGCAACCCGCCTGGACGCTCGACCGCCTGATGTCCACGCTCGCGCAGCACAAGTCCGGCCGCGCGAGCTTCACCGAGACGAAGTACCTCTCGATCGCCACTCAGCCCGTGGAGTCGTCGGGAGAGCTCGTGTTCGTCGCGCCCGATCATCTGGAAAAGATCACGCAGAATCCGAAGCCCGAGCACCTCATGGTGGACGGCGACATGTTGACCGTGCAGCGCGAGAACCACAAATACACGCTGGCGCTCGCGCGCTATCCAGAGCTGGGCGCGTTCATCGAGAGCATCCGTGCGACGCTCGCGGGCAACCGCTTCGCCCTGGAGCAGGTGTACAAGGTCGCGCTCACGGGTGAGGGCGACGACTGGACGCTCACGCTCACGCCGCTCGACTCGCGCATGCGCAAGGTGGTGAGCACGATCACGATAGACGGCACGCGCGACGCAATGCGCAGCGTCGCGATCCAGCAGGCAGACGGCGATCATTCGGTGATGCGCCTGCACGCCCTTTCCGCGGATGCGAACTGATGGACCCGCGCGCCCATCCGTTCCTTGCGCGCGGTTTCGCGCTCATGCGGCGCCGCGCCGTTGCGGTGTGGCTGGTGTGTCTCGTCGCGTGCGCGGTGGCGATCGGCCGTGCGAATTTCACCGCCGATCTCTCGGCGTTTCTGCCGCGCTCGCCGAGTCCCACGCAGCAAGTGCTCGTCGATCAATTGCGCGACGGCCTGGCTTCCCGACTCATTCTTATCGGCATCGACGGCGGGTACGAGAGCACGCGCGCCGCGCTTTCGCGCCGTGTGGCGGCGAGCTTGCGCGCCGACCCGCAATTCGTGGCGATTCACAACGGCTCGGGCCAGAACGACGCGCGCGACGAGCAGTTCATGTTCACGCACCGCTATGTGCTGAGCCCCGCGGTCACGCCGCAACACTTCACGGAGCAAGGGCTGCACGAGGCGCTGGGCGAGAGCCTCGATCTGCTGACCTCGTCGGCGGGGCTGGTTGCCAAGGACCTGCTGCCGAGCGACCCCACAGGCGAGGTGACAGCGATGGTCGGCCAGCTCGACAGCGCGGCGCAGCCTGAGAGCCGCGGCGGCGTATGGGCCTCGCGCGACGGCCGGCGCGCCGTGCTCGTCGCGCAAACGGTGGCCGCCGGCTCCGACACCGACGCCCAGGCGCACGCCATCGACGCCGTGCGAGCCGCCTTTGCGGCCGCTACGCGTACCTTGCCCAATGCTTCGGCCTACCAGGTATCGCTGACAGGGCCGGGTGTGTTCGCAGTCGCCACGCGCGACGCCATTCGCCACGACGTGGAACGCCTCTCCACCCTCAGCCTCGTGCTGATCGTCGCGCTGCTGCTCACGCTGTACCGCTCGCCGCGCACGCTGGCGCTCGGGCTCTTGCCGGTGTTCTCGGGCGTGGCGGCGGGCATCGCCACGGTTTCGCTCGTGTTTGGCACGGTGCACGGCTTGACGCTCGGCTTCGGCACGACGCTGATGGGCGAGGCCGTGGACTACTCGATCTATCTGTTCGTGCAGTCGTCGCAGGGCGGCCCCCGCGGCGCACCGCAGGGCCGCGAGACGATGCGTGCATGGCTTGCCGCTTACTGGCCGACCATCCGCCTTGGCGTGCTCACCTCGGTGTGCGGCTTCGCGACGATGCTGTTCTCGGGCTTCCCCGGCCTCGTGCAACTCGGGCTCTATTCGATCGCGGGGCTCGTGAGCGCTGCACTCGTCACGCGCTTCGTGCTGCCGCAGCTGTGCGGCGGAGCAGTCGCGATTCGCGATGTTTCGCGCATCGGCGCGGCGCTCGCACGGCTCGCGCACGCCGCGCCGCGTCTGCGTTGGCCGCTCGCGGCGCTCGTGCTCGCCGCGGTGGCGTCGCTCTGGCTGCATCGCGACGACCTCTGGAGCCACGAGCTTTCCTCCTTGAGCCCCGTGCCCGCTGCGAGCCAGGCGCTCGACACGCGCCTGCGCGCGGACGTGGGCGCGCCCGACGTGCGCTATCTCGTGGTGATTCCGGCCGCGAGCGAGCAGGCCGCGCTCGAAGGCGCGGAGAAGGTCGGCGCGCAGTTGCAGCCGCTCGTCGACCGTGGCGTGCTGGGCGGCTTCGAGAGCCCCGCGCGCTACCTGCCGAGCGACGCCACGCAGCGTGCGCGCCTCGCGAGCCTGCCCGGTAAGGACGTGCTCGCGGCGCGCCTGGAAGAGGCGATCAAGAACCAGCCGGTGGACGTGAGGCCCGACGCCTTCGCGCCGTTCCTCGCCGACGTCGAGGCGGCGCGCAACGCGCCACTCGTCACGCGCGTGGACCTCAAGGGCACGTCGATGGCGCTCGCCGTCGATGCGCTCCTGACGCAGCGCGACGGTCAATGGACCGCCATGCTCGCCTTGCGCGCGCCGCGCAATTCACAGGGCGCACAGGGCGCACAGGGCGCACAGGCCGCGCCGGCCGTGAATACGCCAAGCCTCAACGCCGGCTCGGTGAGTGACGCCGTCGCCCGTGCGAACGTCCCGGGCGCGCTCTTCGTCGACTTGAAGGCCGAAGCCGACCGCATGTACGTGGACTATGTGCACGAAGACATTCGCCTCTCGCTCGCGGGTTTCGTCGTCATCGTCGTGCTGCTGGCGCTCGCGCTGCGCTCGTTCTCGCGCGCGGCGCGTGCGCTCGCGCCGCTCGTCGCGGCGGTGCTGGTCGTGGCGGCGGGATTTGCGCTGGCGGGCGTATCGCTCACCATTCTGCACCTGATCGGCATGCTGCTCATCGTCGCGGTGGGCTCGAACTATGCGCTGTTCTTTTGCAAGCGCGACGACGAAGCGGGCATCACGCCGCGCACGCTCGTCTCGCTGCTGATCGCCAATCTCGCAACGGTGGCGGGCTTCGGTCTGCTCTCGCTGTCTCATGTACCGCTGCTCGAAACGTTCGGGCTGACGGTCGGGCCGGGCGCGATGCTCGCGCTCGTATTCGCGGCAATTCTCGCGCCGCCGCTCGTGCGCAGCAGCGACGAGGCGCACGTGGCCGCCGATACGCCCGAGCAACGGCGGCCCGCTCGCCCGCGCACCGAACGCGCACAGATGAGCCACCCGCACGGAGGCCGCGCATGAACTCGGCTTCGTTGCCGTCTACGCGTGTGACGCCCGCGTCCGCCACGGCGCGCCGCTGGAAGCCGTCGCCCTTCATGTGCGGCGCGGCGGCGCTGCACGCGGGCGCGGCCGCCGCCCTGGTCGCGCAGCCGCACGCGTGGCCATGGGCCGCGGGCAGCGTGGTGGCCTCGCATCTCGCGCTCACCGCCGCGGGGCTGTGGCCGCGCAGCGCGCTGCTCGGCCCGAACTGGACGCGCCTGCCCGAACACGCGGGGCAGCGCATCGCGCTCACCATCGACGATGGTCCGGACCCCGAAGTGACTCCGCACGTGCTCGACCTGCTTGATCGTTTCGATGCGCGCGCAACGTTCTTCTGCATCGGCGAGCTGGCGCAACGCTACCCGCATCTGGTCGAAGCGATCGTGGCGCGCGGCCATGCCGTCGAGAACCATAGCCAGCGCCATCGGCATACGTTTTCGCTCTCGGGGCCGCTCGTGATGAAGCGCGAGATCGAGGCGGCGCAGCGCACGCTCAGCGAAATCGCGGGTATGCCGCCGCGCTTTTTTCGTGCACCGGCGGGCCTGCGCAATCCGTTCCTCGAGCCGGTGCTGTGCGGCCTCGGCCTGCACCTCGCGAGCTGGACGCGGCGCGGCTTCGACACGTGCGCGAAAGACGCCGGCGCGGTCGCATACCGCTTGCTCGATGGCCTGGCTGCCCGCGATATCGTGCTCGTGCACGACGGCCACGCCGCGCGCGACGCGCGCGGCAAGCCGCTCGTGCTCGAGGTGCTGCCGCCGCTCATGCGCGCCGCCGCCGAACGCGAGCTGCAGTGGACCACACTGCGCGCGTGCCTCGACGGCGAGTCCGGTCAACCCTGATTCCACCGCTGCGCCAACGGAACGACTGACGTGAAACCACTCATCCTTTCGCATTTCACCGCTACCAGCTGCCTCGGGCGCGGGCTCGAGGCGACGCTCGACGCGCTGCGCGGCAAGCGCGGGGGCCTCGCGCGCTGCGACTTCGCGCGCGCGGACCTCGATACGTGGATAGGCGAGGTGGCGGGCCTCGAAAGCGAGACGCTGCGCGCCGATCTCGCGGACTACGCGTGCCGCAACCACCGTCTCGCGCAGATTGGCTTCACGCAGGACGGTTTCGCCGAACACATTCAGGCCGCCGTCACACGTTATGGCGCCGAGCGCGTGGGCGTGTTCGTCGGCACCAGCACCTCGGGCATTCTCGAAACCGAAAACGCCTACCGGCAGCGGGATCTGGAAAGCGGCGCGCTCAAGCCGGGCTTCCATTACGCACAGACGCACAACCCGTTCGCGCTGGCCTCGTTCGTGCGCGCGTACTTCGGCCTGCGCGGGCCGGCCACTTCGATTTCTTCCGCCTGTTCTTCGGGCGCGAAGGTGTTCGGCTCCGCGCGCCGCATGATCGAAGCGGGGCTGATCGATGCGGCCGTGGTGGGCGGCGTCGATTCTCTCTGCTTGACGACGCTGTACGGTTTCAACTCGCTCGAACTGCTTTCGCGCGATCCGTGCCGCCCGTTCGACGTGAACCGCAACGGTATTTCGATTGGCGAGGCCGCGGCGTTCGCCTTCCTGGAGCGCACGCCCGACACGCTGGACGACGACGCCATCCTGCTGCTCGGCGTGGGCGAATCGAGCGACGCGCATCACATGTCGACGCCGCATCCCGAAGGGCTCGGCGCGCGTGCCGCGATGGCGCAGGCGCTTTCGACCGCGGGCGTGGCCGCAAGCGAAATCGGCTACATCAATCTGCATGGCACGGCCACGCCGAGCAACGACGTGGCCGAAAGCCGCGCGCTCAACGCGCTGTTCGAGCGCACGCCGTGCAGTTCGACCAAGGGCGCGACGGGGCATACGCTCGGCGCGGCGGGCGCGCTCGAAGCCGTGATCGCGGCGCTCGCGCTGCGCCACCGCTTCGTGCCCGCCGGCGTCAACACCACGCAGCCCGACGCCACGCTCGGCCTCGACTACGTGCTGGAAAGCCGCGAGGCGCAAGTCGGTGCCGCGCTCAGCAATTCATTCGGTTTTGGCGGCACGAACTGCAGCCTCCTGTTCGGCCGCGCGGACCGCGCACATCACGGATGACCGCCATGAGACTTTCCGCATTCATCGAAAGCGTCGGCGTGATTGGCCCGGGCCTCGCCAACTGGCCGCAGACGGCCGACGTGCTCGCCGCGCGCACGCCATACGCAAGCGCACGCACGGTGCTGCCGCCGCCGGAGGGGCTGCCGGCGGCAGAGCGCCGCCGCACCGGGGCCGTCGTCAAGACCGCGCTCGCCGTGGGCCACGAAGCTGTCGCGGCGAGCGGCCGCGACGCGACGACGCTTGCCGCCGTGTTCGCGGCCTCGGGTGGAGATGGTCAGAACTGCCACATAATCTGCGACGCGCTTGCCGGTGACGACCGCCTGCTTTCGCCCACGCGTTTTCACAACTCGGTGCATAACGCGCCCGCGGGCTACTGGAGCATCGCCACGCGCGACCGGGCCACATCGAACGTGCTGTGCGCGCACGACGGCAGCTTCGCGGCGGGGCTGCTCGAAAGCGCATGCCAGGTGGCCGTGGATGGCGTGCCCACCTTGCTGATCGCCTACGACGCCGAGTATCCCGAGCCGCTGCACGCGTTGCGTCCAGTGGCCGATGCCTTCGGCGTCGCGCTCGTGCTCGCGCCGCAGGCGAGCGCGACGACGCTCGCGCGCCTCGACGTGACGCTCACTGAAGCGCTCGCGACGCCGCTGGCTTCGCCCGAACTCGAAGCGCTGCGCACGAACAATCCCGCCGCGCGCGTGCTGCCGTTGCTCGAAGCGCTCGCGTGCATGGACGAATCCGGCCAGCCTGCGAGCGTGGTCATCGACTACATGCCTGAGCTGCGCGTGCAAATCGACGTCACGCCCCTGGACGCGTCTGGGGAGGGCGCATGACGACGCAAGCCGCCCTGCCGGGTACGCTCGCGGACGTGATCGCGAACGCCGCGACGACCGTGCAGCTCGACCACGCATGGATCGCGGCGCGCATCCCGCACAGCGGCGCGATGTGCCTGCTAGACGCGGTACAGGCGTGGGACGAAACGCGTATCCGCTGCGTGGCGACCAGCCATCGCGATCCGCACAATCCGCTGCGCTCGCGCGGCCGCCTCGCGGCGCTGTGCGGCGTGGAGTACGCGGCGCAGGCCATGGCGGTGCATGGCGCGTTACTTGGCGCACTGGACAGCGCAGCGGCGGGCCGCCCGCGCGTGGGTTTTCTGGCGAGCGTGCGCAACGTGGTGGCGCATATCGAGCGGCTCGACACGCTCGCCGCGCCGCTCGCGATCGAAGCCGAGCGCGTGAGCGGCAGCGGCAACACGATCCTCTATGGTTTTACGGTGCGCGGCGAGGGCCGCGTGCTGCTTACGGGACGCGCGGCGGTCATGCTCGACGCGTCCGCAGTCATTCGATGACAATACAAAAGGGAGCCCGACGATGAAATCCAAACGGTTCATACTTGCCGCGCTCGTGCTGGGCATGGCCAGCTCGATGGCGCACGCCGACCTTCACGAGGTGAAGGAGAACATCAAGCACGACTCGAAGGAAGCGGCCACGAAAACCGGCCACGCCGCGCGCGATTTCGGCCACGCCACGGCGCACGCGGCGAAGACGGTGGGCCACGGCATCGCGCATGTGTCGCGCGAAGGCTACGAGGCCACCAAGCGCGCGACCAAGCGCGTGTTCCACAAGGACGGCAGCGGCGAAAGCAGCGAAAAGAGCCAGGCGTAAGGCGTTTTTTGCCATGTGCCGGCGCGCGTAGGCGTTTACCCTCGCGGTGCCAACGCTCCGCGCACGCACGTCCACCCGCCGCGCCTTCCCGTCCGCGCCCTGTTATCCGGCTCGCCGCCGGCCCCGCGCCTTTCCCCCCAACGCTTCAAGATAGCGCCGCCCTTGCCGTTAATGCAGGGGCGGCGTAGTGGCTCGCCTGACGGCGGCCGGTTTGCCGCGCACCACACTTGAGATCGAGCCGGCCGCGGGCGCTACGTTGCACCACACGCGCCGCGGCAACAAGAGGGGAAGAAGGTATGGTCTATTCCCCGGCGGCGGGAGCGTTCGGCGCAGCGGGATCACGAGGCGGTCAGTCGGAGGTGTCGAAAGAATCGGACGGGGCAACCCACGGGGCCGATGAAGCGCTCGCACAGGAGCGCAGCGTATTGCGGCTGGTGTCGCGCAGCATGCCGCTGCCGGAACTGCTGGCGGAGGTCTGCTGCCGCGCCGAGCGGCTGCTGGGCGCGGGCGCGAACTGCGCGATCCTGCGACTGGACGGCGACGGCCGGCGCCTGCGCATCGGCAGCGCGCCGTCCTTCGTCTCGCTCGCCTTGACCGTTTCGACCGTTTGCTCCGCTTGTTCGAGGGCGACGGCGTTTTTCTGATCGAGAACCGCCTTTACGGCGCTCGCGGCTTTCTTCGTCGCCGGGACCGATTGAACGGCCTTGGTCGTTTTTGTTGCGGCAACGGTACGCGTCGCGTGCTTGTTCGCGGCCTTCTTTGCCGGGGCCTTGCTGGCGGGCTTGTTCGCAGCAGCGTTACGGATTGCGTTAGCGGTTTTTGCGGTGGTCTTGGTCGTTGCCATTTGTTTCGTACTCCAGATAATTAACTTGAGGAGTCGCTACTTTGAGGTGGACCACCCGGAGAGTTCGGCGAGACGGTTGTCGGCGATCAGGTAGGCGCGACGCTGCGCGTCGCTCCAACCTGTACAGTCGATAACGGGAATCGTCCTCTCGGGGATCGGCGTACCGTCGGGCAGGCGTATCGTTTGTCCTGCCTCGTAGAGCTTGCGTACGCCGAGGACGCGTCCGTGACCGGCAACGACGCCCTGCGCGTCGGCGAGGACGGGACTCGTAAAGCCCCACTCGGCAATGGACGCCGCGATACGCGCGACGTTCGCCTCGTCGTGCAGGCGTGGATTGATCGCGCTCGGGATCAGCGTATCGAGCGGAACGAAGGCGATCTGCCGTCCCGCCGCCTCGGTGCGTGAGTGACGCATGCCACACCTCACGGGTCGGACGAAGCGATGCGCGCGCGAGACGCGCGGGCATGGCAACAGGCGTAATGGTAGTCCGTTCGGCGCGCCGATTCACTACGCATAGAGTGATTGCGGCTTGACACTTGTTAACGATGCGATGTCGCGTAATGGAGCGACCATGCGGTAAATTCGGACGTGCCGCCAGCAGTACGGCGGCTTAGCTTTGGCAGCCTGAGAGTCGTGTTCCGCTCATCCGCAAGGGTAGGTGGTGACCGGTGCGCGTCCTTCGTGAAAACGACGGACGAGCGGCTGCCTTTGCTCGTCTATGGTTGTTCTTCCATAGGCGGGCCCTGGTGGGGAGACCTTCGGGTCTGCCGGTTCGTCACGACACCGGCTCGCCAACCCCGTTATGTGCCCGCGCACTGCGCTTTGTCGCTCAGTGCGCGGGCCTGTCTCCAGGACCCGCCTCCATGATCGACGACGATCTCACCGTGCCCGTTCCGGGCGCGACCCTGCATAACCTCCTCCGCGATCACGATCATCTTCAGAGCCTGGCCATGCTGGCGGTCAGTCATGCCGATACGCGCTTGCAGGACATTCAACGGCTGCGGTGTCTGATGCGCCTCGCGATCCGGCCCGGTCCGAACGAAACGCGGGAGGACGTGCTCGCCATGCTTGAGCAGATTGCCGAACGCCTGGAGGCGCGCGCCCGCGATGACGCGGCACTCCTTACCACCGCCTTGCGCCATCACGAGCAGCGGAGCTGGCCGTTTCCTGCGCGCGATCCTCTCGCACCTCTCCGGCGTCACTAGATTCGCTGAGCCCAATACCACTAAATTTCATCGCGAAAAATAGGATAAATCTGATTTGTCATTTGTTGACAAAATCCGTTGATAAATACAGACATTCCAGTTCGATTCGATTGACGTATTTTCGTTGCCAACCCCTAAATTTCGGAACCGATAGCTGCGAACGCAACGATCTCACCTCTTGCCTTTCAACCGGACAGGGATACGTGAATGAATGCTGTGACCAAGAGCTTTACCGATGCGCTACGTCATCCGAGCGTACGCCTGACCCAGCATCTCCGGATATGGATCGGCAAGGAGGCACTCGATCTTGATGTGCTCGACTTCAAGGTGCGCGGCGGTCTCTGCAAGGACTACGTCGTCGACGTGACGGTCACGTCCCCCCGTCTCGATATCGACGGCAAGGACTACGTCGGGCGGCGTGCGGGCCTGCACGTCGACGAACGCGCCGCAGTGCCCTCGGCGAGCTGGACAACGCCCGTCGACCATGCGGCGGCCACCTTCAACGGGATAGCGACGCGCTGGAAGCGCATCCGTACGAGCCGCGACGAGGCCGCGTACAAGGTACGTATTGAGCCGCGCTTTGCCGCGCTCGGCAAGCGCATGGTCCACTCTGATGTGCTCGACGACGTCACGTTCGAGGAGATGGTCCGCAAGAAGCTGGTCGACGGGAAAAATTTCGACGCCTTTGACGTCGAGTTCCATCTCGAAGGGCCGCAGGAAAAGATGCAGCAGATCGTCATGTACGAGGAGTCCGTCTGGGATTTCATCGCACGTCACGCGAAGCGCAAGGGGATTTTCTGGTTCTACCGGCAGGAGCGCGGCGAGAACGGGCTGCTCGATATCCTCGTGTTCGCGAACAATCCGCGAGCCTATATCCGCTCGGTCAACCTGCCGCTGCTGGCCAGTTCGGGCCTGCATAGCAATTCGCACGAAGCGGCGCAGGAGGTTCACGAACAGCGCGCCCTCGTACCGGCGACGATTGAGCTATGGGAGCGAAATTACCGGACGCCGGAGGACCCGCTACGGGCGACGGCGAACGTTTCCGACGACGCGGACGACCGCTCGGTATTCGGGCAGATCAGCCGCAGCGCCGAGTTCCATCTGACGCAGCAGCAGGGCGAGACGCTTGCGCAGACGCGACGCGACGAGCAGATTGCGCGTCAGGTGACGCTCGCTGGCGCGAGCGACGCGAAGGGCATCGCACCCGGCGTCGTTATCAAGCTGACCAATACGAAGATGCCGAGCGCCGAATACGGCTTCGTGGTGACTTCGTTCAGGATGAAGGGGAGCCGCACGAAGGCGGCCTATACGCGATTCAAGGCAATGCCGGCGCACCTGACCTATCGCCCTCGTTTCGTTTACGAGCGGGACTGGAGATTTTTGTCCGGTCCTGTGGTTGGGGTTGTCGGAACCCTCGACTCTGCCCCCTACGCGTACGTTGACGAGTACGGGCGTTATCCAGTTTGGCCGAAGTTCCTGCAAGGTTCGGCCAATGCCAACAACAAGCTGCTGAACCTGCGTCTGGTGCGTCCTTCGTCGTCCTACCAGGGCGGTTTTCACTCGCCTCTACTACCGGACACCGAGGTTTTGATCGACGGAGCACATGGAGATGTGGATCGACTTCATTTAACCGGAGCGCTTCACGATTTTTCGCACCCTGACGTGGTCCGAAGCACCGATGCGCTCTTTAGCTATGCAATCTGGCGCTCGCCGCTCCTCGGGGCCGAGATCGTTTTCAACGACCTCAAGGGCAAGGAAAGCGCGCGTATCGCGACGGTTTACAGCCAGACTGCGATCAATCAGGGCTACCTTCTCAACAGTAAAAAGCTCCCTCGCGGTGAGGGGTACGAAATTACCTCGAAGTCGTGGGGCACGATGCGCGCGGCGAAGGGGCTGTTCTTCACGGCGGACGCGGCGGCTGGACCCGATACGCCGCACCTTGAGATGCCCGCCGCCGTCGCGCAATTGAAGGCCGCGCTACAGCGCGTAACGGACCTCGCGGCGGCGACGACGCAGGCCGGGGCCGATCCTGCCGACCGGGCGACGCAGGCGACGCTCCAGGGCGGCCTGAACCAGCTTCGCGACGCGGGGCTGCTCGCGAGCGCCCCCGGCGGCATGGCGTTCGTGACACCGAAGTCGGTGCAGCACTCGGCGGGCGAGAACCTGATCGCGACCGCCCGGGATATGGACGTCAGCATAGCGAAACGTCTGCGCATGGCGGCGGGCGAGCTGATCTCGCTCTGCGCGCACAAGCTCGGTATCAACCTGACCGCCGCGAAGGGGAAGTTTACGGCCTCGGCGCTCACGGACGGGATGGACCTGTTCGCTCAGAAGCAGCTCCGCGTCGCGAGCGAGAGTGCGGACGTCCAGGTTGCGGCGAAGTCGAAAATCACGCTCAACAGCGGCGGGGCCTCGCTCGTCATCGAGAACGGCAACATGACCTTCCATTGTCCCGGCGCGTTCACCATCAAGGCTGGCTCGTTCACGTTCGTCGGACCCGACAACGTACCGGCCCAGCTACCCGTCCTGCCGAAAAGCGACCTGAACCTCGACGACCAGCCCCCCCATACGAACTGATACGCCATGATCATCAGCCCTCCCTTTCTGCCCGAATCGGGCCTTACGTCTGACGACAAATCGAAGACGGACCCCATGATGGACGCTGTCGACGAGTTTGAACTCGCGCACGGCATCTATCCGGTTGCGGCTGACCGGAGCTGGCATTGCGGCGTCCATCTGGCGCCGGACATGCACGGTGCGGTGTATGCAATCGCCGATGGCGAGGTCGTCGCGTACCGGGTCTGCCAGCACGCCATTAATTCTGGCAGTGGTAACGCGGGCTTCATTCTGCTCAAGCATTCGACCGAAACGGGCGATGGTCGCACGCTAACGTTCTATTCGCTCTATATGCACCTGATGTCGCTCGCCGAGGCCCATAAGCTCGGGCATAACGGATCGGGCCTCGCCGACTTCCTGCAGAAGCCGTCCGGTGCGGATGCCAAAGGACAGGTGACGCCTGCCGCGAAGGGAAGCGGCCAGAGGGTCCGGCGCAAGGATATCTTGGGTTATGTCGGGCAGTATCAGGGGGTCAAGTATCTGCATTTCGAGACCTTCATGCTGCCGGGCGATTTCGAGGCGTACTTCGGACATACGCAGCTCGGCAATGCTGCGCCCGTGACGCCGACAACTTCGGACTGCTGGGGGCATACGTACTACACGATCCCGAAGCGACAGACATTTCTTGCGCTGCCGCTGCAAACCGGAGCGGACCACAAGCTACACGGCATCGAGTTTAACCCGGGACAGCCTGGACCGAATGAGCTGCCGCTCGCAGTCGAGACGTATTTCAGCAAGGGTACGAAGTACACGAACGTGTGGAGTGTTGCCGACGACGGGACGCGTACGCTGCTGACGCCAGAGCCGGTACCCGAGGCCGATTACGAGTACGACCTGTACAAGCGCGCGACGGCGCTCTATTCAGCCTGTCCGAGTGACGGTTACGAGATGCTGCGTTTCGGGCGCGTCCTGTCTTCGAATACAACACAGCCGACCTGGGTAAAGGTGACCTACGCCGTCGGGAAACAAGGGTATATCGACATCAGCAAGGCGGCTATCCAGAAACTGTCCGACGCGGATTTCCCGTCGTTCATGGGCTGGCAGAAGATTACGGACGGCAATACGCCTTTCGGCAGCGATGGATTGTGCGATATCGACGCACTCAGGAAGCTCCTAAAGGATGAAGCGGACAGCCCACATGAGCAGACGGTAGTGAAGGAAACGGCGGAGGTATGGAAGGCGAACGAGCTTTCGGCCTACGTGCGGGGCCACGAACAGGTACGCAAAGCGCTGCGCGGGTTCATCTGCAACGCGCCTAGCGAATGGGATAGCACGGACAATGAGACGCGCTGGGCGAAACTGCTCGACAAGGATGGGTTCTACGAGGGCAATGAGCCGGGTTACCAGGACTTCCTCAAGTACCTCAAGGAAATCCAGTTCTGGGACGTGACTGGTCTGCCCGCCGGGCAGAAGCTCTGGTTCTTCCATCCGCTCGCGTTTATCCGGCAGTTCAGGAGGTGCGGATGGTTGAACAAGGGGGAGTTGTCACAAATCTATGATGAGTCAAATTACACGGCCTTGGGTAAGACGGGGGAGGAATATCGCGAACACTATCGCAATGCCATCAATATGGTTTTTAGAAAATATAGAATTTGCGACCCGATACGCAGTGCTCATTTTTTTGGGCAAAGCGCAATCGAATCGGCCCATATGATGGTTGTGCGAGAATGTTCGGTTGCCATCTCTACGGCAATTAAGACGAATCATGTCTCAATTATGCCGGAGCTAAATGGTTATTTGCGCTCGCCCCCTGCGGCTGCGAAAGATGTTGCGTATTTTGCGAAATATGATGGCAACATTGGGTTGGGTAATACCGATGCAGGCGATGGCGTTAAATTCCGTGGGAGAGGCTTTAAGCAACTTACCGGGCGATATAACTATGCAGAATACTGGGTGTATCGGGGGTGGCTTGATAGAAATTCGTATGATCATGCTTGGTTCAAGAAAAAGGAGGGCGGGCATTTCAAGGCTGGTCCCAAGGTGGATAATCCTGAGATTCTCGGGAATGATGTCTATTCCTGCGTAGATGCAGCAGGTTTTTTCTGCGTGCATACTGCGCTCGAAAAGGCGGCGGATAAGGGGGTTTCTGAGAGTTCGTCTCGCGCGGTGACCAAGATAGTCAACCCGTACGATGTAAAAAGTCCGCCGTTGCGTTGGAATGAGACGAAAAAAGCATATCAAGTATTGGGCGATCAGTTATGAAAAAGTACTTGCTTCTGGCTTTGATGGCCATGTTCATTGGCGATGTGCGAGCGGCAGTTGTTAGTTCTTGCGATGGAGGTTATTCAGCAAAAACTGATGGTCGCGGCCAAATGATAGTGGAGCATGACGGGCGAAATATCGGCTCGGCGCATATTGATCATGCTATTGATGGCGGCGTGTTTAGTCTAGATGATTCTATTTTGATTTTGTTTGGGCTGCCGAAAAAAATTGACGCGCGCTACCCTCAGGTAACACATCTTTCAGTGTATCTTGTAAAGCCAAAAATTCGCCTTGTTGAAAGTGAGGTGTATGGTGGGGGGGTATATGATGCAGCCTTTAGCGATGATCAGAAATTTATTGTTGTGGATAATCAATTTGGGGTCGACGTGATAAATCTTAAGGAGCGGAAAGCTCAATCGTTTGAAGCGACGTATGTCCCACAGTTCAAGACACAGCAATGTGGAAAAAAGTAGCTGTAAAAATATGAAATCCCCTATCCGAAAAGGCGACAAACTCGAAAACGGCGGCGAAGTGACTGGCGGCTCCGAATGGTTCAACTTCATGGGTCGCCCGCTTGCCCGCAAGGGCGACGAAGCCATTTGCGACGAGCACGGCCCAACCGTTATCGACGAGGGCTACGCGAAGTTCCCCGACCGCGATGGCAAATGGGTTGCCTTCCATCACTACCGCTGCGCGTGTGGTTGCCGCCTGATTTCGTCGCTCCAGAACGTCAATATTGAGTAATGCCGGTCGATCTTTCTCCCGCTGGACGCCCGAGCGCCTATCCACGCCGCCCCCGCATCTGGCCGTGGTGGTTCTGCATCTGGCTCGCCTGCAATGTCTTTGGCGTTGCCATCGCGATGCTGCTCTGGCCCAAAGGACAGGCCGCAAGCGGGGGATGGTTCTGGCTCTGTTTCATTGGCTTTCCTAACGGTGCGTTCCTGATCCTCTTTGCTATCGAGCGCGCAGGCTACGAGGGCCTCTGGTACCGGGCGTACTGGCGCAACTATCATCGGGGCCGGTGGCTCGCGGAGCGGCTTCGCACCGCGCAGAGGCCCCTCCAGGTACTCGGTTTCGGCTGCTGCCTGCCGCTTGGCGAGCAGACGCTTGCCGGTGCGATTGCCGCGAAGAAGCGCGTGCCTGCTTCGCAGATGCCCCGCGCAGGCATGCAGTTCGTCGAGCATGCTCGCTTCGAGGATACAGACTGGCTGGCGGACGAACCGGTTAGCGTCGATCCCTTCGCCGACGACGAAACAATGGCTGGACAGGGACCAGCGAAGCAGGTTCCGCTGCTGACGCTCAAGATCGCGAAGGCGCTGGAGCCACTGGAGGCGAGCCTGCGGGCGCTGACGGTATATGAGCGGCAATGGTGGCCGCAGGTTCGCGTACTAAGCGAGCCTGGCCGGGACCAGGCAGACGTGGCGATGGTCACCGACGCCCTGCGCATCGGGGGCCTGCCGCCGCTCGCGGTTCAGGCGGTAGCGGCTACGGACGGCCTGATGGTTGCCGATGCGTGGCTCGACGCAAAGGATGCGCGTCCGCTGCTCGTCGTCGCGACCGCATGGCACGAGGCGGAACCGCCCGAAGGCAGCACCGAGGGGTGCGTCGCCGTACTCATGACGGCGGGATACTTCCGGCTGCCGGATACGGTCAAGGTCGCCGCGCTACTGCACAGGCCCGTCACCGGGCTCGCTGGCGAGGTCGAATACGGCTTCGCCAACGCTGCGGTATGGGGCAAGGCTGACTTCGCCTCAATCGTTCGAGCGTGGATAACGCGTCCTGTCGACGGAAGCGACAAGGCGTTACGCGCAGCCAATATGGATTCCATTTCAAAAGACGAGGCGCAACGACGCCCCGACCGCATCGCTGGCGACCTCGGCGACGCTAACGGCTGGCTGTCCATCATAGCGGCGATCGAATCAGGCGCGGCAGACGGCCCGCAGCTCATCATTGACGGCTTACAGTCCGCAGTCCTGCGCGTAACGCCCGCAACAACAGATTCAGCTTTAGATAACAACCGGAATACCGATGAACGACCCCAGGCTTTCCCTGCGCTCGCTTGAGCTAACTACCGCGAAGGAGGAATCCGCGCCGTCAAGCCGTCTGGCGATCTGGGGAATACCCGTCGCGGCGCTCGTCGTCGCCCTGCTCGCAATCGGCATCGTATCGCTGCGCGGCGACATGGTCGGCGTCTCGCCCGGTGAGTCTCACCTGAAAGCGATCATCGTCATCCTCTCAACCTTCGCGGTCGTTGTCGTCGTTCACCTCGTCCTCTTTGCGACCGGCGCTTACGGCTTCACGGCGCGACTCTTTCGCAGTGAGACCGGAGACCGCACCAAGGCGGCGAAGCCGCTCAAGCGCGACGCGAGGCTCCAACGCATGGCCGAGGAGCTGCGCGTCGCGCATGGCTGGTTCTGGCGTAACCGTCTGCGCTGGCTGATGATCGACGGCAACGACGAGCGGGTCGATCAGGTTGCGCCAGGGCTCAAGCAGGCAGGCGTCATGCACGTCGGCGAAACCGTCCTTGTTCACGTCGCGCCGGACGGTATCGAGAAAGAAAAGTGGCTCGGCCAGATCCGCAACCTGCGTAGCCGTCGACCGGTCGATGGTCTGGTTCACGTCGCCCGCGCCGACGAGACCGGTACGGAGCTGCCCCGCGCGCTCTCGATGACCGCGACTGCGCTTGGCTGGGCCGCACCCGTTACGTTCCTTCACCCGGTAGAGACTGAGGGTCGTCCATCCGAACGATTCGAAGCAGTTGGCACCTTCATGCCGAACGAGTCGCGCAGGCAGGCGCAGGACGCCGCCGCCAGACTGCCGGAGTTGCTCAACCAGGTCGAGCATTGGTCGGCAGACGCGGGCGTGTGGCTATATACGCGCGAGAAAGCGGTATGGCTGATGGAAGTCTCGAAGTATGTCGGCGACCATGCCGCGCGGATTGCTGCGAGCCTCGGGGCGCTCGCCGCATCGAACTGGCTGCGCGCACCGCTCGCGGGTGTCATGTTCGCGCCGGTCTTTCCGGGGCCGACCGTCGTACCGGTACCGGTCGCAGACGGAAACGCAAACGCTGTGCCGGGTCAGCCTGCCGATGCGCCGCAGACGGTAGCGGTTACGCGCGAGCAACCCGCCGCGCTGCTTCCGGTCTGGAAAGAGATCGCTGGCGGGTCGCCTTATTATCGGGGCAGGCGTGCCGGCTTTTACTGGCCCGACGCGCTCGCGGTGCTTCTGCTCATTGGGGCCGTCCTGTGGACGGTCGCGCTGGTCGTCTCGGGCCTCGGTAACCACGCTCTCGTGAAGGATGCCGAAACGACTGCGTCGGCTGCCCTGGAGGCCGCGCCAGGTTCGCCGCAGGCGATGCGCTCGCAGCTCGCCCTGCAGCAGCAGATTGAAACGCTCGAATACCGCCGCGACCATGGCGTACCGTGGTATCTGCGCGCGGGTCTCTCGCACAGCGGGGAGCTGCTCGACGCGCTCTGGCGCCCCTATCAGACCGTAGCTATCCGCAACCTGCGCCAGCCCGTCGCGCAGGCGCTCGAAGGGCAGCTTGGCGCATTCTCGCAGGTCCGTGCAGACGAACAGCAGAGCCATGACGCGCAGCAGCTCGCCTACAACCGCCTGAAGGCGTACCTGATGCTCGCCACCCCGGCGCGTACCGACGCAACCTTTCTCAGGAAACAACTGCTCGACGTCTGGCCCGCGCCCACCGGCATGCGCGCGGGCGAATGGCTCGACGTTTCGCAGCGGCTCGCGGGCTTCTGGTCCGACCATCTGAAGGCACATCCCGGCTGGCGGATCAATCCGTCGATCCCGCTGGTCACGCAGATGCGCTCGACGCTCGTCAACCAGATCGGCCTGGCCGCGAGCGACGATGTGCTCTACCAGCACGTGCTTGATGAGGCGCGCGGCAAGTACGCCGACGTGTCGCTTGCAACGCTGCTCGTCGGCGCTGACGCGCACGGTCTCTTCACGAC
>NZ_JAMBPR010000088.1 GCF_024206475.1 Paraburkholderia sp. CNPSo 3274
CGCCTTCCGGCGCGCAATTCTCCCCCGCCCGCCTTCCCCCGCCACCGATTCCGCGAATTGCCCGCATTTCTCCGCCCTGATCCATCGATCATGGGGGGCTCACCTTCGAAATAATTCCAATATCGGAAAAGGGCTTGCATAGGACGGCAGGCCGGCAGCAATCCAGCGCCATTCCAGCAACAGACGACCGGCGGCGGCATTTGCCGCTCACCTCATCAGGGGCTTAGCTTGAACATTCGCAAATTCATCGGTGGCACCAGCCGCGACGCGTTACGGCTCGTACGCGAAGCGTTGGGTGCGGACGCCGTCGTTCTGTCGAACCGCACGCTCGACGACGGCAGCGTCGAAATCGTCGCGCTCGCGGACCGCGATCTCGCGGCGATCGCGCCGGCCGATGCTGCCGCAGCCCAAGGCCTGGGTGGCCTCGCTGCCCAGGGTGGTCAAGGCGCCCCGTTCGCGCAGCCCTCCGCCGCCATGACGCAGATGCCGCGCACGCCGCGCTCAACGCCTGGCGCCGCTGTGGCGGCGCTCGCCGCCCCGATCGGCGGTGCGAACCCCTACGCGAGCGGCATGCCGGACGTGTTCTCCTCGGTGTTCGGCGCGAGCCCGGAAGTGGGCGTCGAAAATGGCGGCGCGAGCGCCGACGCCGATGGCGATCACGCCGCCGACACCGCCGTCTCGCTCGGCCAGGAAGCGGCGGCCGTGTCGGCCGCCATCGCGCCGCTTTCGCCTTCTTCGCGCGCCGCGGCGGGCCAGCAGGCCGCGCAATCGGCGATGCCGCCGACGCTGCAATCCGCGCGGCAGGCGGCGCAATTGCAACAAGCCGTCCCGCATGCGCATTCGCCGCTGCAAATGGCGCTGCAGGCGGCGACCGAGTCGCTCGCCTCGCCGGCCTTTGCGCCATCGTTTGCGTCCACCGCGCCGGCCGCGAACACCAGCGCCCCGGCCGCCGCACGTGAAGCCGCAGCGCGGCTCGAACAGGCCGCCGGCGCGCCGGCAAGCGACGCCCCGCGCACGATGGCCGAATCGAACCCCTGGCTGATCGACCACGCTCGCCGCATCGCGAACCAGCAGAACGCTCCGCGCGTGCCGGGCATGACGCCCGCCGCCGCCGCCGCGCGCGGCCTTGGCAGCGTCGCCGATCCGGTGCTGCCGCCTGGCGTCGACGCCAGCACGCCCGACTGGGCGCTCGAGGCCGCCCATGTCGCCGCGCGCCGCGCAGCGCAGCGTCTCGGCCACGGTCCGGAAGCTGCCGGTCCCGCCCCCGGCAACCGCCATGCGCAGGGCGCCGATGGCGCGAACGCGGCGCAAACCGTGAGCGAAGCGATCCGCACGCGCATCGAGCAGGTCGTCAACGAAACCGTGATGAACGAGCTCGCCTCCATGCGCGGCATGATGGAAGAGCAGTTCGCGGGCCTCCTGTGGGGCGAGCGCCAGCGCCGCAGCCCGGTGCAGGGCGCGCTCACCAAGCAGTTGTTCGCCGCGGGCTTCTCGGCGCAGCTCGTGAAGATGATGATCGACCGCCTGCCCGAAGTGGAAACCGAAGAGGCCGGCATGGAGTGGCTCCAGTCGGTGCTCGAATCGAACCTGCCCGTGCTCGAAGACGAAGAAGCGCTCATGGAGCGCGGCGGCGTGTTCGCGCTGATGGGCCCCACGGGCGTGGGCAAGACCACGACCACGGCGAAGCTCGCCGCGCGCTGCGTGATGCGCTTCGGCGCGAGCAAGGTCGCGCTCCTCACCACCGACAGCTACCGTATCGGCGGGCACGAGCAACTGCGCATCTTCGGCAAGATCCTCGGCGTTTCGGTGCACGCGGTGCGCGACGGCGCGGACCTCCAGCTCGCGCTCACCGAACTCAAGAACAAGCACATCGTGCTGATCGACACGATCGGCATGAGCCAGCGCGACCGCGCCGTGGCCGACCAGATCGCCATGCTGTGCGGCGCGGGCCGCCCGGTACAACGCCTTCTGCTGCTCTCGGCGACCAACCACGGCGACACGCTCAACGAAGTCGTGCAGGCCTACCAGAGCGGCCCGGACAACGCGCCGCTCACGGGCTGCATCCTCACCAAGCTCGACGAGGCGACCAACCTGGGCAGCGCGCTCGACACCGTGCTGCGCTACAAGCTGCCGGTGCATTACGTCTCGACGGGCCAGAAGGTCCCCGAGAACCTTTATGTGGCGACGCGCCGCTTCCTGATCCGCAGCGCTTTCTGCATTCCGCGAGAGAGTTCGCCGTTCGTGCCGCACGAAGACGATATCCCGGCGCTGCTGTCGGCACTCTCGACGCGTTCGAATTCGCAGGCTCCCGAGGTCAGGTTTGGATAAGTTCGTAATCGATCAGGCCGAAGGGCTGCGGCGGCTTCTCGCGCGCGAAGGCTCGCGCGTGGTCGCGGTGACGGGCGGCGCAGGTTCGCCCGGGCGCACGACCACCGTGGTCAATCTCGCGGCGGCGCTCACCGCGCAGGGCAAGGACGTGCTCGTGATCGACGAGTGTCTGGGACCCCGCTCGGTCTGTTCGCTGGTAGGCGGTGTGCGCGGCGCAGGCAACTTCGCCGCCGTCATGCGCGGCGAGCGCACGCTCGAAGAAGCCGTGGGCCGCCATGCGCTCGGCTTCGGCGTGCTGGCCGCCTCGCGCGACAACCGCGCGCAGTACACGGGCGCACAGCTGCGAAAGGTCATTTCGGGCCCCGCGGACATCGTCTTGATCGACGCGCAGCTCGACGCCGAAGGCGCGCTTTCGCCGCTCGCCATGCACGCGCACGACCTGTTGATCGTGATGCGCATCGGTGCGCAGTCGATCACGGACGCCTACGCGTGCATGAAACGGCTGCACTTCGCGCATGCGATCGCGCAGTTTCGCGTACTCGCGAATCACGTGGCGAACGCCAGCGACGCGCAGGCCGCGATCGAGAACCTCGCTGGAGTGGCGAGCCGCTACCTGAGTGTGTCGCTCGAAAGCGCCGGAAGCGTCGCCGCCGATCAGCACATGGCGCAGGCGCTCAAGCTCGCGCGCTGCATCGTCGATGCATTTCCTTCGACGGCCGCCGCGCGCGACTTCCGGCACGTAGCCGCCGAATTGCCGCACTGGCCGATGCGACCCGCGGTCTCGGCGTGCTCGCCGGCCACGGCGCGCGCCAGCGCGGCGCTCGTCGCGACGGACGAAAAACATGAAGCGGCGGGCCAGGCACCCGCCGACGATCTGGACGGCGCGCCGCAAGCCGGCGTCCAGCCACACGCTACGCATGCAACAAACGCCGCACACAGCACGCTCGCCGCGAACGCCGATTCGTTCGTTGCGGCCGTGACGGGTGTGCATCCCGCACCCAATGCAACATCCGCGTCCGCGCCGGCCCATGTGGGCTGGCGGACCGATACGCCCGCGCAGCGGACGTCGCCGCAGCACGTCTGACGTGCTCACGACGACGCCAATCAGGGAGAAGAGAAGTGGAGAGCACGATGTATAACGCTCAAGGAAAAATTTCGCAGGCCGACGTGCTCGCGAAGTACGCGCCGCTCGTGAGACGGCTCGGCTTGCAGCTCGTAGCCAAGATGCCGGCGAGCGTGGACCTCGACGACCTGATCCAGGCCGGCATGATCGGCCTGCTCGACGCGGCCAACCGCTACAAGGAAGATCAGGGCGCGCAGTTCGAGACCTACGCGAGCCAGCGCATTCGCGGCGCGATGCTCGACGAGTTGCGCAGCAACGACTGGCTGCCGCGCAGCCTGCGCCGCACCTCGCGTGAAGTGGAAAGCGCGGTGCACAAGGTGGAGCAGCGGCTCGGGCGCTCGGCGAGCGAGACGGAGATCGCCGAGCATCTAAGCATGCCGCTCGACGAGTATCAGAGCATGCTGCAGGAACTGCACGGCAGCCAGCTCATCTACTACGAAGACTTCGACCGCTCCGCCGAGGACGAACCGTTCCTCGACCGCTACTGCGTCGATCATTCGGACCCGCTTTCGGCGCTGCTCGACGGCAGCCTGCGCGGCGCGCTCGTCGAGGCGATCGAGCGGCTGCCCGAGCGCGAGAAGCTGCTCATGTCGCTCTATTACGAGCGCGGCATGAACCTGCGCGAAATCGGCGCGGTGATGGAGGTGAGCGAGTCGCGCGTGTGCCAGCTGCACAGCCAGGCGGTGGCGCGCTTGCGCACGCGGCTGCGCGAGATGTCGTGGGCCGGCCAGGAGAACTGAGGCGGTAGCCGGTCCGCACGGCTGTCAGCGCGGAGCGGGTGTGGTGAAAGAGCCGGGCTGCGAGAGCGCTCCGGCTTTTTTGTTGGTGGACTGGAGCCGCGCAAACAAAAAAGCCGAAGCATCGCCGCTTCGGCTTTTGTCTTTGGCGAACGATGTGCGTGCGCGCTTACAGCCCGAACGCCGGCAGCCGCCCATCGGGACCGTACAGCATCGCGCCGTTGCCCGTTTCACCGCGCAGGATCGAGAGCGCGCGGCGGTTATGCTCCATGCGCGTGCGGATCATCATGCCGATCGTGAGATTCTTGCGGCGCGCGCGCTCGGTCGCCCCCTTGAGCAGCGCCCACTGGCTTGTAAGGCGCGTGTCGCCGTCGCAGGCCATTTCGATGCCCTTACGGCCGGCGGGCAGGCCGAGGCCGGCCAGTTGCGCGTCGCGCGCTTTTTCCAGGCCCGCGAGACGCTGCGTGAGCGTCGTCTTCTGTTCGACGATTTGCGGCAGCGCCTCCATGCCGTCGGCCGACACGAGCGCCTTCTCTTCATAGGCGAGCAGCGACGCGAACGCCTCAACCGTGGCGTGTTCGTCGATCAGTGTGGCCAACAGGGCATCTTTCATTGCAAGGCACCAAAAAAAGCAAGTTTGCGCGGCGCTCGTGCATCGAGCGTCAGTTGCCCGACGTCGGCTTCATGAGGTCGCGCGCGGTCTGGATCACGCCGTCGGCGATCTTGCCGGAGTCGATCTGCAACGTGCCATTGCGGATCGCGTCCTTGATCGACTGCACGTGCGCCGTGTCGATGTCGGCGGAGCCGCTCGCGGCGAGCGAGCGCATCGTCGACGAAAGCGACGAGAGGTTCACGTTCGCGGCCCCAAGCGCTGCGCCGCTCGCCGCGCCGGAGGTGGCCGCGTTGTCGGTGCTGGCGGCGCTTACGCCGGTCGAATCGCCTGGCGAACGCGCGAGGCCATCCTGCAGCGTGCGCGGATCATTGCGGGTGGAGGAGTCAACTTTCACGATGGGCTTTCCTGATCGATTTGACCTTGATAACGGCACAGGTCGGGCCGAACTTTAGCGCAAAAATTCCACCGTTACATGCTGTTACGTGTGCTGGCGCACAAAGCCGGAAACCGCCCGATCGGGCCGCCGGGCGGCCCTGAACCCGGCTCGATCCGGCCCTTACGAGATCTTGCCCGCCCTAGATTTGTATCTGCACGGTACCGGCGTCCTTGACCACGCCCGAGATGATCTGGCCGCCGCTCGTGCGCACGCGCACCTGCTGGCCGGGCTCCGCGTTGTTGAGCGCGCTGCCCTCGGCAGAGATCGTGAAGTTGCTGCCCACGGCGATCACCTTGACCGTTTGTCCGATGACCACCGAGGCGGCGCTGCGCAGCATATCGGTGCGCAGCGGCAGTCCCGCGGAGATGCGCGCGAGCGCGACGGCGCCCGTCGCCTGGTTGGGATCGGTGATGATGGTCTGCGGCAGGTTTGCCAGGTCGCCCGCGCGCGGCATGAAATCGGCGGCCGAAAGGGCTTCGCCCGCGCCGATCTGGCGCGAGGCCACGTAGTAGGTCACGTCTACGGCAATGCGCGCGCTCACATAGAGCGTCCACGGCTTCGCGCCAATGCAGCGCACGCCCACGGTTGTGTGTCCATAGGTGCGCGCGCCCGGCGGCATGAACGGCTCGAGCGAGGTGCAGGCCGCGAGGCCGCGCGGAAACACCGGCGCGACCGTGATGCTCACGTGGCCCGGTAAGCCCGCCGACTGCTGCTGCAGGAAGCCGAGCGCGATGGCGCGGATCGATTCGCCGTCCTGCTGGCCGGGGGGCGTGGTCTGCGCGTTCGTGGCGACGGCGCTGGCATTGGGATTGGAAGGCGCGCTGGTGCTTGCGTTTGCAACCGGCTTCGCGCCAGCGTCCACGACTACCGGGGCGACGCGGTTCGCGGCGCTCGACAGGTTCACGCGCTGGAGCGTGCCCGCATTGTTCGCGTTGTTCGCATAGGTCGCCGGCACGCGCATGGGCTGGGCACTCGCGCCCGGCGCGGGAATCGTGACGATGCGCGGTGCGTCGCCTTGGGATGCTCGCTCGCCGGGGCCCGGAATCGTGATCATGCCGTTCGACTCGACGCCCGCGCGCGCATCCTCGGGCACGCCGCGCGAATTGAGATCGGCGTAGCTGGCCGCACGCAGCGGCGCGGCCTCATTGGCGGGAGCACTGCTGGCCACTGCCGCGGCGGCCTTCTTCGCGTTGCTCGCGAGCAGCGCGTTCATCTGCGCGGCGTCGGAGCCCGCGCGGTCGCCGTTGCCCGCAATAAAGATCTGGGCGCCGGCGCCTTCGGTTTGCGGCGGGGTTTGTGCATGAGCGAGCGCGCCGCCAATGGCGCAGGCAAGCACGCACGTCCAGGACACGCGCCGCGACAGCGCGCGCACACGCCGCTCCAGGCCGGCGTGCGGCCTACGCAAAGAGGCAGTCTGCGGCATCGTCGTTCTCCATCGAATGCATTGACACGCCTCGCATTCTAGGCGGCGGCCCCCGCGCGCTAGCGTCGAATAGAGGGGCGCTTTACCGGCTATTCGTCCGATTGGTTCTTGCCACCCCCGCCTAATATTCCACTCCATGCGCAAAGGCCTTCGGGCCACGCGCCTAACGTTTGCGCCGGATTCCCCGCCGATGGAGAGCCCGACGCGCTCACGCCGAATCCTTTTTCGCTTCACGGAGAACGCCCGATGCTGGACAAACTCGATGCCGAATTCGCCTTTGGGCGCGAAGCGCTCGATGTGCGCGCCACGCGGCAGGCATTGATCTCTTCGAACATCGCGAACGCCGACACGCCGGGCTACCAGGCGCGCGACGTGGACTTCTCGGCCTCGCTCGCTGGCGCGCTGCGCCAGCAAGGCGCCGGCGGCACGGTGGGCATGACGGCCACCTTGGGCGGCAACGCCCAGCCGCTCGCCATGGCGCAGCCCGCGGGTGTGACGAGCGGCATGCAGATGGCGGCCACGGAGTCGGGCCACATGGCCGGCGACGCGAAGCTGATCCCGTCGGGCGGCCCGACCGATAGCTACAAGAGCCAGCTGATGTACCGCACGCCGGTGCAGCCCGCGCTCGACGGCAACACGGTCGATCTCGACACCGAACGCGTGCAGTTCGCCGACAACGCGCTGCACTTCGAGTCGGGCATGACGGTGGTCTCGCAGCAGATCAAGACGATGATGTCCGCGATCACCTCGGGTTCGAGTTGATCGCCGCAGGCGGGCGTTGCCGGAAAACGCAGTAACGAAGCCATGAACGACCAACGAGCGCGTGACGCGCACCTGATGTGAGGTCAACGAAACCATGCCATCCCTGATGAACATTTTCAGCGTTGCGGGCTCCGCCATGACGGCGGAATCGCAGCGTCTGAACGTGACGGCGTCCAATCTCGCCAACGCCGACAGCACGACCGGCCCCGACGGCCAGCCGTACAAGGCGAAGCAGGTCGTGTTCGCCGTGAACCCGCTCGGCGGCGCGCGCACGGCCTCGGGCCAGCAGGTGGGCGGCGTCAGGGTGACTGGCGTGGTGGACGACCCCACGCCCATGAAAGAGACCTACGACCCCGACAATCCCTCCGCCAACGCGGACGGCTACGTGACGATGCCCAACGTCGATCCGGTGCAGGAGATGGTGAACATGATCTCGGCGTCGCGCTCGTACCAGGCCAACGTCGAAACGCTGAACACGGCCAAGACGCTGATGCTCAAGACGCTCACGATCGGAACCTGAAGCACAGCAAGCCGCAGTCAGTACGGACACTGCAGTACATACAGAGACCAGCGGGCGCGAAACGAAGCAGCGGAAGCAGCGCCCGCCACCACCACACGCCAAGCACGAAGCGCAATCGAGGGAGAACGCGTTGAGTTCCAGCAACACAACCATTGGCGGCAGCACCGCCACCGTGTCGCAGCAACTGCTCGACACCATGAACGGCACGAGCTCGACCTCGAGTTCGTCGTCGAGCGGCACGAGCGCGAGCGACCTGCAGACCACCTTCTTGCGAATGCTCGTCGCGCAGTTGCAGAACCAGGACCCGACGAATCCGATGGACAGCTCGCAGATGACCTCGCAGCTCGCCCAGATCAACACGGTGTCGGGCATCCAGCAGCTCAACACGTCGTTGACGTCGCTTTCCACGCAGCTTTCGGCGGGCCAGAACGCCCAGGCCGCGCTCCTGATCGGCTCGACCGTGCTCGCCCCGGGCAGCAGCGCCACGGTGGCGAGCGGCTCGGCGCCGCAGCTCGGTGTCACGCTGCCTTCAGCGGTCTCGGACGTGAAGCTCACGATCACCAACTCGGCAGGCCAGGTCGTCAACACGCTCGACCTCGGCGCTCAGTCTGCCGGCACCGTGCCGGTCACCTGGAACGGCAAGGACACCGCGGGCAACGCGGTCGCCGACGGCACCTACACGATCAGCGCGACCGCGACGACCAACGGCCAGTCCGCCACGGCAACCGCGCTCGTCGCGAGCCAGGTACAGGGCGTGGTCCAGCAGTCGGACGGTACCGCGAGCCTCTCGCTCGCCAACGGCAAGACCGTCGCGCTTTCGAGCGTCGGCGCCATTCTCTGAACACGATAAACGCGGAGTAGACAAACATGGGCTACCAGCAAGGATTGAGCGGCCTCGCCGCGTCGTCGAACGACCTCGACGTGATCGGCAACAACATCGCCAACGCGAACACCGTTGGCTTCAAGCAGAGCACGGCGCAGTTCGCCGACGTCTACGCGAACACCATCGCGACGTCGGTGGGCAACCAGATCGGCCTCGGCGCCTCGCTCTCGACGGTACAGCAGGACTTTTCGCAGGGCACGATCAACACGACGGGCCAGGCGCTGAACGTCGCCATCAACGGCAACGGCTTCTACCAGATGTCGAACAACGGCACGATCACGTACTCGCGTAACGGCGTGTTCCAGCTCGACAAGAACGGCTATATTACCGACGCCTCGGGCAACGACCTGATGGGCTATGCCGCGAGTTCGACCGGCGTGATCAACACGGCGCAAACCGTGCCGCTCAAGGTGCCGACGACCAACATCGCGCCGGTCGCGACGCAGAACGTCACGGCGCAGCTGAACCTGAACGCCCAGGCCACCGCCCCGACGGACGCGACTTTCTCCCCGACCGACTCGAACAGCTACAGCTACTCGACCTCGATCACGGGCTACGACTCCCTTGGCGGCACGCAGACGATCAACCTGTACTTCGTGCAGAGTGCCACCGGCTCGGCCGAAGTGTATGCGGTCAACAACGGCACGACGACCGATCTCGGCAAAATGAGCTTCGATTCCTCGGGCGCGCTCTCGGGCACGACCGACCCGGCGGGTGCAGCCACTGCTGCGCTCGGCCAGTTCCAGCTCACCGTCACCCCGACCGACGGCGCCTCGGCCCAGACCGTCAACCTCAACTTCACGGGCACGACCCAGTACGGCAGCAAGTCGGGTGTGAACAATCTCGCCCAGGACGGCTACGCGAGCGGCACGCTCGCGAACTTCTCGATCGGCGCGGACGGGACGATTACCGGCAACTACTCGAACGGCCAGACCATGTCGCTCGGCCAGATCGTGCTCGCCAACTTCAACAACCCGAACGGCCTCCTGAACCTGGGCGGCAACCAGTTCCAGGTGACGTCGGCCTCGGGCGTCGCGCAGATCTCCACGCCGGGCAGCACGAACCACGGCACGCTCACGGGCGGCGCGCTCGAAGGGTCGAACGTTGACCTGACGAACCAGCTCGTCGACCTGATCACGGCCCAGCGCAACTACCAGGCGAACGCGCAGACCATCAAGACGCAGCAGACCGTCGACCAGACGCTGCTGCAGATGTAACGCGTCTAACCACGTACCGGGCACACCATGGACCGACTGATTTATACCGCGATGACGGGCGCGAGCCAGGCGCTCGAGCAGCAGGCCGTCGTCGCGAACAACCTCGCGAACGTCTCGACCACGGGCTTTCGCGCGCAGCTCGCCAACTTTCGCGCCGTGCCGATGTCGTTCGGCGACGGCTCGACGGTGAACGACCAGACCACGCGCACCTACGTGCTCTCGGCGACGCCTGGCTCGGACATGACGCCCGGTGCGATCTCGCATACCGGCAACCCGCTCGATATCGCCATTCAGGGCCAGGGTTTCATGGCCGTACAGACGGCCGACGGCAACGAGGCCTATACGCGTGCGGGCAACCTGCACGTCGATGAAAACGGCCAGCTCGTCACGGCCAACAACCTGCAGGTGATCGGCGGCGGCGGCCCGATCGCGGTGCCGCCGGGCGCGGCGATCACGATCGGCAAGGACGGCACGGTTTCGGCCATCGCGCCGGGCAGCCCCGCCAACGCGATCGCCATGATCGACCAGATCAAGTTCGTCAACCCGCCGGCAGGCGCGCTTACGCGCGGTGACGACGGTCTTTTCCACACGTCGGACGGCAATCCCGCCGACGCGGACCAGACCGTGCAGGTCGCGACCGAGTCGCTCGAGGGCAGCAACGTGAACCCGGTGGCGGCAATGGTCTCGATGATCACCAACGCGCGCCAGTTCCAGATGCAGACCAAGCTGCTCTCGAACGCCGACCAGAACGAGCAGAGCGCGAACCAGCTGCTCAACTTCAGCTAAGCCATTTCAAGTTAAATGAAGGCCGCCTCGCGCCGCGCGCGAGGCCGGACCGGGAGAAAGACACCGTGAACCGATCGCTTTACATCGCCGCCACCGGCATGAACGCCCAGCAGGCGCAAATGGACGTGATTTCGAACAACCTCGCGAACGTGAGCACCAATGGCTTCAAGGGCTCGCGCGCAGTGTTCGAGGACCTCATGTACCAGACGCTGCGTCAGCCGGGTGCGAACTCGACCCAGCAAACCGAACTGCCTTCGGGCAGCCAGGTGGGCACGGGCGTGCAGCAGGTGGCGACCGAGCGTCTCTACACGCAGGGCAATCTGCAGCAGACCGGCAACTCGAAGGACGTGGCGATCAACGGCGCGGGCTTCTTCCAGGTGCAGATGCCCGACGGCACGACGGCCTACACGCGCGACGGCTCGTTCCAGACCAACTCGCAAGGCCAGCTCGTGACGGCGAGCGGCTATCAGGTGATCCCGGCGATCACGGTGCCCGCCAACGCCACCTCGCTCACCATCGGCAGCGACGGCGTGGTGACGGTCACGACGCCGGGCTCGAGCAACAACACGACCATCGGCACGCTGCAGCTCGCCATGTTCATCAACCCGACCGGCCTGCAGTCGAACGGGCAGAACCTGTTGTCGGAAACGGCTTCGTCGGGCACGCCCACGGTTTCCACGCCGGGCCAGAACGCTTCGGGCACGCTCAACCAGGGCTACGTCGAATCGTCGAACGTGAACGTCGTGCAAGAACTCGTGAACATGATCGAGACGCAGCGCGCCTACGAAATCAACAGCAAGGCGGTCACCACTTCTGACCAGATGCTGCAAACCCTCAGCCAGATGCAGGTCTGAGGTCGAGTCCCTGGTTAATCAAGTCGGTGAAGAATATGTCGCAGTCCGTTCGAAACCCTCCTCGCATCCGCGCGCGGCAACCGGGCAACGCCCGCCTGCTCGTCGCGGCTGTGGCGCTCGCGATGCTGGCGGGCTGCGCGTACCTTCCCAACAGGCAACCTATCGTGCAGCAGCCGATGACGGCCGTGCCGCCCGTGCCGCCCGCGAACCTCTCGCCGGGCGCCATCTACAACCCGGGCTACGCGGGACGGCCGCTCTTCGAGGATCAGCGTCCGCGCAATACCGGCGACATCCTGACGATCGTCATCTCCGAAAACATCAACGCGACCAAGTCGTCGGGCGCGAATACCAAGCGCGGCAGCGCCACGAGCTTTGCGGGCACCGCGAACTTCCTGCCGGGCGTCTTCAACCGCGCGAACCTGAGTTCCACGGGCGCGAACCAGTTCGACGCCACGGGCGGCGCAAACGCTTCGAACACGTTCACGGGCGTCATCACCGTGACCGTGACGAACGTGCTGCCCAACGGCAATCTCGTCGTCTCCGGCGAGAAGCAGATGCTCATCAACCAGGGCAATGAATACGTGCGCTTTTCTGGCGTCGTCAATCCGAACACCGTTGCCGGAGACAACTCCGTGCTCTCGACCGACGTCGCCGACGCGAAGATCGAATACTCCGCGAAAGGCGTGATCGACGAAGCCGAGACGATGGGCTGGCTGCAACGCTTCTTCCTGAACCTCGCGCCATGGTAAAGATCCGCTTCCATCGTTCGCGCCGCTCGCGCATGAAGGACGTGTTCGCCGCCCTGGGCGTGGCGTTCGGTTTCGTGGTCGCCTGCGGTGCGCTGGTCGCTTACGCGACGCCGGCGCGCGCCGAGCGCGTGAAAGACCTCGCGACCTTCCAGGGCGTGCGCGACAACCCGCTCATCGGCTACGGCCTCGTCGTGGGTCTCGACGGCACCGGCGACCAGACGACCCAGGCGCCGTTCACGACGCAGACGCTCGCGAACATGCTCGCGAACCTCGGCATCTCGATCAACAACACGTCGAGCTCGTCGGGTTCCTCGTCGACGCTCAACAACATGCAGCTGAAGAACGTCGCCGCGGTGATGGTGACGGCGGTGCTGCCGCCGTTCGCGCGGCCGGGCGAGCAGATCGACATCACGGTTTCGTCGCTCGCCAACGCGAAGAGCATTCGCGGCGGCACGCTGCTGCTCACGCCGCTCAAGGGCGCCGACGGCCAGGTCTACGCGCTCGCGCAGGGCAACGTGGCCGTGGGCGGCGCGGGGGCCTCGGCCAACGGCAGCAGGGTGCAGGTGAACCAGCTTGCCGCGGGCCGCATCGCGGGCGGCGCGATCGTCGAGCGCTCGGTGATCTCGCCGGTTTCGCAGCAAGGCGGTCTCCTCACGCTGACCGTCAACGATATGGACTACGACACGACGCAGCGCATCGTCTCGGCCGTCAACAACATGTTCGGCCCGGGCACGGCCTCGCCGCTCGACGGCCGCACGATCCAGGTGCACGGGCCGGCCGATCCGGCGTCGCAGGTGGGCTTCATCGCGCAGATCCAGGATCTCAACGTGAATCCGGCCACGCCGGCCGCGAAGGTGATCCTGAACGCGCGCACCGGCTCGATCGTCATGAACCAGATGGTGACGCTTGAGAGCTGCGCGGTCGCGCACGGTAATCTCTCCGTCGTCGTGAACACGCAGACGGCGGTGAGCCAGCCCGGCGCGTTCTCCAATGGCCAGACGGTGGCGACGCGCCAGTCGCAGATCCAGCTGAAGCAGGACAACGGATCGCTCAAGCTCGTCACGGCGGGCGCCAATCTCGCCGAGGTCGTGAAGGCGCTCAACGCGCTGGGAGCCACGCCGGCGGATCTGATGTCGATCCTGCAGGCGATGAAGGCGGCGGGTGCACTGCGCGCCGACCTCGAGATCATCTAAGGGGTGTAACTTGGATAATACGAAGAACATCGGCGGCGGCAGCCTCGACCTCACCAACCGCTTCGCGCTCGACGTGCAGGGCTTCGACTCGATGCGCGCCGCGGCGAACGCCTCGCCCGAGCAGGGCGTGAAGATGGCCGCGAAGCAGTTCGACGCGGTCTTCACGCAGATGATGCTCAAGAGCATGCGCGACGCGACGCCCGACGACGGCCCGCTCGACTCGCACGACGGCGCGCAGTTCACCTCGATGATGGACCAGCAGCTCGCCCAGCAGATGTCGAACAAGGGCATTGGCGTGGCGAACGCGATGCTCAAGCAGCTCATGCGCAGCATGGGCGGCGCGGCCGGTGCCGATGGCGCCGGCGGTGCAGGAGGCGTGGCGGGCGCGCTCTCGGGGCTTTCGGGCAAGGACGCGAGCGAAGGCAACCTCGCGATGCTGGGCGCGCTTGGCCGCGCCTACGGCAACGCTGCCGCCAACGGCGCGCTCGCCAACGGCTCGGGCTACAGCGGCAACAGCGCGCTCACGCCGCCGGTCAAGGGCAACGGCGACGCCTCGGTGGACGCCTTCGTCGACAAGCTGGCCAACGCCGCGCAGCAGGCCAGCTCGACCACGGGCATTCCGGCGCGCTTCATTCTCGGCCAGGCCGCGCTCGAATCGGGCTGGGGCAAGCGCGAGATCAAGAACGCCGACGGCTCGGCGAGCCACAACGTGTTCGGCATCAAGGCGAGCAAGGACTGGACCGGCAAGACCGTCTCGACGGTCACGACCGAGTACGTGAACGGCCAGCCGCATCGCGTGGTGGAGAAGTTCCGCGCCTACGACTCGTACGAAGACGCGATGACCGACTACGCCACGCTGCTCAAGAGCAACCCGCGCTACGCGTCGGTGATCAACGGCTCGAAGAGCGCCGAGGGCTTTGCGCACGGCATGCAGCGCGCGGGTTACGCCACCGACCCGCACTATGCGAAAAAGCTGCTGACCATCATGCAGCGGATGGCTTGACGATCGGCTCGACGGTTGGCGTCAATTAGGCAATCGCAAACGTTGCCTCGGCGCAGTTGCCGGAAGAAGCTGCGCACGTGTGTTTCATGCAGGGAAAAGGCACATTTTTTTTACGGCCAATCCCTAAATTTTTCGTAATGTCTGCCGCTAATGCAGGCGAGATGGAAAAGCAATACGGGCAGTCAGATCGCCCGAACGGCGCGTACGGAAAGGGTCCGATGACGCGCCGGCACGTTCACGAATTTCCGGCAGGCCGATGAATACCGTTCAGTCGAATCCACAGGAAGCAGGCGAGGGCGCAGAAGGCTCCCACGATTTTGGGCGCCGCAATCCGCTCGAGATCGGCGTCCAGCTACGCAATCTCGTCAATCGCGGCGACTTCCTGACCCTCCAGTATCGCGGCGGACAGCTCGTCACGCGCATTCTGGCCGTCAACGGGCGCGAGCGCACTTTCGTGTTCGACTGGGGCGCGTTGCCCGAGCAGAACACGGGCGTGCTCGCCGCGCCCGAGTGCCTGTTCCACGCATCGCCCGACGGCGTGCGCGTGGAGTTCCGCACGGCCACGCCGCGGCGCACCGAGTTCGAAGGGCGCCCCGCGTTCGAAGCCGATTTCCCCGAAGTGCTGTTCTACGTGCAGCGGCGCGAGTACTTCCGCGTCGACACGCCCGTGCTCGAGCCGTGCATCTGCCGCGGCGAACTGCCGAGCGGTGGCCCGCGCTTCGCGTACGAAGTGCATGACCTTTCGCTCGGCGGCCTTGGGCTGCGTACGACCGACGAACGCGTGGCGGACCTCGCCATGGGCCTCGTGCTGGCCGACGTCGAACTCGACCTGCGCGCGCACGGCAAGCTGCGTGTGGATCTCGCGCTCGTCGTGTTGCGTTTCATCGACCTGCCCAACGGCGACCGCCGCTATCACATGGGCTTTCGCTTCGACGTGCTGCCCGGCTTTGCCGAGAACACGCTGCAGCGCTATATCACGCAGCTCGAGATGAAGCGCCGCGCGCTCGCGCGTGCCTGACCGGTACAGCTTCACCCGCATCACCAGCACGATCCGCAACACCCTGGCCGGCGCAGCGCATGTTGCGCCGGTTCGCCATGCGCGCGGCAGGCGCGCTCGCACTCGCTCGCTAACGTTTTCGCGCCCATCGGGCGCTCAATTTTTGCAGTGCGTTGCCGTTATACCGTGAGTACACCATGCGGTTTGCCAGGGGGGCAGGCCGCTTTCGAGGATCACGCATGTCCAACATTTTCTCGATCGGTCTGAGCGGCCTGCAGGCGGCGCAGATTGGTATCTCGACCACCGGCGAGAACATCAGCAACTCGACGACGGCGGGCTACACCGTCGAGACGCCGGTGTACCAGGAATCGGCGGGTCAGTACTCGTCGAGCGGCTATATCGGCAGCGGCGTCACCACCGCGACCGTGCAG
Organism: Paraburkholderia sp. CNPSo 3274; assembly: GCF_024206475.1. Taxonomy (GTDB): domain Bacteria; phylum Pseudomonadota; class Gammaproteobacteria; order Burkholderiales; family Burkholderiaceae; genus Paraburkholderia. The sequence continues at coordinate 16,056 of NZ_JAMBPR010000088.1, forward strand.
CGCGCCTACAGCCAGTACCTCACGACGGCGCTCAACAACGCGCAGTCGACCAGCAGCTCGTACTCGGCTTCGTACACCCTCGCCACGCAGCTCTCGAACCTCGTGGGCAGCCCGACCTCGGGCATCGCCACTGCGATCACGAACTTCTTCACGGGCCTGCAGAACGTCTCGAATTCGCCTTCGAATCCCGCAGCGCGGCAAACCGTGCTCTCCGACGCACAGACGCTCGCCACCCAGATCAACGCCGCGAGCTCGCAGTACGATTCGATGCGCCAGAGCGTGAACACGCAGCTCACGAGCGCGGCCTCGCAAATCAACACCTACACGCAGCAGATCGCGAACCTCAACGCGCAGATCACGTCCGCGAGCTCGGGCGGCCAGCAGCCTAACCAGCTGCTCGATCAGCGCGATCAGGCCGTGGCGAATCTCTCGAAGCTGGTCGGCGTTCAGGTCGTGCAGGGCAGCACCGGCTACAGCGTCTTCCTCGGCAACGGCCAGCCGCTCGTGGTGAGCAGCCAGAGCTACAACCTCGGCACGCAGCCGTCGAGTTCCAACCCGCAGGAGCTGGATGTGACATGGCAGGGCCTGAACGGCGCGAGCGCCGCGGCGCAAGGCACGCCGCAGGTGCTGTCGTCGGCCGCGCTGCAAGGTGGCACCGTAGGCGGCCTGGTTTCGTTCGTCTCGACCACGCTCGATCCGGCGGAATCGCAGCTGGGTGCGATCGTGACGAGCTTCGCCGCACAGGTGAACTCGCAGAATGCACTCGGCCTGACGCTCTCGGGCGGCGCGGGCGGCAATCTGTTCACGGTGGGCAACCCGCTCGTCACGGCCAGCTCGACGAATGCCAGCACGTCCGGCACGGTCAGCGCGACGCTCACCAACAGCACGCAGCCGCTCACCGACAACTACAAGCTGAGCTACGACGGCACGAACTGGAACCTCACCGACACGACGACGAACTCGCTGGTCGCTACGCAGCCGAATGGCGCCGCGCCGATCACGATCGGCGGCTTTTCGATTACGCCTTCGGGCTCGGTGAGCGCGGGCGACTCGTTCATGATCCAGCCGACGGCCGGCGCACTCGCGAGCTTCTCGGTTGCGACCAGCGACCCCGCGGCCATCGCGGCGGCCACGCCGGTCGTCGTTTCGGCTGCCACGACGAACGCAGGCACGGGCACGGTCACGCAAGGCGCGGTGGGCACGGGCTATTCGACGACGAACCTGCCGGTCACGCTCAAGTACGACTCGACGGCGGGCACGCTGACCGGCCTGCCCAACGGCACGACCGTCACGATCACGACGCCGGGGTCGACCACCACCAGCACCGTGACGATCAACAGCGCCGCGACGCCTCCTGTGACCGGTGTGCCCTACGACCCGACCACGGGCGCAACCTACACGATCACGAACCTCACGGATTCGACCGGCGCGAACGGCACCGCGACCAACCTGAGCTTCACGATGACGGGCACGCCCTCGAACAACGACTCGTTCACGGTGGCGGGCAACAAGAGCGGCACGCAGGACGGCCGCAATGCGCTCGCGATCGCGAACCTCACGTCGAGCACGGCGTACTCGGGATCGACCACGCTGACCACGGCGTATGCGAACTACGTCAACTCGATCGGCAACACCGCTAGCCAGCTGGAGGCGTCGAACACGTCGCAGCAGTCGCTCGTGACGCAGCTCACTTCGCAGCAGCAGTCGGTGCAGGGCGTGAACCTCGACGAGGAAGCCGCGAACCTGCTGCAGTATCAACAGCTCTATCAGGCCAACAGCAAGGTGATCCAGACGGCGGCATCGCTGTTCCAGACCCTGATCGGCATTTTCCAGTGAGGCGCTGACCCATGCGTATCGCGACTTCCCAGATTTTTTCCTCCAGCGTGTCGACGATGGAGAATCAGCAGTCCCAGCTCCTGCAGGTCCAGCAGCAGATCTCGACCGGCGTGGCCATTTCGACCCCGGCCGACAATCCGCTCGGCGCCGCGCAGGCTGTGACGCTTTCCGCCACGAGCGCGACGCTCACGCAGTACTCGTCGAACCAGACTACGGCGCTCACCGCGCTGCAGCTCGAGGACACGACGCTCACGAGCGTGACGAGCACGATGCAGAGCATCCACTCGCTCATCATCGAAGCGCAGAACGGCTCGCTCACCGACCAGGCGCGCCAGGCGATCGCCCAGCAGATGCAAGGCGACCGCAACCAGCTGCTCACGCTCGCCAACACGACGGACGGCGCCGGCAACTACATCTTCTCCGGCTTCCAGAGCACCTCGCAGGTGTTCTCGAACAAGTCGGGCGGCGGCGTGACCTACAACGGCGACGCGGGCCAGCGCGTGATGCAGGTGGCCGGCACGCGCAACATCGCGGTCGGCGACACGGGCACGACGGTGTTCCAGAGCGTGCAGGCCGTGGGTTCGGCCAATGTTGCTTCGGGCAGTTCGTCGAACACGGGTACGGGCGTGATCAGCGGCGTGACGGTGACGGATCCGACGCAGGCGACCAACAACGACAACTACTCGATCGCGTTCGCCACCGACGCGACCACCGGCGCGCTGACCTATACGGTGACCGACAACAGCGTCAGTCCGGCAACGACGACGACGCCGGCCAACTACACCGAAGGCAATGCGATCTCGCTCGGCGCGGGCATGAGCGTGACGATGTCGGGTACGCCCAGCGCGGGTGACTCGTTCTCGGTCACGCCCGCGACGGCGTCGCAGAACACGGACGTGTTCGCGAGCATCGACAGCATCATCGCTGCGCTGAACACGCCCACGAGCGGCTCCACCGCCGCGGTCGCAAACCTCAACAACGCGCTGAACACCGGCCTCACGCAGATCGGCAACTCGCTCTCGAACGTGATCACGGTGCAGGCTTCCGTGGGCGGCCGCGAGCAGGAAGTGAAAGCGCTGCAAACGGTCACGTCGACCAACTCGCTGCAGGTCACGTCGAACATCTCCGACCTCATGAGCACCGACACGGTCGCCGCGATCAGCCAGTTCGAGCAGCTGTCGAACGCGCTCACGGCTTCGCAGAAGAGTTTTGCTGCAACACAGAATCTCTCGCTGTTCCAGTACATCAATCCTTGATCGCGAGGCATTGAGCGGTCGAAAAAAAGCGGACTTCGGTCCGCTTTTTTATTGCCCTGCACGAAGCTCGTTTCAACCCGGCGGGCGCAGCGCGCCGGCCACGCGGCCCATCTGGTCGATGCCGCTATCGAACAGTCGCGCGAAGTAGGGAATCAGGTTCGGCATCATGAGCTGGACGAGGAGCATGCCCACGAGCATCGTGAGCGCAAAGCCGATCTGGAAGATACCGATCTGCGGAGCCGCGCGGTTGAGAATGCCGAGCGAAAGGTTGGTGATGAGAAGCGCGACCACCACCGGCAGCGAAAGCAGCAGGCCCGCGGTCAGTATCGTCGCGCCATAGTTGGCGATGAGGTTCCAGCCCGAGGCGCCGAGCACGCTCGCCGTGACCGGCAGCGACTGGAACGAGGCGACGAGCGCCGCAAGCATCTGCAGATGGCCGTCGAACACGAGGAAGGCAAGCATCGCCATCATGTTGAGCCACGAGGAGAGCGCGGGCGTGCTGGTGTTGGCCTGCGGGTCGAAGAAGCTCGCGAAGCCCAGCCCCATGCCAAGGCTCATCATGTCGCCCGCCGCGGTCACGACCGCGAACACGAGCTGCATTGTGAAACCGAGCGCAACGCCGATCAGGAACTGGTTCAGGAGGATCCACACGCCCTCGGCGGAAAACACCGTGACCTGCGGCATGGCGCCGAGCGTGGGCGCGACGATCAGCGTGATGAAGCCCGCGAGGCCGATCTTCACGCGCGTCGGCACGGAGCGGTTGCCAAGCACGGGCGCGACCGCCACGAGCGCCAGAATGCGCGTGAACGGCCAGAGGAACGCTGTGAGCCAGGCGTTGAGCTGCGCGTAGGAGACGGTGAACATGGAGCGTGCCGAAAAGCTGCGTGGCAGCGGCGCGGTAACGCGGCGCGCTAGCCCGCCGCGACCGAGACGATGCTCGTGAACATGCGGTGCATGTAATCGACCATCGTCGAGAGCATCCACGGGCCGGCGATCACGAGCGTCACGCCAATGGCGATCAGCTTGGGGATGAACGAGAGCGTGGTCTCGTTGATCTGCGTGGCCGCCTGAAAGAGGCTCACCACGAGACCTACGCCGAGCGACACGAGCAGGAGCGGTGCGGCAAGCAGGAGCGTCACGTACATTGCCTCGTGGGCAATCGTCATGACCATTTCGGGTGTCATCGTAGACTCCTTAGCTGAAGCTCTGCGCGAGCGAGCCGATCAGCAATTGCCAGCCGTCCACCAGCACGAACAGCATGAGCTTGAAGGGCAGAGAAATGGTGGCGGGCGAGACCATCATCATACCCATCGACATCAGCACGCTCGCCACCACCAGGTCGATGATGAGAAACGGAATGTAGATGGTGAAGCCGATCTGAAAGCCCGTCTTCAGCTCGCTCGTGACGAACGAGGGCACGAGCAGCGCGAGCGGCACGTCCTCGGGTCCCTGCATGGGCGCGGCGTGCGAGATGCGCGCGAAGAGCGCGAGGTCGGACTCGCGGGTCTGGCGCAGCATGAAGGTCTTGAAGGGCGCGACGCCGCGCGTCACGGCGTCGTCCATCGAAATCGTGCCCGCCGCGAACGGCTTGTAGCCGTCGTTGTAAGCCTTGTCGAGCACCGGCGACATCACGAACAGCGTGAGAAAGAGCGCGAGGCCCACGAGCACCTGGTTGGGCGGCGTGGTCGTCGTGCCGATCGCCTGGCGCAACAGCGAGAGCACGATGATGATGCGCGTGAAGCTCGTCATCATCAGCACCATCGCCGGCAGGAACGACAGCATCGTGAGCAGCAGCATCGTCTGCACGCTCAGCGAGTAGGTCGTGCCGCCGTTGGGGCCCGGGCTCGTGTTGAAGGCGGGCAGGCCCGCCGCTTGTGTCACCTGCGCGTGCGCGAGGTGCGGCAGCGCGAGGGCGAAGGCGCCCGCGCCGAGCATCAGCGCGAACGGGAGCGCCGTTCTGGCGATCTTCGCGAGGGTACCCGCGCGTGCGCGGACGTCGCCGCCTGCGCTCGGCGCATGAAGGGAACTGCCGTGCATTTACTGCGCTCCGCCGTCGTGACGCATGAAACGCGCGTTGATGCGTTTGTTCGCCTCGCTTTTCAGCGCGTCACGAAAGCGCTGTGCGAAGGTGCCCGAGAGGGCGGGGGCGTTGGGAGCGGCCGCTGCGACGCCTGCGGGAAGTTCGCCCGCGGGCAGCGTGTGGAGCAAGCGCACGTTGCCCGGCGCGGCGCCCAGCACGAGCCAGGTGTTGCCGATCTCGACGACGGCCACGCGTTCCTTGCCGCCGAGCGATGCGCCGCCCACGGTCTTCACGAGCGCGTTCTTCGGGCCGCCTTGCAGGCCGAGACGCCGCGCGAGCCAGGCGCAGCCGAACACCACGCCGATCACGAGCGCCAGACCCAATACCGTTTGCACGACCGCGCCGAAACCGAGCGAGGGGACCGCGCTGCCAGTGATCACGGCAGACGCGCCTGAGGCACCCGACGCCGCGCGCGTGGCTTCGTTGACCGCCTGAAGGTCGGCGGCTCGCGCGCTCATGACCGCGAAAACGGCGGCGCCGGCGAGCGAGAGGTGCACGGCGAGGCGCCACGAGAGTCGCAGCACCCGCGCGCCGCGTGACTTCCGCACGCGTTGTGCGTTGGCGCCAGGAGCGGCGCCGGACGCGGCGCCGCGAACAGCCTGGGGTTTCATCGGTTCAGCTTCCGGATCCGCTCGGACGGCGTGATGATGTCGGTGAGGCGAATGCCGAACTTGTCGTTCACGACCACCACTTCACCCTGGGCGATGAGGCAGCCGTTCACGAGCACGTCCATCGGCTCGCCGGCCATGCCGTCGAGTTCCACGACCGAGCCCTGCGCGAGTTGCAGCAGGTTGCGGATGGCGATCTTGGTGCGGCCCAGCTCCACGGTCATCTGGACGGGAATGTCCAGAATCATGTCGATGTCGTTGGCCGTCTTCGTCGAATCGACTTTCGAAAGCGGCTGGAACACGGCCGCCGGTTGCACGGCGGGCACTTCGTTGCTGTTCTGCTCGGCAAGCGCACTCGCCCAGTCGTCCAGGGACGAGTCGCCGCCTGCGTCCTGCGCGGCGACGTCCATAGCCGGGTCAAGCACCGGCTCGTCTGCGCTCGTGCCGTTGATGTCACTCATATCCACCTTCCTTCATCGTGTCGGCTGCGCTGATCATCTTCTGGACCCGCAACGCGTATTGACCATTGAAAATTCCGTAGCCGCACTCCATCACGGGCACGCCGTCCACCTTGGCGGTGATGTGCTCCGCGATGTTCATGGACAGCACGTCGCCCTTCTTCATGTTCAGGATCTGCTCGAACGTGACGGGCACCTGCGCGAGATCGGCCGTGAGCTCGACTTCGGCGGCCTGCACCTGCTGCGAGAGCACGCGCACCCAGCGGCGGTCCACGTCGAGCACTTCGCCTTGCAGCGGCGAGGCGAGCACGTCGCGGATCGGCTCGATCATCGAGTAGGGCATGCAGATGTGCAGCGTGCCGCCCGTCGGCCCGAATTCGATCGAGAACTGCGTGACGATCACGATCTCATTGGGTGTGGCAACGTTTGCGAACTGCGTATGCATTTCAGAGCGCACGTATTCGAACTGCAGCGGCCGCACGCTCTTCCAGGCGCTCGTGTAGTGCTCGAACACGAGATTGAGCAGCTTGCCGATGATGCGCTGCTCGGTCTGTGTGAAGTCGCGGCCTTCCACTCGGGTGTGAAAGCGCCCGTCGCCGCCGAACAGGTTGTCCACGACGAAGAACACGAGGTTCGGGTCGAACACGAACAGCGACGTGCCGCGCAGCGGCTTTACGTGCACGAGGTTCAGGTTCGTCGGGATCGGCAGGTTGCGGGTGAACTCGCTGTACTTCTGCACGCGCACCGGACCGACCGAGATTTCGGCGGTGCGGCGCATGAAATTGAAGATGCCGACGCGCAACAGGCGCGCAAAGCGCTCGTTGATGATTTCGAGGCCAGGCATCCGGCCGCGAACGATACGTTCCTGCGTCGCGATGTTGTAGGGCCGTACGCCCTGCTTTTCGGAGCCGCCCGAATCGGAATCGACTTCGCCGGTGACGCCTTTGAGGAGGGCATCGACCTCCTCCTGGGACATGAACTCGTCGTGACCCATCGTCATGATGACTGGCCCTCCATCGCGGGAATCATGTCAGTCACGCTCACTGGACGACGAATTCGGTGAACAGCACGTCTTCGACGTGCGTCGGCTTCTCGTTCGCGCCCGAAGGCTGCGAGATCAGCACGGCGAGCTCGGTGGCGAGCGCACGCTTGCCGTCGAGCGGCGCGAGGTCGGACGGATGCTTGTTCGAGAGCGCGAGCAACAGGCGGCTGCGGATCTCGGGCATGCGCGCGACGAGCGCGTCCTGGGTGGCCTGGCTGTCGAGCTTGAGCGTGAGGCCGATGCGCAGATAGTGCGACTCGCCGTCGTCGGACTGCAGGTTGACGGTCATCGGCTCGAGCGCGTAGTACACGGGCAGGGCCGGCGGCGCGGCGGCCGGTGTGGCCGGCGCGCTCGCCGCGTGGCGCGACATGAAGAACCACGTCGCGCCGCCCGCCGCGGCGGCGGCGAGGATCGCAATGAGCGCGATGACGATAATGCGCTTCATCGGTCCGGGTTTCGCGCTCTGGGGCGCGGCTTGCTGGGATGCGGTGGTGGTCGCCATGTCGAAAAGTCAGCCTGGATGCTTGCGAGGGTCCGGGGCACCGACCAGATGGTCAGTCCGGGCATGCTGCATTGTTCCGGCTTTTGCCTTTCAGCGATGGGAGGAATAGACGGGGGAATTCCGGCTATCTCGTGGTTTTGTTGCGCGCCGCCGTAAGGCGGGCGCGCGGGGCGCGATGTCAGCGCAAGCAGCCGCTGGGCGCGGCTGCGTTGCCCTAACGAGCCGGGCAGTTCAGGCAGTGTGTGGGGAAAGGGTCAGGCGAACGTGTCGATCAGGCCGACGGAGCGCTGCGTGACGCTCGCGGCGGCGCTGCTCGTGTCGTCCGCGGCGTCCGCCGCGCTTAGCGTGCTGCCCGAGCCCGAACCAGAACCGCCGGAGCGGCCCGAACCGTTGCCGTCCTGCTGCGCCTGCTGGTTCATCTGCCGCGAGAAGCCGTCGCTCACGCTCGCGCTGCCAAGGCCGATGCCGTTTTGCTCCATGGCCTCGCGCAGCTTCGGCAGGGCCGCTTCGACGGCTTCGCGCACCTGCTGGTGCTGCGAGACGAAGAGGGCGTGCGCGTGGGTGTCCGAGACTTGCAGGACGACCTGGAGCGGTCCGAGATCCTTCGGATTGAGCGTGAGCTCTGCCGACTGCTGGTGCGCGTTCGAGAGGAACACGACCTTCTGGCTGAGCGCGTCTTCCCAGTCGTTCGTGCCGACCTGCGGCGCGATCGACGCGGAGGCGGCGGCCGCGGCCGCCGGGTTCGCGGTTGCGCTGACCGCCTGAGCGGCCTGGGCCTGCGCGGCCGTCGCGGCGGCGACCGCTGCGGCCTGGGTCGCGGCGAGCGCGTCGGTCGTGGCGGTGCTCGCCGTGGCGTCGGTCTGCGTGGCGGCGCCTGCCTGCTGCTGCGCCGCTGCCGTGAGCGCGTCGGTTGCGGCCTTCGCGGCGTCGGAGGCGGGTGTCGTGGCGCCCTTGGCCGCGTCGGCACTCGCGCCGCTGCTCGCGGCCGTGCTGAACGCCTTGCTTTGGGCGGTCGCGCTCAAATGCGAGGCGAAGCTGCTGACGATGTTCGAGCCTGAGCCCGTGCTGGCCGTGGTTGCGCTACTCGCCGACGTGCCGGCCGCGCCGGCTGTGTTCGTCACATGTGTGGTGAGCGCACCCGCGCCGCCGCGCAACTGCGCGAGCGCGGCTTGCAGGGCGTCGTGCACCGATTTCGTGTTGGCGCTCGCGACGCTGCCCGTGGCCGTGCCGTCGCCTGCCGCGCCGGTGGCTGCCGTGGCGGCCGCTGCTGCAGCGGCGGACGCGACGCCTGCGAGCGTGCTGTCGCTGCTCGTCTGGCTGCCGTCGGCGTTCGCGGTGGTGCTCGTGTCGTCCTGGGTCTGCTGGCCCTGTTGTGCCTGCTGCGCCTGCTGGGCCTGAGCCGCGGCGGCTTGCGCGCCCGCGTCGGTGGCCTGTTTTTGCTGGGTGCGCGCGGCGGCGGCGCGGCGATCGGCGCTCGACGTGCCCTGCGAGCCCTGGCTCGAGTTCGAACTTGGCGTCTGCGACGCACTGCTGCTGTTGCTGTTGCTGCTGCTCTGCGAGGCGCTGCTGCTCGACGCGTGCGAGCTCGACTGCGCGGACGCATTCGACTGCGCGCTTTGCGCCGCCTGAGCGTTCTGGCTGGCCTGCGCGCTTTGCGCGTTCATCTGCTGTTGCAGCGTCTGCGCGAAACCCTGGCTGGCGGCATCCGCCTGGCTGATGGAGTTCGACGCGGAGTTCGACACGGCGTTCGATGCGGAATTGCCCGTCACTGCGTCGGCGGCGGCGCCGAGCAGCGAGGAGACGGTAGAGAGGAGCGACATGCTGGCGGCCTCGAAAACGTGTTACGGATGTTGCGACGTTCGCATGCGCAGCACGCGGGCGGCGTGCTCGTCGGCGTCGCGCTGTTCGCGGCGGGCGTCCTTGCGGGCCTGCACATCGTCGTGGCGCGTTTGCAGGACCTCGTACGAGCCGAGCTTCTGCTTGCTGCGCTGCCACTCGGGCTTGGCGGCCTCCACGCGCGCGGTGGCCTGCTCGAGCAGACGCCGCTGCTGTTCGATCGCCGCGTCGAGCGTGTCGATGAACGCCTGGAAGTTGCGCACGTTGCCCGCGGCCATGCCGCTGCGCGCCGATTCGGTGAAACGCGTGTGGTACTCGTCGCGGTAGGTGATGAGCGCCTCGAGCTGCTTTTCGACCTCGCCGCGCTCGCGCTGCACGCGGCCGAGCTTTTGGGTGGCGGCGTCGACGTCGTCTTGCGCGAGGCCGATCAAGGTTTGCAGCGCGGTTTGTTTCGTCATGTCCTGGCTCCAATCAGCTGGCCGAGCATCTCGACGCTCTGATCATAGTTCGCGGTTTCGCGAAAACCCTGCTGAAGAAAGGCCTCGATGCGCGGATACAGCGCGATCGCGCGGTCGAGCACGGCGTCGCGCCCGCTTACGTACGCACCCACGTTGATGAGGTCGCGGTTGCGCTGGTAGCGCGAAAGCATCTGCTTGAGCGCGCGCGTCTGGTTCAGATGCTGGTCGTCGATCAGCGCGGTCATCGCGCGGCTGATCGAGGCTTCGATGTCGATGGCCGGATAGTGCCCCGCTTCGGCGAGCGCGCGAGAGAGCACGATATGGCCGTCGAGAATCGCGCGCGCCGAGTCGGCGATCGGGTCCTGCTGGTCGTCGCCTTCGGTGAGCACGGTGTAGAACGCCGTGATCGAGCCGCCGCCCTCGGGGCCATTGCCGGTGCGCTCGACGAGCGCCGGCAGCTTGGCGAACACCGAAGGCGGATAGCCCTTGGTCGCGGGCGGCTCGCCGATGGCAAGCGCGATCTCGCGCTGCGCCATCGCATAGCGCGTGAGCGAGTCCATGAGCAGCAGCACGTGCTTGCCCTGGTCGCGGAAATATTCGGCCAGCGACGTGGTGTACGCGGCGGCCTGCAAGCGCAGCAGCGGCGAAACGTCGGCGGGTGCGGCCACGACGACCGAGCGCGCGAGGCCGTCAACGCCCAGGATCTGCTCGATGAATTCCTTCACTTCGCGGCCCCGCTCGCCGATCAGGCCGATCACGATGACCTCCGCGCTGGTCGCGCGCGCCATCGTCCCGAGCAGCACCGATTTACCGACGCCCGAGCCCGCGAAGAGGCCCATGCGCTGGCCGCGCCCGACCGTGAGCAGCGAGTTGATCGCGCGCACGCCCACGTCGAGCACCTTGTGGATCGGCTCGCGGTTCAGCGGATTGATGACGGGCGCCGTGAGCGGCGCGTCGGCTTCGGTGTTCAACGGGCCCAGGCCGTCGAGCGGGCGGCCCGAAGCATCGACCACGCGGCCGAGCATGCCCCAGCCCACCGGCAGGCGCTTCGCGCCTGCCTTCGGGTCGGCGATCGGCGCGGTTTCCAGCGGCCAGACGCGCGCGCCGGGCAGCAGGCCCGCGACTTCGGTCGTCGGCATCAGAAAGAGTTTGTCGCCGCCGAAGCCGACCACTTCCGCTTCGGCCATCGGCAGCGAGCTGCCCGGCGGCAGTTCGATCATCACCTCGGCGCCCACGGCGAGGCGCAGCCCCACGGCTTCGAGCACGAGGCCCGCCGCGCGCGTGAGCCGCCCGCAGCCGCGCAGCGGCAGCGCGAGCGCATTGCGCTCGCGCACGCCGCGCAGTTGCGCGTTCCACGTGGTCAGGAACGGGTTGGCCGGGTCGTAGTTCGCCGGCGGCACGTAGGGCGCGGGCGGGACTTCGGCCTCGACCGGCGCGCCGTGATCCGTCAGGCCTGGTGGCGCATCGGCCGTGTCCGCGGCAAGTGCCGCGTCGATCGCGTCAATGGCACCCCGTTCGCGTGCCTCGCGCTTGACCGGAATGTCGAGGTCGCCCACGAGCAGCGCGCCAAGCTGTGCGGGGTCGCTCGCGAGCGGGCCGAACGAGGCGAGCGCGAGTTCCTGCTCGAGCGGCGTGAGACCGCCCGTGTGGATGGCCTGATGGCTCGGCGGCTGGGGGTGGTTCACCATGGCCGCGCCTTGCCAAGCGCGGCCGTCACGCGCTCCCAGCGCGTGCGGATGCTGGCGTCGGTTTCGCCCGTCGCGGCTTGCGCGCGGCAGCCGCCGCGCTCGATCGTCGGGTCGGTGCGCACGCTCCAGCCACGCGTCTGAAGGTCGTCCATCAGATAAGCCTCGACGATCGGCAGATCGGCAGGGCTCACCACGAGCTGCGGGGAACCGGCGAGTTGCGGCTCGGCCACGAGCACTTCGCGCGCGACCGCGACGAGCGCCGTCGGGTCGTGCTGAACGTGCTGGCGCACGACCTGCTGCGCGATGTCGAGCGCGAGCTCCACGAGCGTCTCCGCCACACCGGCTTGCGCCGTTTCGAGCGCATCGCTAAAGCGCCGCGCCAGCAGCGCGAGCTGCATGGCCTGCGCGCGCGCTTCGGCCTGCCCTTGCTCGAAACCCTGCTTGCGGCCCTGTTCGTGCCCGGCCTGGTAGCCGAGCGCCTGGCCCGCCACATGGCCCGATTTGAGCCCCTCCTGATGGGCCGTGTCGCGCAGGCGCAGCAGCTCCGCCTCGAACGCGGCGGTCTCGTCGGGCGTGGGCGGCGGCGGCGGGGGAG
>NZ_JAMBPR010000089.1 GCF_024206475.1 Paraburkholderia sp. CNPSo 3274
TACGCAAGATCGTCAAGACGCGTGGGCACTTCCCGACGGACGAGGCCGCGACCAAACTGCTCTGGCTGGCCTTGCGCAATATCACGGCTGACTGGAGCCGTGCCGCGCATGACTGGAAAGCCGCGATGAACCAGTTCGCGATCCTCTACGAGGATCGCTTCACCAGAAATCATTTGTAGAATGCAATTGATGAGCCTGCCAGACGGCAGGCTTTTATCTGCCTTGCACACAAAAATTCAGACACTCCCACAATCATGGGCGTCTGCACTCGACGTTGAACTACGTCAGTCCGATGCAGTTTGAACAAAGCTGGCATGCCGCCCAGCAAAAGCAAGCGGCATAATGAACGCTCAGTTAGCGGATACGAAACTCGCGGGCAACGTCACGCCATACATGTGCCGCTCGGCGATCATGCAGAACGTCATCCAGTCTGATAACCCGTATTGCCAAGCTTGAGCTTCGCGCCGTATTACGGCTCCTGCACCCCGCCATACCGCCGTCTCAAACTGAGCTTATCGATCTCGCGCAGTTCGCGCTATTGTGGCACCGCCATATCCACGGACCCGTAGCCGATCTCGCCGTTCTCCATCCGCTTCACCTGAATGGTGATTTTGGCAAGGTGCTTTGCGGGTGTAGCGATCCATCGCATCACGATGATCTTCTCGTCGCCGCCAGGAACGTCTGCTCCGGTCTCGTGCTGGAACAACAAATCCTGCACCACGCCTGCCGCGAGGTCCGGCACGCTCAAAAGATCATCCAGATAGCTTTTTTCATCGAATGACTTCCCTACCCCTATCTGGTCGATCTTGTGCGTCAGATACAGCACGCGATCGAGTATCTGCTGAGTGTGCTTGAAGTTGCGTTTCTTGCCGTCGTCGTTGATTTGGTCGTTGTCGCTGTACCAAAACAGCCGCTGATTTTCGTGAGTAAGCAACTCAGTGAAGGCAGCGATGATGTTCGTCACGCGCAACACCCGCTCGGCCGCAGGACAGGCCCAAGTCCCGAGACCGTCCTTCGCAAGCTGCTCCAGCATAGCGGGATGTGCCTGTTTTTTGTCGCTTCCGAACACCGTCTTGATGCTCGTGTCGATCGCAATCGTAACGACGGCTCCATGAATGAAACGGTCGACGATCTGGAGGTATTCCGCGAGCGCGCGCGCCTTGGCGCCGGACTTGAGCTTCTTATAAGCAAATTCACTATAGGGCGTCAGCAAACCGTACTTTTTGCGTAGCTCCTTTACCTTCTCTTCGAATGGTCCCACCTTGTCGTACGCCATGAAGAGGAACGAGTAGGTAACGAACCTGGCTTCGTCATGTTCGCCACCGATGTCTGACATGACAGCGATATTCCTATCGTCGGAGAAGTCCGGCAATTCACGAACCTTTTCCTGCACGGTCAGGTTCAGGAGATGCGAAAAGTACGGGTATTCCTCCGTGATCTTGGATAGCTTGAAGGGACCGGGCTTGTTGATCTTCTTCGGGATCGGGCTGATCGTGAAAACGAAGGTTGACGGCCCATCAACGCCTGAGCCAGCCGTTTCCGTTACTGCTCCGATTGCCGTCTTTTTGAGAGCGGGGTTCATCGGAAGTGGAAGATGTCAGGTAGAACTCGCGATCGGCCGGCTTTTGGTCCGTTGCCGATCAGGTGAAAGCCAGACCCGCGACCGTGCCAAGAATGCGACCAAACCAAAGTGTACATATTTCGGAGCCTTATTTCCTACGGGATGCGTCTTCTATTGAACACGCGAGTCTGCTCCAAGTGGAGTTACCATCATTGCCATCCTGCCGACGTCCCAGCCATCGCACGGGTATGCGGGCGCGGGCCTGTGAAGGCCCATTGCAGTGTGAGGATAACTGAGGAGCGTTCCCATTGTTTGTCGTGCCCTGCGCCATCGAATTCTGCCTGATGATGCATGTGGTCAAGGTTTGCCAGCGCAAGAAGGTAGCCAATCGGGAAATGCCCAGCGGCTTGAGTAGACCACATTAACAGCGCCCCCGCAGTCCGGCGCCGCAATCGGGAGCAGCCAAGCTCACGGCTCACGCAACGCGCTCGGGCTTCGATGAAACCTGCTGCTCAAGGCGTCCCATAGACTTGTAGATTGAGGTCCAACTGTTCAACGCGACGTCAGAAGCCAACAGGCGACGCTGATCATTAGAAAGGTCCTTGAGCTTCGCATTTTTGAGCGTCTCATCGACCACATCAGTCAGCGCCATCATGCGCTTCTTCTCGCGGTTGCGGAGGAAAATGCCCTGTGCAATCAGCGCCATCAACGCGACAGCGATCGTTGCGATCATGGCCAACCGCGCACCGTACCGCTGGAAAAACGTGCGCTCTGCGAGTTGCATTTCGAACAGGTGCGAGGAATCCCATGCTCGCCATCCAAAATTCGGCGCGCTCGCAGAAACCGCAAGGTTCGGGGCGACCTTTCCGACGAAGTAGAGCTGGAACGAGTGACTTCCGTTGCCGTTGGTTGACCGGAGCACCTGTGGCACCTTGAAAGAAAAGGCCACGGTGCGGCCATGAACAACAGGCTTGATGCTCTCAGCGACCGAGAAGTCCTCGATACCGCCATCCATAGCGCGCGCACCGAGGAACTCCGGGAGCGAGCCATCGGCGTTGTTGGCCGCAATGGTGATCTGGGTCTCGGCGGCGTCCCGATCCGTGTAGTTGTAGAGCACAATTTCAGTGTCGGCTACCTGGTCGATTTTCGCGTTCGTCTGCGTGTTCTGAAGGATGAACCGTGCGTTCGGGACGGGGGATAGCGTGCCCCATGAAAGCTGGGGAACCTTCTGGATATCAATCTGGCGTGGGCGGTTTTGTGCCTCGTCCGCGCCGATAGTGGCATACAGCTGCCCAAGATAGGCTGAGACAGCAAGAAACAACGAACCGGCAAGCCATTTGGCAAAAGATGCGATTTTGGTTTGAGCCATATAGTCAGATCAGTTTGTCCGTTTACTTCGCGAAACGCCTCGAAGGGCAAATCACGGTTGGATACCCACGTTTTGGTGATCGGACAAAATGGCTCTAAATAAAGGGGGGATCGCGAATATTTTTTACGCCCGCGTAGCGACTTGCGTTTGCCTAGCGAGAACCGCCCAACGTACTCGTGGCGCCTCTGCCTCGCGCCGACCCAAGTAACCTTCCCTGTTCGGCAGGGCCGCTTTGCGAGCAGAACCGCGGTCTAGAAGGTAAAAAGGGTGGGCCAGTTTGGCGTCCGGTACCCGAGGCGGCCGCGCGTTTTTGGCGGCCTACGCCTAGCCGACCGACACCCCCTGCGGCGTTGGCGACCGTCAGTTCGTAACTTCCATGGGGCAACACCCTCACCGTTAGGCCGCGCCGGAAGCATCAGCGCTGCAATGTTCGGCGGCAGCCGACGGACGTGTGATCCGACGTGATCGTCTGCGCGATGCTGGCCTGCCACGCCACCTTTGTGGCGCCGGCTTTCCGTGCGGGAAAATGCCGATCGCGTACCTTTCGCTGGCGAGATGCGCATCGAAGAGCGCTGGAGACGTCCCTCCGGCTCTGATACGCCGCTCGACAAGCGCTTTCACCGTTTCCTTGTTCTCGGCCGAACATCTTGCACCAAAAATGATCCCCGTCAGCGCACGCCGCTCAAACGGCAGGAGGGTTTTTGCACCGTGCGTGCGCAGGATCCGGCTTTCCTGCTCGTAGGACCACTCGGTACTCTTTGTCAGAAGAGACCTCAGCGCGTCGGTCCTGTCAGGATTGGTCCACTCCATCGATGGATAGGTGTCACCGTATTCGACCGGCAACGCGTACGTGAAGACATCGGGGTCGGCGGGAACATAGAAGACGAGGCAAACACCACGATGGTTGTGCGCGTAGTGCGCCCACATCAGCAAACTACGGGGCGTTTCCGCCATTGAGTAGATCCCGTAGGCGTTTGCATTCAGGTCATACGCTCTCTGCGCCCGTATCTTCGCACGGCCGTGCGTCAGCATATCGCCATGCAGCGCTTCCCGTTGTTTCATGTTGAGGCCGGCAGGCTGCCCTGCCCGCCTACCCTTCGCGCTCGACTTGAGCTGCTCGAGCCTGGCTCTGCGCGCCTGCAAGTCTGCGCTGACGCGGACAACGCATTGGGCATCGAAGGGATCGTTGAACTGCTCGCGCGACGACAGATAAAACGTGGAGCTGAGCAAAAGCGGCTCGAGATGCTGCGCCGAAACGTGACGGTACTTGTAGAGCAGCCGCGGATACCTGCTTTGCTGGTTCAACACACGCCGAACATCCCAGCACGGATCCGGAAACAGTTCACTTTTCTTCATGTTGATAACAGGTAGACGGCAAGCTAAAGGAGGACCCTAGCGCCTCGCCATTCGTTGCTGGTGATCGCTGCAACGATAACCGCGCGGCTGACTTCTCCGGCGCGTTTTAAGAAACAGCCCGGCACAGCAGCTGTTAAATTGCCATAAGGCCAAGTGCCACGGGGTCGGCCGAAGAACCGCCGCCGCGCGCCGCCAACAAAAACGCCACCCGAAGGTGGCGTTGTCGGTGCCCGGGCGGAATCAGTCCTGCCGGGATTCGGCGGTGCGCCGTGCGCGCACGCGCAGCGTCGCGCGATAGATCGGCCGGGCAGGCTGCTTCGGCAGCGTGCCATTCGCCATCGCGGCCTCGGTGTGTTCTAGGACCACGGCAAAGCCGCGCTTCTGCATCGCGACCACTTTCGGGCGCAACCTGCTAGATGCGTTCAAAGCCATAGAATCCTCCTTCGTCAGTGGCGGGCCGCGTCACACACCGGAACGACGCCCCGAATTCGCCCCGGCCAAACCGGCGCGACATCCTATTATAGAGCGAGTCGAGCTTGCCGTTCTGCGGCGCATAGAAATACTGGCGCACGGCCGGAAACGCTAGGGCATGCCCTTCGACGGCCACAGCGAGCACCTCCATGAACTGCCAGATCATGCCGGGGTCCGGCAGCGGCCACGCGCCCGGGTCGAACATGGTGTCCCGGTCGGCGCCGGCACGCAGGAACTTGACGATGCGCGAACCCGTCGCCGGAATGAAACCATTGTTCCATGCAGTGGCTGTGTCGCGAACGAAATCGGGGTCGTTTCCCGCGTACGCCATGACGTCGGCGAAGAAAACGAGAAACCGCGTACCGGCAAAGTCGATGCCGACCGCTTCCACGGTTAGGTCAATGGGCAGGGGCTCGGTCACGACGATGGCGTCGTCGGGCGGGTCCGGAAACAGGCGGGCGATCAGCGGCGGGGTCACATAGTCGATCATTCGTCGGTCGGGCTTTTTCGCTCCATTGTATCCACACACGGGCTCTCAGGCCCCGCCGCGCGATTCGCGCCGCCAGGCCCGTTGCCGGGTAGACAGCTCTAATTTTACAGGTTTGCCAACATCGTCAAGTCTGATAGCGGGATTATCAGACATGCGGTTTCATTCGCCGGGCCGGGGTCAATTGCGCCAATTCGGACGGGCCGTCTTCGAGGTGAATTAACCCGACGGAGTTGCCGTAACTTGAGGCTGGAATTCGCGGTTCGGAACTGGGCAGACTGGCCGGCGCCACGCTCCTCGTACGATTAAGTCCGCCAAACACCGGGCTTGAGACGCTTGCGACTTGCTACAAATTACGTATCGTTCGATACATGCATGCCTCAAAGACGAGGCCTCCGATGATTGGCCGGTCTTCCCAGTGAAATTTGCTGACCCTCGATCTCGGATTCCGTGAAACAAAACCTTGCGGAACGTCCGAAAGTCCCATCACATATGGTTCTCAGGTCGGATAGCCTGCTCATTCGAATGTTTCACGATTTTGCACCGAGCGCTCCGATTCCATTAAAGCCGCCCGGGGCTTTGCGCCCGGGTTAGGTTAGGTAGGAGCGCGCCCGACGGTCCGCGAGACTGCTCATCGTGTCTCGCTCGCGCTTTCAACTGCCGCGAAATGAGTGTCTGGCGGCGACGACATTGCCACTTTTTGCCTTGCCTGCCGTCGCGCGTCCGAGCGGACACTGCTCCGCGCCGCAGGCGTTTTCTTTGCATTCGAGTCGGTGACGGTTAGTTGTGAAACTCCGCGCGTTGCAGAGATCATGTCGGCTGGACGACAGATCCCCAGGGACTGCGCTCGACGTGGTCGCCACGCTGCGCGCATTTCGCGTTGCTCATAGACTGATGCGGCCCTTATCCCCAGCGTGACTTTATCGACACGGCGGTTGCGTTGATATTGCTGGCGATTGAGCGCGGCGATGCCCCACTCCATGGACCGGGTTCGGAGAAACCAATAGGGATTTGCCGTGAGACCTTTGCGCCAGTCGCCAGCAGCCGACTCAGCGCCGAGATTCTTCCCTGGCCGCTATCCGTACGGGGTCCCGAGAGCGGAAAGCGTAGTCGAGCGCGGCAATTGTCACATCATCGGATGCGTACGAGAGACCCGTGAAACCGAAAACACCCTACTCCCCCGTTCGTTTTTGCGCTGAGAATCGCGACCACACTCGGCGCAGTCCCTTATCAAAACAGACCTGCTTACCGCGCTCCCGCCGGTGATTTATCGTCACGCGAGAAGGGGTGACCACCTAAAGCGTCACTCGATCGTTCCCTCGCCCGCTGCTGGCACTCTTTCAGCGTGGCAGCAGCGAATAACCAAGGGGGCTTCGACGTCGTAGAGAAGATTCTCGATCAACATCCGGCGCGGATCGAGTCGAGCAACGTCTAGCGGAGAAGCCTCCGGGGGAGAACGTCGGAGATAAACTCCGGCTCTATCCCGGAGAACGGATCGTGCGCAGAGCCAAACTGCGACCTTATCCAGGAGTCAGTGACGCCTACTGCCCCGGGCCCCGTGGGATACGTCCGCCTCAACAAGGGGGACTCGCCCGTCTTGTGGGTGGAGAAGGCGAGGCTGCCCGTACGTTTCGTCATCGGGAAACGTGGTGCTTTTCCCGCGCGCACACTGTCCCGACCCGTTTACCAATCATTGCCTAGATACTGCGTACCTGACTTGCCGGTTTCTACGTAGAAACTCGTTTGTGCCGGCCTCGCGCTAAGACGATCGCAGATGGAACGGGGCGCTCACAGTCGCCGGTTTCTACGTAGAAACTGGCCGGCCCCCAGTTAGCATCAAGCTCTCAGTCGGTACGTCAAAGGCTCAGTTTCTACGTTGAAACTGCGATCTCCTTCGCCGCAGGGTGTAACGCAACTACGGGACGATGCGCCCCGAGAATTAAATTTAAATGCCACTGATGACCGTTGCCGTACAGAGGGCTAGCGTCAGCCAACCTTCACGGACTCCCGGCTTTTAATAGAAATCTGCGTGGACGCCGGGTCGGAGCGGAAAGGCCATTCGCTTCTACGTCTGGTTGCCATCTCGGTAATGGGAAGTTTCTACGTAGAAACTCGTTTGTGCCGGCCTCGTGCTAAACCGATTGGAACGGGGCGCTCACAGTCGCCAGTTTCTACGTAGAAACTGGCCGGCGCCCGGCCAGCATCGAACGCTCGGTCGATACGTCGAAGCCTCAGTTTCTACGTGGAAACTGTGCTTTCCTCCCCTGCGGTGGTGCAACGGAACTAATGGGACGATGCGCTCGGTAATCGACTTTTTAAATGTCACCGTTGATCGTTGCCGTACAGAGGAGCTAGCTTCAGCCACCCGTCCAGGACTCGCCGGCTTTTACGGAAAGCTACGTGAACGCCGGGTCGGAGCGAAAAGGCCGTTCGTTTCTATGTCCGGTTGCCATCTCGGTAATTGGAAGTTTCTACGTAGAAACTCTTTCGTTGCGGGCTGTACCACGTCACGCTATTCGCTAAAGCGCGGGGTGTGCCTGTCGCTCCCGAAGATCTACACATTTTGCGGCGTGTGGCTCCGGGGAGAACTCCAACTCAAATCTAATCTCCAAATGACTTCCGTAGCGCTGATCCAAAACCTCCGTTGTTGAACATCTTCTCTCCCGGACCTTCGACACGAGATAACGAAGGCTTCAGGCTCGATTCCCACAAAATTTCATTGAAATCGGCAAATTTCCTTGAAATATTTTGCCGCGCTGCCTAACATTCTGCGAACCTTATATCTGCCGGTTTCTACGTAGAAACCGCAAGTGATGAGTGTCCTGAGCGGAACAACGAATGGAGCCCGCATGGCAGCAAAAATAATTACTGTCTTTAATCAGAAAGGTGGGTCCGGGAAGACGACAACCTCCTGCAACCTCGCCGGCGTTCTCGGCTTAAGGGGACATAAGACGCTGCTCGTAGACTTGGACGAACAAGGCACGGCAACTCTTTCAGTTGGCGCAGCGTCTGATGATCGGCCGTTCCCGGCTGCATTAACGAGCCTGTCTAGAAGTCCACGGCCGGATCGTGAAATCGCAAAATTCGTTGATGACTATGACTTCATAATCATCGACTGCCCGCCGGCGATTCGGTCCAGTGCCCCGTCCGTTGCGCTGCTGATCTCCGATCTTGGTTTAATCCCGGTTGGCGCCTCGGGCGGTAACCTCTGGGCGGTTCAAGAAGCGAAAAAGCTTGGGGTTACCGCTCAGGTGACAAATCCCGACCTAAAGCTTCGCTCGCTCGCCAACATGGATCAAAAGGTGACGATTGTTCAGCAAATATTTGAAGCCGCTGAGCAAGATGAAGATATTCCGATGCTAAAGACGCGTCTGGGCTTCCGGACTGCGTACAAGGAGGCGGAGGTCTCCGGGAGCACCGTTTTGCAGATCCGCGGTGCCAAAGCAGCGCACAAGGAGATCAACGCATTCGTCGACGAAGTACTGAAGGTCCTAGGGGAGTAACGATGGCGAAGAAGAACTTCTCAGCGGCACTGAACGCCGGCGTGCAACGCGATAAGGAACTGCGGGACACGAGCATCGCTTCTCGCTTTGAGCGCGTTGAAGCCGCCCTCGACGGTCGCGAGACGCTTCTGGAAACCGCCCCGGACGAGTCCCCGATCCGGGCGGTGGCTCCCAATACCTACGTAGAGACGCTGGAGCGCGACGGCAAGATTACAGCGATCTACGCTATGTGGCCTATCGACAAGATTGACGATAATCCGCTGAACAGCCGGACCATCTATCAAGAGGAAAAGATTTCGGCCCGTGCCGCTTCAATGGCAAAGGACGGGCAGCTTGTGCCCGCGCTTGCAGCGAGACACCCTAGCGACAATACGCGAACGATACTGATCGACGGACACTATCGAAAGCAAGGGGCACTGCGGAATCGCGGCACCACGTTAGACCTCAAGATCCTGGATGGCCTCGCGCCGATCGATTTCTACAGACTCGCGCGGGCCGCGAACAACGAGCGCGAACAAGAGACGGTCCTTGACGTGGCACTCGGATACAAAAAACTGCTCGACGAGGGCTATGCGAAAACGAACGACGAACTCGCACTCTTGGTTGAGGAGGGAAAGTCCAAGGTCAGTAAGACCCTGGCTGTGCTGGAGCTGCCGACGTCGGTGCAAGAGTTCATCGCTCTGTATCCAGAGCAATTCGGTCTCAACATTTCGTACGAACTCTCGCAA
This sequence comes from Paraburkholderia sp. CNPSo 3274, assembly GCF_024206475.1. Taxonomy (GTDB): domain Bacteria; phylum Pseudomonadota; class Gammaproteobacteria; order Burkholderiales; family Burkholderiaceae; genus Paraburkholderia. Next base: position 9,476 of record NZ_JAMBPR010000089.1, read on the forward strand.
TTTTTGAAGGCAACTGACGAACCGAAGACGCGCGAGCTTGCTCAGAAAATCGTCGATGAAGGCTTGTCATTCCTGAAGGTGAAGGCGATACGCGAGGGGCTTTCGCAGGGCCGCGCTCCACGAAAGACGTTCACAAGGCAATACAAAATCTCGAGCTCTGAAGGCGCTTCGATTGGAGCAATCAAGGAGTGGGGTAACGGCAATATTCAGGTTAGTTTGGCCTTGGAAAATCCAGAACGCGCCGCGGTCTATATCGAAGCACTCAAAAAGCTTCTCGACGAAGACGGCCACAAGGCACATTGAACTTCGTTGACGATGTACCCGTGGTGGGCGCCGCTATCCCGCGCGCGCTCCCGCATCCGCCTTCGGGAAAGCTGATGGCCCCCCGCCCGCGGACGGCGGGACTCGAAAGGTGACGTTTTCCGGGCCACGGATGCGATGTATCGCATTGGCAGAGTCGACATCACAGCGTTAGCCCGGGAAACGTCACCTTTCTGTTCAGCTATTCATCCCGTTCCTGTTGAAAGACCGCCCGACACAGAGGGGTTTCGCGCCGCGGGTCGGAAAGCGTCACCTTTCGCGTTTTTGACCTCAAGGACGAGTGCAAGCGCTCACTTCAAGGCACACGTCGGTGATTCTGGGTCGGAAAGCGTCACCTTTCAACCTGCCCATCGGCAAAAGCGGGTCGCCAAACGTCACTTTTTGCTGGGGCGGGGTCGTGCGGGTCGGAATACGTCACCGAGAACTGGACTAAGTTTGGGGGCGCGGGTCGGGAAACGTCACTTTTCGGATTTTGCGCAACTGCACTGGCTCGTCACTTTGCTCGTGACTCAGGTTTCCGGGTCGGGAAACGTCATCTTTTAGCCGCGAAAGCAGCCCGGAATGAGTCACCTTTCGGAGACGGTATCGTCAAAAGCAGGTCGGAATAGGTCACCTTTCCGTCTAGGGCCTCGATTGGGTCGGACAATGTCACCTATGTTCGGAAGGCTGACGGAAAAGTTGTTTGGAATCTGCGAGTTAGTGCCGCCAACACTCAGCGATTGCGCCCAGGTCTTGCCAGCTAACAGAGTGCTTGTGGAGCACTCGTCTCATGGGTGACATTTTCCGACCTGGATTGGCGCTCCTAAGATCGTTTGTCGCGGCGCATCAAAAGTGACGTATTCCGACCTTTGATAGGCTCCGAAGCCCGTTCGAAACCTCTTACGCTCCGCGCTTTGGGCCTTTTGTTGTTTCGCAGCGACTTTATCTAGGCTTCTTTTGTAAGACAGTTAGTAAACTCGTTTGTAAAACCTTTTGTAAACGGTCGGCGAATCTTCGCAACTATTTGTTTATTCGAGATTTTTGGCGTCTACTTTTACTTTTGAGGTGACGCATTCCGACCTCGACGTGACGCAATCCGACCCCAAGTTGACTTATTCCGGTCTGGAGTGGACGCATTCCGACCGTTATCCACAATGGTGACTTGATTAGTGCCGATGTCACCTTATAATTGTGACGTCCATGGTGAGGAGTCACTTTTGTGCCGCGAAAGAAAAAACAACCCGAAGAGCAACCGCAGGTAGAGATTGTAGAAGTTGAACCGATCACAATCGAGAGTTCGGACGAGCCCGCAACGGACGGCGACGGTCGGATCAGGGGCACTGTCGCCATGAGTCGGGCGCTGGTGAATGCTCAGCAAGGACTCTCGCTAAACGAGAAGCGCGTGATGATGGCGGCGCTCCGTTGCGTCGACAGCAAAAAATCTCCTTTCTTGCACGGGCGCTCGAACGGCTATGTCTCGGTTCGTGTGAGAGCGGACGAATTCGCTGCGTTGGCAGCGCTGGCTCCTAGAACTGGCGAGAAGCAGGCAACGGCAGCGTACGAGGGTTTGCGGGATGGTTGCGCGAGCCTCCAAAAGAGAACGCTGACCTACATGGATGGTCCACGGAAGGTATCTCTCAATTGGGTCTGGAAAGCCGTGTACCACGAAGGCGAGGGCTGGGCAGAGATTTCATTCTCGCCGGACCTGACGCCACACATCTTCTTGCTGCAGCGACGGTTTGTGTCGTATCAGATCGAGTTTGCGCGAGGCCTTCAATCACTCTATTCGTGGCGCCTCCTCGAGTTGTTAATGCGCGAGCGAGATCGAGGTCGTTTGCTGATCACCTTGGAGGATTTTCGCAACGTGCTTGAGATACCGGACACATATCGATTCGCGGACATCAAGCGCAGAGTGATTGAGATGGCTGTGAATGAACTGAACTCGAAGGCCGATCTCGTGATCAGTTGGAAGCCCGTAAAGCTCGGGCGCGCCGTAAATTCTCTGGACTTTCAGTTCATCCAGCATCCACAGAGTCGTCTTGACCTAGGCGACGCGGCTTGACGTTTCACCGGGTCCTGGTTTTTGGGCCCGGCGATTTCGTTCTCAGCCGGCGTTGAGCTTTCTCGGCATTGGCGGCGATGTCCGCGTCGAGCGCCGCTTTAAACATTACGAACGCCGTTGAAATAAACGTCTCCACTCGTGGAAGATGCGGTAGCAGCTCATCGAGATCAGGAATATCTACGCGTAGTGACTTTTTGTCGCGCGCCAAGTGAACTTGAATCTTGTTCGGCGCGCGCTGCGGGATTCTATCGAACACGGCGAACTCCAAGATGTCATCCACCGCGGCGTAACCTACACGTACAGCCTCGCGCGCTCTTCGGATGAAAACGGCCTCGCCAATCTTGTCGATCGCGTCCAACAAGAGTGGACCAATGCGAAAGCTGATGTGCTCCGCGCCACCGATAGCGTCGACGACTCCTGATGGAATGCGCGCTAACGCGATCGCTTTCGATACGTTCGGTCTGGAAACGCCAAATGATTCCGCTAGATCACGGTGTGAAGACCATAGGCGCCTCTTAAGCATAGCTTGATAAAACAGGCCAAGTTCGTAATGCGAGGCGGAGTTAGCGCGCATGCGCGCATGGACAGCTATGGCCGTCACTCTGTTGGGAATAGGTTTCGGGCTGGTTTTCGGTTCCATGATCGTCAACGTTGTCGGATCTCCAAAGCTTAATTGCCCTGAGTTAGTGTCAAGTGTGGGAGCCCGGAAGTCGTGTTTTTGGGTTGATTGCTTGTATTGGTTGCAATAATTGAATTTTAGAATCTAAAAATGTCATATATTGACATGAAATTTGCAATAATCCCGTTTAGGCGCCTAAACGGAAAAGCCTCGCTTCTCGTCGTAACTTAATGTTTTTAAAGGATTTTGGCTGAGAGCGAAAGTGTGAACCGTTTGAACCGAAGGCTACTACCTCTGCGCAATCGGATTCCGGTCAAAAGCTACCGAAAAACTGCACCATTCCGGGTTTAAGCGTTTAGGCGCCTAAACGAAACGGCTTCCAAAATGCTGCTGCCGCAATCGTATGCAAAATAGCTTGTCTTTTGCTCCGGGGACCGACGCCCTGGACTGATTCAATTGACGCGAGCCCACAGTCTGCGCGCGTCATGCCCCTCTTTCGTAGTCGTTCCCGTAAAGAAATTGCCCTTTCCACCGCACCGGGAGGGTATTCCGAAGAAGATCCGGAAGGGATCATCTTCGATCGTGGCACGCGCCTGCGCGTCAGTCTCAACCACTCGAAGATCCTGAACTTCGTTCTGGCCTTCGTCGCGGCCGGCGCCGTGTGGACGCGCCAGCCGCCTCCGTCCGTCGTGAAGTCTTACGGCATTTCCGCCGACGCCGGCGGCCGCCCGCTCGTCCGGCAACTCGCAGCCTACAAGCCAGACGATCAGGCGCTGCGTTCGTCCGTCACCGAGTCGGTGCAGCGCTGGTTCACGATTGAGCCGGTGCTGTCTCCGACCATCGAAACCTCGCGCCTTGCCCGCAATATCAATTCGGTGAAGTCGCAGATGGTCGACAACGGCAAGAACCAGTTCGCGGCCTGGCTCAAGGACGATGCGCCGTTCCAGGAGATCACGCGTAATCCGAAGCTCGTTCGCGAGGTCAAGGTCAGCAGCGTCTCGGTGCTGGACGATTCGACCGTCGTGGTCGAGTTCACGACCTCTACGACCCAGTTTCCCGCCGACAAACCGGTCGACAAACGCTACGCACTCACGCTGCGCTACCAGATCCTCCCGGCCAGTTCGGACGATGCGGTCGGCACAAACCCCTTCGGGATCTACTTCCCGTTCTTCACGCTCCAGAAAACCGCATGACGATCCCGGCATCCCGCTCACTGCTGCCGCTCGCCGCGCTCGCCTGCGCGCTGGCGATTTCCCATCCCGCGATTGCCGCGCGCAAAGTTACGTCGGCTGCCGGTTCGCTCGACGTCGGCGCTATCCTGGGCGACCCGATGAGTCCGGTGAATCCGTACAACTCCGGCACGGATCCGGTCACGATGCCCAACGACGCGCGCATCGTAGTTTTCAACTACAGCCGCGACCAGATCTTCCGCATCATGGCTGCGCCGCTGAAGCTCACGACCATCGAACTTGCGACCGGCGAGAAGCTGATCACCGACCCAGCGATGGGTGACTCCGTCCAGTGGATCATCGACACGGATGGCGCGAACCACGTCTATATCAAGCCGGTAAAGCCGGGGCTTGTGAATACGCTCCACCTCACGACCAACATGCGCGAGTACGACATGACGCTCGTCTCGTCGCCGGTGGGCGGGCTCTTCTACCAGAGCGTGCGCTTTCACTATGCCGAGTCGCTTATGGCCAAGGTCCGCGCTCGCGACAACGCTGATGGGAGTGCCATGGCAACTGGTGCGGGTGGACCGAACGACACTGGCCCGCTCGGTGTCTCGCCCGACAAGCTCAACTTTGACTACAAGATAGACGGGTCTGCGCCCTTCAAGCCGGAGACGGTGTTCGACGACGGTAAGGCCGTATGGCTGCGCCTGCCCGCGGACGCGCCGTTCGCCGTGCCGATCGTCAAGGATCACGGCGATGACGTGAGCCCGAACTTCATCCGTCGCGGGCAGTACATCGTGGTCCAGCAGATGGCCGACAAGATTGTGCTGCGCGCCGCCAACGACGAGGTGACGATCACGCGCCGTCGCCCGGGCCTCTTCGGGTTCTGAACGCATGTCGACGCAGAACTCCTCCCCGACCTCCGACCAGGACCGCGTCGTCAAGGGCAAGTCGCCCCGCAACGCGCTCGTGGCTGTTGGCGCGATCTTCGCCGTGCTCATCGGCGCAATGGGCTACTACTACCAGTCGAAGGCAAGCGACAAGGCCGAACAGCAGGCGAAAGATGACAAGGCAGCAAAGGCCGCCGCCTCCGTCGATCACGGGCCCAGCGGGAACGACATCGACCGGATCATCAGCGATCAGCAGGCCGCAGCGCGTCGCGACGAAGAGCGCGCGCGCAAGGCCGCGGCTGCCGGGGCGTCTGCGCCTCAGACCGCCAGTTCGAAGCCGGCGTTGTCACTCGACCAGTTTGAAGCTGGCTCGCGTACCGCAGACCTGTCGGCTGGCGCAAAGGAAGACAACGTCTACGCCTCGCCGATCTTCATCCCCGGTGTAAAGGTGAAGGCGCCGGCCGACGCGCAGAACGCGGGCGGCGTGAACGGCATCCTGACGCCCCAACAGATGGCGTTGCAGCAAATCGCCGCGCAGCAAGCCGCGGCTGGCAGTGCAGACGCGCAGGCAAAGGTGCTTGCGGCTGCAATGGGTCAGGGCAACACCAAAACCTCGTCGGCAGACCGCGATCTCGATTTCCTCAAAGACGCAAAGGCGCAGTCCGCGTCGGGTGAGGGTTTCCTGAGTGCCGGCTTCGTGGGCCAGTCGGGTTCGTGCACGCTCTCGCCGCCGCACCACATTCCGGTGCTGGTGATGGAAGGGGAGAACTCGGATCGGCCTGGAACCGCCGCGCTCATGGTCGAACAGGACGTCTACGACAGCGTCACGGGCACCTGCCTGATGATTCCCAAGGGGGCCATGATCACCGCGCCGTACCAGAGCGACATCAAGGTTGGCCAGGAGAGCATTCTCGTCGCTGCTACCGAGATGCGCCTGCCCAACGGCAAGCAGGTTCCGCTCTATGGTTCCGAGGGCGCGGACCAGAACGGCTACGCCGGTTTCTCCGGCGACGTGAACAACCACTTCCTGAAGATCTTCGGTGCGTCGTTTTTGACCGCGATCCTGCTGAACCACTTCACCAGCGACACGAGTTCCACCACGACCGGTCCATTGGGCGTCACGCAAGTGGGTAACACGGCTGGGCAGGTCGCGGCGCAGACGTCGCAGTCCATCCTGAACCGCTACCAGAATATTCCACCGACGATCACGATCAAGCCGGGCCAACGCTTCATGATCAAGGTGAACCGCGATATCCATCTGGAGCCGTATCGTGGTTAAGCGCGCCCTCAGTTCTCTCGCGATATCTGCGCTCCTGTCCGGCACGGCGCACGCGGCCTCGATTGCGCAACTCATCAGCCCGGTTTCGCTCGTGCTGTCCTCGAGCGGCGCTCGCGAAGTTGCGGCACTGGACGGAAAGCCTGTGCTGTATTGCGGCCTGGCCGCGTTCGACTCATGGGCGTCGCCTCTCGTTGGGCAGTCCGTGCGTAGCACGCCGGAGCAGGGAATGACTGTCTCTGTCGACGCGCGCGACGTCTCGCTCGCGGGGCTCATGATTCGCAGCGGCTGGCTGCAGCCGGACGAACTCGACGACGAAGCGCAGGCCGCGATCACGGAAGGCCGCGGAGGATGGGCGTGCGCAAGGGCGGAGACGCCCTTCGTGCTGCTGCATACGAGCGTCGATCCGAAGGTGCTTGCGGGCATCGCCCTGAACGAGTCGGCCTACAACGGCCGCGCATGGCCGTGGACGCTCAACGTTGCAGGCCGGGGCTTCTTCTTTCGCTCGCGCTCCGACGCCTATGGCGCGATCCGCGCGCTCATCGCGGCGGGCCGGTGCGACTTCGATGTCGGAATCATGCAGATCAACTACTGCTACCACCGGTGGCGCTTTGCCTCGCCGTGGGATGCCCTTGCGCCCGCAACGAACATCCATGTTGCGGAAGCGATCCTCAACGAGAACTACAGCCGCACGCATTCCATTGCGAAGGCCATTGCCTACTATCACAGCGCCAACCCGGTGCCGGGCAGTGCTTACCTCGCGCGTTTCGTGCGTCATCTCAACCAGATCAACGCGGGCCTTTGACGTCCTCCCCCGCCTAATGGCAGGGGATTCCCACAACCGGCGATGCACGTCCGCATCGGAGAATGTTTAACGCAGCATTGGTATCACGATCATGCACGACACCACAGCTACTGCAGATCCACTCCCTTATTCGCAGTCCCGCGATACCTTTCGGCCGCGTCGTGCTGCTTTTCGAGCCGCACGCCGAACAGGACTGGGTAGAACCGCTTTCGTTCACTTCCTCGAACGTGGCCCCGTGCGCCATCGCTTTATAACGGAGCTTGTCCCGGAAGGACGACCAGGATGCGTCATAGACACTCTTCGCCATCCTGGTTTTGGCGAGTTTTGCGGCCGACACGTTGCCGACCGCGATGTAATCGAAGCGCCGCACCAGATTGAGCGCGAGCTTGTGCTGGAAATCGGCGCGGGCATTCGCAACCTTGGCATGCAGCTTCGCGATATGCCGCTTATGCTTGCGCGCACGCTGTGCCTTCGCCAGCTTGTCAGACGCGCTTCGACCAAACCGGTCATTGGGCAGTTTTTCGCCGGTAGAAAGCGCAGCAAAGTCCTTCAGACCAAGGTCGATGCCCACACCCGCGCGGATCGGACGCGCGGACACGTCAGCGACCTCAATCACGATGTTCAGGAACCAGTTGCCGCGTGCGTCGCGGGCGAAGTTGGTGCCGTCCTTGATCTTGCCTTCGGGCAGCGGGCGGCTGCTGAACACGCGGAACGTATTGCCGGCGAAGCGGAACGAGTCACCCTCGCGTTTGAGATCGCGGCCCTTCAGAGGCAGCCAGCCAAGAGCGTTCCGTCCGCGGTAGCGCAGGTAAGGACGCCGGTGCTGGCTGCGCGACTTCGCGTACTGCTCGCACGTCGCGTTGACCGTGCCGGAATGGATACCAAGTTCCTTGCTCGAGCCTGTTGTCAGCACATTCAGGTCGAAGCCCGTTGGCCACTTCTTGCTCCACTTGAGCGCGTGCTTCTGCGTGTCGTTGCAGAAGTTCCATACGTAGTTCACCGCCCGGCTCTGCGTGTTGAGCAGGCCGTTGAGCGACTTTACGCGGTAGCGGTAGACAAGGATCATGCCGGTCATTTTAACCATGGGATGCCACTGTCAAGCGGCGGCGCTCCGTTCCTCGCCGCCATGAATGACCGGGTTGATCGGAGCCAAATCAGATGACGCGCAGGCTTCTTACTCTCGCGACCTTGTGCGCCATCGGTGCTGCGCAGATTGCCTCTGCGGCAAATACCGACCCGTTCGATTTCGACTACGAGATCGCGGGCGGCATCGCCGAGCGTCCGGCGCTTGTCTTCAATGATGGAACAAAGACCTATATCCAGCCGCGAGCCGGCCAGACGATCTCGGTGGCGGGCAGCCATCGGGAAGGCCCCTATATGGTGGTGGACGGCACACCGGCCACGATCCAGCTCAGCGTCGCGGGCCACGCTGCCGTCGCGACCTGGAACCGCGCGAACGCGTTCATCGGCGGTCACGGCATGGTGCCGGGCGCAGGCGACGATCAGCCGGCGACGTTCGCAGGTTTCAGCGGGCGCCTCGCGCTCATCGGCGAACGTGGCGCGCTCGAGCCGGTGCGTAGCCTTAACGGGACTATGGCAGTGGCCTCGATCGTGAAGGCGCTGGTGCCACAGGGCTGGAGCGGGTCCGCGCAGAAGGATGTGGACCTGACCGCGGCGAACCGCTTCGAGACGCAGCCTGGCGAGAACTGGATGCACGCGCTTGACCGTTTGATGACGCAGACCGGCCTCTATGCAGACGTGGATTTCGACAGTCGCCATGTGCGTCTGCGCCGCGATGTGGAGAAGTCCGGTGCGCTGGCCTATGCGGGGGCAACGGTGACGCATGCCGACCCGGTTTCGGCAGCGTCGGACGCTGTCGCAGCGGTGCCTGCAGCGGAGTCGCTCCTCGCGAAGTACTTCGGTGCGAACGCGATCCGCGATGGCGACGACACGCACACGCAGATCCGTTTTGCCGCAAAACCGAAGGACCTGAAATTCACGCGCGCGGATGGCAGCTCGCTGCATCCGAAGTGGGATGCGGATACCAGCGTGATGACGATCGACCGTGTGGATCGTTTTGTTGTCGCTGATCCGACGAACCGCGTCGAGGTGGCGCGTAGTGCGGGCACCGTCTATGACTTCCCGGCTGGCAACGGCGCGCACCTCGAAGCCGTCTTCGACGAAGGCGGGCAGACGTACTTCAAGTTTGCGCCGACGGTCATCAACGTCACTGTCGCGGACGTGCATCACCTGGGCTCGGGCGAGCAGAAGGGCCGCTTCTACAGGTTCAACGGCACCTCGGAGCAGTTCATCGTCACGGCCGACGGCAATACGGTGAGCGTGCTTCGTCGCCACGACGTGAAGTACTTCGAGCGTGCGGGGGCGGCTTGATGCGCTACGCCGTCCTGCCTGTTATCGCGCTTCTCGCTCTGCCCGCCGTGACTCGGGCCGACTGCATCGACGACGCTGCGGCGTACCGGCATATCAGCCCGCGCCTCGTGCGTGCTATCGCGCAACAGGAGTCCGGCATGCGCGCGAACGCGATCAACATCAACGCGAACGGCAGCGAGGATATCGGCCTCATGCAGATCAACTCCTCGTGGCTTCCGAAGCTCGCACGCTTCGGCATCCAGCGCGAACACCTTTTTAACGCCTGTGTGAATGCTTACGTGGGCACGTGGATTCTCGCCTCGAACTTTCGACAGTTCGGGCCGACCTGGAAAGCCGTCGGTGCGTACAACGCGACGTCGAGCTCACGCCAGCTTGTCTACGCCAATTCGATCTACCGACGCCTGCAGGGTCACTAAAAAATCATGAGCAAACACTTCCCGAAGGATTCCGGCCTTTATGCCCGGAAGATCACGCAGGCCCTGCTTGCACTCGCGCTCGCTGGCGCCGTGACGATGGCGGTGGCCGCCATGCAACCCGACCAGTCGAAGGTGCCCGCGCCCGCAGGCGACGGCTGGCAGATGCTGGGAAGCGGCGGCACCGCAGCGCCCGAACAGCAACCCGCCCATGCGCCTGTATCCGGCCAGACGCCCGTCGCGCCGACGGTTCTCGCCTCGGCCGCGCCGATCACGCCCGCCACGCCGCAGGCCTCAGCTGGGGTATCCGTTGACGTGAAGACCGTGGTCGTCCCCGGTGCGGCAAGCGGCGAACCGACGGGCATGGTGTCCTTCACGATCACGCCGCAGGACACGAACCTGCGCAATGCGCTCGACCGCTGGCTGCAGACCGAAGGCTGGCAGCTCGCGTGGAAGATCGACGACGACCTGCCGGTCGAATTCAACGCGTCGTTTTCGGGCGACTTCCGCTCGGTGCTCACGCAGGTCATGCAGGCGACCGACCACATGCGCACGCCCGCACGCGTGTGCGAACACACCAACAACGTCATTCGGGTGATCGCCCGCGCGGCCAACTGCAAGGAGTGATCATGCGTCTCTATCCCATCCGTACCCTGATCGCGGCGGCCTGCGCCGTAGCGCTCGCGGGCTGCGCCGTCACGCAAGGCGACGTCAATGGCGCCTACGACCACGCGAATGCGACAGCGGGTGCCGCGCTCGACGGCGCGGGAAATGGCATTCCGCTTGTTGAGATTGTGCAAACCGCGTTCCTCGGCGATCGCCCGGTGCCCCTCGCGTATGAGGCGACGCTGCCCGCCGTGTTCCGCGAGAAGAAGGTGACGTTTCCGCCGAAGCTCGACATGAAGACACTGGCGACGCTGGTGTCGAACGCTTCCGGCTATCCGGTGCGTGTGAGCCCTGACGTGTTCATCGCGCGCGACAGCCTGATTCCACGTGCATCGAGCGATGGAAAGAACGTGCAGGCGAGCTTCGGCGCGAAGGTGTACGACAACCCGGTGTACGACCAGCCCTGCGAATCGTGCGGGATCGGTCGCTATCTGCACGACGTGACGGAGAACCTCGGCCTTGACTGGTCCTTCGATGGCTCGACCATCAACATCAACCGGTTCGTCACGCGCATGTACCAGATCGCCGCGATTCCCGGCAAGGTGTCGATCGAATCGCGGATGTCCAAGGGCACGGACACGTCGACAGGCAACCAGTCGACCGGCTCAACGGGCGGTGCAAGCACGGATACCGGGTCGTTCTCGGCCATGACTTCGAGCGGGCGCAAGGGCGATTTCGACCAGATCCAGTCGATCGAGAATACGCTCAACCAGTTGAAGTCCCCGATGGGCCGTATCACGGTGAATCCGCAGAGCCGCCTCGTGATCGTGTACGACACGAAGGAAGCGGCGGACCGCATGGGCGACATGCTCAAGCGCGAGAACGCCATCTCCACACGCCAGGTGATGCTGCGCGTGCGCACCATCCAGATTGCGCTGAACCGGGGCACCCAGTCGGGGGTGAACGCCGACATCGTCTACAACAGCATTCAGGGAGGGCTGGCCAAGTGGGCGGTGACCTTTGCATCGCCGACGTCGCTCTCCTCGGGCGGTGGCACGGTTGGCCTCTCGGTCCTGCAGCCGAACGCGCCGTTCTCGGGCACGAACGCGGTCATCAACGCCCTGAACCAGTATGGCCGCACGGTTTCCGACAACACCGTCTCGAAGCTCACGCTCAACGGCCTGCCGGTGTCGGTAGCGAACTTCCAGTCGGACGATTACCTGCGCACGACCTCACCGTCGTCCGGCAGCATTACCGGTACGTCGAGCGGTGTCGTGGGCCTCACGCCTGGCACCCTCACGACCGGCGACTTTCTGCACATCCTGCCAGCGGTCAACGATCACAACCAGATCCTGCTCGCGTACTGGCGTGACAGCTCGAAGCAGAACGGACCGTTCACTACCGCGGGCGCAGGCTCGGGCCAGACGGCGCAGGCCATCCAGCTCGCACACACGATCGGCAGCAAGGATGACGAGACCATTGCGCTGTCGGACGGTCAGACCGTTGTCCTGTATGGCGCTGTCACGGACACCGCCGACAGCACGACCAACGGGGGCCTCGCCGGTATCACGGGTACGTGGAACAAGTCGCGCACGTTCCAGATAGTGATGCTGACGGCCACTGTCGTGCCTTCGATGTGAGCGCGACGATGCATATCACCGAATCGCTGCCCGGAGAGAAGCGCGCGCGTCTGGCGTTCGGCCTCGACTGGAGTGCCTATTCCGAGAAGGGCGCGAAGGAAAGCCGCACACGCTACGCGGGCGACTTCTCCGCGACGCACTACGTCGAAATGAAGGTCGGTGCGGAACTGATCGGCGGCTTCTGCGCGCCGGACATGGGCGAGCTGCGTCGTGTAAAGCTCTTCTCGGGCGCCGCACGCGTCGCGATGCTCGAGCGCGTGCGCGCAAAGCCCGCCGTGCTTGTGCTCATGCAGGACGGCGCACAGGCGCATCTTGTGCACGTCGTACGCGGCGCGGTACGCCACGACGAGGTGGTGACGTTGGCCGCCGCGGCGAAGCGGCGCAGCGAGATCGCGCAGCAGAGTGCGAAGTTTGGACTGCCGCTCACGGTGCTGGCCTCGGGCGATGCGATCACGCCGGGCGATGAGCCCTTCAGCCCCGCGGAGCTGCTGCAGCAGAAGAAAGCTGGCCGCATCGCGCGCGTGCCTGCGGGCATTCCGAACTCCATCGTCGTGCTGCTCGCGCTTGCGATCGCCGGATTCGGGGCCAAGCAGATGTGGGGGGCGCTCAACCCGCCCCCGATCGTGAACACCGCGCCCAGCTGGAGCCAGCTATACGAGAAGGCGATGCATCAGGTCTTTGCGGGCCGCACGCCACTCGCATCGCAACTGGCGCCCGACGCGCTGGCGTTGCTGGACTACATCGACACCAATCGCAAGGGCTGGCAGTTCGAGAAGGCCAAATGCCCGTCAACGGGTTTCTGCTCGCTGACCTATCAGCGTGCGGGCGGCTCGTTCGAGGACTTCGCGCGCACTGCGCCAGCGGCCATGCAGCCCGTCACGTTCGCGCCGGACGGACGGCACCTGTATGCGCGCGGTCCAGCGCTTCCACGGGCAGCCACGCTGGGCGTGACCGGCATGAAGGCCTGGCCCGATGAGCAGCGCCTCATCGAGATGCTGCAGACGCCGCCGCAACGCATGTCCGTCCAGCCGTTCGATATCAAGAGCTTTGGCTACGAGGTGAAGCTCGAACCGAGCCATCCGCTGCTCGCGTCGCCACCACCAGCTGGCGAGCGGCATAGCGCGTTGCTGCGCGAAGGGCGCTGGGAGATCGACGGCTACCGGTGGCAGGCGCCGCTGCTCGCGGCGCTGCCGCCAAACATGACCCTCGAATCACTGAACGTGAAACTCGACACCGCCGCACCCGAGGAACTGGGCAAGGTCGGCATCCATTTCGTTGCGAAGGGCAAATACTATGTCGTCCAATAAATCACTTCGCGTGGCGGTGGTCGCTGCTGTCGTGGCTGCGCACACCGCGTCTGCGGCGACACCGTCTTTCGAGTCGGCTATAGCGCACGCTCCGGCACCCGCCTCCGTCGCAGCGTCGCCGGCATCGCATCCCGCAGTTGCGCCCGCTACCACCGCAACGACGGCAGTGCAGGTATCGCCGCAGACATCCGCGAGCGGAGCCGCAGCATCGACATCCGGTCCGGCCAGCGTGCCCGGAGCAACCGGCGACACGCACCTTACCCTTCGCGATATCGACGACCTCGCACGCAGCAAGCTCACGCGCGCGCTTCGCGGTGACGGTGATGCGCCCGCGAGCAGTGCGGCCGTCACGCTCAAGACGCCCGCGCCGGTGGAGAGCGCTCCGGCGGTTGTCGTGCGACCGTATGTGCCCCGCGCGCGTACCTCTCCCGTCACGTTTGTCGGTGCATTCGCCGACGGCAGTGGGCAGCACGTCCTGTACGACTACAACGGTGCGGTCTATCCGGCGCGCCTTGGCGAGAAGCTCCTCAATGGCTGGATCGCGCGCCGGGTCGACGGCCTTTCGGTCACGGTTGCCGACGGTAAGCGCACATGGAGCGTGCCGATGAGCGGCAACTCACAGGAATCCTCAGCTTCAACGTTCGTGACCGGCGCGGCACTCGGTGACCTGTCGTCACCGTTGCCACCAGGCGTGAACATGGCTCAACCGGTCTCAAGCTTCGGGAGGCACTAATGTCGCTCTTTGGAAATCTGGAAGGCAACGAAAAGCCCCGTAGCGGGATGATGGCGCGCCTTCGCGCCTGGCGCGGCAGCTTCGTGGAGGAGTCGGAATCGGCCGCGCCTGTGGAGCCCGCGTTCGGCGCGACGCGTCCGGTGCGCAGGGGGCCCGGTGCGCCGGCAGGCTCTCTCGGCGCGTATCTGCGCGATGCGGACGTGACCGATGTGGAGGCGTTTGAAAAGGCTGGTGAGGGGGGCGCTCCCGATCTGCATGCCACGGCAGCGGCCACACCCCCGGTTGTGGAGGATGTCGAAGCACGCAGTGCTGAGCCGTCCGTTGTGGAGGCTGTGAACGTCGCCGTTGAAGCGACGGGCGATGCACAGCGCGGTACCGAGGAAGGCGTCCGCGTTGCGGTGCCGGCCGAAGCAGCTCGCGCGCACGCAAGCGACGCGTCACACGTCGAGGAGGGCCAGGAGTCAGGCGAGCCACCTGAGGCGACCGACACTCCCGAACCTGCCGCCGCAGCGGGCCACGCGCTCGCGATTCCGGACATCGAGTACACGCCGGTCGGCATGCCGCGGCTGAATTCGGCCCAGGCGCTCGTCGACTTCAAGCGGATCCTCTGCGACACGACGCCCGAGGCGACGCTGCGCATCACGCCGGAGGCACGCCGCGAGTTCGTGGCAGTGGACATGCAGGCTGGCCTGGCCGTCGTGATCGCAACGCGCGAGTTTCATGAAACCGCTCTGTATGCGACCTATCTGAACGACCTCAAGCGCGTGCATATCACGGTGCGTGAGGAAATGGTGGCGACGGCCGCCGTCATCGCCGACGTTTACGACCGGGCGCGCATCCGGGTATCGAACCACGTTCCCGAAGGCTCGCGCGCGCTTGCGCTCTTCAGGGACGTTAATGACGCCGCACACGGATACGGTTCGAGCGACGTGCACTGGGAATCACGCGATTACCAGTCCGATGCGGAACTCCGGTTTCGCGTTGACGGCGACCTTTATACCTATCGCCGGATGCCGAAGGCGACCGTTCTCCGCGCGCTGTCGGCTGCCTACCAGGATCTCGTCCAGAGCAACACGAACAGTGGCAACGCATTCCAGCCTACCGCGCCGCAGTCGGCCATGATCCCGCTCGCGCTCGCGACTGCCACGCTGAACCTGCGCTGGCAGAGCGCCCCGCAGATGGGTGGTTTCGACGTGGCGATGCGCATCCTGGACGGCAACTTCCGCAACTACACCGTGCGCATGCCCGACACGATGGGGATCGAGACCAGCCAGCTCGCGATCATTGAATCGCTGGGGCACGTCAGCGGTGGTGCCGTGCTTATCTCCGGCGAGACCGGCTCCGCCAAAAGCACATTGCTGCGGGCGCTCTCGTACATGGTCGATGGGCGCGAGCTCAAAAAGCAGTACGCCGTGAGCATGCCTTCGGAGTACCCGTTGCCGTGGCTCTCGGACCAGTCCGTGCCGCGCGGGCTGGACGAAACCGAAGAAGATTTCCGGCGCAAGGTGGCGACAATCATCCGCACGCTCATGCGAATGGACCCGGACGATCTGACCGTCGCGGAAATCCTCGACTCGACCATTGCAGGTCTCGTTGTCGAGCTTGCGCTGACCGGCCACCCGGTGCGCACCACGATCCACGCGGACAGCATCATCGGCGTCTTCATGCGCCTGCTGGGTGATCGCCTGCGGCTGGCAGCGGACGAAGTGGCATCCGACAAGTTCATCAACGCGGTGGGCAACCAGAAGCTGATTCCGATGCTTTGCCCGCACTGCAAGAAGCCTGCGGCCGACGTCATGAGCCCAGCCGAGCTTGAGCTGCTGCGCACGAAGTTTGGCCTTGATACGTCGAAAATGGCATGCCGCAACGACGATGGCTGTGAGCATTGCCGCAAGAAGGGGCTCTTCACGCGTGACGGCAAGGTGGCGGGGGGTACGAAGGGCCAGACACTTGCGATGGAGCTCTACCGGCCCACGCCCGAGTTCCTCGAACACATCGTTGTACGCGACTGGCGTGGGGCCGAGGCGGCGTGGCGCAAGGAACGGGTCTCAGGCTTCGATTCGGCCGACATGACGGGCAAGACGATCTATGAGCACGCGCTCTACAAGGCTTCGCAGGGGTTGATTGATCCTCGTTTCATCGACCGCTCGATGAAACCGTTCCGCGTCTACACGGTGCTGCCGGATCGTGACGGGAGGATGCCATCGTGATTGGCCGTGTCTTCTATGGCATCTGCATGCGCCTGCCGCGTGCGGAGCGACTCAAGATCGCTAGGTGGCGCTTCCAGAAGGCGCGCGAGGGCTTTTATCGCGAATCACGCCTCGACATCGAGCAGGCCACGGGACTGCGGAACCGCGAGACGCTGATCGAGCGCCTCCAGGTGCTCAAAAAGCGTGCGCGCGATCGCCGGCAGATCGTCTGGCTCGCCTACGACGAGATGGAAGAGCGCATGCGCAAGGGCGATGGGCTCGCGCTCGCGATCAAGCCGTTCGTGCCCGTCGACGAGTATTCGCTGCTGGATCTGGCGTTCGCTTCCGACAAGGATGACGCGGCACGCCGCGGTTTCGACCTGTGCGAGATGGCGGCTTCAGCCAAGCGCGTGCTGTCGAGCACGACGGCCATGCAGATGGCCTATCCGATGGTGCTGCTCTGCTACATGTACGGCCTGAGCATGCTCTTTGGCGGGATGGTCTATCCGCAGGTCCTCGAGGTGCGGCCGCTCGAACAGTGGATGCCCGCAGGCAAGGTGCTGTATGCGATCGACACGTACTGCTACGACTACTGGATGCTGAACGTGTGCCTGCTCGCAGCGGGTGTGTTTTCGTACTACTACGGCCTCAAGCGCTGGACGGGAACATTGCGTAACCGCATCGATGCGACGCCGCTGATGTGGCGAAACCGCCGCGACCTGCGCGCCGCATTGCTGATCGTCTCGTTGTCGGGCCTGCTCGACTCGGGGCTCACGCTCGCGGGGGCGCTTGGGCGCCTGCGCCGGCACGCCGACCCGTGGCTGCGCTGGCACATTTCGACGATGGAACGACGCCTGAAGGCCTCGCCCGAGCTACCCATGCGCGCGTTCGCGACAGGCATCTTCTCGGAAGAGCTCGTCGACCGCATCGCCGACGCAGAGCGTCGCGACAACTTCGTGGATGCGATCAAGTCGCTCGGGCGCAGTTCGCTCGATCGCGTCGTTGAGGCGGTACGCCGCAACGCCCGGATTACCCATTACGTGCTGCTCGGCATCGCCGCAGCGGCGTTCATCGGCATCGGTGTCGGCTCATACGTCGTCACCGGCGTCACGAGTATGCAGAACGCACTCGGCGCCGCGACCGGCAACACCTCCAATTAAGGACCTCCATGAAAACCAACGTCTCCCAACGCACGCCCGAACAGAAGGAATTCCATCGTCGTCTCGGCCGCCTGAAGAAGCAGAGCGGCGAACTGTCGCTGATCGAGGCGGGTGCGGTGCTCGGTGCTGCGGCGCTGCTGTCGCTCGCGCTCTTCTACGGTGTGCCGTTCGTGCGCAACATGGTGCAGTCCTCCACCTTCAAGAGTGAGGCAGGCATGTTTCACACCGGCATCCAGAACGCCACCGCGAACGACTCCGACTTCTCGGCGGAGACGCTGGCGACGCTCGCGCAGAATCACGCGTTCGATGCGGCTGGCGCTCGCGTGGCAAGCGACTACTCGACGGTGACCGGGATTTTTGGTGGCCAGGTGACGGCCGAGCCTGGCACGGTCACGTCGTCGAACGACGCGATTGTGACGAGCTATCCGGTGCCGAAGGCGGTCTGCTCGATGTCGATCAGTGCGGTCGCCAATATCTTCACTGAGGTCACGGTGAATGGCACGGTGGTGGCGAGCCCGTCGACGAAGTTCAGCAGTGCGACGGCAGGCAATGCGTGTGCCTCTGGCGGCGACGTGGCCACGGTGGCGATGTACACGACGCGCAGCTAAGGACCGGGCATGGGCAGCATTATCGAGATGGCGGTTTTCCTGGCGGCGTCTGCGATCCTGACGGTGTACTCGATTCGCGAGGACATCCAGAAGCATCTGGCATCGTTGCTCGCTACTGAAGGCCAGAACGAGGCGGTGATCACGGACGCTCTGGGCCGTTGGGCCAACGAGAACTTCTCGACGCTGCTCACCCAGTACACGCAGTCGGGCAACTCGCCGCTCACCGCGCCGACGATCGCCGACCTGCAGACTGCTGGCAACCTCAAGCAGACGTACCGCGCGGGGCCGTTCTGGGGCGGGAGCTACACAATCGTAAGCGGCAGTTTCTCCTCACATAGATCCTGATCTGAAAACAGCGCAGGATGTGTCCACGGTTTTTTAATGGACACACCCTTCATGGACGAGAACTGCGCAGATTTTTTGCCCTTGCGTGCGACCAACGTTGGTGTCGAAGGCAAGCGGACTTTCGACAAGCGTGACAAACAGAGGCTGATTGAAGCCTGCCTGAAGCCGGGCGTGTCGATCGCGGGTATGGCGCTGAAGGCGGGCGTGAACGCCA
>NZ_JAMBPR010000090.1 GCF_024206475.1 Paraburkholderia sp. CNPSo 3274
GATGCCGATGCCGTAGACCTGCGGATCCGAATCCTTGCCGAGCTTGAACTTCTCGTTGAGCTGGCGGCCCAGATGCCCGCGGCAGCCTTCGCAGAACAGCGTGTACTTCGCGTGCAGCTCCATGCCGAGCTGGAAGTTCCCGGTGGGCTCGCCGTCCTTGCCGACACCCAGGTTGCCGGTGGCGACGCCCTTGACCGAGCCATCGTCGTTGTAGAGCACTTCGGCGGCCGGAAAGCCGGGGAAGATTTCCACGCCCAGCGCCTCGGCCTGCTGGCCCAGCCAGCGCGTGACATTCGCGAGGCTGATGACGTAATTGCCGTGGTTCTTGAAGTTGTCGGGCAGCGCCCAGTTCGGCACAGATTTAGCCCCCGTTTCGGAAAGAAAAAGGAACTTGTCCTCGGTGACGGGCACGTTCAGCGGTGCGCCTTGTTCTTTCCAGTCCGGAATCAGCTCATTCAAGGCGCGCGGATCCATGACCGCGCCCGAGAGGATATGCGCCCCGATTTCCGAGCCTTTCTCCAGCACGCAAACGCCGATTTCAGCGCCTTTTTCCGCGGCCAGCTGCTTCAGGCGGATCGCGGCAGACAGCCCGGCGGGGCCACCACCGACGATCACCACGTCGTATTCCATCGACTCGCGTGGGCCGTATCCTCGCTGATTCCCTTCCGCCATCCCCACTCTCTCCCTGACCTCGTAGCGTCGCCATGCTCATTGGACTCTCGCCCGTTGAGGGCGCCGTCAACACGGGAATCGCTTCCAGCATTTCCCGTAAGTGACAGCGAGGAGTATATATAAATGAATGTCGTATAACAATATGAACGCGAGGAGGTGGTAACGGCGCTACATGGACGAGCGCGCCCATGCGCACGGCAGTCGCCGGCTCAGAGCGGCATGCCTCGGGACACGTCAAGGAAACCCATTGCCTGGAGTTTGTCGAAGATCGCTTCTACAGCCGCTTCAGGGGGAGTGCTCGTGGTGTCGATGCGCATTTCTGGGTTTAGCGGACGCTCGTAGGGCGAATCGATACCGGTAAAGTTCTTCAACTCGCCGCGGCGTGCCTTTTTGTACAGTCCCTTCGGGTCGCGCTGTTCAGCCACTTCGAGTGGGGTGTCGATGAAAACCTCAATAAATTCATCGTCTTCCAAAAGCTCGCGAGCCATGCCTCGCTCAGAACGGAACGGCGAAATGAAGGCAGTGATCACGATCACGCCCGCGTCGGCCATCAACTTCGCCACCTCGGCGACGCGCCTGATATTCTCCACTCGATCTTCAGCCGTAAATCCCAGATCCTTGTTTAACCCATGCCGGACGTTGTCGCCATCGAGCAAATACGTGCGCTTGCCCATTGCATGCAGGCGCCTCTCCAGCAGATTGGCGATGGTCGATTTTCCCGCTCCTGATAGTCCGGTGAGCCAAACAACGCCGCTTTGATGCCCGTTCAGCACCCGTCGTGCGCGTTTGTCGACCTCCAGGGTCTGCCAGTGGATGTTGCTTGCGCGGCGCAACGCAAACCGCAACATGCCTGCGCCAACCGTGTTGTTGGTCATGCGGTCGATCACAATGAAACCGCCAGTTTCGCGATTTTGCTCGTATGGGTCGAAAGCAATCGCGCGGTCAAGCTCAATTTCCGCAACACCAATTTCGTTCAGAGTCAGCCTCTCGCCGGCCACATGTTCGAGCGTATTGACATTCACCTTGTACTTTAATGGCGATACGGTTGCCGTAACGGTCCGCGTGCCGATCTTGAGCAAATAGCTACGTCCGCGCAGCATAGGCTCGTCGCTCATCCACACCAGTGTTGCTTCAAACTGGTCGGCAACCTGCGCGGGGGAATCGACCGAGGAAATCAGGTCGCCGCGAGATACGTCCACTTCGTCAGCGAGCACGAGCGTGACAGACTGTTCAGCGTAGGCCACGTCGAGGTCGCCATCCGCCGTCACGATATGGGCCACGGCGCTCTCCCGCCCCGAGGGATGTATCCGTATGCGCTCCCCCACACGCACCGCGCCGGATGCAATCGTTCCAGCGAAGCCACGAAAATCGAGGTTGGGACGGTTGACCCATTGGACCGGGAAGCGTAAGGGCTGTTCCTGCAAACGCGCCTCATCGATCTCGACAGTCTCGAGAAGATGCATCAATGAAAGGCCGTCGTACCACGCAGTCCTATCGCTTTTCGCTACGACGTTGTCGCCGTTCACACCGGAGATTGGAATGGCCACTACCCCTTGAATCCCGATCTTCTCTGCGAAGTCACCATACTCGCGCGAAATTTCTTCGAATCGTTCGCGCGAATAATCGACGAGGTCCATCTTGTTGACCGCGAGCACCACATTGCGGATACCAATCAACGACACAAGATAGCTGTGTCTGCGCGTTTGTTGCAGCACGCCCTTACGGGCGTCGACCAGGATAATGGCCAGATCGGCCGTCGACGCGCCCGTTATCATGTTGCGCGTGTACTGCTCGTGCCCTGGCGTATCGGCAACGATGAACTTGCGGCGATCGGTCGAGAAAAACCGGTAGGCGACATCGATCGTAATGCCCTGCTCGCGCTCGGCGGCTAAACCATCCAGCAGCAACGCGTAATCTATCTTGCCGCCCCGTGTACCCATTTTCCTGGAATCAGCCTCGAGCGCCGCGAGCTGGTCTTCGAACAGCATTTTCGACTCGTACAGCAAACGGCCGATCAGTGTGCTCTTGCCGTCATCTACGCTCCCGCATGTGATGAATCGAAGAAGGCTCTTCGTTTCGTGCTGCTTCAAGTACCTCTCAATGTCAGTTTCAATGAGGTCGGAGACGTGTGCCATCAGAAGTACCCCTCTTGCTTCTTTCTCTCCATCGATGCCGCCCCGTCATGATCGATGACGCGGCCCTGCCGCTCGGAGGTCGTCGTCAGGAGCATCTCTTGAATAATTTGCGTCAAAGTCGTGGCGTGCGACTCCACCGCACCGGTCAGCGGGTAACAGCCAAGCGTGCGGAAGCGAACCATCTTCTGCTCTGGCCTTTCGCCGGGCTCGAGCGGCATGCGGTCGTCGTCGACCATGACGAGCACCCCGTCGCGCCGCACTACCGGACGTTGCGCTGCAAAATACAACGGCACGATCGGGATATTCTCGAGGTAAATGTACTGCCAGATATCAAGCTCGGTCCAGTTCGAGATCGGAAACACGCGAATCGACTCGCCCTTGTTCTTGCGTGCGCTATACAGGCGCCATAGCTCAGGCCTTTGGTTCTTCGGGTCCCATTGATGTGTTGCACTACGAAACGAAAAAACACGTTCTTTTGCGCGCGACTTTTCTTCATCTCTACGTGCTCCACCAAAGGCCGCGTCGAAACCGTGCTTGTCGAGCGCCTGCTTCAGACCTTGAGTCTTCCAAACGTCGGTGTGGACTTGCGATCCGTGATCGAATGGGTTGATTCCGAGTGCCTTGGCTTCGGGGTTCTGGTGAACGATCAATTGCATTCCCGACTCACGTGCCATGCGATCGCGCATCGCGTACATGTCCTGAAACTTCCACGTGGTGTCCACGTGCAGCAGTGGAAACGGTGGCGGGGCGGGATGAAACGCTTTTTTCGCGAGATGGAGCATGCAAGCGCTGTCCTTGCCGATCGAATAAAGCATCACCGGGCGCTCTGCCTCTGCAACGACTTCTCGCATGATATGGATGCTTTCGGCTTCGAGCCGCCGAAGGTGAGTCAATGTAGGCATGAAAGGTCCTTCAAGAAGGGCGATTCACCGCGAGGCCGCGATAGCGGCCAGTATCGATTCCGCGATCTCGCGCCGGCAAATGAGCAGGTCAGGCATTGCGGCGTCTGCGCCGTTGTAGATGCACGGGCTTCCGTCAATGCGGCTCGCGTGAAGGCCGGCAGCGAGCGCGACACCGACCGGTGCGCACGAATCCCATACGTATTGACCACCCGCATGGAGATAGGCATGCGCCTCCCCACGCACGACCGCCATTGCCTTTGCGCCTGCCGAGCCCATCGGCACGAGTTCAGCGTTCAGGCGCTGCGCAACCTTCCGGGCCAGTTCAGGCGCCCGCGTGCGGCTAACGAGAATCTTCAACTGCCCTCGTGGCGCTGCGGGCAGGGTTGCCGGCGTGCCGGTTGAAAACGTCATCCCCAAAGCCGGAAGCGCGACCGCACATGCGTCCGGATTGCCTCCGACAGCTAGCGCGACATGGACCGCCCAGTCGTTGCGCCCTTCGATATGCTCTCCATACTCGCGAGTGCCGTCGAGCGGATCGATGATCCACACACGATCGCAAGTTAGGCGCTTCGGATCCGGCGCGGATTCTTCGGAGAGGAAACCGTCATCAGGGCGTACGTGGGCAATCATCCGCGCGATAAGTTCATTCGCCGTAGCGTCGCCGAGTGCACCCAGCGGTTTCCCGCCAAGCACCGCCGATGCGCGTATCGCGTTCAGCGCGGCGCCGGCCGCCGTCGCGATGCGAGCCGCGAGACGATGATCGTCATCTAACGTGAGAGTCTCGACGAGTACGTTCATCGCGCCGCCCCATTGCGCGGCAACTGTTCCATTCCTTTGAGGCCGGTGGGCGTATACCAGATGTGCTCGATATAGTGACCCAGCGTGGCGCGGTGATCCGTGTAGAAGTAGCGGGCGGCGCCCGGCGACTGGCCGTCGACGACGATGGGTACGCCTCTCGCAGCCATTTCCTCACGCTGCGTTTCGAAATCGGCTTCGCTTTCGATCAACTGGGCGAAGTGATGGTGGCGAATGGCGAAGCCGGTTTGAGGCAACGCATCGCGGTAGATACTATCGTCGCCCGAGAGCGGTTCGATCAACTCCAGTTGCGTCTGTCCGACAAACGCTAGCGCGATGTTCAGCTTGCAATGGCGCCCACCCATGGACTCGATTTCGATACCCGGCAATCGCGCCCATGCCGGAACGTTGTGTTCGGCGGCAAAGCGTGCAATCGCCTCGTCCACGTCAGTCGTGACATAAGCAATCTGAAGGAAGCCGGAAAACGGCGAAAGCGAAGGAGTCTTCATCTGTCGAGTCCATAGGTGGTCATGTAGCGGGAGAAACGCTCCCTGATCGCCCCCAATGCAAGACCGAATTCGTCGGGGGTGTAGCCGTGCGCACCATGAGCGCGCTCGGGGCTCTGCTTGACGCGCTTACGCATCGCATCTTCCGTTGCCGCGCTCAACGTAAAGCCGAAATGACCGTAGATCCGCCTTACCGTGCCGATTGGATCGGCCTGAAAGTCCGTCTGCCGGATATCGATGAACTGCTTCTTCGGTAAGTGTGTACGCGCCTCGATTGCTGCTTCGGTGGCGCGCGCCCAGTTCTCGACTTCCCGCCGGCCTATCTCGTGTTTGTCGACTCGCGCGCCTTCGGAGATGCGTCGCGCCATCGTCAGTACACTCGCGAGCGAAGGTAATGCCTGCATCGGATCGCGGTGCGTCTGCACGACACAAGCATCGGGAAAAACCTGGAAGAGCGCCGGCAATTGCATGATGTGGCCTGGATTCTTCAACAGCCACGTCTTCTCGCTATCGCGTGCGCCGATCAGGGCAATGGCCTTCGCGAAGTAGCGATATGTGGGCAACTCGCTTTGTTCGCGCCACCAGCCATCGTATTGGGGCGCGCGGAACGACGACCCCCAGAGGTTGCTGCAGAAACCCTGCTTGAGGATCTCGAGGCATTCATCCACCTCATCGGCCACGATGTTGTGCGCCGCGCGCATTTCAGGCGCGGCGTTAAAGAAGGCTTCGAGCCCGGCTGCGCTCGCCTGGAACTGTGCATGATCGCCCCACGTCTCCCGTGGGGGGCGGGGCTGCGGAAAGACCGTCAGCCATTTCTCCAGCCCCTGGAACTGAGGATCCACCGAGAGCAGCTTATGTAGCGCCGTCGTACCGCTTCTCGGTATTCCCGTGATGACGAGGGGCCGTCGCGGCACTCGCTTCAAGATGTCGGCATGGTTGCGTAGGCCTTCCACGAGCACCAGTCGGGAGACCAGTGCGCCGACCAATGCATTCCAGACGAACTCGCGTCCTCCGGGCACAAAGCGTGGACCGTCTTCGTCGAGGGCGATCAAAAGCTGCCTCAGGCCCGGCATGTACTCTGGGCCGACTCCGAAATCACTCAGGCCCGTAGCGCCACTCGCGGCGGCGTGCAACGCATCCTCAGCGCCCGTAAACCGTTGAGGCAATGACATGGGGTATCCTCCTCAAAGCCATTTGTACGCTTACCAACGCCGTCTCAACTGCGCACCGATGCGTCGTTCCCGCAGACGCTTCTCACGCTCGCTCTCGTCAACGAAGGGGGTATGCGCCGGAAGATGCTCGCGCACGTCGGCCAATCGCACACGTTTGAGCGTCGGAACAGGCTCCGAACTGCACGCATACCATCTGCCTATCGCAGTGCCCCGATTCGTGCCGCAGGTATCGAGCCAGTTCGGCACGCCTGGATCGCGATGAGCGATCACAGAGCGAAAGCGACCGTCGTCGTCAACGTGCGCCTGATACCCGTTGAGGCTGCTTTGATGATCGATAAAGTCGAGCGTATTGAAAAGCGCGTCGTTCAATTGCACGTTCCAATAGCGGTGCGTCTGCGGCAAAGCCGTTTCAAGGATCAATGCCTCGTCAGGCTCAAAGTCGAAAATAGCCTGCCAATAAGCCTGCTTCGCGAGACCACCGCCGAAAGCAAAAAACTCGAATTCATTTGTTTTGATACGCGCACGCAGTTGCTGCATATGCGTAAGCCAGCGGCGCGACAATCGGCCCGCATAGTCCATCAGCTCGCCGGTGCGCCGCGCGATCTCCTCATGCCCCATCGGCGGTTTTGCTAGCGGCGCATCAAGGCACTCGATGGCGACACGTGCGTCGCGCTCCTCACCCCACGCATAGGAACGCTGGCGCAGCATCGCAAAGTCGGCTTCGCCGTGCAGCGGCAGCCAGTTTCCATCATAGTCGGCAGGTCGTTGCGCGCTCAACAGCACCTCGAAGTGTCCGTCGCCGTCGATCTCCAAATCGTCGAAATCGAATTGACCGAGCGGCGGATGAAGCTCGTCGGTGGTGCCCATGATGCCGCGGCCGATATCGAGCGTCAGCAGATGCACGCTGCCGCGCTCCCCAACAAGCCGGTATCGCAGGCCGCCACGCAGCGGAGCGACGTAGTACGTGTCGTCGGGATTCGGCTGCAGCATGAATACCGAGTTCAGAAAGGGCAGCCAGTCCGGATAGAGAGGATCGGACTGGAAGTAGACGAAGTAAGCAAGCGCGAGATTCATCTGGAACTGACGATATAAATCAGCCCGCGTTTGAGGGTCGTCAGGTGTTTCGGTCAGTTCGAGCAAGCGCTCAGCCTCGGCGAGCTTGGAGAGATAGTCCCTCCACGATTTTAGTTGAGCCATGGGTTCACCATGACCTTGCATTGCGTCGAACGATTGCGCAGTGCTTCGAAGGCGTCTGGCAGGGCGTCAAGCGAGATGCGATCGGTAATCATCATCCGAGGTTCGACGTGGCCCGCGTCGAACACATTTGCGACGTACGCGAACTCCTGCATGCTGTACGTGACGGCGAACTGGATCCGTACTTCCTTCCACACCGCCGCGGCAGGAACGAATTGATCGGGGACCGTGCAGAAGCCAAGCACCACGACGTCGCCCCGCGGCTTGACACAGTGAATCGCCCGCGCAATCAGGTCCTTCTGTCCCGCGCATTCGAATACGAGGTCCGGTGCGCCTTCAAGTGCATCGGCGGCCATGACCGCAAGATCCTGCCCCGCTTCCGGCACGACGAACACATCGGCGCCCATATGCCTCGCGAGCGCCTCGCGGCGGCGTGAGGGCGCGGTCGCAACGATGCGACCCGCGCCGAGCCGCCGCGCCCAGAAAATTGCAGCAAGCCCTACGGGGCCGGCGCCTATCACCAGCACCTTTGTGCCCGGCGTCAGTTTCGCGAGCGCAACGCCGTGCAAGCCAACCGCCATCGGTTCGATGAGCGCGCCGTCTTCCATGCTCAGCGTCCTGGGAAGCTTCGTTGCGACGCGCTCCGCGACGACCGCGTACTGTGCAAAGCCAGCTGCGGCTCCCTTGAACTCTGCACAAAAGTTTGGCCTTCCCGCAAGACAGGTGACGCAATGGCCGCATCCCGCGAACGGGAGCGCCGTTACAGGATCTCCGATCTTTAGTTTCTCTACACCCTTTCCAACCGCAATGACCTCCCCGGCAAATTCATGACCCAGTGTCGAGTTTTCCGGAAGGGTGAAGTGCGGTGCGTGTCCGTCTGTCATGTGAAGATCCGATCCGCAAATCCCGCAGCGGTGAATTTTCAGCACGACTTCACCAACACCCGGAGCTGGATCTGCAAGACTCCTAACTTCCAGCGGTGAACCTACCTTCGTGAAATACGCAGCTTTCATCGATCGCATCTCCGTTTGGCATGAACGTCCTGCTCATATCGAACAACTGAATTTACTTTACTGGGAAAGTAATTGAATTCCACCAGGTGTTTTTACGGAGAGTGCGCGGAAAATCCGATTCCGCGCGTAGTGCCGCCAGGCAGTTGCACGGCGAGAAGATAGGCGACGCATGCAGTCGATCACGGCCGCGCGAATCGGGTGCAAGGAAAGATGAAGGAAGTAGCTGGCGAAGAATGCCGGCGTGAGACCTGCTTGTGGCTGTGGCCTGCGTAGCGAAGTGCTACAAAGCGTGACCTGACATCTAGACACGGCAGATGATGGACGAGAAGGATCAGGCGCGTTCGTCGCTTCTGCGTGCGGTCTCCGCATCGGCATAAAGCTGGAGTTCGCGCAATAGAATCGAGAGTGCAGCACGCCGTTCGGGCGCCATATGGCTGGATGCCACCCAGTCGGTTCCGTATGTCCCTTCACGGAGAATATTTTCCAGAACTTTGCGCGCTCGCGGCTTCATTCGCACAAGAATCCCGCGTCCGTCCGCGGGGTCCGGCGTTCGCTCCACCAGGCCCATCTGCTCCAGACGGCTAACGCACTTCGTAATGCCGCCAAGCGTCATTGCCAGAGGCTTCTGAAGCTGTGTCGGCGACTGCGTATATGGCGGCCCCGAAACCAGCAGCGCGTCCAGCAGCAACAACTCGGCAGCCAGTACGCCCTGGCTCGCGGCGGCCTCCTTGAGCGCCCGGTCTATGTGCGTCGACAGTCGAAGCAGTCGTTGCCCGATAAGATAGACGTTAGCGTCTTCGGCTGGCCATTCGCGCGCCCATGCCGCGGCTTGAGCGTCCAGGGCGTCGCCTGCCTGGGGGCTTGCCGCTGTCTGCAACGCAACGCACTCCGCGAGGAATTGTGCTTCGGCGTGCGCGCGCTTCGAGTAGAGCGCCTCGCCGCTGTCGTCATGAACCACGTCGACCCAGCCCGCCTCGTTCAGTGCGCCCAGGTGACTGAGCACACTGGCGCGCGATATGTTCAATTCGCGCGCCAGCGCAGGGGCGCTTTGCGCACCCGCGCTCAGCAGCGCCAACAACTGTCGTCGGCCAGCGTCCGCGAGAGCGGCAAAAAGCGAATCGGCAGTCTTGCGAGCACCCATACCATCGTCGATCGGTCAAGACCCGCGTGCCAGATGGCGAATGCTCGTAACGAGCCATGGGCGAAATGACGTGGCCAGTAACTCTGCAGCTCACGTCAGCGCCATACAGGTGCCGGTTCCTGTAGCGGGGTCATTTCGGCAACGCTAAGTTACCAGAAAACCCCGCCCGGAAAGCAACACAACAGAATGGCGCGCGCATGGCTCAGCGCATGCGCTCCAACTATTGTCCAACCAGATCATATGCGGCAAGGGCCGCGACCTCCGTTACGCCGCCGTCCACCGGCAAGCATGTGCCGGTGATGAACCGCGATTCATCGCTCGCGAGAAAGAGCGCGGCAGACGCAACATCCCACGCGTCCCCTTCCAGTGGGAGCGGCGCAATCTTGCGGCGGCGCTCGCGCGCCGTTTCGTTGAGCATGCTCTGCACCATGGGTGTAAAGATATGCCCCGGCGCGATGGCGTTGGCGCGCACACGATCGCGACCGTACATCACCGCTAACTCCCGCGTGAACGCAACCATACCGGCCTTCGACGAGCCGTACGCGGCCGACCCGTGGCTGCGTATGCCAGCAACCGAACTGATGTTGACGATTGCTCCGCCTCTGCGCGCCACGATGTGCGGCACCGCACTCCGACTCATCAGAAACGCGCTCTTCAGGTTCACATCCATCACACGGTCCCACGACGCTTCGTCGATGTCCTGCAACCGTCCCGGCGCACCCGATATTCCGACGTTGTTCACGAGTATGTCCAGGCCGCCATATCGCTCAACGGTCTCTTCGACAATGCGCGCGCACACGGCGGCGTCCGTGATGTCGCCGGTACAGACGAACCCCTGTCCGCCAGATTCGGTAACTAATGCGAGCGTTTCAGCCGCCCTCTCATACTGCTGATCGACGAGGCAAACCGAAGCGCCTTCCGCCGCAAAAAGGCACGCAATGGCTTTGCCCGTGCCGTAACCCTGGCCGAGCGACCCTGCGCCGGTGACGATCGCGATCTTGCCGCTCAAACGCTGATAAAAGACTTTTGGAGAAGGCATGCTGTAATCGAATGAGGTATGTTGCTCGCCACCCAAAGCGTTCGCGCGGGCTCAGGCGGCATTTTCAGCCAAGCTTAGTCTCATGAGGCCGATAATGCAACAAATGGTTGCATTATCGGCCTGTCGCACCACCCGGACCGACTCTGCCGTGATCCACCAATGCCGCGCCAAAGCGCGCCGCGTAGGCCGTGTTCACCGCCTCCGTCTGGAAGCGTGTCTCGTTGATGGCGAAGATGAAGTAGCCGTATGCGAGGTCGCGTCGATAGTCCTCCCACGCTTCGTCGAACGTAGGGGCCTCGACACCGCCAGCTACTAGTCGCGACAAATAGTGTTCGAGCAGAGGCCGCTCCCACGCGCGACGATCTTCGATATCGAGCGCGCAGCCTATGTGATAGGCAACTTCAAGGCTCCAAGGCGCCCGGCTGACCTGAGCATCGAAAAAGCCTGGCGTGCCGTCGGGCTCAACGAACAAGTTGCCCAAATGCGTATCGCCGTGAATGAGACATACGGGCCTGCCTTTGTGCTGGCAAGCAATGTCTGCGAGGGCCGCCACCATCCAGTCGCGGTCATGCAAGTACCGGCTCACAGCAGCCGCTCTTGGCAGCGAGACATAGTGAGCCCACACATCCGGTACCAGATAGCGATTCTGATATTCCAGCGACCAGTCTGAAAAGCGCTCCCCCACCCAATCGAAGCAGCCCCCCGCTTTGAATTCCGAACTGTTCCAGGTTTGTGCGTGATAGCACGCCATCGCACTCAAACGACGCTCCACCTCTTCATAGCTTTGCGGTCGCTGCGCGCTGCAAAAGCGAGCCTCGCGCTGCTCAAGGTCTTCCATCACGACGATGGATTGCCAGTGATCGGGATCCGCGCCCGCATAGAAGCATTTCGGCGCATTCATATTTATGAATGGCAAAACCTCGCGATAGAACCGCATTTCGTTACGGTACATATCCTTCATGGACTCGCTGTGATCCTGAAAGCCGCCTTTCACGATCATGCGCGATGGCAACGCCATCGCCCTGCCCACATCGTTGTATTCGAGCGCCACGCGCACTTTCGTCGACGTGCCAGGCAGCACGGCTACCTGGCTGCACGAAATCACTTCCACGCCCGGACAGCGGAACGCGAGTGCGGACGTAAGCCAGTGCGCGCTCACGTCTTCTACTGTGACCGGCAACGCCATGTCACTCATCACAGCAAGTGCAGACAAGATTTCCCCCTCGCGATTGAGATACGAAAGACGCGTGCGAATCGTCGCGCAGAGGGTCGTCCAGCCGCAACATGGGGAAAACCACACCTCGCTGGTCGTTGCATATTTTGAATGGCGTGCATATAGTTGCCTCGAATTGCAGATACTTTTTTGGCAGGCACCCGATGAACCTCGTTGACTCACCCAGCCTGGCGCATGACTTCGCCGGTGCCGAACCAGCAAGAATGCTGGCCCCGGAGGAATACCGAACGGAAGAAAGCGTGGCCTTCAAGATGAATC
This sequence comes from Paraburkholderia sp. CNPSo 3274, assembly GCF_024206475.1. Lineage (GTDB taxonomy): Bacteria > Pseudomonadota > Gammaproteobacteria > Burkholderiales > Burkholderiaceae > Paraburkholderia. The sequence continues at coordinate 12,062 of NZ_JAMBPR010000090.1, forward strand.
TGGTTCACCTGCTGCTCGGCAGCGAAATCGACCGAAAGCTCGCCGCCAGCAGACTTTCCGCGCTCCAGTGGGGCATCCTGAAAGCGCTCTACGACGCGCGCGCGCACGCCCACGGCGCTCTGCCGCATCCTTCTCGCGGACAGTGGCGCCATGACCCGCAAGCTCGACTCTCTGGAGAAACGCGGATTGATCGAGCGAATCCGAAGCATTTCCGATAGACGCAGCGTCGAACTCGCATTGACGGTAAATGGTCGTCAATTGCTGCGCGAGACCCTGCCGCACATCGTCGAAACGAGCAACCGACAGCTTCTCGGCTTCACGATGGACGAAGTCGCAACTGTCAAACGTCTTCTCGAGCGAATGATCGTCAACCTGAGCTGAACGGCGACGGCCATGCCCGAATTGAGCGCCAAAGCTCAACGCTTACCTCAATTGAAAAAGGAGCAGTTCATGGAGCACACCGAATCAATCGCAAGGCAAAGCGGGACGCCGACGCAGGCGCCGGCTAGCGAGCCGCTGCCAGTTCCGCATGTGTACCGCGGCCGCATGGTTACAGGAGACGCGATCAGGCACGTATCGCGAGATCTCGGTCAGGGTTTCGCCACGCCCAGAATCGAACTAGACGACCTCGTCTGGCCGCGTGCCGAATCGGGACCTGCGTTTGATGTACCCATCGAGCAGATCGTGGATTTCCTCGTCGAACTCGGTCCTCGCCTGCATCTCGACGTCAATCCGCTCATGCAGGCCGCGCTTGAATCGATGATCCTGGTGAGTCCCCTTGGACGCCGGATCCTTGAAAACTGTTATCGGGACATTCCGAACCTGTTTTTACGCGAGGTGATCGAGGACGAGTTGCGTGTGAGCCTTGGCGACGCGAGGCTCGTCGACGGCTGGGTGGAACGCACGCTGCGCGGTCGCCCGAGCCGTCTGCGCGCGTTCCCGCCGAGGCTCGTTCATATTCTGGCGGGCAACTCGCCCATGGTTGCGGCCATGACCGTCATGCGCGCCGCGCTGACGAAGGGCGTGCACCTGCTCAAGCTGCCGTCGAACGACCTGTTTACGGCCACCGCGATTCTGCGCACGATGGCCGAAATCGACCCGGGCCATCCCGTCACCCAGTCGTTTTCGGCCGCTTACTGGCGCGGTGGTGACGAAAACGTCGAGTCCATTCTCTATCGCCCGCAGTACTTCGACAAGATCGTAGTCTGGGGCGGCGACAGCGCGGTACGTCATGTCATGCGCTACGCGGGACCAGGTCTGGAACTGGTTGCCTTCGACCCCAAGGTGTCCATATCACTGATCGGGCGCGAGGCCTTTAGCTCCGACGAGGTTCTGCGTGAGGTCGCGCGGGCGGGCGCCGCCGATGTATTGTCGTTCAACCAGGATGCATGCAACGCGAGCCGCTATCAGTACATTGAAGGCGACGAAGACGACGCCGACCGCTACTGCGAGCAACTTGCTCTCGCACTCGGCGAGGATTACCGCTACGGCGACGGACAGGGACCGCTGGTGCCGAGCGAAATTCGCGAGGCAGTGGACGTATTGCGCGAGATGGAGCCGATTTACCGCGTGTTCGGTGGCTATGACGGCAAAGGCCTCGTCATTCGCTCGGACGAGATGGTTGACTTCCATCCGATCTGCAAGACCGTCAACGTCATTCCGGTGGGCAGTTTGCGCGACGGGGCACGCTACGCGACGGTCGCAACGCAGACCGTCGGGATCTATCCGCCGCATCGGGTAACCGAGGTGCGCGACGCCCTTGCATGCGCAGGCGTACAGCGCATGGTCGCATTGGGCGAATCGATTTCGGATGGAGTCGGTGGCTACCCCCATGACGGCATGTTCCCCATCCACCGATTCATGAAATGGGTTTCGGAGGAATCGGGGCCGAACCAGGAGACGCGATAATGCATGCCCTTTCTTCCCTTCTGCAATTTACCAATCTTCAGGACCCCTTCCGCAACGCGCCCGAGAACCTGCAAGTTGTTCAACTGCAAGCCGTCCGGGAGCGCTTCGCGCAGCGGCGTCGACAGATTCGCATTCTCGACAAACGGGCCAGCGAGGCCGGCGTAACGGAACTGGGAACGCTGGACGACGCCGTTCCGTTGCTGTTCGCCGACGCCGTCTACAAGAGCTATCCCGATTCGTTCATCGAAAACGGCAAATGGCGTCATCTCACGGCATGGCTTCAGACGCTTACCACAAGCAAGATCGATGGACTCGATTACGGTAAGGTCGACAATCTCGACGACTGGATCAACGAGCTGCGCCGGAACGGCCACTATGTGATGAGTTCGAGCGGCACGTCGGGCAAGCAGTCATTCATCTACCAGAGTGAAACAGACCGTGAGCTCGGCTGGCGCCTGCTCGACCAAGGTATTCGCTGGGCGGCGAGCAGCATGCGCGATCGGTCACGTCGCTATCCCGCTTACCTTTTGACGCCCGCTTCCGGCTCCTACACCGGTACCGAACGCATGGCGAAATTCGCTGAGTCTATTGCCCTGCCCAGCGATATTCATTACATGTCGGACGTGCCGCAAAGCGCTGCCCAAACCACACGCATGGCGCGCATGCGGCGGGCGATTGCGGACGGCACCGCACTGCCCAGCGCGATCGAGGCCTTCCAGAACGAGAATCGTGAACGCACCGAGCGTGTGCAAGCCGACTTCCGGCGCTTCATCGACGAATTGCTCGAACGGCGCGGCGAACCGATGTTCATCATGGGCATGATGGGCATGCTCTACCAGATCGTTGCCACGGCGCGCGAACGCGGCATTCCCGACGGCGATTTTCATCCCGACACGATCATCAGCATCGGCGGCGGCAAGAAGGGCGCGAATTTACCCGAAGATTTCCAGCAGCAGTGCGAACGCTTCTTCAATTTCAACGCGACCAATTTCAACGATGGCTACGGCATGGGCGAAGTATCGGGGTTCTGCCCGTGGTTTCATGAAGCGAAGGCGTGGACAGTGCCTCCGTGGCTCGTCCCGCTCGTGCTCGACTCAACCGGCGAAAAGCTGCTGAATCCGCGTGACGGAAAAGGTGTTGTCGAAGGACGGCTTGCAATGATCGACCTGCTTGCCGATGGCCGTTGGGGCGGTGTCATTAGTGGAGACAAGGTCACCATGGAATTCGGCCACGGCATCGACGGCGTGCGAACACCCATCATCCGCGACGTGGTGCGCTACAAGGATCTGCCTGGCGGCGACGACAAGCTGTCGTGCGCCGGAACGATCGACGCCTATGTTCGCGGAGAGATCGCGGATATGACCGAAGCTCGTACGGCCAAATGAGCCAAATCTTCCCAATACTACGCAGACCTTTTCAACAATGACTGAGCAAAAGACAAATCCGGCCGTGTGGTTCATCACGGGCGTTTCGTCCGGCTTCGGCCGGTCCCTTGCGGAAGCGGCCCTCGCCCGCGGTGACAAGGTCGTAGGCACCCTGCGCAATGACGCGCAGCTAGCGCCATTCGAAAATCTCGCGCCTGGACGCGCGTACGGCGTCTTGCTCGACGTCACCGACGCCGCGTCGGTGCCGCGCGCCGTCGAGCAGGCCCTTAGCCGGGCGGGCGCAATCGACGTTCTCGTGAATAATGCCGGCTACGGACTGTTCGGCGCACTCGAAGAAGTCTCCGACACGGAAGCGCGTCAGCTATTCGATACCAACGTGTTTGGCACGGTCAACGTGATCCGCGCCGTGCTGCCTTACTTTCGCGAGCGAAAACGCGGGCACATCGTGAACTTCTCCTCGGTAGCCGGCGTGATCGGTATCACGGGCTGCAGCTTTTATTGCGCCTCGAAACACGCAGTCGAAGGACTGTCTGAATCGCTCGCGCGAGAGCTGAAGCCGTTCGGGATTCACGTGACGATCGTTGAACCCGGCGGTTTTCGCACGAATTTCGCGGGTGGCTCTCTGAAATGGAGCGAGATCGAATCACCCGCCTACGCTGCAACCGTGGGCAAGATGCGCCAGATGATGAGTGGCTACCACGGCACGCAGGCGGGAGATCCCGCCAGGGCCGCCGCCGCGGTCGTGCGCGCGGTGTGCGCGGAGGACCCGCCGCTGCGGTTGCCGCTCGGCCCGGATGCCGTTGACGTCGTCCGAAAGAAGCTCGCGTCCGTACAGGACAATCTTGAGGCGTGGCTCGACGTGTCGAGTTCCACTGACTTTGATCGCTAACGCTGCAGAAGCTCGTTGCCCGGGAGACGACATGTCCGCACTGGACCCATTTTACGCAATGCTTCGCGGTAACGCCGATCCGTTCCGCACTCACCCTGAGGACCTTCTCGAGCTTCAGCTCGCCGCCATGAAAGAGCGTTTCGCCCAGCGCCGCAACCAGATCAGGCTGCTGCGCCGCCGGGCGGACGATATGGGCGTTGAAGCCATCAACCGCCACGCGGACATGGTCCCTCTTCTGTTCGCGCATCAAATCTACAAGAGCTACCCCGAGCAATTCATCGACAATGGCCGTTGGAAGCATCTGGCGGCCTGGCTGCAGACGCTTTCGAGCAACCCGGTAAGCGATGTCGATATGACCGGCGTGGAAGACGTCGATGCATGGATGAGTCGGTTGCGCGACGCGGGCCACTACGTGTTCAGCTCGAGCGGCACGTCCGGGAAATGCAGCTTCATCAACCAAACGCGAGCCGATCTCGAGAACGTCACCGAATCCTGTGTAAAGCTCGGCATTCACGGTAACGAACTGATCCGCCGTGATTTCGGCAAGCGCCCGGTATTCCTGATGATGCCGCCTGCGGGTGCGCACCGTCATATCGAGCCTGTGCTTGGCGCTGCGAAGCGACTCGGCGCCGAAAGCACGCTGATGTTCGACGAACCGGTGTTTGCTTCCGCAACGATCTCGATGGGCCGCATGCGTCGTGCAATCGCCGACGGTTCCGCCAAACCCAGCGAAGTTGCGGCTTTCCAGGAGCATGCGGTGGCACGCCAGCGCCATACCGGCGCGATGATCGACAGCTTTCTCGACAAGCTTGCTGCGCAGCGCGACGTCCCCGTGCTCGTGCAGGGCAACTGGTCGCTGCACTGGACGCTGGTGGAGCGCGCACGCCAACGCGGCATCGCCGATGGAATCTGCCACCCCGACACCGTGATCACGACCGGCGGCGGATTGAAAGGCACCTCAGCGCCCGCCGACTACCGAGAGCAGATCATACGCTTCTATGGCATTCGCCCGGAGAACGTCCAGAACAGCTATGGCATGTCCGAAATGATCGGGACCGGTCCCTGGTCGGAAGTAGCCCACGGCTACGCAATCTGCCCCTGGATCGTTCCGTTCGTGCTCGACAAGTCCGGAGAGCAACTGCTGAATCCTGCGGATGGCCAGGGCGCTGTGGAGGGCCGTTTCGCGTTTTTCGACCTGCTGGCCGAAGGATACTGGGGCGGATTCATCACCGGCGACAAAGTCACGGTGGACTTCTCACCGGCCGGCAACACCGACGGCCTCAACGGACCGCTAGTCAGGCAGGTTGGGCGCTATGCCGACCTGGAAGAAGGCGAAGACAAGCTCTCGTGCGCGGGCACGATGGAGTCGTATGTGCGTGGAATGATCAACGTTTGATCCCTGCCGCGAGCGCTTCGAGCCCCAGGGGGCGCCATGATTGGCGCCCCCTGGGGCTCGTGAGTATACTGATGCCCTGATTCCGTCATCAAACGCTCAACGATGTCCAAACCTATGGCAGTTCAGGCTCCCGACGGAGCCTCGCGGCTCGCTGCGGCAGGCAAACCTCGAACGGCCGGCCGGCCCACCCACGACGACGCGCTCCAGCTGCGCGAGCGGCTGCTCGACGCCGCCAAATCGGTCTTCATACGGGAGGGTTTCGGCGCCGCCAGGGTCGAGGAAATTGCATCCCTTGCTGGCGTCAGCAAAACGACCGTTTACCGCCAGTTTGGCACGAAGGAAGAGCTTTTTCGCTCCATCGTCTGGCGCGGGATGTCCGACCTGCGCGGCAAGATCACTCAGCACCTGGAGCCCAGCCGCGATTTTTCGACGAACCTGGCATCCCTTATCGATGCACTTGTCGAACACATGGCAATTCCGGACAGCATGCACACTTCACGCATGGTCATCGGCGAGGCGATACGTTTCCCGGACGTCGCAAGGCAGTTTCTGCAGTTCGTTGTGACGATGCTGGAGCCGCTCACGGGCGTTCTGGAAGCCGCAGCGGCGAATGGCATGATCGACATCGACGACCCCGCGAACGCGGCACGCGACCTGCTCACGCTGGTCACTGGTGCCCCCGAAGTGCACCTTGCGATCCACACTACGCGTGCAGAACGCAAGCGCAGGGCCGAGCGGATTCATCGGATCCTGTTGACTGCCTGGAAGTATCGCGCAACGCTCGATAAGGTTCGAGCCAGGGCAATGCCGTAACGTTCGCCGCGCGCCCGCCTCGCCGGCAGACTAGCTGCCGACTTCCCCCATCACCTGAAACTGACCGGATGCCTGGGCAATGCACTTCGCATTGGCCCAGATCCGGCAGTCCGAGAAAATCACCCGTTTTCCAGAACGCAGAACGTCGACATGGGCCTCGACCCAGTCGCCCGGCTCCGCGTTGCCCATGAAGTTGACCGTCAAACCCGTCGTCAGCACCTTCACCGCCGGTTGGCGCGAATACTTGCTTGCCCACGTAATGGCTGTATCCGCCAGCATACAAACGGCGCCGCCGTGCATCATCTGGCCGAGGTTCCGATGCGCTTCGCGCACGTACATACCAACGACGTGCCCGCGCTCGCTCTTGCGAAAGTACGTAGGCCCGAACAGCTGATGGAACGGGCCAAACTCCGGCATCAATGCAAAGCCCTCGGGAATGGGCTTTTCGCCGCCCTCTTCAAGCGCATCTAACGCCAGCGCGTGTACTTGTTCCAATGCCATCCTCCCCTTCAACGCCGTAGCTGCCCAGGCGCCAATATTTCCTTTTTCATCGGCAAGACATAGCGTATCATTATTCGCACATAAGTCAACTATGTGAATACATATGGGCACCGAATCGCTCTTTACGCCTCTCGTTGTTAGAGGCGTCACGCTTGCCAACCGTATCGTCATGTCACCCATGACTCGCGGTTTTTCCCCCAATGGACTGCCCGGCAGCGACGTCGCCGCCTACTACAAGCGGCGCGCCCAGGGCGAGACAGGCCTCATCATCACGGAAGGTGTCGGTGTCGATCATTCGGCGGCGCTCGGCGAAGCAGGACTTGGCGAAAATTCGATTCCCGTACTCGCCGGAGAAGAGTCGGTCGCCGCGTGGCGACGAGTGACGGGCGAAGTTCACGCAAGCGGCGGCATCATCTTTCCGCAGCTATGGCATATGGGGCCGATGAAAGAGGCGCACACCGGTCCCTTCCCTGCCGCCACGCCGCTGCGCCCATCGGGACTGTGGGGACCGTCTGGGCGCACGACCTCGCTCAATGCGGGCTACATGGAGCGGGTCATGCCACCAACGCGGCCAATGACCGACGCCGAGATCGCCGATGTCATCGCCGCTTACGGTCGAAGCGCAGGCTTTGCGAAGGCCGCCGGATTCGACGGTATCGCCATTCACGGCGGTCACGGCTACCTGATCGATGCGTTCCTTTGGGCGGAGACCAATCAACGCACGGACGAATGGGGTAAGGATCTCGCGGCCCGCGGCCGCTTTGCCGCCGAAGTCGTGCGTGCAATACGCGAAGCGATCGGCGATACGATGCCGATTACGTTCCGCTTTTCACAGTGGAAACAGCAGGATTTCCGTGCGCGCCTCGCCAACGATCCGCACGAGCTCGAACAGATCCTCGCACCGCTCGCGGATGCCGGTGTCGACATCTTCGAGGCGAGTACGCGATATTTCAATCGCGCGGAATTCCCGGGCTCGGAGATGAATCTCGCAGGCTGGGTAAAGAAAGTGACCGGGCGGTATTCTATGGCAGTGGGCGGAATCGGCATTAATAAGGGTTACTACGATTCCATGGCCGGAGCCGAAACATCGGTACAGCCCGACCTTACACCGCTGCTTGATCGTTTCTCGCGCAATGAGTTTGACCTTGTTGGCGTGGGACGTTCGCTTCTGCACGACCCGAACTGGGCTCGGCGTGCCCGCCTTGGCGAGCCGTTTCTTGGATTCAGCAACGATTCGCTCGCGCGCCTCACCTGAAACGCCATTACGCGGTTGACGCCCTCGTCGAATCAGGCGTCAACTGCCGTTTCCAGTTTGCGCACTTTCAAGTGCGCCCGGTAACCGGAATCAATGCGCCGGTTACCCCCGATGCAGCTTCGGAAGCGAGAAAAAGAATCACGTTGGCGATTTCCTCGGGCCGTACCCAACGTGAAAAGTCCGCGTCGGGCATGTCGTTACGGTTTTGCGGCGTGTCGATAATGCCCGGCAGGATAGCGTTCACGGTAATTGAACGCCCCTTGAGTTCTTCGGCCAGCGCTTCCGTCAAACGCATCACCCCCGATTTCGACGCCGTGTATGCGCCCATCCCCATACCGGCCTTCAGTGCGGCGCCGGCACCGATGTTGACGATGCGACCACCCTGCGCGCCGCCAGCAAAATAGTCGAGTGCGGCTTTCGATGCCGTGGCGGCCGTGCGCACGTTCATCTGGTACATCAAATCCCAAGTGTCGAGGCTACCGTCTGCCAGCGTCTCCCAACGAAATCCCCCAGCCACGTTGACGATCGCATCGAACTTGCCAAGCTGCTCAACAGCCGCTGACATCGCCGAACGCGCCGATTCAAGATCGGTCAGTTCGACGCCGCCGCACCACCATGCTGCATTCAGTTGTGCAGCATTGGCATTGTCTGGTGCAGGCGCCTTGTCGATCAGCGCGACCTTCCACCCGTTGTCGGCGAATACACGACCCACCGCGCGTCCGAGTGCGCCGAAGCCACCGGTTACCATCACTACGCGTTGCATGTCCAATCACTCCCTGGCCGCGGCCGGCGCTGCAGTACGTCCCGCGCCCGGCGCAATAAAATCAACGTCCCTTGAATACCGGCTCGCGCTTCTCGCGAAACGCGTTGACCGCTTCCTGATGGTCTTCCGTCAAGTTCGACAGCGCCTCGTAGGCAATCGACGCATCGAGAATCGAATGCGCAAGTTGCTTGAGCCCGATATTGATTGAAGCCTTGGTCCACTGAATCGCACGCGCGGCGCCATTCGCCAGCCGCTTTGCCATGGCGTCGACAACCGCGTCGAGTTCGTCGGCCGGCACGGCATGATTGATGAGGCCGAGGCGTGCCGCCTCTTCCGCGGTGAGGAGGTCACCCGTCAAGAGGTATTCCTTGGCCTTTGCGTAACCCACGAGCTGCGGCCAGATCACCGCGCCGCCATCGCCCGCTACGAAACCGACTTTCACGTGCGGATCGCCGATCTTCGCGTGATTGGCCGCGTAGCTCAGATCCGAGAACAACGCGATCGTCGCGCCCAGACCAATGGCATGACCGTTGATCTTCGCGATGACCGGCTTCGGACAATCGAGCATCGAGAAGACGATTTTCTTGGCGCGCTGCATGCCTTCCAGAAACAACGCCGGGTTGTCGATGACCTGCTGCATGTGCTCGATGTCACCGCCCGCGCTGAATGCGCGCCCAGCGCCCGTCAACACGACAACACGGGTGTCGCCGTCCTCCGCGACATCGAGAAAGAGCCGCGACATCTCGATGTCCATCTGCTCGTCAAACGCATTCAGCGTTTCGGGGCGGTTGAGCGTGACGGTCAGGACGCCGCCGTCGCGTTCGAGCAATAACGCCTTATAGTCCGAAATATTCATGGCTAACCTGTTCACAAAGAAGAGACAGCGCGGGACGGCGGGTCGCGCCGCCGCGCAAACGCCGGGTGCCATTCCCGCCGCACCGGCGCCCCGCGCGACTTCGATTACACCTGCAGCGGAATGAACCTGCGGCCGTTGTCGTACATGATCTTGCGCGTGTCTTCTTCGGCAAGCGCATTGAGCGCTTCCGCCGCGAAGTCTATCGGCTCCGGCACGCCTTCCGCGTGCGGATAGTCGGAGCCCATCAACAGGAAGTCCGATGATCCCGTTTGCGCGATGATCTGGCCGATGTCGTCCTCAGGATACGCGACCACAAACACGTTTTCCTTGAAGATCTGGCTCGGGCGCTTCTTCAGTTGACCGCACGGCCAGTAACCATTCTTCGCCATGCCCCGGCACTTGTCCATTTTCACGAGCAGCGACGGCACCCATTCGGCACCGTTTTCCGCGCTGCACAGCTTGACGCGCGGGAAACGCTCGAAGAAATTGTAGAAGATGAACGACGACAGCGTTTCCATCACCGGACGCTCGCCGTAACCGTGCATCCAGACAAAGGCGGTTTGACGCTGGCGCGACTGCTGCACCGGCTCGCCCCACACCGCCATGTGATCCTTCATGTAGATCGCTTCCGACACGTGGAACGTGACACGCACGCCTGCTTCGTTGAGGATCGACCAGAACGGATCGAAATACGGGTCCGCAGGCGCACGGCCATTGAACGGCCCCATCGGCATCAGGATGACGCGGACACCGTTCGCGACCAGCCATTTGGCCTCGGCGACAGCGGCGTCGAGATCGTCGAGCGTGACGACCGGCGTCGTGTAGATGCGGTCCTTGTAGTTGAAGCCCCAGTCGTCGAGCATCCACTGGTTATATGCATGCAACACGGCATTCGCGGCAGCAGGCTCGTTGAGGTAGGAAATGCACGCGACCATTTCGCCGATGTACATCGTGCAGGCTTCCACACCGAATTCGTCCATCTTCTTCAGGCGTGCGTCGCGATTGAACATGTCCGGCGTCGGGGGGACACGCATGTCGACGTTATCCTTGCCGTCCTTCATCGCGCGCAGCCATTCATGCAACTTGCCCGGCGGGGGCACGTGCCCCTCGGCCGAGGTGTAGCCTTCGCTGATTTCCACCTTGCGGTCGCCGACATACATGCAGCGGTTGCCGTCGGCCGTGACACGGCTGGTGAACGACCAGTCCTTCTTGAACTTCTCGGGCAGGTGGCGGCTGAATGCATCCTCGACTTCGTAGAAGTGCGTGTCGGCGTCGTAGATCTTCCCTTGATACGCTTGCATGAACTCTCTCCTGATTGTGGGGGAGCGCTGCTGAACGTGCGCCCTTGAGAGAAGTATCGGCTCAGGCCATCAGCCCAAAAACTCTCATATCGAACCCGGAAACGTCGATATCGAATTGATATCAGCCGGCACCGTCGCCAATCCTGAAGTTCGCATAGCATTTTCCGGAAAACACCAATGCGAACAGCGTTCGCATATGAGTATACTCGAAAGAATACGTACAACCGGAGACGTTTATGCAAGCTGAAGTCCTCCAGCAGCAGGCACACCGAGCACAGCCCGTTGCTGGTCCCCCGCGCGGGTTCACGATGGCGATCCTGCTAGCCGCGGTGGTAGCCTCGTCTGGCATCACCGTTATCTATACGGTGCTGGTCACGCTCTACAAAGCCTTCCCTGCCTCGAACTCCGTGAGCTGGACCGTTACCGCCTACTGGCTCGGCTCGGCCATCTTTGCCGCGGTAAGCGGGCGCCTCGGTGACTTGCTAGGCTACCGTCGCATCCTGCTCGTGGTGATGTCGGTCGCTGCCGCCGGCGCGGTCGTCGCCGCATGTGCAACCCATGTCGGCATGCTCGTCGCCGGGTGCGCGATGCAATCGATCGCGGCGGGCATTACGCCGCTCTCCATCGGCCTGGTTCGCGAGAACCTGCCACCAGCCAGGCTGCCTGGCGCGGTCGGCCTGATCAGTGCTGCAGGCATGGTATCCGCGGGGCTGGTCTACATTTGCGCGGGCGTCGTCGTGGATCACTATTCCTGGCAAGGCGGCTTTTGGTTCAAAGTCGCGCTTTGCGTCGTGGCGGTCGCTGCCGTACGCGCCTGGACCCCGCCGTCGCCGCCGCATCCCGGCGTACGGATCGACTACATTCGAGGCCTTGCGTTCGCTCCAGCACTTTGCGCCATTCTCTTCGCAGTGCAACAGATCCGCGCGTGGGGGTTTGCCGATGCGCGGCTATGGGGCTTGATCGTCGGCGGGATGGTCGTGCTCGGACTATGGGCGCGGCATCAACTCAAGGCGCGTCATCCGCTCATCAACGTGCGTCTGCTGAAGACGCGCGAAGTCATATTGGCGAATGCCTGCATGGCATTCCTCGCGGCAGGCGCCATGCAACTGGGACAGGTTTTCTCGCTGCTTGCCCAGCAGCCTGGGGGCACGCACGCCGGGTTCGGGCTGAGCGCGACAGCGGCCGGATTGCTGATGTTCAGCATCAACATCGTCGCAACGGTCGCGAGCCCGTGGAGCGGCCGCATTGCGGCCCGGTACAAGGCCCGTCGCGCTGCCTTGATCGGCATGGTCATACTGGCCTTTGCCTGGGCCTCGCTGATCGAGCTTCATCGCAGCCTGCTGCTCTTTGTTCCAGGCGCGGTCCTGTGCTCGTTCGGGCTCGCCTTCGCGAGCACGGCGCTGTACAACCAGATCGTGGAAACAACGCCTGCGCATCAGACAGGCGAGGCAACTGGCATGCTCTACGTCTTCTTCTCGTGCTTCTTCGCGGTGGGCGCCCAGGTGGTATTCGTGCTGCTACGCGGCGCGGCGGAGGGACATGACGGCGGGTCGTTTGCTGCCGACAGTGGCTATGTTTCTGTATTTGTCTACATCGCCTGCAGCTCGATTGCCGGACTGCTAATCGCTTCCATGCTGCCGAAGCGTCGCGCCCATTGATCGTCGTTGCTAACGACCTGTTACACGCTGGTCCAACGCTTATTCAAATTCGCCATGCCTGCCGCACATTGAAGCATATGCTTCAATGTGCGGGACGCCGGCCGGTCACTCCTCTTCGGCTTCACCCAATGCAGACGCGCGCTGGGCCACCCTGATCATGTTCTGCTCGAGTTGCGGGCGTTCGCGATCGAACCGCTCGAGCGGCGCACCAATCGCCATCGCCGCAATCACGTTACCGTTCGGCCCGAAGATCGGCGATGACACGCCAGCGGAGTCCGGCAGCAATTCGCCGCGGCTCACCGACAAGCCGCTTTCGAGGATGTGATCGAGTTCGTCACGCAGCGCCTTCTTCGTCGCGATCGTTTGCGGCGTGCGGCGCTCGAACTTGACCGTCTTCATGTAGTCGGTCACGAAAGCGTCCGGTGCATGGGCCAGCAGCACGCGACCTGCAGCCGTGCAATAGAGCGGGCGACGCAAACCGATGTGCATCGAATACCGCACGGATTGTTCGCTCTCGATTACGTCGACATAGGTAATCTCTTTGTGCTCGATATCGAGGACGCCGATATACACGGTTTCATTGGTACTCTTCGAGAGATCTACCAGGAACGGGCGCAGCATTTTCGAGAAGTTCCACGCGGCCATCACGCCCGCGGACAACCGGAAGATCGACGGCCCCAGGCGATAGCGGCCTGCGTCGTGCATCAAAAACCCTTCCGCCACGAGAGGTCTCAGCAGATTGAGCAAGCTGCTCTTCGGTGACTCCAGGGCGACATTCAGTTCTGCCAGCGACATCCCTTCCGGGGACCTCGCTAGCACATCAAAAATTCCGAGGAGTCGGGTCAGCGAGCGCGGCCCGCTGACATCCCGGTCCGCCGGCGCTGAGGTCTCTTTCAACATGATTTTCCCCATGAATTGACTGTTTCGATTATACGGGAACTATTCACATAGTTTTACAACGATCACAATTTGGCACAATTTTACGCTACCCGAATTCGGGAATACGCCAGGGCGCCCCCTCATCCGAGTTGAGATATAGTTGAACGGCGTTCACAAAATTGAAACGCTGGAGCGATAGTTTCTGCAGCATTCATGCGGCACGCACGCGCGTCGAGCAGCAGCATCAACATCACTTCTGGATCACTCATGTACACGAAAAAACTGGCAGAAAAGGTCGCTATCGTGACCGGAGGCGGGCAAGGTGTTGGACTCGGCATTGCCCGCTCGCTCGCCACCGAGGGCGCGTGCCTGGTGCTGACCGGCCGCACGGAGAGCAAACTCACGCACGCTGCCGAGGAATTGAGCGCCCTCGGTTCGCAAGTGCTCGTCGTGCCTGGTGACACGCGCAATCGAACCGACGCCGTGCGCACGGTCGAACTTGCGATTGAACGTTTCGGACGCGTGGACGCGCTCATTAACAACGCACAAAGCAGCAACCCGGGTGTGCCGCTCGAGTCCGTTACCGACGACGACTGGAGCAACACGCTCGAGTCGGGCTTGCACGGCACCCTGTATTTCATGCAGGCCGTATTGGCACAGATGAAGGCACAGGGCCGCGGCGCTATCGTCAACTTCGGCTCGCGCACAGGGATCGAAGGTCTCAAGGGATTCGGCGCGTACGCCGCGACCAAGGAGGGCATTCGTGGGCTCTCGCGTGTTGCCGCGCGCGAATGGGGCGCCTATGGCATTACCGTCAACGTCATCTGCCCGGCAGCGCTCACGCCAGCCGCTGAAGCTTACCTCGAAGCCAATCCCGAGGAACGCACTCGCTATCTCTCTGAAATTGCACTTGGCCGCTTTGGCGATCCCGAGCGCGATATTGGACGAACCGTTGCATTTCTGTGTAGTGACGACGCTAATTTCATAACGGGGCAGACTATCAGTGTGGACGGCGGACAGTCAATGCTTTAGTGCGTCTTTTTGAACGCGGTGCAATATATGAAACGGGAAGTTGCATTTTTCAGCGGTCGCAGAGAATTTAATTGAACTAGCAGTTGCATTAACTGGATGCCTCGATCCGGGGGCGAGTTCGCACGAGACGCGTACCACGACGATCGACAGTGATCACGTATTTCTCCTCCGGCACACTTCGCGAGAGCGTGTGGAGTTTGGCCTTGGCTGCGGAACACCGAGCCAAGGCTTTTTTTCGCGCCGTTATGTTTGGGATTTTCAGCGAAGGCAGCGCGACGCCGAGACTCACCCGAGTCCGTAAAGCAATCAACGGATTTTTGGGCGACGGCGAAGAGGACGCTCATCACGATAGACCGAATCGGCCAAGAACTTCGAGTGCGTGCACGTTGCGGTCCACGCGGAGACCTACCTTCGACCTTCATGTGCAACGCCTGACCAACGGCCAGGCGTTGCGCTAGCAGTTCAAGCGAGTCGTGGAGATTGCGATCCCGATACTGCTTTTCAAGAAAGCAATTAGAACCATTCCGATGTGAAGAACGGCAAGTGCATGTCCATCCAGTCGTATTCGCTGCGGCAGACCGCCCATGCCCACTGGGGTGACTTTCCAGCACGGTGGGCAGCGTCCGATCGTTGATGCAGACGTGAATTATTTGAAGCATCCCCGCCCGCTTCGAGATGCCCGACTTCTGCCTCGGTTGTACCTACGATACCGCTGTTGCTATTCTCAGTCGTCATGATTCGTCCTTTAGCTACCGCTCACTCCACCGCTTTCACCATCTCCTCGATCACCTTCTTCGCGTCGCCGAACACCATCATGGTTTTATCCATGTAGAAGAGTTCGTTGTCGAGGCCCGCGTAACCCGCCGCCATCGAACGCTTGTTCACGATGATGGTGCGCGCCTTGTACGCCTCGATGATCGGCATGCGATCGGCGACTTCGGATCGTTCTTCGCGGCCGGATTCACCACGTCGTTCGCACCGAGCACGAGCACGACATCGGTCTGGCCGAACTCGTTGTTGATGTCCTCCATCTCGAACACCATGTCGTAGGGCACCTCGGCTTCCGCGAGCAGCACGTTCATGTGGCCCGGCATGCGGCCCGCCACCGGGTGGATCGCGTAGCGCACGTCCACGCCCTTCTCCACGAGCTTGTCGGTAAGCTCCTTCAGCGCATGCTGCGCGCGCGCCACCGCGAGGCCGTAG
>NZ_JAMBPR010000010.1 GCF_024206475.1 Paraburkholderia sp. CNPSo 3274
TGGCTTGAAGAAGGTGGACCAGATGTTCGTGTTGAACATGGCGGCATACAACCTCGTGCGCATGCGATCACTGGCACAAATCCGCTTATAAGTGGCGGAAAGCGTGGCAAGGAGGTCAGAAGTCGGCCTCAAGCCGCCGAAAGAACGTTGAATTCGCGTTGAGATTGCACAATGCGAAAGTTTGCGACTGGCGGGCGCGTACATCGAGGCGCACCGCTTCCGCCGGGGATGTATTTCCGCAACCTGTTAGGCGTGTTCCATGCGTAGAGTGTGATCGGTTCGGTCTTCATGGATTCAGCTCAATTCGACATCGACATGCTTTTTGAAACCCGAACGCGTGGCGAGCAACGCGTACCAGCGTTCGAGATTGGGCACTCGGGCACGTTCTATGCCCGGCAATCCAAACCATCGTTTCGCGAACGCACCGAGCACGATATCCGCAATCGTGAGCGACTCGCCTTCAATGAAGTCGCGACCGTTCAACTGTGCGTCGAGCACGTTCCAGACTTCCGCGACCTTGACGACATCGGTGGCGATTTTCTTGATGTCTCGCTCGGCTTCGGGCGTGCGCACGATTCCCCAGAACACGGGCCGCTCGGCCGGCTGCAAAGTCGACAGCGACCAGTCGAGCCACCGGTCGATGCTGGCCCGCGCCTTTGCGTCGGCAGGATAGAGCGCGCTCGGACCACCGTACTGCGTCACGATATACCGCAGAATCGAGTTCGATTCCCAAAGCACGAAATCACCGTCGACGAGGGTAGGGACCTTGCCCATCGGATTCATCGCGAGGTAGTCGGGTTCGGTGTTGTGCCCGAACTGCAGACCGGCGTCTATCCGGTTATAGCGTAGGGAGATCTCCTCACAAAGCCACAAGACCTTCTGGACGTTGACCGAATTGGCACGTCCCCAGATGGTAATCATGCGTGAGTCCTTTACGGTTTGTTGTTAGTGGATCGATCGCTTGAGTCCGTCATCGTCGGCTAACGCCTATGCCGGCAGTGCTGTCAGCAATTCGACCGTCGTGACGATCGAGTGGGCAAATGTGGGTCCGTTCAGTTCGTGGGCGGCTCGCATCATTTCCGGGGAGAAGGCGGCGGTCGCGTCGCGCACGAGCGTCACGTGATAGCCGAGTTCCATCGCGAATCGCGCGGTGGATTCAATGCAGGTGTTCGCGAGCAGGCCAACGGCAATGACGTGCGAGATTCTGTGCTGCTTGAGCTGGAAATCGAGGTCCGTGTTGGCGAAGCCGCTTTGCGCCCAATGCTCGTGGATGATGATGTCGTTTTCCTGGGGAACAAAATCGGGGTGCCATTCGCCGCCCCACGTCCCCTTTGCGAAGGACTGACGCTTTTGCACGATCAGTTGCGTCGGATTCGGATGGTCCCAGTCTTCGTAATCGCCAGGCTGCCAGCGGCGATGCGGCACATAGAACACCTGGATGCCAGCTTTGCGTGCGGCGCCCACCGCTGTGCGCAAATTGTCGAGGAGCCGAACGTCGTTGGCGACTGCCTCGATCATCGGAAAGATCTTGCCGCCATGCGACAGGAAGTCATTGTACGGGTCCACCAGCAAAAGACCGGTGTGTTCGGCGTGATAGACGGGGTCTGACATGATGTTCTCCGCAAAGCGATTCGGGATGGGGCACGGCACAACCGACACCCGTTGCGCGGAACTTCTGCGCAACGTCGAGCACTTCGATGCCTCACGGACAGAGTATATATATGAATTTCATAGTGTAAACGGGAACATCAATACCATACTCGTTGCGCGGGTATCGAATGCATATTCACCCCGAATGCTGATGCCATCGCCGCGACGAAATCCGTGCTACTATGAAAAACGTAGTTACGATGGAGGCAAAATGAAGCGCAGAGAGAAGGGGGTGAGTACAGTGTGCCCGGTGGCGCGATCGACCGAAGTTGTCGGTGACAAGTGGACGACGCTTGTGCTGCGCGAGCTGTACATGGGCGCGACCCGATTTGAGGAAATCCAGATTCAGACGGAGGCGACGCCCCAGATGCTGGCGACGCGCCTGAAGTCACTCGAAGCGGACGGGATGGTCGAGCGCCATCCGTATCAGGACAGGCCGTTGCGCTACGAGTACTGTCTCACGGAGAAAGGCCGGGCGTACTATCCGGTGATCCAGGCGCTACGCACCTGGGGTGAGACCTGGTGCAAGAGCAAAGGCGAGGAAGTCGCTGTGCGGTTTACGCATCGCGTGTGCGGGCACGAGGTTGGCCTCGACTATATCTGTCCGTCGTGCGGAGAATACGTGGAGCGTCGCGACCTCGATGCAACCTTGAGTGCTTCGTTTGCGAAAGAGCGCGAGAAAAGGCGCGAGACATATCGGGCCGCGAAGGCCAGATCTGAATAATTCAATCAGCGCACAGCGGGCTCGCGTCCAGACTGCTCCGTGCGCCGCGTGCGCACCAGGACATCCGCGACGATGGCTAGCGCGAGTGCGCCCGCGCCGCACAGGAATACGAGTGCGTAGTCGTTGTGAAGGCGAGAAAACAGATACGAGTATCCGTAGCCGCCGAGTGCCTGAAAGAGGGCGAAAGCCGTGGTTGCACGGCTGATCATCCCGCTCGCGAAGCCCCGGCGCGGCGCAGGAATATGCGGGAGGATCGACGTCGCGACGAGTACCACGATCGCGCCACCGGAAAAGCCCGACAGCAGACGCCAGAAGAAAAACCACGAGACCGAAACGGGCCAGGCGCACGCGAAGAACGCGATCGTTACTGCGGCCATCAGGAGTCGCAAGGCGGACCGGTTCGACAGCTTCGCAACGAGCGGCCGTCCTGCCATCGCACCAATCAGATAGCCGGCGAAATTTGCCGCTCCGAGCGTGACAGTCTGCGAGGAGCTGAACCAGTGCGCCTGGATCATCGAGGGAATGAGCGGCGTGTAGGCGAAGCGCGCGAGACCGATGGCGACCAGACTGCCGCAAAGCCCGGCGAACGCCGCGAAAAGCGCGCGTGCATCGAGCGATGATGCTTCGCGCTCGTGGGACGTGGAAGGAACTGCAGACATTGCAAACTCCGGAATTCAGGGGTGTTGCGGGGAGAAAAAGGCATGACCGAACCAGGGAGGCCTGAGCCCTGTGCGAGGCCGCAGGCGGCGACCACGCCGCGGTACTGCATCTGGGCCAACACGTTTGCCAGCGTGTGATGCCCGACGGAATCCACGGCACCCGCCCAACGTTCGCGGGCGAGCGGCGTACCTGGTTCCGAGAGCGTTCGTCGGTCGATGACTTCCGCGGCGCCGAGACTGTGCAGATAGTCGGCTTCCGCGGGGCGTCCGGTCGATGCGACGACGCGATACCCGAGGCCCGACAGGACTGCTATTGCGATCGAGCCCGACGCCTCCGTTGGCATCGCGTCGTGCGTGGAAAGGACTTCTGGCAGCTTGACGAGCCACTCGCCCTTCACGCGTGCCTTTTGCGCGAATCCGCCGTGATGGTTCTGACTGAGCTCCCAACCGTTGAGGACGACGCGGTCGCCGGCGCAGATGCCGGGATACGTGGATGCCTCGACGGTGCCGGCGAGGTCGATGCCCGCGATCAACGGAAACTCGCGGATGATCTCCGCGCGTCCGGAGATGGCGAGTGCGTCCTTGAAGTTCACAGTCGGATATTCGACCGCGATGGTAACGTCTCCGGGCATGAGGTCTTGCTCACGCATATTCACGATGCGAGTCGAGATCGCGTCACGTGGTTTCGTGGCGAGCAGTGCTTTGAAGGTCATTCGATTCTCCTGAGCAAATTGTTTCCCGATGGCTTGGGCTATTTAACAGTTGCCAATCGGGGAGTGATTCTTTCGGGTGCCTGGGTCATGCGTGCCCGTCAGCAACGGCTGAACGGGATCGTGCGTATGCAAGCGTATTGACCACAACGGCGGCGAGCGAGAGCAAGGCGCCGATCGCGGCGAGGCCGAGCCATGCAGCGCGCAGGGCCCCCGCGCCGCCGAGTGCCGCACCGAATGCGCCGCCAAGAAAATACGAAACCATGAAAACGGTATTCAGGCGGCTGCGGGCTTCGGGACGCAGTGCATAGATCCGCGCCTGGTTGGCAATGAAGCTGGCGCGATTGCCCAGATCCAGCAACACCATCCCGACGATCAGCCATGCCAGGCTGCGTCCGCCCGCTGCGACAAACGCGAACGAGATGGCGACCGTGAGGGCGCCCGCGGTCGCAACGCGGCGCGCGCCGACGCGGTCGACGATCGCACCCAGTTGTGGCGATACCGAAAGGCCGGCAACGCCGATCAGGCCAAACGCCCCGATGGTGGCGGGGCCGTAATGGTAGGGCGATCGTGCGAGTAGCACCGCGAGTGTCGCCCAGAGT
This sequence comes from Paraburkholderia sp. CNPSo 3274, assembly GCF_024206475.1. Classification (GTDB taxonomy): domain Bacteria; phylum Pseudomonadota; class Gammaproteobacteria; order Burkholderiales; family Burkholderiaceae; genus Paraburkholderia. Next base: position 4,346 of record NZ_JAMBPR010000010.1, read on the forward strand.
GCGCTAAAGGCGGCGAACACAAGAAACCCCATCGTTGCGGAGAGGCGTAGTAGCCCTTCTTTGCGGACGAGGTCAGCGAGCGAGTGCATCAACTCGCGATAGCGGATTGCCGCGAGTGAATTCGACACGGGCAGTTCCCTGATGACAAAGAGCAGGCCAATGTCGATGGCGGAAGCGATCACGAATATCGAACGCCAGCCCCAAAGCGCGCCGACGATGCCACTCAGCGTGCGTGCCAGCAGGACGCCAGAAGATAGCCCACCCAGCAGGGAACCGACCACGCGTCCGCGCGTCTCGGGCGTAGCCATTCCCGAGACCGCTGGGATGATGATTTGCGCTGAGATTGATGTCATTCCAACGAGGAAGCTGCATAGGACCAGCGCGGCGAAGGACGGTGCCGCTGCGCAGGCGAGCAGCGCCACGGCGTTCGCGATGATCGCTCGCGTAGCCAGTTTGCGTGGTTGGACACCGTCGGCGAGCGGGACAAAGAGCAGCAGTCCTATCGCATAGCCCAGTTGGGTGAGCGTGGCGATGAGGCTCCCGCGCGCCGACGGCACAGCAAACGTCGATGCGATTTGCGGCAGCAGCGGCTGGTGGTAGTAAATGGGCGAAACCGCGAGTGCGCAGCAAAGTGCCATCAGAAAGACTTGGCGCGGGGAGCTCATGGGTGCCTTCGCTAAATTAGGGGGGCGGCATTGCGCGGAACTCGCGGTATCGTCGAAGTCCCGAAGGACTAGCTGGCAGGGAAGTCGATACCCACCATGCACACGAACGACTTAGAGGGCAACGCGTGCCCATGATCTGGGCAACGCGTCGAGGAACTCGCGGGTGCTCACGATACTGTGCGCGTAGGTTGGCCCGTTCAGCTCATGCGCTGCGTGCATCGATTCCCGCTTCAGAGCGGCCGTTGCGTCCTTCACGAGCGTCACGTGGTAACCAAGCTCCGTTGCATATCGCGCCCTAGCCTCTATGCAGGTGTTGGCCAGCAGGCCGACTATCACCACGTGCGTGATGCGATGCTGCTTAAGCTGGAAGTCGAGATCCGTATTGGCAAATCCACTGGAGCCCCAGTGTTCGAGCGCCACGATGTCACCTCGTTGCGGTGTGAAATCAGGGTGCCACTCGCCGCCCCACTCGCCCTTGGCGAAGTGATGACCGTCCATGATCTTGCGCTGGCTCGGGCTCGGATGACACCAGCACTGATAGTCGCCCGGCTGCCACCGGCGGTGCGGTACGTAGACGACCTGGATACCGGCATTGCGGACGGCTCCGTTAATGAGTCGCAGATTTTCTAGCAGTCCGACTTCATCAGCGACGTCCTTGACGACAGGCCAGACTTTGCCTCCTTCCGAGAGGAAGTCGTTATAGGGGTCGACAAACAGCAGTGCGGTTGACCTGGTCTCGTAGACGAAGCGGCTCATTGCATTTCTCCGGAAGTGGCTCACACCAAAACGCTGACTTGAGACGGCTCGCCCCTCATCCGGATACACGTGCGACTTGCAGCAGCGGATCAGCTAGACGTGAAACCTCTCTGTTCCGGCATTGTAGATATGAAAAACATAGTGTCAAGTTGGGCGTGAATACCACACTTGGATTGCGGATTTATTCTGCTTCTACGTGGAGCAGGATGGTTTTGCTGCATGCGATGAATAATCCTTTGGCTATGAAAAACATAGTGTATAGACTCAAGGCAGCGAACATGCCGTTGTTCGTATTGTTCGTACGAAGTCACCCACCTGATCGCAGTGCCATATCCAGGAGAGCAACATGCAATACCTCGTGATGATTTCCCGTTCCGAAGACGCATCTTCCATGTCCCTTCAAAAGGAAGAAGTCGAGGCGGAGGCTGAGGTTGTCCGCCGCCTTTACGCCGTCGGCATAGTCCGGCAGATATGGCTGAGAGCAGAAGGGGGAGCCTGCATGATTTCGGAAGCAGATGACGAAGACGACCTGAGGCAACTCCTGAACGAACTCCCGCTAGTCAAGGCTGGCTACCTCGCGCAACCCCAGATCAGCCAATTGCGTTCGTATTCGGGGTTTGGTCCGCGTAGTCTCTGAGCCACTGGAACTCTCACGCCGGTACGGGCTGGCCAATCGGTGGAGATGGCGACTGTCACATCATGTCGTCAAGTTGACTAACTATGCTGGAATCATCTATATGACCCGCTGGAATCTTTTTGGTCTACTAACGTTAATCGTCGCGCTATTTGCCCTGACGGCCTCCGCAATAGCGCCGAACGGGGCGCTACATCGGATTGTCGTTCGCCGCTTCGCAAATTTTGCACGCGATAGCGCTCATTACCTACATCAGGATAGCGCCCGACGCATTCTGGATGGGGCGTACGCCTGCGACAAACATACCGGGTTCCATCGGCTATTTAATGATTCTGCTGCTTACGGTCACATCGTTCGCCATGCCGGCGCGTCTCATCGGTCCGGCCAACTGGAAAAAGCTGCATCTCGTGGGCGTATGGATACTCGCCGTAATTTTCGCGGGTTCCTTCCTCACCCGCGTCCATCAACATGCCGCCTATCTCGTTCCTGGAATGGTTGTACAGCGGCCACCCCCGGCTCCGCACGGGGGCTGTACCTGATCGTCTCCGACGTCGAGGCAGCTCGCAAGGAGCTGCTGGGACGTGGGGTCGAGATGAGTGAAGTGTTTCACGATGCCGGCGGCGCGTACGCCGGCCCGGATGATCCTTATCTGTTCGGGCGGATCCGCATTAGCGGTCGGGACCCCGAGCAACGCAGTTATCGCTCGTTCGCCTCGTTTAGCGATCCGGACGGCAATGGCTGGCTGTTCCAGGAACTCACGCACCGAGCGCCCGGTCGCCTGGACGCAGATGTCACGACCTTCACCTCTACAGCGGATCTCGCGGCGGCGCTCCGGCGGGCGGAGGCGGCGCACGGCGAGCACGAGAAGCGGACCGGCGGGCAACGCGACGAGAATTGGCCGGACTGGTATGCCGAGTACATGGCAAGTGAGCAGGCAGGCAAGGACTTGCCTTTGTGAGCTGGCGCCTCTGATTCTTCAACCGGCTCTTCTGCGCAGTAGAGGTCCCTGACTTGCAAGCTGGCGCGACCCGAGACCGCTTGAACGCAGCGCTGGTCTACCCATCGCGTAAGGAGAACCACCATGCCCGATTCTTCGCAACTCGACATCGACCGAACCAATCCGGGCCGGTGGACGGTCACCTTCAGCAACCCGCCGATCAACATGTTCGTGCCTGCAACAATCGACGAATTTCAGCGGCTAATGACCGGCCTCGAGGCGGACCCGTCCGTAAAGGTCGTACTGTTCCAGTCGGCGAATCCCGATTTTTTTGTTGCCCATCTCGACGTAGCCAGGGCAGCAGAACGGCCGGAGGTACTGGGCCTCTGGCGCGACTTTGTGCTGCGCCTCTCGTCCGCGCCAGTCGTGAGCATCGCCAAGATTCGCGGCCGCACGCGCGGCATCGGTAACGAGTTCGTGCTGGCCTGCGACATGCGCTTCGCCAGCCGGCAGAGTGCAATATTCGGCAACCCGGAGGTCGGCGTCGGCCTGGTACCGGCCGGCGGAGCGCTGGAATGGCTCCCGCGCCTGGTCGGCCGTTCGCGGGCGCTTGAGATTGTCCTCAGCGCCGACGATTTCGATGCCGACGTCGCCGAACGCTATGGCTGGGTGAACCGCACGCTGGACGATGACGACCTCGACGCCTTTGTCGATACGCTTGTCCGACGTCTGGCCTCATTTGACCGTGAAACGCTCGGTGCGGCGAAAGCCCAGATCAATCGTTTCGGGATGCCGACGGCTGCCGAACTCCAGTCGAGCATTGACCTATTCTTCCCGGCTCTGGCCTCGCCGAGTGGGCAGGCGCGCCGCGCCAAGCTGCGTAGCCTCGCCTACGGCGTTCCGAGCGACTTCGAAATGAATTTCGGCAGATACCTGCCTTCGCCAGGGCCGGCGGGCGACGATAACGCAGAGCCGCCGCTCACTGGCGCGCCGAAGGGCTGAGCCTCTGCGAGCAATTCGTGCTACACCCGCCGATGGACGCATTCGCACCCAGGGCTTCCAGGGTGGCAGGCGGCGTCTCAGTCATCCGAAATACTGCGGCGCGCGCTGTCCGGCGTGACCGGGGCGTCGAGCGCGTCGACGAGCGTCCGCCGCCCCGCGTCGAGGATTTCGTCGGCGAAGGCCGGATCTGTGCCTGCAATCGCACGCGACAGCACGAGTGCTCCCACCATCTGATTAAACGCTGCAATCGCATCGCGACGGGTTTGTTCCGCCGTCGCGCCGTCCGTGGCGATCATGCCAGCCAGCCGGTCGAGATACGCGGCGAGGCCGCGCGTATAGGACGCACGCGCCGCGTCGGTCATCCGGGGAGCGTCGCCCGCGAAGCCGGACAGCGGGCACCCGGCCTCGATGTTGTCGCGGTGCGGGGTCGACAGGTAGCGCGCCGCCTGCTTCACCAGGCTGCCGGCGTTCGGCGAATCCGCATAGTCTTCCATCGCCTTTTCCATTACCGCGGCGACCAGCGCGTCCTTCGACTTGAAGTGGTTGTAGAAGCCGCCCTGCGTGAAGCCGGCTTCCTTCATCAGCTCCGCCAACCCCACGGCGTCGACTCCGCGCGCCCGGAACAGCCGCTCGGCGGCCGCGACAATCGCATTCCGGTTCTCGGCGGCCTGCTGTCGTGACACCCCCATCGATCCCTCCCTTATCCCGGCGATCGCGTCGATTGAAAAACACAATGTCGATCACCATTGACATACTCGAGTGACGCCGACACAATGCGCCATAAGACGATGGTGATCGACATTGACATGAGTGTAGCCGAGTTTCGCCCACAACGCGAAGCAACGCGGGCGCGGCACGGGTGGCGGTCCAGGTCCATCGCGGTCTTTGATGCCGGCGGGCGGCGGAGGTTGGCGCCGTTCGGCGGTGCAACTGTTCGGTACGCAATGGCAGGTTTGTTTTCACCGGATCTCACGCGCGCGGCGAACCGGCGCACATGCGATTCATCATGCGAAAGGATGGGATATGAAGATCGAAGGTGCTGTTGTTTTCGTGACGGGCGCGAACCGCGGGCTTGGCCTCGAGTTCGCGAAACAGGCGCTCGAAAGAGGGGCGCGCAAGGTCTATGCAGGCGCGCGCGATCCGGCCAGCGTGACGCTGCCGGGCGTCGTGCCCGTGAAGCTCGACGTGACCGATCCGGTCGCCGTGGCCGCTGCCGCCGAAGCGGCGCGCGACGTCACGCTTCTGATCAACAACGCGGGCATCGCGCGGCTCGGCAGCCTGATGGACGACGGCGCGCTCGACGCGCTGCGCGATCACTTCGAAACGAACGTGTTCGGGATGCTGGCGATGTCGCGGGCGTTCGCGGGCAACCTCGCCGGCCACGGCGGCGGCGCGATCCTGAACGTGCTGTCGGTTGCGAGCTGGGTGAACCGGCCGATCCTCGCCGGTTACGGCGTGTCGAAATCGGCCGCGTGGGGGCTGACCAACGGCCTGCGTCATTCGCTGCGCGAGCAGCACACGCAGGTTGTCGGGCTGCATGCCGGTTTTATCGATACGGATCTGACGCGCGGGCTGGAAGTGCCGAAGGCGACGCCGGCCGACGTCGTGCGTCAGGCATACGACGCGATCGAGGCCGGGGCGGAGGAAGTGTCTACCGACGAGTTCACGCGGCAGGTGAAGGCCGGGCTGTCGGCAGGCGTCTATCTGGACGAGCCGGCGCCGCGCTGAAGGCGCCGAAGCGCCCGCTCGTCGCGCGCGCTCGCACGCGACGGACGGGCCTTCCGGTCAGGCCGACAGGCCACGGATGACCGCGAGTAACAACATCGCGCCGAAGCAGCGCAGCGTGGCGGGTTTGCGGCTTGCAATGGCGTCTACGTTGCGGGTATCAGACAGCGTGTTTTGACTCGACACCGAAGATTCCGCCAATAAGGTGGCTTCAAAAATGCATCGGCAACACGGTGCCAATCGCGACGAAGAGACTCCCGCATACCCGATTGAAAGGTCGTCCAACGCGACCGAGCCAAGGTCGAATCCGGTTCGCAGCGCTCGCCAGTGCATATTCCGTAATGAACTCCGTCGCCATGAAGGTCAGGGCCACTGCCGCATACTGAGAAACGAGATTGTGGTGCGGGTCAATAAATTGCGGCAGCAGTGCGCTGAAGAACAGCAAACCCTTGGGATTGGTCGCAGACGACAGAAGGCCGAGTCGAAACAGCGACCAGCCGCTGCCGACTGCCGGTACTTCGCTCATTTCAACCGTTGTCGGCGGGGAGCGCCACACGCGCACGCCGAGCCAGATCAGATAGGCTCCGCCAATCAGCTTGAGCACTGTGAGCCAGAGCACCGAAGCCCTCACCAGCGCTCCAATGCCGAACATGCACAGTGCAATAACAGCGGCAAAGCCCAACAGCGCGCCCGCGATGGTGAACAAGGTTTTTCGGGTCCCGTACATCGCGCCATGCGTCATCGCGAGAAGCCCGTTCGGACCCGGTGACAGAGACATGCCGACCGAAGTCAGGAGAAAGATAAGCCACGTATGAAATGCCATCTGATACCTCAATCAAAGATGCTGGACAAAGCAAGCCGTTCGGCTGAGAGGGTTGGGTTCCGTGCCTGCCATCAGAGCAGCGCCCGCCCGAGGCCGCCGTCCACCTGAACGGTCGTGCCGTTGATATAGCTGGCACGTCCGGAGGCCAGAAACGCGACCAGCGCGCCAAGTTCTTCCGGTCGCCCGAGGCGCTTGAGCGGCACTTCGTCAGCCAGTTCGGCGAGGCCTTGCTGCTCGCTTTTTCCCTCGGCGAGCTTGTTTTTCAGGGCCGATTCGCGAACCCGGTCCGTCAGGATCATTCCGGACGCGACGTTGTTGACCGTGATGCCGTAATCGCCTGCCTCGCGTGAGAGCAATTTCGCCAGACCGACAACGCCCATGCGCATGCTCGTCGAGAGAATCGAGCCTTGAATGGCATGACGCACCGAATAGCTGATGATGTTGATCACACGCCCTTCACCGGTGCGGCGCAGATGCGGCAGCGCAAGCCGGGTAAAGCGCGCGACGGAAAGAAAGCTCAGTTCGAAGGCGTTTTGCCATGCGTCGTCGTCGAATGCGTCGAACGCTCCGAACGGGGGGCCGCCGGCATTGTTCACGAGGATATCGAGAGACGCGAAGCGGGCGACGGTGTCGTCGATTGCACGCTGCGCGTGAGCGGCGTTGCGAACGTCGATAGTCAGTGCCTCAGCGTTCGTCACGCCTGCTTCGCGCAGTTGGTACAGCGCCTGCTCACGACGCTCGTTACCAGGCGAACCGATCATCACGTTCGCGCCTTCGCGTCCAAGTTCGATCGCACTCGCGAGGCCCAGACCACGCGACGCGCCGAGCACGAGCGCGGTTTTTCCAGTCAGATTGAGGTTCATGACACGTCTCCTGCAAGGTTGACAGGGACAAAGTCTAGGTATGAGCCTGCGGAACATAAATGAAGGATGCTGTAATCGTCCATTACAAATATGAAACGATCAGGATAAGCTGTCGGGAACCACAAGACCTGGCGAGTTTGTATGGACTGGAATCAACTGCGATTTTTTCTTGCCGTGTACCGGCATCGCACCCTGGCGGGTGCGTCGCGCGAGCTCGCCAGCAATTCGCCGACGGTGAGTCGCCAGATCGCGGCGCTCGAACACGACCTCAAGGCAAAACTGTTTCTGCGAACGCCACGCGGTTACGTACCCACGGAAGTCGCAGACGGACTGCTCGAGCTTGCCACGCGCATGGAGGCTTGTGCGCTTGAGATCGAGCGTCACGCGGGTGGCGCGGACGCTTCGTTGAGCGGGATAGTGCGCATCGGCACATCCGATGCGCTTGGCACCGGCTATGTGCTGCCGGCGGTCGCATCGGTACGGCGAGCATATCCGGCTATCCGGATCGAAGTGGATATCGCGTCAGCGTTTTCAAACCTGTCGCAGCGTGAGAGCGATATTGTCGTGCGCAACGTGCGGCCCGTGGAGTCCGCGACGATCGTGCGCCGCCTGCCGGGGCTGACAACCGCGCTCTATGCGAGCGAAGGCTATCTGGCAGAACATCCGCCACTCGCCGATATGAGCGACGTGCTCGCGCACGAGCTTGTCACGCTCGTGGGGGGCGGCAAGATTCGCTGGTTCCCACCGCTCTATCCGGCACGGGCGAAAATGCGTGCGCCCGGCCTGCAGGTGAATTCGATTCTTGCGCTCGTTTCGGCGTTGCAGGCGGGGGCCGGCATCGGTGAGTTACCCACCTATATCGGCGACGCGGCGGCGGGTCTCGTGCGCGTGCTGCCGGACCTCACGGCGGCTTACGACGTCTGGATCGGTACACATGGTGATCTTCATCGCACCGCGCGTGTGCGGATTGTAGTGGACGCGATTTCCCGACAGTTCGCCAGCTGAGCGATTTAACCAAATCGTTGCATCGACCGGTTGAATCCGCCGCCGGCTACAGCCGACCACATCAGGCGGTAGTCGACCCAGTCGATTTTCATGTTGCTCAAAGGCAGTCGTGCTGGAAAAGGTGTGCGCCTATCCCACGATGCCAAGGACGAACGCATTCACGGCCAAAAGCAATAGAAACAGGATCGCAGGCAGATAGCGTATGGCGATTGATCCAGCATCGCGCTTGCGCGAACTGGGTGTCGCATTGAATCCTGCTCGTTTTCTCATTTCGAAGGCCTTCAAAGTGGTGCCCGACGACGATGCACCCACCGCAGTGAGGCGGCGGGGTTTCACGTCACAGCGGTGAAGGTTCACGGCAACGAACAGCGATGCCGTGTTCAGTAGGCAGCAGCCATCGACAGCAGCAGATAGCGCATGAGTTCGATTTCTTCGTCGACCAGCGCGGTCGGGTTGGCGCTGTCGTCCGTCGATGGCGGGGGCGCATCTGCGCCGATGGCTGTGCAGTTCGGCGCTTCCAGGGCGGTGCAAGACGCGTTGCCGCAGTCAGCGGCAGCGCGCCGAAGCAACCGGCTCAGCGCGGCGATCACGAAAGATCCTCGACGAAATGCGCCTCGTCGATCGGAATCCGCATATAGCGGCGGCCATTTCGGTCGGAAGCCGGCAGCCGTCCGCCGCGCAGATTGACCTGCATCGCGGGAAACAGCAGCGCGGGCACCTTCAACGTGAGATCGCGCGTGGTTCGCATTGCAACGAATTCGCTTTCGCCAATGCCGTCGCGCACATGAATATTGTGTTGCCGTTGTTCGGCAATCGTCGTCGAGAAGCGGACGTCGCGCCCCGCAGGCGGGTAGTCGTGACAGACAAATACGCGAGTCGATTCGGGCAGTGCCAGGAGCCGCCGGATCGACGCGTAGAGCGTTTGCGCATCGCCACCCGGGAAATCGCAGCGTGCCGTGCCCAAGTCGGGCATGAACAGCGTATCGCCGACGAACAGCGCATCGCCAACCAAATAGGCCGTGTCTGCGGGCGTGTGTCCAGGTGTCGGAATTGCACGCGCCGTCATTGTGCCGATCGTGAATTCTTCCTCGGGGCCGAATAGACAATCAAAGCCGTGGTCATCGGCGAGATCGAACGTCGTCGAGAACAGCGAGCGCACGTCGGCGATACGCGCGCTCGTAGCGATGGCGCCGCCCATGCGCCGTTTCAGTTCAACTGCGCCCGATAGATGATCCGCATGTGTATGCGTTTCGAGAATCCATCCGACGACCAGTTGCTGGGCACCGATAAACGCGAGGATGTGATCGAGCGACGCAGTCGATGCGCGCCCCGAGGCCGCATCGTAGTCCAGTACTGGGTCGATCACCGCACAGGTCGAACCAGCGCCCGCATAAACGATGTGACTGACAGTGCCCGTGACTGCATCATGAAAGGATTGAACGTGGGGAAACATAACACTCCTGAAACGTGATTTTCTACATGCACGAAGCGCGCACGAGAAAGAACGTGCGTTGCGCGGCGGGGGCGGGCGCCGCTGACCCGTGATCGACATAGCGTTCGATCTGCACGTGATCGAAGCCGGCTTCGAAGCAGGCTTCGCGAAAAGCGGTGGGTCCGTAGACGCGAAAGCCGTGGCGGCTGAACGGGATCGACAGCGCCGCTTCGGGTGTCATCGCTGCGATCACCAGTTGCCCTTCGTCGCGCAGCACCCGGCGGATTTCCCGAAGGGCCGCCAGCAGGTCCGGCCAGAAGTAGACGCTGTTGATCGCGATGGCCTTGTCGAACGAGGCGTTCCCGTAGGGAATGCTGGCGACGTCCGCCGTCGTGAGCGCGATGCGTCCGCTTGCGAGCAACATGACGTTGCGTTCACGAGCTGCGGTTGTCATCGTCGGTGATATGTCAATGCCGACGAGCGTGAGCCGCGGTGCACGCGTCAGCACGGATTCGATATGGCCGCCGTTGCCTGGCCCGATCTCGACGATGCGTTCGTCCGCTCGCAGATCGAGCCTGGTGAAGGCTGCGTCGATCAACGCGGCGTTGACGCGCTCCATCATGTCGCCAACCGCGAGGCCGGTCTCGGCCTTAGGACACGCGAGGTGCGACATCAGGGTATCGATGTCGATGCCCGCGAGCGTATCGTTGGTGTTATCAGCTCTGGAGGTCACCTTCTACTCCCTTTTCCTGCGGTTTCATGAAAAGGAACGACGACGCGAGGACGACGACGAAGTTGGCAAGCAACGCGATCACAGCGGCATAAACAGGCATCGCGAGCGCGCCGACATGAATCGTGTAAATCGCGGTCTTGAAGCCGTTCCCGGCAATCATCCACGTTCCTGTGCCCAGCCCGGCTATCCAGCCTGCCATCAGACTGCGTGCGCGCACGGCGGGCACGAAGAGACCTAGCACGACGGCAGGCAAGGTCTGCGTAATCCACACGCCCCCGAGTAACTGCAACTGAATCGCGAACTGCACGGGCACGAACAGCACGAAACCCAGCGCCCCGAACTTGACGAACAGCGAGACCTGCTTTGCCACCCGGGTCTCGCGCGCTGCGCTGCAATACGGCGCGAAATACGGCCGCCACACGTTGCGCGTGAACAGATTGGCCGCGGCAATCGACATGATCGCGGCGGGCACCAGCGCGCCGATGCCGATCGCGGCGAACGCGATGCCGACGAACCACGAAGGGAAGTAGTGCAGGAAAAGTGCGAACACCGCGAAGTTCGGGCCGTACTGCCGGAACTGATCCGCGTACTCGGGCATCGCGCCGACACCCGCAGCGAGCGCCATCACACCAAGCAGTGCGACGAAGGCGAGCAGCAGCGAATATGCGGGGAGCAAGGCCATGTTGCGGCTGATCACGCGGTCGGATGAGGCGGAGAGTGTTGCCGTCATCGAATGCGGATAAAGCAGCAACGCAAGTGCCGAGCCGAGCGCGAGTGTCGCATACGACGAGTAGGCGTTGAGGCTCGTGGCGTCCGGCGCTTTCAGCAGCAGCTTCGCTGGCGGCAACGCCGCAAACATGTGACCGAAGCCGCCAAGCCGCGCCGGGATCACGATCAGTGCCCCGATGATCGTCGCGTAGATCAGCAAGTCCTTGACGACAGCGATCATCGCGGGCGCGCGTAATCCGCTCGACCACGTATAGACCGCGAGCACGCCGAACGCGACGAAAAGCGGCGCTTCGCCGAGCCAGCCATGCGTCGGCAAACCGAGCGCGCCGAGCGTGACCCGAATGCCGACCAGTTGCAACGCGATATACGGCATGGTCGCGAGAATGCCTGTCAATGCTATCGCGAGCGCAAGTGGGCGGCTGCCAAAGCGCTGTTCGATGTAGTCGGCGAGGGTCACGTGACCATGCTTGCGCGCAACGCGCCACAGGCGCGGCAAGACGAGAAAGCCGAGCGGAAACGTGATGATGATGTACGGGACCGCAAAGAAGCCCGTCGCGCCCGCAGCGAAGACGAGCGCCGGCACGGCGACGAAGGTATACGCGGTGTAAAGGTCTCCGCCGATCAGGAACCAGCTCATCACGGTGCCGAAGCGCCGACCGGCGAGTCCCCATTCGTGAATGGCGCTGAGATCGCCGCGCCGCCAGCGTGCCGCCGCCATGCCGAGCGCGCTCACCAGCGCAAAGAGTGCAACAAAGATACCTATGGACATTACGTTCATGCGGCACCTTCTTGCGATCGCGCGGCGGCCTTGCGCACGGCGCGCGCGTCGAGCAGGCCAGCCGCGCCCGTCAGCAGCGCGCCCGCGACGACGCAGCCCGTTTGCCACCAGTAGAAGAATGGCCAGCCATCGAGCGTTGGCGTGACGCGGTTGTAGAAGGGCACGCAGAGTGCGGCGACGATTGGCGAGGCAAGCAACAGAAGAGTCAGCCGGGTTGTCATCGGTCGAGATCCAGTTCGAGAAGGGGGGTGAACGCACGGGAGTACGCATTGATGAGCTTAGCCAGCCGTTCGATGCCGCAATCGATCTGCTGCGGCGATACGGTCGCGAAGGACAGGCGCAGGAAGTGGTGGAGCGGCTCGCGCGCAAAGAACGGCGCGCCGGGGACGAATGCGACGTTGACGGCAAGCGCGTCCTGGAGTAGCGCCGCGCTGTCGATGTCGGGTGGCAGCGCGAGCCAGATGAACATGCCGCCTTCGGGCACATTCCAGCGCACGCCTTCCGGCATATGCCGGTCGAGCGCAGCTAGCATCGCTTCGCATTGCTTGTGATAGAAGCTGGCAAGGCGCGGCGCATGTGATTCGAGAAAGCCGTCGCGCACGGTCTCGTAGACGATGTGTTGCGAAAGCGTCGAGCTATGCAGATCGGCCGCCTGCTTGACCTGCACGAACTTTTGCTGGAGCGCGCCCGGCACGATCATGTAGCCGACCCGCAATCCAGGCGCGAGGGCCTTTGAAAAGGAGCCCAGGTAAATAACGTTATCGGGCGCCATCGAATGGATGGACGGCAACTGTCCGCCGTCGAACGCGAGCGCGGCATAGGGATCGTCCTCGACGACGATGAGCCCCGTGCGCCGCGCAATCTCCGCGATCTTCCTGCGACGCTGGAACGACAGACGTGCGCCCGTGGGGTTCTGGAAATTCGGCTGCAGAAACAACAGCGCGGCACGTTCGGGTTCGATGTTTTCGAGCGCTTTCGACACGATGCCATGTTCGTCCGTCTGCACGCTCACGAATTCGGGTTCGTATAACGACAGCGACTGCAACGCGCCGAGATACGTCGGACGCTCCACGAGCACTGCGCTTTGCGGATCGACGAGCACCTTGCCGATGAGGTCGAACGCCTGCTGGGAGCCGCTCGTGATCAGCACGTTTGACGGCGCGACAGGATGCTGGCTCGTCGAGTGCTCGCGCGCGATCCATTCGCGCAATGGCGCATAGCCTTCCGTCGCGCTGTACTGGAAGGTGTCGGCACCGGAAGCATGTGTCGCCCGAGCGGACGCATCGCGCAGCGCGGCGAGCGGAAAGGAGGCGGGCGATGGAACGCCACCCGCAAACGAGATCATGTGGGGGCGTTCGGTAAGCTTGAGAATTTCGCGAATCGCCGAACTGTTCAGCGACCGCGCACGTTGAGCGATACGCCGCTCGGCACGGGACAACGTATTTGCCATCTGATTGCTCCTTGAAGAGCATCATCGTAGACAGCAGGGAAACGATGAAAAAGACGGCTCGAGGAGTAAAACTGTTTCCGCATGGAAACGATAGGATGGCGACGCAATTGCGGCCTGCGCCCTTTCTCATGCGCTCGTATGAAGGCTGATCGCGAAGGGTGTCAGTCGTTCATCAAGGCGGGCAACGCTTCGGCGAGATAGTCGACGGTCGCGCGCATCGCTTGCGTCATGCCGCGTTGCGAGGGAAAGACGATACTTAACGTGCCGCGTGGAATATGCCAGTCGGGCAGGACACGCACGAGCCGCCCGTCTGCGAGTTCGGCCTCGCACATCGGCGAGGGCAGGGCGGCGACGCCTAGACCCGCCTGGGCGGCGAACTTCGCGAACGGCGCGTCGTTGCAGCGAATCCTCGGATGGTAGGAAACGGTCGCGGTGCGCCCATCCGATGCATGCAGCAACCACGTGCAGCCGGTATCGCGGCGCGCCAGTTGCATGCCGGCCACGCCGTCCAGCTCAGCCGGCCCGCAGGGTAGTCCATTCGCAAAGAGCGTGGGGCTCGCGACGAGCACTACGCGCGTTTGCCCGACGGGCCGTGCGATCAGCGACGAATTTTGCAGCGGCTCGGTATGGCTGCGCAGCGCGATGTCATACCCTTCTTCAACGATGTCGACATAGCGGCTGGAGGTCATCAGATCGATGTCGATTTTCGGATGCACGGCGAGAAACGGCGGCAGCACGCTATCGAGCGCCATGCGGACGATGCCAGCCGCACACGTGATGCGCACGCGTCCGACGGGCTCCGTCAGGCGCGCCTGCGCGGCCTGCTCGGCATTGCGTACCTCGTTCATTACGCGCAGGCAATGCGCGTGGAAGTCCACGCCGGCCTCGGTGAGCGAGAATTTGCGCGTCGTGCGGTTCGCGAGGCGCAGCCCCAGCGCCTGCTCCAATGCCTGCAGGCGCTTGCTGAGGGTGCCCTTGGGAATCCCGATTGCATCGGCCGCAGCGGAAAAGCCGCGTTTCTCGACCACGACCGAAAAGTAGTACAGATCATTGAGGTCGATCATGGCAATCGTTTCCGTACGGAGACAATGAATCAATTTTAGACCGCTTTCAGGGCGGTTCTCGTCTTTCGGAATGCTGGGCGAAACGGCGCCGCGCGCCGACGCGCGCCACCCTCGCGGATCATGGAATGCCGTTGCCGAGGCCACCGTCGACCTGGATCGTTGCACCGTTGATATAGCTCGCGCGGGGAGACGCCAGAAACGCGACCAGCGCCCCGAGCTCCTCCGGACGACCGAGGCGCCGCAATGGGACGTCCGCGGCCTGTTTCTGCGCACGCCCCGCGGCTATTTGCCGACAGACGCAGCCCGTGCACTGATCGACGTCGCGACGCAGATGGAGAGCAGTGCGCTGGAACTTGAGCAGCGCGCGGACGGTGCTGGTACGTCGCGGAGCGGCGTGGTCCGTGTTGGCAGGTGGGATGTGCTGGGCACCGAGTATGTGAGGCTTATCACAGAGCTCGTCATGTACCGCGCAAGCGGCACCGCATCATGGACTATCTGGTTGCGGCATTTGCGGAAGATGCGCGGGCGTTCCGGGCGCCAGTAGGCCGTGGGAAACGTCGGCGCGCCGGTGCAGGTGCGCGACGTTCAGCGTGGCGGGGGAATGGCCTTCCGCATGCGCCGTATGCTCGAGGGCGAGTTCGAAGAAAGCCTGACTGCATGGCGAAAGCGAACGCCCCTTGAGCCAGACCAGATGCAGCGCGCGCTCGATTCGCATGTCGGCCACCTCCAGTGTGCGGAGTTCGCCACGAGCAATTTCCTCACCGATACTGAGCGAGGACACGTAGGCCATGGTCTGTTGCGCAACCAGCATGCGCTTGATGGCCTCGGTGTCGCTCACGGACATCGAAGGTATCATTTCGAGCCCGGCGCGCTGATACGCGCATTCGACTACCGCTCGCGTACCCGAACCCGGTTCGCGCAGGATCACCATCTGTGCTGCAAGTTCGCGCGCGAACAGTCGCCCGTTGCCTTGCCGATATCCCGGTGCGGCTGCGAGTACGATTTCGTCGGAGCCAATATATTGCGCGTACAGGCGTGCTTCGTCGTATGGACCCTCGATGAAACCGAGCGTGAAGTTGCCGTTACCCAGGCCGCTTACGACTTCGTGAGTGTTGGTCACAGTCAGTTCGATGCTGACCTTCGGATAAAGCGTGGTGAATTCGGCGATCATCTTCGGCACGAGATAGACACCGAGTGTTGCGCTCGCGCCTATTGTCAGGTGTCCTGAGCTCAGACCGGCGACTTCCTTCAATTCGGATCGGGCCGCCTCGGCGAGGGTGAATATCCGTTCCGCGTAACCGAATAACAGTTTTCCTGCATAGGTGAGAGCCACGCCTCGGGGCAGCCTGTCGAACAGCAGAACACCGAGACGCTCCTCCAGTTCCTTGACCTCGCGACTAACGGCGGGCTGGCTCACCCGCAGGCGCAGAGCGCCGCCGCTCAAGCTGCCGGCGCGGGCAACTTCGTAGAACGCAAACAGATGAGTGAAATTCATTGGCGACGGCCCGCGAAAATTGCTGTGGCAGATTCATGGTCCGAGATCCGATGACCAATGGTTTAGCACGCGATGGTCACGATAGTAGTGGCGTTTCGTTTGCCATTAAAGGATCTCGCAAGAGCAACACTGTTTCCTGCGGGAAACGATCACCTTAAAGGGCCTGCCAGATTCTGGAAACGAGTTGGGCATAACTCAAAGTCAGAGCGCCGATGCCTATTTCATATTTTTCAGAATGCCGAACGACACATAGTCTAGTCGCTCCGTTTAACCGACTGGTGTCGACATGTCATCTCCTTCCCCGAATCGCCCAACATCCCGAAGCAAGAATCCCGTTGAGCCTGGTTACCTTATTGGACTGATTCCCGGCGTCGCACTATGTATCGGAGTGTGCCTGATCGCATGGCTGCTGCAAACGCTGCAAGCGCGTCTATTCGGTCATGTGTGGCTTGAATCACTCGTGCTAGCGATCCTCGTTGGCGCGCAGGTCCGTATCATATGGACGCCAGGTGAGCGTTGGACAGGCGGGATTACGTTCAGCGCTAAAACCTTGCTGGAAATCTCCGTCATGCTGCTCGGTGCGTCGTTTACGGCCGCCGCATTGCAAGGGGCCGGCGTCAACTTGCTGTCGGGCATCGTTGTGATCGTCATCGCGGCCATCCTTGTGAGCTACGGAATCGGACGCGCACTGAAGTTGCCACGGCGCATGGCGCTGCTAATCGCGTGCGGAAATTCAATCTGTGGAAATTCGGCCATCGCAGCGGTTGCGCCCGTGATTGGCGCGAGCCGCGACGATGTTGCTGCGTCGATCGCCTTCACAGCGGTGCTTGGCGTTGCAGTTGTGCTTGGCTTGCCGCTGCTGTCCACGGTACTTCATCTGAACGCCGTGCAGTATGGGACATTGGCGGGTATGACCGTCTATGCGGTGCCACAGGTGCTTGCCGCGACCGTACCCGTTTCAACCGTCAGTGTGCACATTGGCACGCTGGTCAAACTGGTGCGTGTGCTCATGCTCGGACCGGTGATGCTGCTCCTGTCTACGCTTGCACCTGGGCGTGATGCGAACACAGGAACGCCAGAGCCGAGCGACAACGCGACGACGCGGCCCGATATGGTTCGTCTGACGAAGCTGGTGCCATGGTTCATCGTTGGCTTCGTTCTCCTGTGCGCGGCACGGGCGACGGGGCTGATTCCGATGCCGCTGTTGCAGCCGGCGAGCCAGCTAGGCAACGCGCTCACTGTCGTTTCAATGGCTGCCTTGGGTTTAGGTACCGATCTGCGTACCGTCGCAAAGGCGGGGCCGCGCGTCACGTCGGCGGTGGTTCTTTCGATACTCGCGTTGGCGATGATGAGTCTGGTGCTGATCCACATATTGCGGATTGCATGATGTTGCCGTTCGGTCGATATATTGACAGTAGCTAGCTTCGACAGCCGCCGAGGTGATCACTTTCGAATGGGGGCTCGAACGTACCGGCGTTTCAGTGAATTCGGGTGAGGGTACGCAGGATGTAATCGCCATCCTCCGTCACGCGAGGGCGCACGACACCGCTGGCAAGTTGATCCATGGCGACCAATTGACGCTCGACCAACGCATCAATTTCCCCTCGGTCGGCAATCTGGTCGGCGGAGTCCTTGACCAGCATTAATGTTGCAAATTCGTGGGGGCTGAGCATACCTGTCTCCTGAGAATTCGAGTAGGTGCTGCATCTGAAATGCGCCGGCCCCTTGCTTGTCGGCCGTGCTCGCCCGGCTATAGCACTCGCTTTCGGCTGCGCATTACCGGTGGTGTGCATGGCTGCGATATGGACCGGGGGAGTTAATGTTAGGCCAAGGCTCGGAAGCGTAGCTATTCGGGGCGTCCCGCATATTGAACATTTCGGCGGTCGCGCATGTCCATACGATATGGGAGCGATTAAGCGCTTGATTCATTGTTGGCGCTCTACTCCCACCGTGAACGCTTTCCGCGACCGAAGCGGGCACATGTGTTGCGCGTGTCGCCGATACGGCGGTGCGGATGCCACCCGTGAATTGCGGAGGGAGAAAGTCATGAGGCCAACCGTGTTAGGCGTGTACGACAGCTACGCAAATGCGCGCTCGGCGCAGCGCGCACTGGGCGAGGCTGGGATAGCGCAAGCGGATATTGCCATCTACTCGATATCGGTTGATGCTCCCCGCGAAAAGGGGCCACGTGTCTATGTACAGGGTGCTGTCGATACGCACCACCACAAGAAAGTCTTCGATCGACTGGAGCAGTTGTTCGCGCACATCTTCACGAGAGGAGAGTATCCAACGGACGCGGAGGATTACAGGGAATTCATCCGTCGCGGTGGCACGGTAGTCAGCGCCGATGTTACTGAATCGCAAGTCGATCTGGCGATTGAAACGATGCTCCGCATGGGCGCTGCCGACATCGAGGAGCACGCCAACGCGTGGCGTACCGGTACTGCGAAGGTGCAAGGTCCGGAACACGCAGCGCATCCAGGCAGTGCGATGACTGGCGAACACGCCAGACAGCAGGAAGCCACGCACGGACGGCAAGGCGACACGCCGGCCGCGTCAGCGGTGCGGCCGGCGCCTTCCCCGGGCACCCCTGCCGCTGCAAGAACCGACGTGCACGGCGCCGCATTTTCGGTCGCCGATACGAACGCGGCCGCAGGGATGCAGCAGGTATCGACGCGCACGGACGGGCGCGGATCGACCCCGCCCGTGGAGAAGCAGCCGCACGCATCAGGCGCGTCTGAAGCCGGGTTCGCGGGCACGAATACTGACGCCGGCGTCAAAGCGCACAGCGCGCAATCAGCCGACGGCAAGTCCGCTGCGTCAAACGCCCAGCGTCAATCGGGGACAGGCTTCATGGGCGACCCGGGTCTCGGCACCCAGCAAGGCGACGCGTACCCGTACGACAGTGAATTTAGGAAGGACTACGACGCACATTATGCGAACACGGGTGGTTCGTATGACGAGTATCGGCGTGCCTACTCACACGGCGCGACGCTCGGACGCGACGAGCGGTATCGCGGGGCCGACTGGCAGGGCGTGGAAGCGAGTGCGCGCGCGAACTGGGAGTCGCGATATCCCGAAAGCGGATGGGAGCGTTTCAAGACGGCTGTGAAGCACGGTTGGGAACGTGTTAGGCGCGGCGGCTAGTCGGTGCATGGCCAGGCCGGCGTTGGGAAAACCGGCCGGCTCAGCGGGAGTCGGGGCGGAGGACTTAGTCAGGTGATTTTTCATTCGCCTAATTTTCAGATGTAAATAGATGCCTTATGATAAGAATACTTATCTTCATGAGCCGATCATGTGTCCCTCTTTGGAGGAAACTGGGACGCTCGCGCAGGTAAATCTATGGTCCGCCCCAGTTTTGCAACCCCCGGCACTTGATGCAGTGTTGGCTTGCTCAAAGCTATCCGGCGTCGTTGTGGGGATTGCTCCCCGCGCCTCGATGAAGTTCGCGCCCCGCGGCCCCATAAAGTTGTGCGGCTTCAGGAGCCTCATTACTTGCGGGGGTGTTCCATAGGCCGGTGTGCCGTTCACGTCATCAGGTTTCAGTCGTCGCAAAACGAGAAAGAGCTAGCCTGCGTTCGTTCAAGCCGATGCTGCCGCAAGTCCTGGATCAACGTGGTATGACGAGCAACGATCGGCTAGGCGGTGCAAGCCAGCTTGTTGGCCAGCGCGCACGCCACCACGTTCGAGTGGCGTCATGTCAGCAGCGCTCGGGTCCAGTCCACGAGGTGGCCGACTCGCTTCTGCAGGCATCGCATTTAGGCCCTGGCGCACTGGACGAGGAGACTAGAGTCTAGGGATCTTCTTCTTGCCGCGTCGACTGGCGCCGGGAAGGTTGGATCTGCCGCCCGTGCTGTACGGGCGGGGAACAAGGCCACGCGGGGCCACGAAATCGCGACTGCATCTGAACTGCCGGCCATCGCCGATTTCTGAGGCACGCATACTTGCAGTGATCGGCCCGATCCATCGGAAGTTAGGCCGACCCACGCTTGCCGTCCGAACAGATCACCGCCGTTCTCAAACGCCCCATTGATCGAGTCGAAGCCGCTTTCTAGCCAGAAGATGGCGCTGAGGCCGTCGCCAAGCGACTCGTTGCCATGCAGTCCCAAGCGTGAAGTATTGGCGATGCCTGTGATTTGTGACCAGTTAGTGTCCCACTTTTGACGGTACAGCCGGATCACTGCGTGCATTGCTGGTATAGGCAATGCCCCTGTCGATCAGTCCAAAAAGCGTCACGCTGCTCTGTGCTTGTGTTGCACCTGTCACAGTCACGAGAATGGCCAGATTTCTTCTTTTCATTTGACGGACTCTTCATTCCATAAAGACCTGGACGACGGTGCCCGATGGAGAAGCTGATAAAAAGAGTATCAGATAAACCGGTTACCCCAGCTGGACAGCGCGTTTTCCGCAATTCGTGCGATGAATTGTGAATCTGCGTTGTCGAACGTTTCAATCGTAATCACGATAGGGTCGAGATGCAATGGTCGAGTAATGGGGCGCTGGTGAAATCCATCCAGCGCCTGCATGGCCGCGAAGGAGCGGAACGTTTCAAGTCGTGACCAGCGCAGTTTCGATACATTTTCAGGGAGAGTTTGTTTGTCATGGGTTCCCTCAGTATCTGGCATTGGCTTGTCGTGCTGACCATCGTTTCTCTCGTATTCGGCACGAGCAAGCTCCGCAATATCGGCAGCGACCTTGGTTTTGCCATAAAAGGCTTCAAGAACGGTGTGAAGGACGGCGAATCGCTCCACGATTCAATGAAGGTCGACCAGTTGTTCGGGCCGGCCGCGCACGACGCGGACACCGCGCGCGGTGTGGATGAGGCGCGTTGATAGGGCGCATCTGCAATCGATGCAATTTCATCTTCAATAGGTTCAACCTGGATCGAGAAGATATTTGCACAAAGCTCAAGAAGCACGGCATAGCATTGCCGAATGCGGTGGCATAGTTCGCAATAAATGTGATTTGATGCTGACATTCATGTTTCGGGAAACCGGTCGTCATCCGCCGAGAAAAGAGCTGACCAGCGAGTTGAAAGCGCGAGGCTTCGTGATGTTCATCCCGTGCGAGGCGCCGTCGATACAGCGCCGCTCTGCCTGATAAATCCACCGCCCGAGGCTGTCTACGTTGCTGCGAAACATCCGCGGACTTTTTGCGCCTTCAATAAGGAGCGTTCTGCACTTGACCTCGGCCGCCAACTCTCCCGTATATGGCGGCAGCGGGTCACGGAACTGCCTGGAGAGTGTGCTCGCGTTATCGATGGCCATCGTGCGAAATGCGGCGCTGCTCCTTTTCCACACACCCGGTGCGCTCACGGAGTCCACGAACAACTCGAGGCCCGTCTCGGTCGCGCCATGCTCGATCAACAGCGCGACCTTCTGTCGTAGCGCGTTGATGGCCGGCGGAGGGGCCGAGTTGCCGCTAGTGCCGCTGCTCGTCGGACCGCCGGGATCCACAAGCGTCAGCGTTCGAACCAGGCGAGGATACTCGCGCGCAACGTGAAACGCGATGCATCCACCACGCGAGTGCCCTAGTAGGTGAACGGAGCCGACATCCAATGTCATGATGAATTCGGCCAGTTCGTTGACGTGCGCACGCCAGCTGAACTCATCGCACGCACCCGCGTCGATGCCCGGCCAGTAGTGGCTCAGGCTTGGCGCGATACAGCGGTAACGGGCGGAAAGGGGCCCGAGTTGCGCCTCCCAGTATCGAAAATCGCACAATGATCCATGTACGAGGAGGAGCGTCTCGCCCGTTCCGCGCTGCACGTACGGCATGGAAACGCCGGAAGGAAGGGTTGCAAAGCCCAGGTCCGGGCGCAGGAGAATGGACGAATTGACGCGTGCGTTCATGGTCGCGGTAAAGCTGGATATGCTTCCTGGTTCCGGAAAGAGGTAACTCACGATAACGCCTGTTGCTCGCAGTAAAAAGCGAATAATATTGACGAACTTGTTCACGGGAGGCGAATGATGGACTTCTCCCAGCTGGCGATGTTCCGCGCCGTCGCGGAGGAAGGCAGCATCCAGGCCGCCGCGCAGCGATTGCACAGGGTGCCTTCCAACCTCACCGCGCGCATAAAACAGCTCGAAGACGAATTGGGTGTCGATCTCTTCATACGAGAAAGGCAGCGGCTTCGTTTGTCCACCCATGGCTGGGCCTTCCTCGATTACGCGCGACGCCTGCTGGACCTGGCTGATGAAGCGCGACAGTCGGTAACGGATAGCAAGCCGAGGGGACCCCTGGCGCTTGGATCGCTGGAGAGCACCGCTGCTGTGAGAATTCCGGCCGTGCTGGCTGAGTATCACAGGCGCTTTCCGGATGTCGTGCTCGATCTCTCGACGGGAGCATCGGGGGAGCTCATCGATGGCGTCCTGGCTGGGCGGCTTGCTGCGGCGTTCGTCGACGGCCCCGTGAGTCATCCATCGCTTGAGGAAACGCCCGTTTTCGAGGAGGAGCTTGTGCTGGTTTCCTCGGCCAATCATCCTGCGATCAAGAGAGCCCGTGACGTCAACGGGCGGAACATTTATGCCTTCCGCTCGAACTGCTCCTACCGTCGCCTGTTCGAAGCCTGGTTCCGCGACGACGGCAGCTCACCGGGCAAGATATTTGAAATGGAGTCCTACCACGGGATGCTGGCCTGCGTGTCCGCGGGCGCAGGACTGGCGCTGTTGCCGCGAAGCATGCTGCAAAACATGCCCTCCAGAAAAAACGTCAAGGCTCATGAACTCGTCGAGCGGTATCGAAACGTCCAGATTCATTTGATCCGCCGCGGCGGATTGCGTATGCCCAGTCTGAATGCACTGCTGGAGGTGCTGGCGCGCCCGGGTTCCACCGTCGATACCTCTCTCGAAGCCGCGGAATCGCCGCTCCTGACCGTTCTCAAATAGAGAATAAGTTGGTCAAAATTATTCACTTTTTTCTGGCTCGTAAAGTCCGTATCGTTTCGCTCATCCCACCATTGATCAAGGAGAGCAAACGTGCAAGCGGAAGCCATCACCCACGCAGTCTCGCGTAATCCGGCGACCGGCGAAGTCTTCGCCCGTCACCCGTTCCAGGATCCACAGGATGTCGAGCGGGCGCTCGCCCGCACCGTTGCCGGGTTTAGCCGGTGGCGTGACGTGCCGGTAGCGGCACGCGCAAATATCCTGGTCCAGTTGGCGAGCGCGCTGCGCCAGCGCAGTGAGGCAATGTCCGCCATGATGGCCCGGGAGATGGGCAAGCCGATCGCGCAGGCGCGTGCCGAGATTGAAAAGTGCGCCCATCTTTGCGAGTGGTATGCCGAAAACGGCCCCGGCTTTCTCGCACCGCGAACCGTGACGGTCGATCGCGGGCAGGCGCGGCAGGAGTTCCGCCCGCTGGGGCCGGTCCTTGCAGTGATGCCATGGAATTTTCCGATCTGGCAGGTGCTGCGCGGAGCCGTCGGGATGATTCTCGCCGGCAACTCATACGTGCTGAAGCATGCGCCGAACGTGATGGGCAGCGCCTGGCTGCTGCGCGACGCGTTCGCGGCGACGGACCTGCCGGAAGGCGTCTTCGAGGTCTTGAACATCACGCCTGACGATGTCTCCGCAGTCATCGCAGATGCCCGGATCGCGGCCGTTGCCGTCACGGGAAGCGTCAGGGCGGGTTCGGCGATCGCCCGGCAAGCCGGCGCCGCGCTGAAAAAGTGCATTCTCGAACTCGGCGGTGCGGATCCGTTTATCGTGCTTGCCGACGCAGACCTTGACGCAGCGATCAAGGCCGCCGTCGTCGGTCGTTTCCAGAACACCGGCCAGGTGTGCCTCGCCGCCAAGCGCATCATCGTCGAACAATCGGTTGCGAAGGCTTTCGAAGACGGGTTCGTGGCGGCCGTCAAGGCGTTGAAGGTGGGCGATCCGTTGTGCGAGGACACCTATATCGGCCCGATGGCCCGGTACGACCTCCGCGACGAACTCGATGGCCAGGTGCAGGCAACGGTGGCCGAAGGCGCGCGGCTGGTGCTGGGTGGAGAAAAGATTGCGGGCGAAGGCAACTACTACGCGCCGACCGTATTGGCAGATGTCAAGCCGGGCATGACGGCGTTCAGCCAGGAGCTCTTTGGGCCAGTCGCGTCCCTGATCGTTGCGCGCGACGCACAACATGCTTTGCAGCTCGCTAACGATAGTGAATTCGGCCTGGGTGCAACGATCTGGACCGCAGACATGGGACTGGCCAACGAGATGGCCGCGCAGCTGGAAACCGGCGGCATATTTATTAACGGCTATGTCGCAAGCGATCCCCGGGTTGCTGTCGGCGGGGTCAAGAAGAGCGGGTTTGGCCGGGAACTCTCGAGCTTCGGCTTGCATGAATTCTCCAACATCCAGACGGTCTGGATTGACCGCCGTTGATTGGGTGCGGAAACCAGGAGATTCATGAGCCGGTCTTCGCGTAAAGCGGATGCATCAGCCGCTTGATCGGTCAACTGACGCGTCAAAGGTCTCGGCCACGTTGTCGACCATTCTGCTGAAGCTAGCGAACGTCCGAAACTGGCCGAGGGACTGATATGCCTTTCCTCGTCAATCGGGATCGGTTATTTGTCGCTGTCCTTTCATAGGCGCGAGAATTTCCTGAGGGCGGCGTAGCAGTAAGTCTCGACGGTGGATCGCACTGGTAAACGAACGTGTAATCACTTTGAAGGGACTCCGATTCTCCATTAGCCCAGGAGTACGTGTGACACTTCTCGCAATGAACTGAGCCTGTAGAGTGAGCATCGCACTGGAACAGCCTGCGCGCGACCGTCGGCATGTGACCCTCATGCAGGCAGTGATGTCTGCATTGCCCGTTGATCGGCCCTGATCCGGGAGAAAAGATGGACGTCGTGGAATGCATCTTTCCAGTAGCCCCATTGCCGCATAACACCTTCCTCCACAAATCCCAGGCTTCTTAGAAGTCCAATCGAGGCGTAATTGTCGCGGTTCGTTACCGCCTGGATACGGTTGATTTGCCAGTGGTCATATGCATGGGCGATCGCCGCGTTTAGAGCTTCGCGCATTAATCCCTGACGCCATGAGTGACGTTCCAATTCGAAGCTAATACTTGCTGAATAGAACTTGGTATCGAATCTAAACCCGCATGAGCCAATGAAATGCATGCCGCAATTCGATACGATGGCCCAGCGCACACTTAATCCTTCCGCCAGCTCTTTGACCATAGCTGAGACAAGCAGCCGGGCATCTTCGATGCTGTTTAGTGGCGCTATGTCGTAAAAGCGCATCACTTCGCGATCGGACCAGATTTCGAATATCCTTTGGGCGTCGGACATCTCGATCGGGCGAAGCTGAACCCGGGCTGTCTTAGAGACTTCGACCTTGGTAAAGAGTGGAGGCATTCGTTCGTCGCGCGTTGACTAGCTTCGATGAAAAGGACCGGCACAGTGCAGCAAGCTTTCGGCACTCGGATAGAAGCGCCCACCACTGTCATAGTTCGCGACTTGCAACAGCATGATCACGAGGCAATCAGAGTGCGCGCGTGCGGGTCTGTGGAGCGGAATTCAGAGTCCGTTTTTGGGTTACGCGGGCAAAACACGGCAGAACTGGGCGACTGAATGGAGCATAGCAGCCAAGTCGGCCGAGTTTTTCGGCGCCTCAGCGCGGATACTTACCATCTTTTACGAAGACCACCACTCTATGTAACCTATTGTAACCAGCGGGCGATGCAGCACGCCACGGGCCGTGTGGTGAGCAGCCGTCAGCCAGATGACGTATTGTTCAATACCGCTTAATTGCGGCCATGCCGGAAATGAGCCTGTATTGCGGATCTGCGGTGCGTACGCACGAGCGAAACATTCGCAGGTGCTTAAGCTCAATGACAAGGGTGTCGTCCACCACCTACTGGGCGGCCAGGTTCACTATTGGGAGTGCGATGGAGCGAAGACGAACGACGAGTTTGCGGATCTTGCCGCTTCCCGCGGAACGAGCGCTGTCGTGGATGATGACTACGCGCCGGGGCGTCAGATACTCTTCGCGCTGTCACCGCCCGTCACCTCGATTTCTGCTCCGGTGATCATGGCGGCACCTTCTGACGCAAGATAGACGGCGGCCGGCGAAATGTCCTCCGGCTGCAGCCATGCAACACCGAGCGGCATGGTTGCTGCGCGACGGTCCCAGGCCTCTTGCGGCGTCAACGGACCGTTCGGCTTGTGATAGCCGGTTTCGCCGATGCTCTCCGAAAGCCGCGCGTCGTAGAACGTAAGCGCGGTGCCGACGAGCCCCGGAGTGATCGCGTTAACGGTGATGTTGTAGCGGCCAAGTTCGAGTGCGGCGGACTTCATCAGGCCAAAGATTCCCCACTTCGAAGCCGAATAGCTTGCAGCGTCCTTCGAGCCGTGGCGCCCTTGCATCGAGGAGATGACGATAATGCGGCCGTAGTTGCGGGCCACCATCTTCGGAGCGAATACGCGGATCGTGTTCGCCGTGCCGTTCAAATTGTTGTCGATGACATCACGCCATTCGGAGTCCTGTAGCTCGAGAAGTGGCTTCCAATACTGCACCGCGGCATTAGCAACGACAATGTCGATCTTTCCAAAGCGCTCGTTGATACCGTCCGCGACGGCACGGAGTGTTGCAATATCGCGGATGTCCGCGCGAATGCCTTCCGCGCGGCCACCGTACGCCTTGATCATCCTGACCGTTTCCGCGAGATCGTCCGGCGTCGCCGGTACGGCGCTCGAGGCCGAGGTTACGGGCGCCGCGATATCAATGGCGATCACATCCGCACCGTTCGCCGCATATTCGACAGCGATCGCACGCCCGATGCCGCGCGCGGCACCGGTCACGACCGCGACGCGGCCCGCCAGTTTGGTGTCGCGCCCGGCGACGATCGGTCCGGCCGTTTTATCCTCGGGCGGCATCGGCACCGGAATACCGTCGACGGTTGCGTTCCGACCGGATGTGGGTTCGGCTTTCGCAACCCCGGCAAAGAGCATCGTCGCAGCGGCCATGCCGCCCCCCATGATCATCTTGCGCCGGGACGAATCGGGGCGCTGGGTACTATCATTCGTTTCGCTTTTGACTGTTGCCATGCAATGCTCCTGAGCGATGAAACGTCCTTTCGACGTGCCGCACCCTACGACGGTAGAGGCAGCGGATAATCTTGCGGGGAACACGCGAGGCAAGGAAGGCTCGGCGCCGCAAATCTGATTTGCGACAGCGGGTCGATTGGCGCGACGACCGTGTTCGCCACTTCGATTCGGCGATATGCACGGACGATGACGGATTGCGAGACTTGCCGCTATTGCTCGTGTACGGCAGAGAGAGGCTGGCTTGCGTCATTCGGATTTATCGCGGGGCGCCCGCTGCGCGTTCGCTCCTGAACGCTCTTCACGCGCGAGACGTTGACTCGATCTGAAGAGACGCTCCGTTTTGACAACGATCGCCCGCAGTTCCCGACGCACATACCACGGCCATCAGACGAGATGGTAGACCCATAGGGCCACGCGGCGGGGGCCGCGGAGCCATCGATACGAAATGCGATCGATCGGGAAGTCATTAAGTGTTCGGTAGCCGACGGAACAGACCCCAGCGTTGAGCCATGCCAAAGCGACGACGTGAGTCGGTTGTGACGCAGCGCATGCCGCAACGGCCAAGGCAAGCGGCAGGCAGACTTCCAGTGGCGAGCGTTGCTTCATCGGAGCTCCTCTTCGTTGCCTGTAGACCGGGGCAGATGCAGATTGCGCTCTCTTACGAGTGCGCTGAGTTAGATATTTGTAATCCAAATTGCTTAACGCTCGGGAGGATGGTTTCGGCCGATTTCGACCAGTTGTAATGTCCCGATTCACGACGAATCCGCATTTTCTTTCACCCCTGCAAAGTTCATTAGATCCGTGCCGCCTCAGGGCGTCCTCGACGTCACTATGGACTCGTTCCGATGTGTTGTGGCCTCTCGGTCCCGTATCCGTAGTTCTCGCTTGGAGATAACAAGATTGTAATGAGCCGGACCGCGTGCGGTAACGGGGCGCCTGCTATCCTCGCACGGCTTTCTGGACTACCGGTTTTGCACAATGCGAACACCACATAAAGGCCTACATGCGGCGAACAAGCATAACGGCAGCCGAACGTTTCCTCGCAGTGGAACTGATCCACAGCATAGTGGCCTTGTAGAGGTGCCGCTGCGCAGTAACTGCCCGCCCAATCTTGGGGCGGCATCGTGAGTCAACTCGCATCGATACGCATCTTTGCCAAAGTAGCGGAGCGTCTGAACTTTGCCGAAGCGGCAAAGCACATGGGCGTGTCGGCATCTGTCATCACGCGCAGCGTCGCAAAACTGGAACAGCGCCTCGGAGTACGCCTGATCAACCGGACGACCCGCCGTGTGTCCCTTACCGACACCGGCCAGCTATACTACAAGCGATGCGTGGAATTGATCGGGTTGCTCGACGTCATGGATGAATTTGTCGCGTCGGCAAGCAACGAACCTGCAAAACTGTTGAAGATTGCAGCGTCATCGGCTTACGCCAACTCGGATCTCCCCGAAGTGCTCGCCGCCTATCGTCAACGGGAACCGCACACGAGTTTTGAGCTGACGGTGTTCGAAGACATGACTGACATCACAGTCGCGGACTTCGATGTCTGTTTTGGCGCGGAACGCCGGTTGCGCGACTCTTCGCTCATCTGTCGCTCGCTCGCGCAGGCTCGCGATGTGATTGTCGCAACTCCTGACTATCTCTCCCGCCGAGGAACACCTCATACCCCGGCTGACCTGGCCGCTCATGACATTCTCCTCGCTTCGGATGCGCCAAGTCGCTACTGGGAATTTCGCAGCACATCCAGTACGCACCGCGTAGTTGTTCGCCCTGCCTTAAACACGCAAAGCCCAGCTTTGATAAAGCGCGCAGTACTGGCCGGCTTAGGAATAGCCCGATTGTCGATCTCGTTGATAAAAGAGGAGCTCGATAGCGGCATGCTAGAAATTTTGCTGCACGACGCAGAGCTCTGTGGCGACGAGCGTACGTTCTGGATTTTGTACTCGGGACAGCTCCATATGGCTACTGCAGTACGTGGGTTCATTGATTTTGTTGTAGATCGCTACCGCAAAAACAACTAGGGACGCAAGTCCATGACGTCAATGCCGTTGCGATTCATGCAACACGAAACCAGTCAATACTGAATTGCTGTGCCGGTGATTTTTGTAGGTCCTAAGGTGCGGTGGACCGATGCCGACTATCCCATGTCGAAGACTTTCACTCGACAAAGGTGGGGAAATCGGTTCGGAAATTCCATACATTGAGGACACCTATATCTATGAAAAGAATGCTTACCGCCGGAACGGCGCTTGGTCTCGTCATTGCCCCTGTTGCAGCCCTCGCGCAAAACAGCGTGACCTTGTACGGTGTGATTGATGAGGGTCTGAACTACACCAACAATTCCGCCGGTCATTCGGCAGTACAATTAGAGAGCGGCTTCGCGCAAGGTAGCCGCTGGGGCATTAAGGGTTCTGAAGATCTGGGCGGCGGTACCAAGGCTATTTTCCAACTGGAGAATGGATTCGATGTGAACTCGGGCGCACTGGGCCAAAGCGGCCGCATGTTTGGCAGGCAGGCGTACGTCGGTATCGCTTCGGAAACGCTCGGTTCGTTGACGATGGGCAGACAGTACGACTCTGTCGTCGACTATCTTGCGCCGCTTACGGCCAACGGTAACTGGGCCGGCTATCTGATGGCCCACCCCTACGACAACGACAACACCGACAACTCGTTTCGCCTGAATAACAGCATCAAGTATTCCAGCAAAACCTATGGCGGGTTCTCGTTTGGTGGTCTCTATGGCTTTAGCAATCAGGCCGGCGGCTTTGCGAACAACCGCGCGTACAGCCTCGGCGCCCAATATGTAGGCGGTCCTGTAACGATTGCCGCGGCATTCATGCAGATCAATCAACCGGGTAGCACGGCGGGTGGCTCGCTCGCGACCGACGATACTGCCTTCTTTGCGAACCGCGAGCAAGTTTGGGGCGCCGGTATCAACTATACGGTCGGCTCGGCGCTTCTTGGTTTTGTTTATAGCCACACGAGCCTGAACGATGCCACGGGTTCGGCCTATGTCGGCAATTTCGCTAACACGGCCAGCAGCCTCAAGTTTGACAACTTCGAGGTGAATGCG
Source organism: Paraburkholderia sp. CNPSo 3274 (assembly GCF_024206475.1). Lineage (GTDB taxonomy): Bacteria > Pseudomonadota > Gammaproteobacteria > Burkholderiales > Burkholderiaceae > Paraburkholderia. The sequence continues at coordinate 34,548 of NZ_JAMBPR010000010.1, forward strand.
AAGTATCAGTTAGTGAAAAACGCCTTCGTTGGCGCGATGTATAACTACACCCTCGGTCACTTCCAAAGTACCGCCGGCGATTCGACGCCGAAGTGGCATCAGATCGGCCTGATGGCTGACTACAATCTGTCTGTGCGCACCGACGTGTACATCCAGGGCATGTACCAGCATACGGCGGGTGGTAGTGCAGTGGCCGCGCCGCTCAATACAGCTTTCATTACTGGGGCAGACTCGCCGGCTACGACGGCCAACCAGTTTATCGCTCGTATCGGAATACGTCACCAGTTCTAAGCTGTCATGGAACGTGCCGCACGTCCAGGCGTGCGGCATGATGCATAACAAGCTACTGTTGCGTACGGCGCGTGCACGTCGAAGTCGCGTCGATTCGCTTCGCATTCCGGACAGCGATCCCTTTTCGTAGTGGTCTCGCGTCCCGCGAGGTAAAGTTGTTCCAACTGGATGCTGATGAGCTAAAGCCGCATCGGCAGTGGATCGACAACTGGCTACGGATGTTGCCGCATGCAACAAGCAATGGCCGGGTTATTTCAAATGACTTCCTTGACCGGATCGAGCGGGGCTTGACGTCGCCGACGCCGCTGTACGCCATCGAACGCGAGGCCCTGCCAGCCGATCCGGTATTGACCGCACCGCCGTCTTCGATCTCACGCGACGCACTTACTCGGCATGGGCGATCGATAGAGCTCAGCTTTGCGTGTCCTGCAGGCTGTTGCAAAGCCACCCCGATTTCGATGTCACCCACTACCTCCTGGGGGTCGGGGAGTCGACTCATCGCGGTAGTGAGCGAATTCAGGATTTCATGTGTCCGGGTTGTCGCGCTCGGTGGTGCCAGTCTCGCGATACCGAACGAAGCGACCAGTTCCACTGGACGCTTCGTTCAAGTGAGCGAGCCCAATGCGACACCCCTTAGGTCATCAAATGATGGCGTGCCCGGTCTCCACTCCGGCCACCTCAGGAGTGTGATCGATGACGAGCTGGATGCGGTTTGCCTCTTCGGCGTGCTCGCTGATGACGACGACGTGCCGGCCGAGGCACTCGAGGAGCGGCATGCAGCGCTCGAGTGTTTCGCTGTCGGCGGCGGCGAGCACGAGAAGATCGCGCGAAGCCGCGAGCCGCGGATTGCCAAGCACCGGCGCCGACACATATTGCTGACCGAGCGCGTGATGCAGATCGGCGAGTTCACGCGCCGTTTCCCCACCGATCGTGCTCATCGACACATGGACCGCGTAGGTTGGCAGCACGTTCGAGAGCTGGAGGGCGACGTCGAGGACCGCGCCGTCGCCAGGCAGCATCGTGATGACGAATTCGCAGTCGGCGAGGTCTTGCCAGTCGTTCGTCGCGATTGCGTCGCCTCGCGCGGCTCGCTCGGCCTTGCGCAGGTCGCGGTCGAACAAGACCGTCGCGAATCCCGCGCTGGCAAGATTCCCGGCAATGGCCGCCCCGATGCTTCCGAGCCAGACCACGCCTACACGCGTTTTACCCGCAGTTGCCACCGCGGCAGGGGCGGGCGATGCGGCATATGGTGTACTCATGCTTCTCATTGCGCTCACAGCGCTGCTTCAACTTGAATAATCCAGCAACGGCCGGCGCGCTCTCGCAGGCCGGCCGTCGTCATGTTAGCGCTCAGATCAGGTAGTCCGTGCGCAGCGGCTCCATGAGCTTCGGGTTGTCTGAGTAGTCCACGGGGATCGCGACCACGGCGGGACCTTCCACCTGCATGGCAGCGCGCAGCGTCGCGCGAAGCGAGTCGGCGGATTCGACCGCGAAGCCCTTGGCACCGAACGATTCGGCATAGGCCTTGAAGTCGATCGGGCCGAACTCCACGCCGGAGCGGCGCTTGTACTTTTTCACTTCCTGGATCTCGACCATGTTGTACATGTTGTCGACCCAGATGACGTGGACGATGTTGCTCTTCAGGCGCACCGCCGTTTCGAGCTCCATGCTCGACTGCATGAAGCTGCCGTCGCCCGACACCGAAATCACCTTCTGGCCGGGGCGCACAAGTGACGCGGCAATGGCCCACGGCAGGGCGACACCCATCGTCTGCTGGCCGTTCGAGATGAGAAGCTGGCGGGCACGGAAGCTATACAGGTAACGCGCGATCCAGATATGAAAGCTGCCCATGTCGACGCACATCGTCGTGTCGGGGCCCACCACGTCCTGCAGCTCCTTGACGATGCGAAGCGGGTGCACGGGGCTGCCGCCAAGCGTGGCTGCCTTTTGCGCAAGCGCGAGACGCGCGCCGGCCAGCGTCGTCAGCACACTCTCGAACTGCGGCGAGGTCGTGCGCGACGGGACTTCCGCGGCGAGTTGCGTCATCGTTTTCGCGATGTCGCCGATAAGCTCTACCGCAGGCCGGTAATAGCGGTCGGTGTCGGCGGGTTGCACGTCCACATGGATGAGCGGGCGGCTCGCGTCCTTGTTCCAGAGTGGCGGATCGTACTCGACGGGGCTGTACCCGACAGTCACGATCACGTCGGCCTGTTCGAGCAGCACGTCGCCCGGCTGGTTGTTCCAGAGGCCGACGCGTCCCGCGAAGCGGCTGAAATTTTCAGCGTCGATGGTGCCTGCGGACTGATACGTGCCCACTACCGGGATGTTGGTACGGGTCACGAACTCGCGGATCGCCTCGGCGTTCTCGGGGCGGCTCGCCAGCAGACCGACCAGCAGCACGGGATTGCGTGCGTTGCGGATCAGCCCGGCGGCCTCGCTGAGCGCTTCGGGGGCCGCGGCGCCAAGCGCCGGCGGCACGTATTCGGTCAGCACGTCGCCTTGCGTCGGCGCGTTGACGATGTCCATCGGAAGGCTGACGAATGACGCGCCCGGGCGGGACCCCTCTGCGGCGCGGAACGCGTTGCTCATCACCTCGGAGATCGTCGAGCCGGTGACCACTTCCGCGGCGTAGCGCGTGATGGGCTTGAACATCGCCACCGTGTCCATGGTCTGATGAACCTGCTTCAGGCGGTCGTCGAGCTTCACGCCGCCGCCGATCGCGACCATGGCGTCACCTTCGGAGGTGGCCGTGGCGAGGCCCGTGGCCAGGTTCGAGCAGCCGGGGCCCGAGGTGACGAGCGCGACGCCCGCCTGTCCCGTCAGGCGGCCGACGGCCGCTGCCATGAACGCAGCGTTCGCTTCGTGGCGGACCACGACGGTCTCAATCGTCGAGTCGACGAGCGAGTCGAACACGCGGTCGATCTTCGCGCCGGGAATGCCGAAGACGTGCTGGACGCCTCGGGCTTCGAGGTTGGCGACGACGAGGTCGGCGCCGCAAGTCCATGTCTGGTTTGCTTGATTAGTTTTCCTGAGCATAATGCTATCCATATCAGATGTTGAATCGGGTCGCGCCACCGGTGCCGATGCGCGATTCTCGTGTTCGGCGCTTAGCCTTCCGCTGCTTCGATGGCGCTTGCCATGTCCTCGGAGTGCAGCGTGGCGCGCTCGAAGTGGTCCGTCTTAGGCAAATCGATGCGTAGTCTCGAGATGCGCGCCACCTCGACCTTGCCTTCGATCAGGCGGTAGTCCAGCACGTGGCCGCCGCCTTTGCGGTCGTCGGTGATGAAATGAACGTGAAAGCCGGCAACGTTGATGCCCTGGACGTATTCGGGGCAGCGGAAGCCGACGAGCGTGCCGGAGGTTTCCTCGAACGCAAAGATGGGCTGACGCTCGATCGCCTGGAGCATCGGACGGTACGGCAGGGTTTGGCGCGGCACCGTGCGCGTCTCGACACGCGAAAACTGACCGTCGATGCGGAACGCGCAAAAGACGTTGGGCGAGCCGATCAGCTCATCGATGACCGCCTGAACCTCGTGCTTCGTGCGCGGCTCGTTCAGCGAGCCGAACATCGTCGGACGGAAGTGGGTCACGACGGCGAACGGGGTTTTCTGATCGGGGCTGACCGCGCGGGCGCTGCCGTCTTCGCGCAACTGGTGCACCTCGCTGTCGAATGCGACGAGTTCGCCGTCGAGTTCGTTGAAAGTGCCGAGGCCGAAGTCGCCATGCTTGAGCAGTTCTTCGATCGTCATGTCGCCGTCATACACGCCGTCGATGAGGGCGCTCATCAGCGAGGTCTGGTACAACTCGCTTTCCGTTTGGCCGTCGCGCACAAAACGTGTGAATGATCGTGCGATGTCGCTGACACACGAGCATGGATTCGGGTTGATCATGCGGTTTCCTGAAAGAGTGTTGCGATGGAGAAAGTATGTTTCCCAGGCGCTGTGGCGTCTAATATTGCGAACAGTCGTTTTTGATATGAGTTCGATATGGAGTTTCGCCATCTGAAGTACTTCGTCGCCGTTGCGGAAGAGCGGCACTTCACGCGTGCAGCAGAGCGTCTCGGCATGGCGCAGCCGCCGATCAGCCAGCAGATTCACAAGCTGGAACGGGAAATGGGTGCGCCGCTCTTTCGGCGCCTCACGCGGGGCGTCGAACTCACGGACGCGGGATGCGTGCTTTACGAAGACGCCGTGCGTATCCTCGAACTCGTGGAGCAGGCGAAGTGCCGCGCACTGAGTGCGGCGCGAGGGCAGAGCGGGTGCATACGGGTTGGCCTGGCCAGCTCGATCGTATTTCATCCGGTCATCCCGGATGTCATGGCGTCCTTCCGGCAAACGCACCCACAGGTGTCGATTTCGCCGTCGGAGAGCAATATTTCGGCGCTGATGGAAGACCTCGCCGAGAAGCGCATCGACGTCGCCATCATTCGCCAGACCGTGCAGACAACGGAACTCGTGAAGCTCGAGCCCCTACTCGACGAGAACATGCTGATCGTTCTGCCTGCGCGGCACGCGCTGGCGCACGAAGACAGCGTGCCGCTCGATGCGCTTGCGCAGGAGCGTCTGATCATGTTCCCGCGCGCCATAGCGCCGTTGCTATACGACGACGTGATCGCCGCGTGTCAGCACTGCGGTTTCAGTCCGCAACTGGGCGAGCAATCCACGCAGGTGGCGTCGGCCGTCAGCATGGTTGCGGCGGGATTCGGCGTGACCATCGTGCCGAATTCGATTCGCGATCTCCATCACCAAGGCGTGACGTACCATGAGATCAAGGGTACGCAGCCCGCGGCCCGTGTACTGCTCGCTTACCGTTACGACGACCACTCGAAGGTAGTGCGCGATTTCGTGGATGCGGCGAAGTGCGCGGGCGTGCGGCACCGGGGCGGCGCTTCGTTGCTGCTTGCGTGAGGGGGAAGGGACCGGGGCGGTTTCGATGGTTCCGTTCAGGCCGCGATGCCTGTTGCTTCGATGTCCGATGCGAGTTCGATCAATGCCGCATCGTCTTTCTCGAGACGAGGGGGGAGCCAGTGGCAAATGAAATTGATCCACGATCGTGTGCGCGCATCGACAAACCGGCGCGACGGATAAAGCAGGCAGACTTCGCGCGTATCGATGGTGTACTGGGGCAGCACGCGCACGAGCGTGCCGTCGCGCAACTCGTCGAGTGCGGCGTAGGCGGGCAGCGGCGCGATACCCATACTCTCGCGCACAGCCGTTGCAAGCGATTCGGCAATATTGATGCTGACCACGCTGTCGACCGCGAGCGTAACGGGCACCCGGTCGGGGCCTTCAAGTCGCCACGGTTGCGAAGACGAAGTCGTGGTGCGAAGCGTCAGGCAGTCGTGCAACCTCAGATCGTCCGGCGATTGCGGCACGCCGTGCGCGGTGAGGTAGTCAGGTGAGGCGCAAAGTACGCTGTGCGACCAGCCCAGGCGGTGCGACGCGAGGTTGGCGTCCGGTGGCGGCGAAAAGGCGACGACCGATGTATCGCAGGTGCCGTCGAAGAGATTTGCCAGCGTCTGCGAGAGGCTCAGTTCCACTTGCACATTGGGATAGCGTGCCCGGTAGGCCTGGAGCGCAGGCATGATGTGCCTATGTCCGAGGCTCGCGAAGCTGTGCACGCGCAGGAGTCCGCTCGGGTGGTCGGCGGCGCGTAAGGTGTCGTCTTCGGCCCGCACCACGTCGGCCAGGATCCTTCGGCAACGTTCGGCGTAGGCCAATCCTTCGGGCGTCGGGGAGATGCGGCGCGTGGATCGGTGAAGCAGGCGCGTGCGCAGATGCTCCTCCAGTTCGCTGACTGCCCGCGACGCGGTACCGAGACTCACGTCGAGCGAGGCTGCTGCGGAGGTGAAGCTGCCCGTATCGAGCACACGGACCAGGATCTGCATGTTGTGGAAGGTGTTCATGCGACGGTGTGCAATCGTGAGTTTGTCAGTGTGCGGATTCTCCAGGGCTGCAGTTTCGATGCCGTTTCAGCGCCGCATGCGGCGCGTTTCAAATGAAACGAAGTTCGCCGCGGCGCGCTGCCGACCGAGGCATTGCTCCCCGTTGTTTCAGCTGTAACGAAAGCGCCCGGCCCCCGAAATCGCGCTGCAACCGCGCCGACCGATTCTCTGTCGCCAGTGCACGCCGCGTGAGAGACGGGGCGTGCGTTCGGCTCTATCCCCCTTGTGCCGACGCGAACCGGGTGCATCGAGAGTCGAGGCGCGCGGCTTGCCCGGCGCCAGGCGACGCACCTGAATGCAATCGTGACTTTCCGACCGGTCTCCGAATCATCAGCGCCCCGCGCCCCACACGGGTTTTTTTCGACGCGTCTGCGCCGCGCCATGGCCGATTTCGCCGCCCGCGACGGCCTGATCTGGCTGCATCTCTTCAAGACCACGTGTGCGGCGCTCATCGCGTTGGGCGTGGCGATGGCGCTCGAACTGCCGGCACCGCGCGTGGCGATGGTGACTGTGTTCGTGCTCATGCAGCCAGTGACGGGCATGGTGCTCGCCAAGAGTTTCTACCGCGTGCTCGGCACAGCGGCGGGCGCGGCGGCCGCCGTGGTCTTCGGTGCGCTGTTTCCTCAGCAGCCCGAACTGTATCTGACGGTGCTGACGCTGTGGACCGCCACGTGCACCGCACTCGCCGTGCGCTTCCGGCATTTTCGCTGGTACGCGTTCGTTCTCGCCGGATATACGGCGGTGCTTGTCGGCATACCAGTGGTCACGCATCCCTATGCGTTGTTCATCGCGTCGCTCACGCGCGCGGCGGAAGTGACCATCGGCATTCTCAGTTCGGCGGCGATCAGCGCGCTCGTGTTCCCGGTTCGTGCGAGCACCGCGCTGATGCACGGCCAGCGCCAGCGCCGCAGTGCGATTCTCGAACTGTGCGCGGACGTGCTTGCGGGCCGTTGCGACGATACCGTGTTCCAGCAGCGCTTCGCGCGGCTCGCGGGCAGCATCTCGGGGTTCGAAGCCGCGCGGACGTTCGCCTCATACGAAGACCCGAACCTGCGCTTGCGCAGCCAGCGGCTCGCCAAGATCGACAGCGAATATGCAGCGATCTGTTCACGGCTGCACATGCTGCAGCAGCAGATCGAACGACTCGAGAGCACGGGCGCGGCTGCGCTGATAGAGGGGGTGCGGCCGTCGCTGCTGCAGGCGGCGGATCTGATCGACCGGTTGCGTGATGGTTTTTCCGACGACGCACCCGATCCGCAGTCCGTAACGGCGTTGGCGCGTCTTGCCGCCTCGCTCGCCCCCGTTGCGCAGGAAGTGGCGGCCGCAGCTGGTCGTGGGCCGAGCTCTTCGGCCGTGGAGGCGCGGACCGCGCGCGAAGCGCTGCGCCGGCTTCTGCGCAATCTGCTCGACTACCTCGATGCGGGCGCCGCGGGCGCGGGCCCGGGGCCCTCGCCGCGCGCTGCCGCCACGTCTGTGCGGACCAGCTCCTACGTGGTCGCGCTCACTTTCGTGCGCAACGCGCTGACCGTGGGCGCCGCTGGTGCGTTCTGGCTGTTCACGGCATGGCCGAGCGGCGGATTCGCTGTGATCGCGGCTGCGATCGTCGCGGGTCTGACTTCGGCCGCTCCGCGCCCCGAAAAGCTTGCATTGCAGATTACGTTGGGCGCCGCGGCGGCCGTGGCGGTCGGCTACGTCTATGTCTGTTTTGTCTACCCCGCCATCGATGGTTTTCCACTGCTCTGCGTGGCGCTCCTGCCGATCGTCGCAGGCAGCGCATTCCTCGCGAGCCGGCCGGCCACGTCGGGTTACGGCATCGGGCTGGGCGTGTTCTTCCTGGTCCTCGCCGGCCCGGACAACCTGATGGGCTACGCGCCGGACGCACTGCTCAACAACGGGCTCGCCGCTGTCGCCGCGCTCTTCGTCGGCGTGATCGTGGCGATGATCGTGTTTCCGTTTCAGGCGCCGTGGGTCGTGAGCCTAATCCAGCGCGATCTGCGCCGCGAAGTGGCGTTCGCATGGAAAACCCGGCTGAACGGGGCAGATGCGCGCTTTCGTTCGCGCACTCACGATCTCTCGTCTCAGTTGCGCTTGCTCCTGACACCGGGCACGCGGCGCTACGACGAAGCCCGGCACTGGCTTCTAGCCACGCTCGAAGTGGGGCAGGCGTTGCTAGATCTGCGCAGGGACCTCGTAACGCTGGTCCCCCTGCGCCCATCGGACCGGCCCCGCTGGTTGCTTTGGGTCGAACAGGCCGGCCGGCGGGCCGCGGACGTCTTCGAACGCCCCGATGCACGACGCACCGCGCTGGCCGTGCGCACAGCGAGCCGCGCACTGGACGAGGTGGCGGACGAGTTGCAAACGACCGCGCAAGGGCCGCGCCAGGCCGCGCTACAGCAGCTTTCGGCCGACCTCTACCTGATGCGCAGTGCGCTGCTCGACCCGGACGCGCCGTTTCACCGTGAGGCCGGCAACCGGTGCTGACGCCATATGCGACATGTGCGACGCATGCGAAAGAATCCTTTCCGTAGTGCTCACTTAATTAGGACGCCGCGACGTCTTATAGTTTTCCCCGTTGCAGCACGTTTTGCTGCTTGTCTGGAGTCCAGTCATGAAATCCCTGAAATACCTCGTACTCTCACTGTCCCTCTGCGCCGCCGTCGCTCACGCTCAGGGCAACCAGCCTCAGGCCGCCGCCGCGAGCGCCCAGGCCGCGTCGAACAACGGCGCACAATCGGTGGCGCAGTCGGCGGGCCGCGCCGCGCCGGAACAGCAGGCCCCGAAGAAGGACGAATGCGTCGGTCCCGTGTCGTTCTGCAATATCTACTTCGGCAGCTGAGCGGCCTGAAGTCGTGCAGTCGGTACCGCATGATGGCGCGGCACCTGGGCATTGCACCGGTGCGTCGCCATGCGCGGCCGCTGCGCGCGAGGCTCGGCGGGAGAATGTTTCAGTTGTAATCTTGCAGTGTGCGGCCCGAAACCGGCGGCTAACCGCGCTCATCTAGCATCGTGTTGCCAGCCTGCGCTAGGTGCGCGTGGCGGCGAGGCAAGGGAAAACTGTGAGCGCGGACGAAATTCTTGTTATCGAGGACGATCCGGTGATGCGCGATCTGATCCTCGCGACGCTGCACGATGCAGGCTTCGCGGCGACGGCGTCGCTCGCGGGGCCCCATGCGGGCGCGCCAGCGCGGCTGCTGGTGGTCGACCTTGGCGAGCCCAAGACCGACGGCGCGGAAAGCCTGCGCGCCATGCGCACGCGTCATCCCGATGCGCGGATTATTGCCATCTCGGGCCGTTTCAGGTTCAATGCGGCCACAGCGGCCTCCGTCGCGCGGCAACTGGGCGCCGACCGGGTGCTTGCGAAGCCGCTCGACTGCGACGCGCTCGTCGCCAATGTAAGACAACTCATGGGCGAACCCGTCCAGTGAAGCCTGCTGCGCGAACTCCGTTCACGCCGGACCCCGGCGGACCCGACGGTGCATACGACGGCTGGCCGATGCACAGCCGTCACCGCACGACCGTCGCGGGCGGCCTGCTGCTTGTCGCGCTCGTCTGCGTGGCAGCCTTCTACAACGTTCGCCAGGACCGGCAAACCAGCGTTGCCGCGGGCCAGCGCACGGTGGAACTCGTCGCGCGCCTGCTGGCGGACCAGATCGGCAGCACGATCGACCGTATCCCGGCGACACTGCAGCACGAGGCCGACTTGAGGCCCGGTTCGACCGCCAATGACGCGTTCGCGGCCTTCGAGCAGCGGGCACGCGCGCGCATTCCGCAAATTCGCTCGCTCGCAGCTGGTGGCTGCGGGTTCGAGCACGACATCGTCGACGAGGCGCACGCAGGCGCCGCATGGGAACGCTCGTGCTGGCCGTCGACTGCGCAGGCCGCCGCCTCGCCGCCTGTCGGCGAGGCGACATTCCCTCTGCTCGTTCGCCTCGCCGCAAAGAACGGGCGGGGCGTCGTCCCGATCGTGGCCAACATCGACTGCGCCGCGCTGCTCGCCCGGCTTGCGGGCATAGCGCGCGACGAACACCTGATTATCACGGTGGCAGGCAAGGACGCCGCAAAAGGCTTTCGCTGCGCGGTGAGCGCTTCCTTTGGGCAAGAGGCGTTGAACGACTTCGAGACCGCGCAATCCGCGGTGCCGGGCTATCCGCTGACCATCGATGTAGGCCGTCCGCGCGCGGATATCCTGCGCGAGTGGCGCCGCAACACCTGGGCGACACTTGCGCGCACGCTGGCAATCTCGTCATTCGTTCTCGTGCTGCTGTATGTGATGGTGCGTCAGGTTCGCCGTCAGGCACTGGCCAACCGCGAACTGCGGGCCGGCGAGCAGCGTTGGCGCGCCGTGTTCGACGAGGCACCGGTGGGGATCGTGATGCTGTTGCCCCATCAGCCTTACATGGTCGCGAATCCCGCTTTCAAGCGCATGGTTGGGTATTCGCTGGATGAACTGCATCAACTGGCCCCCTCCGATATCACGCATCCCGACGACATCGAGCTCACGCGCGCGAAAGTCGCGGAGCTCGAGCGCGGCGAGCGCTCCACTGTCAAGTTCGAGAAGCGCTATCTCCACAGGGACGGCCGGGTGATCTGGACGGAAATCACCATCTCGCGGCTGTCCGAAACCGGCGCGCTGGGCGGGACGCTGGTCGCCGTGATCGACGACGTGAGTGCGCGCCGCGAGGCCGAGGCCGAACGCCTGAGACTGGAGGCGCAACTGCGCCAATCGCAGAAGCTCGAGGCGCTCGGCACGTTCGCAGGCGGCATCGCACACGATTTCAACAACATCCTCAGCGCGATTCTGGGCTACGGCGAGCGCGTCTTCCGCGCGCTCGGCGCAGACTCGCCGCTGCGGCGCGACGCCCAGCAGGTGCTCAACGCAGGCATGCGCGCCAGCCTGCTGGTGGAGCGGATTCTCGCATTCAGCCGCAGCGGCATGACGGCGCGGCTGCCGGTGCATGTACAGCCGGTCCTCGTCGAGACTGTGGATCTCTTCAAGGCAAGCGTGCCGCCTGAGGTGAAGGTCGTTCTCCAGCTCGATGCGCCGCAGGCCTATGTGCTGGGAGATCCTACGCACCTCCATCAGGTGGTGATGAATCTGTGCAGCAACGCGCGTCACGCGCTTGAGGGGCGGGGGTCGATCACCGTGTCGGCGCGCGAAGTCGCTATTGGTGAAGCCCGCGCGCTGCATTCGGGCACGCTCCAGCCTGGCGACTACGTGTGCATTGGGGTCGCGGATTCTGGAGCGGGCATCAGCCCGGAGGTCGAGGAGCGGATGTTCGATCCGTTCTTCACGACCCGCAAGACCATAGGCGGAACAGGTCTCGGGCTTTCGCTCGTGGACGGCATCGTCAAGGAGTATGGCGGCGCGATCGAAGTGCGCAGCGAGCTCGGGAGCGGCACGCAATTCAACATCTATCTGCCCGTGTCGGCGCAGCGGCCGGCCGCGCCACCGGCGCCCGCCATCGAGGCGCATCGCGGAAACGGGGAAACGGTGCTGCTGGTGGACGACGAACGTGCGCTGGTGGAGCTGTGCGAGGATCTGCTGGCCGAACTCGGCTACGAGCCGCTCGGATTTTCTTCGCCGAGCGAGGCGCTGGAGGCGTTCCTCGCCGATCCGCAGCGCTTCGATCTCGTGCTGACGGACCATGCGATGCCGGAAATGACCGGCATCGACCTGATCCGGCAAATCCGCGCGGTGCGCACCGACTTGCCGGTCCTGCTCATGAGCGGTTACGGCACCCACCTCGTCGAGGAAGAGTCGCGCTCGCTCGGCGTACGCGCGGTGCTCAAGAAACCGGTGTTGCGCGCCGGCCTGACCGAGGCGATTCGCAACGCCCTGACACGCGAGTCGTCGCGCTGAGCGGGGACCTCGGTCATTTGCGTGTCGCCCCGGTGCCGCGTGGGTGCCGTGGTGAAAAGCGGGATTCTGGCCTGATAAGAACCACTAATCATCCGCATTGCCCTCGAGGCATAGGGACATTGCGCGAAAGCGGGAGCAATCATCAGACGTATTGCGTGCCGGGAGGCCGGTCGCCGTGCGTCCCGATGCCGCTATAATTTGCCCGGTTAACCGAAGACTTGCGCGTTACGTTATGAACGAGATCAATCTTCCTCACGTACTTGTCGTCGACGACGATGAGGCGGTGCGCGATCTCATCGCCGCCTATCTGCGCGAAAACGAAATGCGCGTGAGCGTCGCGGCCAACGGCAAGCAAATGGCCGAGGCGCTGAAAGCGCATGCGATCGATCTCGTGGTGCTCGACCTGCGCCTGCCGGGCGAGGATGGCATCGAAATCGCACGCAAGATTCGCGAACAGTCCACGTTGCCCATCATCGTGGTGTCGGGCCGTCGCGACGAAGCGGACCGCGTGATGGCGCTGGAACTCGGCGCCGACGACTACCTGACCAAGCCTTTCAGTTCCCGCGAGCTGCTCGCGCGCGTGCGCGCACTGCTGCGCCGCTCGGCAGCCGCGGTTGCCGCGAGCGGGCGTCAGCTCGACGCGCGCGCATACCGCTTCTCGGGCTGGGAGCTCAACCTCGGCACGCGCAAGCTCACCTCGCCTGCGGGCGAGAACGTGCCGCTCACCAACGGCGAGTTCTCGCTTCTCAGTGCTCTTCTAGCTTCGCCGGGCCGCGTGCTGACGCGCGAACAGTTGCTCGAAGCGAGCCGGCTGTACGACGACGTCTACGACCGTTCGATCGACGTGCAGATTCTGCGCCTGCGCCGCAAGATCGAGGAGAACGCGTCGCGGCCCAAATACATCAAGACCGAACGGGGCGCGGGCTATGTTTTCTCCGTCGCGGTGGAAAGGCTGAGCAAGGCCGCCACCTGGGATGACGGCGGCGCGGTGGAGATTTGAGCGCGGCGCACCTGGTCCGTGGCGAGGCTTTCGTCACGCCCGGCGCGCTTCATTCGCCGGTCAGAGAGGCCGCTTCCTCGTGGTCGGCTTAGGACATCGCGAGTGCGCCGTGTTCGGGCGTGAAAGCTGGGCGTGCCGGCTGCGAGTCGCGATGGTTGCTGAGGCTCGCGAGCACTGCTTGATCGCGTGCGAGCGCAGAGGGAAGATACTCGCGCATGTAGTCCAACCATGTCCGCGTTCTTGCGTCGACGTATCGGCGCGACGGAAAGAGCGCGCAGATGTCCTTGCTCTCCAGCGTGTATTCGGGCAGCACGCGCACGAGTGTCCCTGCGCGCAAGCCGGCGAGGGCCGAGTAGACGGGCAACGGGCCGATGCCCATGTGCGCGCGGATTGCCGCTGCCAGCGACTCGGCGATATTGATGCGAAATACGCTGTTGATCGCGATGTTTTCGGTTTTGCCGCTGGCCGCCTTTTCGAGCACCCATTCGCGGGACGAGAACGTGGGTGTGCTGAGGGCGAGGCAGTCATGGTCGATCAGGTCGCCGGGATGCAGGGGCGTGCCGTGCGCGTTCAGATACCGTGGCGACGCGCAAAGGATGCTGCAGCTGGAACCCAGCCGGTGCATGACGATTTCCGAGTCCGGCAGGCCGGAGACCGCGAGAATCGACGTGTCGCAGGTGCCGTCGAACAGATCGGGCAAGGTTTGCGAGAGCTGCAGATCGATCCTCACTTCGGGGTACAGGCGGCGATACGCGTGGATGGCGGGAACGATGTAGTGCTGTCCGAAGCTCGCGAAGCTATGGACGCGCAACATGCCGCGGGCGAGACTGCCTGCCTCGGAGACCTCCTGCTCGGCTTCGTCGACTGCGCGTACGATCTCCCGGCAGTGGTCGAGGTAGGTGCGCCCCGCATCGGTCAATGCGATGCGGCGCGTGGAGCGCGTCAGCAGCGGGACTTTGAGGTGTTGCTCCAGTTCGCTGACTGCTCTCGATGTCGACGCCGCGCTCGACTCAAGCGAATCCGCCGCCGCCGTGAAACTGCCCGTGTCCACGACGCGCACGAATGTCCGCATGTTCTGCAAGAGGTTCATAAACCGTATCCGAAGGCTGGAGGTTGGCGGCGCGTTCGGCCCCGGCGCAGTGCCGGCTTGCCCTGTGAATCGCCGCGAAGTGCCACGGATTGTGCGAGTGCGCCATTACTGCGTTGTTTCGCGCCGCCGCCGCGATGTTGCAATTGAAATCTGGCTTCTGGCGAGAGAGACGGACTCAGAACCTGTGACGAGGCCCAGCGCGAGCAGGAGCTGGTTCGGACCTGTGAACGGTCTTGGTATGGGCTGCGTCCGGATGGGTCGCACGCATAGCCGGAAAGCCAAGGATCGCTAGCCTCAGCGCAGCACGCGGGAGCGCAGCAGGTGCGCGACACACGCGCTTTCGCTGACTTCGCGTTCGATCTCGCGCACGTGGCATGACGATGCCCGAGGTCGCGAGTCCTCGCCCGGGTGCTGGAGAAGGTCGCCGGAGCAGGCATCGTGCGTGAGCCACGCGTGCGCCCTCTGGGCGAGTCCGGCGAGCCGTGCGCGTTCCGTGTCATCGAGCATCGCATCGACATATTCGAGCGGGCACAGCGCGCCGACCAGCGTTCTCAGACGCTGCATCAGCACACTGGCGCACGCAACCTGTTGATCCACGACCAGCGACTCAAATCGCGTGGCGCCGATCGTGGCTTCGAACGTGTCGATATCGACGCAGGCGCGTCGCCGCAGTTTTCCGAGCGTTTCGCCCCCGTGCGGCACGGGCTGGGCGAGACGGCGCGCAACCGCGTCGAGATACGCGGCTGTGCCCTCCAGCGCGCGCGCCGCGCTGCTGCCGAGCCGATGGCGCTCGCGGTCGGGCCACGCGAAGAGGCTGACGACGAAGCCGACGAGCACACCCGCCACGCTGAGCTCGGCCCGCGCGATAGCCAGCGCCCAGGGCGCCCCGGCGGGTATGCCGAGATGCGCGACCAGGATGAAGTGCGAGGTCAGGAACAGGATGTATGAGAAGTAGCTCACTGCGCGCGCCGCCAACGTTCCGGTGGCGAGCGGGAGCACAACGAGCGCGAGCAGCAGCGGGTCGTGAACCAGAAACGACAGCGCCGTGGCCAGCACTGCGCCAAGCAGCGTCCCGCCGATGCGCAGCCCGGACACCTTCACCGTTTGCGAAAGTGTGGGCTGAAGGATGAACATCGTGGTGAGCGCCAGCCAGTAACCCTGTTGCAGGCCCGAGAGGCGTGCGAAGGTAACCGCGAGCATGGCTGCAACGGACAGGCGCGTAGCGTACCGGGCGTACGCATTGCGGGCGGCGAGTTCCGCGATCCGCGCGGTCAAACGGCCAGGGCGTGGACGCTCGGGCGGCGCCCCGCGTGCGCCTGCTGCGACTACCCGCGCAGCATGCATGCGCACGTCGCGAGCGAGCAGAACGGCGAGGCGCTCAAGGAGATCGAGATTGGCCCGCAGCCATGTCAATCCCTCGCCGGGCCCGTGGGTCGACAGCCAGGCCGGCTCGCAGGCACGCAAGGTTTGTTGCACGCGCGCCAGGCGCTGCTCGACGACGCCCGGCAATGCGCCAGGACCGTCGCGCAAGCGTGCCGCACTCGCGTCGATCTGCAAGGCGAGCTCGACGTAGCCGGGCGCGAGGAGGCTCGCTGCTACACGCCGGGCGGCATCGTGGCCGCCGGCGAGGAGCGTTTCCAGGCCCGCGAGCAGGGCTATCGCCTGCTCCGCGTCGTCGACCCACCGCGTGCACGCCGAAGGCGCCTCGCCGCAGCAGTTTGCGATGGCCGCCGTCATCGCATCGAGCTTCGTGCGCAGCTCGGCGCGCCCTTGTTCGAGCCGCGCCCGGTTGCCATGGGCTGCATGTCCGAGGCGGTTGACGAGCAAAGACATCGCATGAAGATACGCGAGCGTTGCCTGCTGCGTGCGCTTCTCGCCACTGGTTTGCCAGAGGCTGCACCCCGCGACCGTCGCCCATACGCTTCCGATCAGATAGAAGCCGGCGTAACGCGTCGCGGCGTCGAGGCCATGCGCCGGGAAACATGCGGCTACCGAGCAGGCTGTCGCCGTCAGCAGGCCTCGCATTCCCGACGCCGGGCCTCGCGCGCGCACGCAGGCGCCCGCGTAGGCAACCGCGCCGACCACGGCAGTCGAGAGCATGGGCAGCGCGTGAGCCGCGATCGCGCAGGCCGACGCGAGCGCGCCGGCCACTCCGAACAGGAGTCCTTTGTAATGGCGTTCGAAGCCTGGGCGGCCGGGCTCATCCGCGAGGCACGTCCAGAACGCGGCGATCGCCGACCAGCACAGGAGCGGCATGTGCAGCACGACGGCCAGCACGGCGGGCACGACGCAGATCACGCCGCCCCGCAAGGCGTCCGCCATGGGTAGCCGGTGGCGGCCGTGGTGCCAGAAACGCAGCAGCTGGTCGCGGGCGCTCGCGAAGAGTTGCATTTTGCGCGTCCGGTTATCGTGCCGCGTTCACACGAGGCACGGAAATCACGGTCAGCGACCGGATGCCCTGCGCCCCGCGGATCAGCACGCCCTCGATATCCGCCGTCGCGGACGGGCCGCTCATGAGGCACGCGTAGCGCGCCTCGAAGAACTCCCGGCGGTGATAGGCGTGATGGAGGTTGTCGACGATATCGGACGGATCGACGAGCGCCACGAGATGCTGCGAGAGATAGCCGAGCGCATTGACGCGATACTCGTGCTCGCTCAGCCAGATCGAGCCAGTCTCCGCGACTGCGAAGGCGGGACGGACGATGCCCACGTCCACATCTTCGAGATCGTGTGGACGCTCGACGTCCTCGATTTGGCGGGTGCCCTCGACTTCGGGCACGGCCGAGCAGACCACGCGCGCCTGCGGGAAGCGCGAACGGATCAGGGCTTCGAGATCGCCGCTGGCGGGTGCATCGCACCAGGTGCCGCCAAGGCGCGCGAGCGACTTCTTGAACGTCTCGAGCGTGGGCGGCAGATGCTGGTCGAACAACGGCACTTCCGGCAGTGGACGCGGCGCGGGCGCCACTTCGCGAAGACGGGAGAGAATCAGGTCACGGCTGCTCATTTCTTGTTCCTCTTCAGGTACCAGTCACGGAAGGTTTCGGTCGGCGCTTCGGGCACCTCGCGTTGCTTGCCCCATTCGTTGAGCGGGTTGTAAAGAACGACGCGCGGCAGCGTGGAAACGGCCTTGTTGGCGGTTTTGACGGCGGCGCGGTAGAGCTTCGGATGCGACAGCACCTGGCCCGCAACCTTCATCGCTTCCTGCTTGACGAATGGGAGCTCGTGCTTTTCGGCGATGATCTGCCGCCACTTGTAGATCTGTTCGTGAATGTTGATCTTCACCGGACAGACGTTGGTGCAGCTGCCGTTCATGGTGGAGGCGAATGGCAGCGAGCTGTACTTCTTCAGGTCGTAAGTCGGGTTGATGATGGCGCCGATCGGACCGGAGTACACGCCGCCGTAGCTCAAGCCGCTGCTGCGCCGGTACACCGGGCAGGTGTTCATGCACGCGCCGCACCGGATGCACTTGAGCGAGTACCAGAAGTCGTCCATCGCAAGGCGTTCGGACCGGCCGTTGTCGACCAGCACGAAGTGCATCTCGCCGCCCTCGCGCGGCCCGCGGAAATGCGACGTGTACTGGGTGATGGGCGAGCCGAGCGCGTTGCGCGACAGCATCCGGATAAAGAGGCCCAGGTGCTCCAGCTTCGGAATGAGCTTCTCGATACCGATGGAGGCGATATGCAGCGACGGCACGTTCGCGCTCAGGTCGGCGTTGCCCTCGTTCGTGCAGACCGTGATGCCGCCGGTTTCGGCCACGGCGAAATTGCAGCCGGTCATGCCGGCGTCCGCGTTCAGGAAGAGCGGGCGCGTGGCGTTGCGCTGGGCTTCGGCGAGCTTCGGAATGTCGGTTTCGTTCGGGTCCGTGCCGAGCTTGTCGGCGAAGATCTTCGCGACGTCCGTCGCGAGCTTATGGACGGCCGGTACGACGATATGCGAAGGCATTTCGTCGTCGAGCTGCTGGATCTGCTCTCCGAGGTCGGTTTCCACGACGGTGATGCCGCGCTCCTCGAGATACGGGCGCATCTCGCACTCTTCGGTCAGCATCGATTTGCTCTTCACGAGAACCCGGGCGCTACGGCCGCTCAGGATCTCGTACACGATGCGATTGTGCTCCTCGGCATCCTTCGCCCAGTGAACCGTCACGCCATTGGCGGTGGCGTTGCGCTCGAACTGCTCGAGGTAGTCGGGCAGATGCGTGAGCGTGTGCTCCTTGATCGCCGAGGCGAGCGAACGCATTTCCTCCCACTCGGGAATACCGTGGACTTCGATGTCGCGGGCACTGCGCAAGCCCCACAGGCGCTTGTCGTGGAATTCGATGTGCTTTTCGTCCGCGATGAACTTCTTCGAAAAACCCACATGATCGACGCGTTTCATGCTCGTGCTCCGTTCAGGATCTGGGCGATATGGATGAACTTCAGGCCGAGTCCGAGGCGGTCTGCGCAGCCCTTCTGGTGCATCAGGCAGGAGGAGTCGGCCGAGACGATGTACTCGGCGCCGTTGCGCTTGTGATCGCGCACCTTGTCAGCGCCCATGCGGGCCGACACGGGCGCCTCCGAGACACAGAACGTGCCGCCGAAACCGCAGCATTCGTCGGGCCGGTCCGGCTTGATGAACTCGATGCCTTTGACGCCGTTCAGGAGCGTCATCGGCTTCGAGAAGAACGGCCCCGCGATTTCCGACATGCTTGCCGTCTTCAGGCTGCGCAGCGTGCCGCAGCTGTTGTGCAGCCCCACCTTGTGCGGAAATTCGGCCCAGGGGAATTCGCGCACCTGCAGAACGTCGTGGATGAACTCGACGAGTTCGTAGGTGTTGCGGCGCACCTTTAGCGCGTCGCTGGTCTTATCGGCTGCCGTGAGGTTATCGCGGACATGGTGCACGCAGCTGCCGCTCGGCGCGACGATGTAGTCGTAGCCGGTGAAGTTGCGCACGAAGAGGTTTTCGGTGGCTGCGGCTTGTTTCTCGCAGCCGCTATTGCCCATGGGCTGACCGCAGCAGGTCTGATCGAGCGGATAGTCGACGTCGCAGCCGAGGCGCTCGAGCAGCTCGAGCGTGGCGATGCCGACATCGGGGAAAAATGAGTCGATGAAGCACGGAATGAACAGGGCGACCTTCATGGCAGCAGTTTCCTCAAACAAGATGGTCGATTCAGTGATAGGCATGGTCGCTGGACACGCGGCCGCGGAATACCGCGTAGGCCACGTAGGTGTAGGCGACGATGATCGGCAGGACGAAGAGACCGGCGCCCCAGAACATGAAGGTCTGGCTGGAGGCCGGTGCGGCCGCCTGGTCGATCGTGAGATCGAACGGAACGACGTACGGCAGATAGGACGCCGCGAGCGTCACGAGGAGCAGCGCGCAACTGAGCGCCGCGAGGACGAACGGCGTGCGTCCCTCGCCACGGCGCGCGGCGAGTGGCAGGCCGATCAGCGTGGCAAGGCTCAGCAACGGCAGAACGAAAAGCGCCGGGTGAAGCTGCCAGCGTGCTTCGATCACGTGATGGTCGAAGAGCGTGGCGGCGAACATCGCCGCGAGAACAAGGACCGTCATCGGCGTCAGGCGGTTCAGAGCCGAACAGCCAAACTGGCGCAGGTCGCTCTCGCCCTTGAGCACCAGCCAGCCGGCCCCGAGGAGGCCATAGCAGAGCACTGCGCCGAGACCGCACCACAACGGGAACGCCGTGGCCCACTCGAAGCCGTTGCCGGCGTAGTGCATGTTCTCGACAGGCACGCCCCTGGCGTAGGCGCCGAGCGCGACGCCCTGCGCGAACGCGGCGAGCAGCGAACCTGCGAACAACAGCAGGTTCCACACCCAGCGCGAACCGTGCGCCTTGTGGCGGAATTCGATCGCAACGCCGCGCATGATGAGGCCGGCCAGCATGGCCGAGAGCGGTGCATAGAGCGCCGGGAGCGCGATCGAATAGATCGCCGGGAACGCCCCGAACAGAATGGTGCCCGCGATCACGAGCCAGGTCCCGTTGCCGTCCCAGACGGGCGAGATGGAGGCGACCATCTGGTCGCGCCGCGCGGCGCTTGCGGCGAAGCCGCTGAGAATCCCGACGCCGAGGTCGAAGCCGTCGAGCACGATGTAGGCGGCGAGGGCGAAGGCGAGTTCGACCAGCCAGAACCAGTCAAGCATGATTTTCTCCTGATCAGTGGTTGGACGACGAGGTGCGCGACGAGGCGTGCACGGTGCTCGTCTGCAAGCGCGGCTCGTACGTCTGCGGAATGACGTGCCCGTTCCAGACGGTGAGCACCTTGCCGCTGAAAACGCCGCCGCGAATGATGCGCAGGATGTAGTGGACGCCGAAGCAGAAGATGAAGCCGTAGACGGCCACGTACATGATCAGCGACGCGAGGGCGAAGTGAGCCGAGAGTCCAGGCGTCATTGCGTCCGCAGTGCGAAGCACGCCCCAGACCGTCCAGGGTTGCCGGCCGACTTCAGCGGTGAACCAGCCGGTGAGGACGGCGGCGAAGCCAAGCGGGAAGCTGAGGGCGACTGGCCACAGAAGCCACTTGCGTTCCTCCAGCTTGCCGCGCCGCGCCATATATGTGCCGATCCAGGCGAGGGCCAGCATCAGCATCCCGCAACCCACCATGATCCGGAATGCGAAGAAGGGAACGAGGATCGGCGGGCGATCGGCGAGGGGGAAGTCCTTGAGGCCGACTTCGCGCGAATCGAGCGTGCTGGAGGCGATGAGACTGCCCAGCACCGGAATCTTCCATTCGTAGCGATTGCGTTCGGCCTTGACGTCGGGCACCGCGAAGATCACTTCGGCAGCCGGCTGTTCGTCGACCCAGCGGCCTTCGACGGCCGCGAACTTCACGGGCTGGTCGTCATGGATGTAGTCGCCCGTCAGGTGGCCGAAGAGGATCTGCAGCGGCACGAGCACGGCGGCAAGCCCAAGTGCCATGCGGAACATGACGGTGGCCTCCACGCGGCTCGTATCCTTGAGCAGGAACCAGGCGCCGACGGCCGCGACGCAGAACGCCGTGGTGAGATAGGCCGCGAGCAGCATATGCGGAAAGCGAACCCAGACGACGCTGTTGAAGACGATGGCGGCCCAGTCGGTGGGCACGTAGACCCCGTTCTGCACGACATAGCCCACCGGATGCTGCATCCACGAGTTATTGACGAGGATCCAGAACGCCGAGAGCGTCGTTCCGAGTGCGACGAGCATGCACGACATCAGATAGAACCAAGGCTTGACGCGGTTGCGTCCGAACAGCATCACGCCAAAAAAGGTGGCTTCGAGCGCGAACGCAGTGAAAGACTCGTAGCTGAGCAGTGGCCCCTGAATCGGACCGCTTGCACGCGACAGCTCGCTCCAGTTGGTGCCGAACTGGAACGCCATGACGATGCCGGAAACGACGCCCATGCCGAACGCGACGCCGAAAATCTTCAACCAGAACTCGAACACGCGCCGGTAGACCGGGTTGCCGGTCGCGAGCCGCATGGCTTCGAGCACGGACAACCAGGCGGCGAGGCCGATGGTGAAGGACGGAAAGATGATGTGAAACGAAACCGTCGCGGCGAACTGTATCCGCGATAGCAGGAGTGCAGAGGTTTCCACGTGCTTGCTCCAGTCAGGTGGGGTTGGCGGGAGTTTGGGTCTCGCGTATTGCTGGCCGGTTGCGATTCGGCGCAAGCGCATTACATCCGTAACTGCAGGTGTAGCAAACCACGGTCGTAGTCAACGTGGCGCGGAGCCGCCTCGCGCACGCGAACGCCCTTTGCAGTGTGTGGGCCAGTTGTCAGGCGGCGCAAGGGCAGACGCAGGTTACAGGCGTAACGGAGAACCCGACCCTTGCAACGCATGCGAAACAACGCAGACCTATTATTCACGGGCATTGACCGACGAAGCCACTGCAAACCGTCGGCCGTACACGCTGAATGTCTATGAAAAGTGAAGGGAAAACCCCAAAGCCGCGCTCCCACGCCGCGCCGCGTCTGCGGCGGGCGCTGAGTCTGCATGAAATCGCCGTCCTGCTGCTGCTTGCGTCTGCACCTGTCGAGGCAACGGCAGGCACGCCCGATTATTTCGCGCTGCAGAACGCCGGGCTGGTGGATATCGTGGATACGCGCTTTGCGCTGAGCGACTCGGGCAGGGCGCTACTCCAATTGCTCGATGGCGACTGAATCGTTGTCAGTCCGCGTCTCCAGCCCCGTATCGGTGCCAGGTCCGGCCCCAGGGCGTCAACATCATCAGAAAGTAATGACCGTGCGCAGTCCCGCCACGGCCTCATTGCCAAGGCGGGCGCCATTGTTGTTCGGATCAGGAATCCCGCCACCAGCGTTGTCGAGAAAAACCCGGCGCCCTCCTGTGAAATCTTCGTCGACGAGGTGAAAGTGCCGTTTTATTTCGCGCCTCTCGTGGGCGGATGCGGTCTTGCCGTGGCCGTGTATGCCGCGGTGGAAATCTCGCGCAAGTCGCGCGGTAAGGCTGTCACCGATGATGCGTTGCCGCTGAACAAGCCGGCCAACAAGGCGTTGCGCGACACGTGGCGTATGGCGCCGCTCGACGAGCTGCCGCCGCAGCAGCACATGACGTTGTCGACGCGCGTATGGACGGGCGTGCTGCGCACCTACCTCATCGTCGCGTTTGGGCTTGTCATCGTGAAGGTCGTGCAGATGGCCATTCACTGAAGGGAATAGGGCAGGCGCACGCCTGCCCCAAGTTGCGAACGCGCCGATATCACGCTATCGCAACCCATGACGGCCTCGCGCACTAGCGACCGTCGAGCTTGAACACCTCCACGGAGTCGCGCAGTGCCTGGGCCTGTTCAGCCATCGATTGCGCGGCCGCAGCGGCCTCTTCAACGAGCGCTGCGTTCTGTTGCGTCACCTGATCCATCTGGCTGACAGCCTGGTTGACCTGTTCAATGCCCGTGCTTTGCTCGTGCGACGCCGCCGAGATTTCGCTCATGATGGCCGTCACCCGTTTGACGGACTGAACGACTTCCTGGATTGTGTTGCCGGCTTTGTCAACCAGTTGCGAACCGACACCCACGCGCTCCACCGATGCGCCGATGAGTTGCCTGACCTCGCGAGCGGCCGTCGCGCTGCGTTGCGCGAGCGTGCGGACCTCGCCGGCCACCACGGCAAAGCCGCGACCCTGCTCGCCCGCCCTGGCCGCCTCGACTGCTGCATTGAGCGCGAGGATGTTGGTCTGAAACGCGATGCCCTCGATCACGCTGACGATATGGGCGACCTTGGCGGAACTGTCGGAGATCTCGCGCATGGTCTCGACCACGCGGCCAACCTCTTCTCCGCCGCGCTCTGCGACCGCCGATGCGCTGCTTGCCAGCGCGCTGGCCTGGTGAGCATTGTCCTCGTTCTGCCGGACCGTCGCGGTCAGCTCTTCCATACTCGATGCCGTTTCCTCGAGCGAGGCGGCTTGCTCTTCCGTACGCTGCGACAAGTCGGTGTTTCCTGCCGCTACCTGCCCGGTGGCGGCCGCGATGGACAAGCCTGCTTGCTTGACTCCGCCGACGAGCGTCGCCAGCTTGCTGACTGCACTGTTCACCGACTGGCCCAGGTCGCCGAGTTCGTCGTTGCTTTTCACGTCTATCTGGATACGCAGGTCACCCAGCGCCAAGGCATGCGCACCGTCGACCACCCGCTGCAAGGGGCGAACGATAGAACGCGTCACCGCCGTGCACAGTACCAATGCCACGACGAACGCGAGTGCGGCCGCGCCCCACAGGATGGCGCGCGCCATGTCATACGCGTCGCTGGTGCTTTTCGCGGCGCTGTCCATCAAGCCCTGGGCCAAATTCAGAAACTCATCTTGCTGCTGCAAAAAGGCGACTCGCGGCGACCTTGCCTTCGTGAGCGCCGCGCGCGCCGCCACAAGATCGTGCGCCGCCAATTGGGCAAACACGGGCTTCGTTGCTTCCCGATACAGCTCACGCGCCTGCATAAGGCGGTCAAAGCTAGCGTGGCCGGAGGCCGTCGTGAGCAGACTAGGGATGGCTTGATAGATCGGGGTGAGCTGATCGCCAATTTCCTGCGCCTGTTCGAGCGCCGCTTGTTGAGCTTCAGGTGTGGGTTCGTCGAGCGCTGTGTAAAGCAAGACCGTCCGTTTGAGCGTCGCTTCTCGAATCGAGTTCACCAGTTTCAGCTCTTGGGCGCGAATGTTGACGATGGTTTGCGTCGTTGCGCTCATGCGCGCCATCTGCGCGGTGGCTGTCACGCAGATCGCAAACAGAAAAGCCAGAACCACACCGAATGTGGCCATTAGTCGTGCACCAATCTTGAGCTTCATGCTTCATCACCTGTTTGAGTTCGCGAGTGAATTGGCGGGGCTTATGGCGCGGTCCCCGGCCTTACGTCGGCGTGCACCACGAAAGGAGCGCACACGTTGATGGTGCGTTCACGCACGACGCGTGGTGCGATGACGCTTGCCGCGAAAATGATTCGCATCTGCGTGACGTATTTCGGATTTCGGCTCAGGTCGGTCGGCGTTAATGGCGCTAATTGCAAGGGAGTTTTCGACGAAATGGGCTTCTTGCTCGCGTGACTTTGTGCTATTTGCTTCATTCGCCGATGTGTACTCGCGCTTCCAGCGTTGGCCGGCCGCGGAACGCCCGCAACAAAAAAGGAGTTTTGCGGCAGGAGGTGTATGCGCGTCCGGCCCACGGGTGACAGCATAGCTTTGGCGCCAGGTGTTCGCCGCCGCCTTTGCGCCGCCTGGTTTGCGCCGATAAGGCGGATAGTTGTCGCCGTAGGGGAAGCAATGCGAGCTTGGAGGACGCATGAGATGAACTACTATGCAGCGGTTCGAGCCTTTCTGCTGGTTTCCGAGCTGGGCAGCTTCAATCTCGCTGCACAGCGGCTGTCCATCGAGGCTTCCACGGTCTCACGCTACATCGCTAACCTCGAGAGTGATCTGGGTATCGTCCTCTTCTATCGTTCCGCGCGGGGCGTCGAACTGACCGACAGTGGCGCCATGTTCAGAGAACGAGTGAATGTTGCCTTTCGGGCCGTCGGCGAGGCGCGTCGCGCTGTTTCAGATCGTGCGCGGTGATAGGGATGGAAGTCGAGCCTGCGTAGCTGACCGGTCAGATCTGCCTTCGGAGAAAATCAGCTTTGCAAAAAAGGGATAGCTTCGGCGTGCGCGGCGTCGTACACTCGGCTCGCAAGGCACCGCCGGTAGGCCGCTATCGCTCGTTTAAGACGGTAGCTGCGTTACGCCTGCCCCGGTGCGCTCTGTTTTCTGGACGCCGATCTGATGGACTATTTTTCCGCGATGCGGGCGTTTCGCTACGCAGCCGAACTGGGCAGCCTGAGTCAGGCTGCCGCGAAGCTCGGTGTCAAAACCTCCACCGTTTCCCGTTGCATCACCGACCTCGAACAGGATCTGGCGGTCGCGCTCTTCAACCGGTCCACACGCGGCCTGGTCCTGACCGAGGGCGGCCGTGTGTTCTACGAGCAGGCGCTGCAGGTGTTGAATAGCCTCGATGAGGCACGGGCGGTCACGGCGGCCTTGAACAGCTCGCCGCGCGGCCTCTTGCGTGTGACCATGCCTACTGCGTTCGGCAGGCGCCATGTCATTCGTCATCTGCCCGAGTTCATGGAGCGTTTCCCCAAGATCGACGTCGACGCCGTGATGACCGACGACGTCGTCAAGATCATTGACTCAGGCATCGATCTGGCGATCCGGATCGGCGCATTGCCCGACTCGCAGCTCATGGCGCGCCGGCTGGCGCAGCACCGCCGCATCGTCTGCGCGAGTCCGCAGTACGTGGCGCGGTATGGCGCGCCGGCTTCTCCCGAGGAGCTGTCGACGCACGTGACGTTGCGCTTTCCGCTAGCCGCGGACGACCGCTGGATCTTCGTCGACCGGTCCGCCGGACCCGACGCCAGTCAAATCGCAGTTCGCATCGATGGCCGAATCCGCGCAGACGACACGGACTCGCTGCTCGACCTCGCCGTCGCCGGTTGCGGCGTCGCCCTGCTGCCAACCTGGGCAATCGGCGAGGCGGTGCAAGCCGGGCAGCTGGTGAGATTGCTGCCGGAATGGGAGGTCCAACCCACGCCCGCAGTGCCCGCTATCTGGGCGGTCTATCCGCCCAAGAAGACAGTGTCGACGAAGGTTCGCGCCTTCATCGACTTCTATGCGGAGTTATTCAGCAAGGAAAGCTACTGGGAGCATTGAGCCCCGCCGCCACGCTCGGGCGGTGGTTCATTGCATCGGCGGTGCACCGAAGGACCCGGCAGCGTTGAATGGGCCTCGTCACATGCGTCTTCGCGACTTGCTCGCGCGACGTCATTCCTGGGCGAAGACCTGCAGTCCCCCCCGATCTGCTGAGCCTGATAGCCGCCGCCGATCATCGATTCTGATGTTCGGTTGGCGCTCAACACGACGGCCGCGCCGCGCGCGGACAGGCTGCGGTACGCGTGCCTGGTGCTGCGCAGCGTGCAACCAAGTGATGCGCTCGAACTGGCCTTGGCAGAACGCGATCCTGACAAAGCGTAACGCCGGCTCGCCCGTGGCCTTATCCCCTTTGCGCAAAGCTGATTTTTCTTCGCCGCGGTTCTGGCCGGCCGTCAACCTTCCTATAGTGACGTTGACGCTGCGTTCTTCTGTCGCACACCGGACGCGGCGCGCTGTGTCCCGAACCGTAGTTCAACGTTACTTAGGGTGCCTACCATGCTCGACAAAACCGCAGTTTCTACCGTTCGTCTCGATGACGAGGCCGCAACGCGTGACGCCGAATACTTCGAATACACCAGCTCGGCCAACCCGATCGGCGCGAAGCTGATCTCGCGCGTGCCATATCATTCGTTCCTCTCGGAGCTCTACGACAGCGGCTCGACGCGTATCGTGCCGCTCGATCTCTCGAAGGCACTGGGCGTCGATTACCCGGCAACGGGCCCCGGCCTGCTGGCGAATTTCCTGCGTATCGAAGCGGGCGAGAAGCTTTCGGTCAATCCGAACGCCACGTCGCAGGTCTTTTATGTGCTGGAAGGCAGTGGCACGTTCTCGCAGGGCGACTCGGCGTTCAGCTTTGGCACCGGCGACTTCTTCGCGGTGCCCGGCGGTGACGAGGCTGTGCTGGCCGCGGATGCCACGGCGCGCATCTACTACGTCAACGATGGCCCGCTGCTCAGCTACCTGGGAACCCGCGTGTCGCGCCAACGCTTCACGCCCACGCTCTATCCGGCTGCGCGCGCAAAGGCTGAACTCGACAAGGTCGCGGCAGCCCCCGGCGCAAGCCAGCGCAACCGCATCAGCGTGCTGCTCGGGAACGCCAATTTCCCGCAGACGCGCACGGTTACGCACTCGATGTGGGCCATGTTCGGCGTGGTTGCGCCGCAATCCATGCAAAAGCCGCACCGCCATCAGTCGATCGCACTCGACTTCATTCCGGATTGCAAGCCGGGTGTCTACACGCTGGTTGGCACGGAAGTCGACGAGGAAGGCAACATCATCGATCCGGTACGCGTTGACTGGAAGCCGGGGATGGCATTCGTCACGCCTCCGGGGTACTGGCATGCGCACTTCAACGAGTCGGACGAAGTCGCCTACGTCATTCCGCTTCAGGATGCCGGTCTGCAGACCTACCTGCGCTCGCTCGACATTCGCTTTGCGCGCTAAGGCGTGACGCAAGCGGACGAGATGTTCGGCGCGCCGTTGAAAGCAGCCGCGCGAGCAGCGGTTGCGCGGCGCGCCCGCCTTGCGTGGCTCGTGCCATTCCTTCGTTCCGACGCATTGCAGTGATGACTTCAGGTTCCAGTAACGCGCTGCGCGGCTATGCGAGGCTTGTCGTGGCTAGCGCGCTCACCGGCGTGGGCGCCGGGCTCGGTGGCATGATGCTGGCGCTGTTGCTTCATGAAATCCAGCATCTGGCATATGGCTATAGCCTCTGTCGAATAGTAAGTGAGGAATCCTTTCTAAGCGGTGTCGCTGACGCGTCGCCTGCGCGACGCTTCGAGGCGCTCGTGCTCTGCGGCCTCGTGGCCGGTTTCGGCTGGTGGGCGCTCTACCGCTGGGGACGCCCACTGGTCAGCATCAAGCAGGCGCTGACTGCCGGCGCTCCTCGCATGCCGGTTCTGAGCACCATCGTGCATGCCTTGCTGCAGATCGTGACGGTCGCATTGGGCTCGCCTCTCGGGCGGGAAGTCGCACCGCGAGAGATCGGCGCGCTGTGGGGAGGCTGGCTCGCGCGGCGAGCGGGGCTGTCGCTCGCGGATCAGCGCGTTCTGGTGGCATGCGGAGCGGGCGCCGGGCTCGCAGCGGTCTACAACGTGCCATTGGGCGGAGCGCTCTTTGTGCTCGAAGTACTGCTGGGTAGTTTCGAATGGCGGCTCGCGGTGCCGGCCCTCGTGACTTCTTCGCTGGCCGCGGTCACGGCGTGGGTCGGGCTCGGCAATGAACAGCAGTACAGCGTTGCGCAACTGACGCTGGGAGCGCCGCTCGTCGTATGGTCCGCGATGGCAGGGCCGGTGTTCGGGGCGGCGGCGTGGGGCTTTGTCCGGCTCACGAGCGCTGCGCGTGCCCACGCGCCGAAGGACTGGCGTTTGCCTGCTCTTTCGGTGCTCAATTTCGCGGTGGTCGGTGTTCTCGTCATCTACTACCCGCAGTTGGCGGGCAATGGCAAGGGCCCGGCAGGCCTCGCGTTCGACAGCCATCTCACCATCGGACTGGCAGCCACGCTGCTCGTGCTGAAAGTGGCAATCGAAGCGTCGAGTCTGCGCGCGGGCGCCGAGGGCGGCCTGCTGACGCCGGGGCTCGCGAATGGCGCGTTGCTTGCCATTGTGCTTGGCGGCCTGTGGAACATGCTCTGGCCGGGAACCTCCGCGGGCAGTTTCGCCATGGTCGGAGCGAGCGCCTTTCTCGCCGCCTCCATGCAAATGCCGCTTACGGCAATCGTGCTCATGCTCGAGTTCACTCGCGTGAATCAAGATGCGCTGGTTCCGATGCTCCTGTGCATCGCGGGTTCGGTATCGACATTCAGACTGATGTCGAAGGCGCTGGCCGGGAGCGCGAGTCCGACGTCGAAGAGCCAGCGTGCGAGCGCGAAGCCCGCGCTCGAAAAGGTGCCTGCGCTTCACAACGAATGAGCAGCGCGGCGCATATTGCGCATCCGCTCGGGGTGGGGGGGGGCGCCGGTCCTCCCATGCCTGCAAAACAGTCTTGTCGGGCCGGGCTTTCGGACGCGGCCTGCCTTCGACAACATGTAATCCGTAGCGGCACAATGCGGCTTACATTCGCGCGAGCGGACGGTGGAACTCAAGGCGAATCCGGCGGGACGAGCTGCCCTCAATTTGATTTGGAGTATGAAATGATTATGGTTTCAAAGCAGGATTCCCAGAACGGAAACGTCGAGTCCGCAGCGAGCGTACCGGCCACGGTGGGCGTGGTGGGCGCGGGGAGGATGGGCACGGCGTTCGCCGGCAATCTGATCGAGGACGGCTTGTCCGTGGTGGTGTTCGACCGCAACCGGGCATGCGCCGAGGCGGCGGTGCGCGGCAATGCTGTGGCGACTGACGACTGGGCAGCGCTCGCTGCATGCGACGTGGTCATCAGCATGGTGCCCGACGACGATGCGGCGAAGGAAGTGGCGGCGCATCTCTCGACGGTGCTCGCCAAGGGAGCCGTGCACATTTCGATGAGCACGATCAGCCCCGACGCGGCGGGCGCGCTTTTCGACCTGCATCGCGAGCACGGTCAGGGATACGTGTCGGCCCCCGTTCTGGGCAACCCGGATCTCGCCAGGGCGCGCAGGCTCTATGTGCTCGCCGCTGGTGAAGGCGCAACGCTCGCGCGTTGCATGCCGGTGCTCGAACGGCTCGGCCAGCGCGTCTTTCCGCTGGGCGAGCAACCGGGGCTTGCGAACGCGTTCAAGCTCGCAGGCAATGTACTGACCGCAGCCACGATGCAGAGCATGGGCGAAGTGCTCGCGTTTCTTCGCAAAGCGGGCATCGATCAAAAAGCGGCCTTTGAGGTGCTGACCGAGTCGCTGTTCGACGGCAAGGTGCACAAGGCTTATGGCGGAAAGATCGTCGATGAGCGGTATTCCCCACCGGGCATGACCGTGCCCCTCGCAGTCAAGGATTTGCGCCTCGCGCTGAGCCATGCCGAAAAGGTGGGGGCACCGATGCCCGTGGCGAGCGTCGTGCGCGATCGCCTCGTCGCAGTGTCGGCGCGCGGCTGGGACGAGCTCGACTGGTCGGCGCTCGGCAAGCTGGCTGCGTTCAGCGCCGGCCTTTGATGCCTGCCGGCCGGTGATGCGTCGGCTCGACAGGCGTCGCGCCTACGGCGGCCGCCCGTGGCGCACCCATGTTTCCAACGAATTTCCAGAATCATGAATACGAGAAATCCGGTGTGCCCGCCTGAAACGCGGCATTGGGTCTGCATCATCTGCGGCTGGATCTACAGTGAAGCCGAGGGTGTGCCCGAAGACGGCATTGCACCGGGAACGGCGTGGGAAGACGTGCCGGAAGACTGGGTCTGTCCGTTGTGCCGCGTCGGCAAGCGCGATTTCGAAATGGTGCGCCTGTAGGTCCTGAAAAAAGAACTTGAATATCGTGAAGACCATTGCCTGGAACGATGCGCCGGTGCGAGACGCTCTGGCGGCACTGAAGCGTAAGCAGCCATTTGTCTATGGCCTCACCAACTACATAGCGGCCAGTCTGAGTGCCAACGTCCTGCTCGCGGTCGGCGCGGCGCCGGCCATCGGCGCAGCGCTCGACTGGCCCACATGCTTTGCGGCCGGTGCCGACGCGCTATGGATAAACGGTGCCGCGCTCGTGAGCGACGGGGCGCATGCACTGCGCGCCGCGGCATGCTCGGCCCATGAAGCAGGCACACCCTGGGTGCTCGATCCTGTTGCCGTTGGCGCGGGCAGCGCCGCGTACGACGAGACGATACGCTCGCTGTTGACGTACAAGCCAGCGGTTATTCGGGGCAACGCGAGCGAGCTCATTTCGCTCGCGGGCGGCGCGGCGCCGGGCAAAGGCGTGGAGACGCAAGCCCGCTCCATCGACGCGCTGCCTTACATCCAGCGGCTCGCGCAGCAGACCTGCGCGGTCGTCGCGGTCAGCGGCGAAACCGACTACGTGACGGATGGCAGCGAAGTGTTTGCGATCGGTGGTGGCGACGCTCGACTTGCCCGTGTCACCGGCGCGGGTTGTAGCCTCGGTGCGCTGATCGCCGCGCTGCTTCCCGTGTCGCCCGCCGCCATCCAGGCCGCGAGCGCGGCTCACGCGATCTATGCCGTTGCGGCAGAGCGTGCGGCTGGGGTGCGCGGCAACGGCAGCTTTGGCGTGGCCTTTCTCGACGCGCTCTCCGAACTCGACCCTCACGTAGCCTGAGTGTGCGGCGCGCGCTTGCGGCTACGTGTCCTGACGTTTCCCGTCATTCATGACCTGGCTCACTGGCTTATCGGGCGCGAGACCGAGCACCTGGACCGCTATCTGCGCGATGCGGGCGAACACCGGGCCCGATACGTCGCCGCCAAAGTGCCGCGCGCCCTTCGGCTTGTTGACCGACACGGCGATGATGAGCCGGGGCTCTCGAATGGGAAGAATCCCGACGAACGACGCGCGGTAGGCGCTGTGGTCGTAGCCATGGGCCGTGGCGGTGTACGCCGTGCCCGTCTTGCCGCCGACACTGTAGCCCGGCACCTGTGCCTGCGGGGCGGTGCCCCCCTTCGCGACGACGCTCTCCAGCATGGCGCGCATCTCGTCGGCCGTGCGCTGCGTGAAAACACGCGTGCCGGCGGGAAACAGGCCCGAACGCTTGTAGATCGAGAGCGGCATCATGGTGCCGTCATCGACGAAGACCGTATAGGCTTGGGCCAGCTGGACCAGCGAGACGGAAAGCCCGTAGCCGTACGACATGGTCGCCTGCTCGATGCGCCGCCAGTGCCGCCATGGCCTCACGATTCCGGGGGCGGCACCGGGGAATCCCAGCGCCGGACGATGACCGAGGCCCAGCGAGTCGTACATGCCCCAGATTTCCTCAGGCTTCATCGTCAGCGAGATCTTCGTGGCGCCGATATTGCTCGACTTCTGGATCACGCCGGCAACCGTGAGCGTGCCGAAGTTCGCATCATCGGTGATCGTTGCGCCGTCGAGCAGTAAGCTGCGATTCGTCTGTACGAGCGAATCCGGGCTCACGCGCTGCAAATCGAGCGCGAGCGATACCGTGAACGGCTTCATGATGGACCCCGGTTCGAAAACGTCGGTCACGGCGCGATTGCGCAGCGCCGCGCCGCGCAGCGCGGTCCGGTCGTTGGGGTCGTAGCTCGGGTAATTTGCGAGCGCGAGGATCTCGCCGGTCTTGCCGTCCACCACCACGGCCGAAGCGTTTTCGGCACCGCTTTGCGTGACCGCATCGCGCAAGGCCAACCACGTGGCGCTCTGGATGTGGCTATTGAGTGCGAGGCGGATATCCGTTCCCGGACGCACCGGCGTGATATCGCCGAGATCCATCACGACGTGACCCACGCGGTCGCGCACGACCAGCTTTTGCCCATCCTCGGCGCGCAGCGTGGCATCGGCCGCGAGTTCGATGCCGTCTTCTCCGTTGCCGGAGAGTCCTGTGAAACCCACGTCCTGCGCCGTGACCTCGCCTTCCGGATAAACGCGTTGGTATTCGGGGCTCGCATGGATGCCAGGAATGCGCAGCGACTCGACCTGATCGGCGACGCTCAACGGAACGTCGTGCTTCAGGTACACGAATGAACGGTCGTGGTCGATGGCTGCGTTGATCCGCTGCGGCGCGAGGTCGAGCAGGCGGGCAAGCGTTGCAAGCTTGCCGGGCGGCAGATCGTCGGGCACTGCCGTTGCGTCGATCCAGATCGCCTTGACGGGTACGCTCGCCGCCAGAACGGCGCCGTTACGGTCCAGGATGCGCCCGCGCTGCGCGGGCACGTCGATCACGTGATCGACGCGCGAGTCTCCCTGCCGGCGATAAAAGCCATTGGCGGCGACCTGAATCCAGAACGCGCGCACGATGCAGGCGGCAAACGCCACAGTGATGAGCGCCATCACAATCGTAGAGCGTCCGCGGTGGGTGGTGCGATTGAGCACCGGGCTTTGATCAAAGGGTAGGTGGCGGGGCATGCGTGATCGGTAGGCCAGTTGGGCGTGCATTGGGCAATACGCCCGCCCGGTGCGAAGCGCCCGGGCGTGGATGCAAAATTACTGGCGCAACGCATGGGGCGCAATGGCCGATGCGGGAAATCAGCTTTGCGAAATGTGGCCAGCCCGTCTTACTGATATGGATAACGAAATGAATGTCACTTCATCGGCCAAAGCATGACGAGGAGCGGCACGACGAGTGCGGTGACGAGACCATTGAGGCCGATGCCGATGGCCGCAAAGGCGGCGGCGAGCCCGCTCAGCGGCGCAACCTGAGCAGCGGCGACGCCGCTGCCCGCGACGCCGGCGGCGAGGCCGTGCGAACGCCAGTCGTCAACGCGGAACCAGCGCAGCACCGTGCCGCCGATCACGGCGGCAACGATGCCGCCTGCGATAGCGAGGGCAGCCGTGAGCGCGGGCACGCCGCCCACTTCCTGGGCGAGGGCCATCGCGATGGGCGTCGTGACGGACTTGGGCGCCATCGATAGCGCCACCTCCCGGCCGCCGCCGAGGAACCATACGATGGCGACGCCGCTCACCGTCGACGTGAGCGATCCGGCGAGCAAGGCGAGGCCGAGGCCATGGAGGCTGCGGCGGATATGAGCCAGATTGAGTGCAAGGGGGATCGCGAGCGCCACCGTTGCCGGGCCGAGGAGGAAGTTGATGAACTGGGCGCCGGCAAAGTACGCCTCGTAGTTAGTGTTCGTCGATTCGAGTATCGCGACAATAATGACGATTGCAATCAGGACTGGATTGGCGAGCGGCGATTTCCGGCATACGCGCTGGACGAAGAGGCCGATCGCGTAGGCGGCCAGCGTCAGCGTCAGCCACAGCAGCGGCGTCAGGGCGAGCGGGGTCCATAGGTTGCGGAACATCAGTTGGCCTCCTCATGACGGCCGGCGGCGCTCAGCTCGCGCATTTCCGAGCGGCGCATGATCCGGTGCATGACGACTCCCGTCACGATGAGCCCAAGCACCGTCGAGACAATGAGTCCCGCCACGATCGGAAACCATTCGCGTTGCAGCACGCCCAGCTCCGCGACGATGCCAACGCCCGCCGGCACGAACAGCAGCCCCATATTCGAAATCAATGTCGTCGCCGTTTGCTCGAGGGCGGATGGCTTGTCCGCGGTGGGGGCCAGCCAGCGGCGCGCCGGGCCGATGAGCGCGAGTGCGAGCAGAAACATGCCGATTACCGGGCCCGGCAAGGGCAAATGCAGAACACGTCGCAGCACTTCGGCTACGAGTTGCGTTCCGACCAGGATGGCCAGTGCGAATGGCATGATTGGGCTCTTCCGTTCAAGGTAGCGGAAATCGCATTGCTCGTGGATTTCCGGATCGCAAGCTCCAGCGTATGGCGCGACGAAGTCATCCGAAAGCCGGACCGTCGAATTGACCTTTGCGCAAAGGGGCTTGACGGATCCGGAAGCGTTGCCGAAACCGGCCATAGCGCCGCCGCCGCTGAAGCGCGACCCTGCCGCCGGGCTTGCTCGTCCCGCCATTTAATAGCGCCTGGCGGGACCTTCTCCGCGCTACCGGGGCCTGCCACGCAGGGCTCAATGGTGTAGGTAGATCGGGGGAGAGTACGACGACACTTCGACATCGTGCATTTGCCCTGTTTGCGCCTGCCCGGCGCTCGACGTCCCGCTGGCGCTTCCACCGTATCCGCTTGCCGCACTGTTCATTTTTGCGACCTTTGCTTCGGCAGCCTGAATGTCGTCCGGGTAGTGCGGATCCGAGCCTGCGCCAGGGCGCCATCCGGTGCTCTCGAGTTGCACGAGTTCAGCGCGCACTTGCGCGCGGGTGATTGGGCCGTTCGATTGCGCGAATGAAACGATCGGGAAGATGAGCGTGGCGAGCGCCATGGCGCGGGTAAGCGATTTCACAACGATTGACTCCGTAAATGTGGCTGGCGATTGATGTCCAGATTCGACAGCCCGAGTGTAGGGAGATCGCTCTGGATGTTTAACCCCCATGCCGCAAAGGAATCTTTTTGACAAGGAATGGAATTGCGGATCCGCGCTATGGACCCGGATGCTCCATGGGCCCGGCTTCCGGTTAATAAGGAAACCGTTCGAATATCGCCCTGCGCCGCGAGCGATCCTGAGTCGTAGCGGATCTCACGCCTGTTGCATTTGAAACCAGGGGGCAGTCGGACGAAAGATCCCCGAAACAGGCATCTGTTGAGATGACATGTGGGTGATGGGAATCCGCACTGCCAATGTGTGACAACAGTAAGGGATCGATTGTGGAAGATCGAAAGAGGGTCCTGGTGATGGAGGACGACGTGTCGATGCGGGCGCTGCTCTCGCTTACGTTGCGAGACGCGGGCTACGACGTCGTGGAGGCGACAAGCGCCGGCCTGCCCGACTTTCGTTCGGGTCCGGTCGATCTTGCGGTGGTCGATATCAATCAGCCAAAGGCGATGGATGCGAAGCGAATCGCTTGCGTTCGGCGTTGCTTTCCTTCGGTGCCCGTAATCGCGATCTCTGGCTATTTTCCGACACAGGTTCACGCCACGTCGATGCTTGCCCGCCGGTTGGGCGTGGAGCAGGCGCTGGCCAAGCCGTTCAAGCGCGAAGTCTTGCTGCAAGCCGCTGCGGCGTTGACCGCAGGGGCGCGCGAATCGCGCTGAGCGGCCGCCGCGCGGCGTTCAGCGCGCCGTGGACACCTCCGGTGGGGTGGGGGGCGGCAGGTCGGGCAGCAGGTGCTTCAGCGTGCGCGCCAGCTCCGCCCTGGGCAACGGCTTGCGCAATTGCACGTTGACGCCTGCCTCGCGCGCCTGCGCTTCGAGCGCGGGGCTGCTGAATCCGCTGACAAGGATGATGGGTATGTCTGCGCGAAGCGAGCGTATCATCCGCGCGAGTTCGACGCCGGTCGTCCCGGGCATGGTCTGGTCCGTAACGACCGCGTCGAAGCGTTGAGGGTCGGCCCGGAAAGCCTGCCACGCCGCGTTGCTGGAGACGAAGCCTGCCGGTTCATAGCCCAGTTCCGCGAGGCGCTCTTCGCCGATCCTCACGAGCGCTTCCTCATCGTCGACGAGCAGGATTGCCTGCCCTTCACCGTAAGGGCAGCCCTTGTCGTCCTCACGCGGTTGACTGGCGAGCGAATCGGTTGTCGGTAGCAGAAGCTCGAATCGGCTTCCTGCGCCAACCGTCGTCGTTACGTCGATTCCTCCGCCGTATTCGCGAACGATTCCGTCCACGAGCGCGAGTCCCAGCCCCGTTCCCTCGCCTGCCTTGCGCGTCGTGAAGAAGGGGTTGAAGATGCGTTCGAGGAGATCGGGCGCCATGCCAACGCCGCTATCGGATACGGCAAGCCGCACGAAATGCCCCGCTTCCACGGCAACGTGCGAAAGCGAGCGCGCGGCGCCCACATCCAGCGTGTCCAGGACTACCCTGAGCGTTCCGCCGGCCGGCATCGCGTGGACTGCATTCGCGCAAAGGTTCATCACCAACTGGTCGATATGCGCCGGATCGCCTTCGATGCGGGCCTCTGGTGCGTTCAGTTCGACTTCCAGCCGGATGCCGGCAGGAAGGCGCACCTTCATCGCTTCGATCGAGTCATGGACGACGGGCTGAACGTGTACGGGCTGCCGGGTCGTCAGTCCGCTGCGGCTGAAGGTGAGAATGCGCTCGACCAGCGAGCGTGCGCGGTCCGCCGATTTGAGAACCTGCGCGACATAGCGCTGCTGCGGTGTCTCGTCCGCGAGTGCCTGGAGCGCGAGTTCGCCATAGCCGACGATCGCGCCGAGGATGTTGTTGAAGTCATGGGCAATGCCGCCGGCGAACGTGCCCAACGCCTCCAGCTTCTGCGACTGCCTCAGCTGGCTTTCGAGCAGACGGCGCGCCTGTTCGTCTTCGCGGCGCTGGGTGACGTCCTCCACGGTCGCCACGATGACATCTTCCTGGCGTGCCGGATCCTTGCTTGACGCCTCCTCCGACACAGTCACCAGCGCGAGGCGCACGTCGGCCCAGACGGTGTATCCGTCGCGGTGCTGGTAGCGCTTTTCGAAGCGAACGCTCTGCAAGCCGCCTTGCAGCAGCCGTTCGAAATGTTGCCGGGTAAGCTCGACATCCTCGGGGTGCGTGATGTCGGTCGCCGACAGGTTCTTGAGTTCCGCCGAAGAGTAGCCGACCATGCGTTGAAAAGCGGGGTTGGTGGCGAGGTATCGCCCGCGACGCCGCAACAGCATGATTCCCGCCGGTGCGTTGTCGAACACGGCCCTCCAGCGTTGCTGGCTCGACTGGAGCCGGCGCGTGAAGCGTCCGAGTTGCTGCAGCCGCCTCATGAGCGCGATGCCGAGTGCCACCACGAGGAGCGACAACGCACCGGTGGCCATGAAATCGTAGATCGTGGATACGCGCCATGTCTGAAGCACCAGTGCCTCGTCTCGGGTGACGTCGATCGTCAGCTGGAATCCGGGCACCTGCTTGCGGGCGGAGAGTACTGGCCGCCCGGGCCCGCCTGCTTCCTTCCTGCTTTCGGACGACACGACCGGTGCGCCGTCCTCGCGCAGTAGCGTGATGCCGGTGCCTTCGTCCGAATCGACCCGCCTGTAAAAGTCGCGAAAGTAGCCGTTTTCGATCAGCGCGACCACGGCGCCCGCGAACCGGCCATGTTCGTCCTCCAGACGGCTGGCCATCGCAAACGTGGGCCGACCGTCGACCATGCTGACGAGCGGCTCGCTCACCACCAGCGCGTTGCCCGATGCGCGCTGCACGGCCCTGAAGTAAGCCCGCTGTGAAACGTTGGCGGCGGGGCTGCCGGGGAGGGTCGTTGCTATCCGCCGGCCAGTGGCATCGACGATGTCGAGTTGCCTGACTTGGGGTACGCCGGCCATTTCCTCGCGAAGAAAGCGGTTCGCCGCCTCCTGGGAGTCCTGTGCGATCTTTGCGTCGAGCGCCCAGCCGGAGGTGCGCCGAAGAATGAATTCGACGCCCTGCAAGGAGCGGGCGGTTTGCTCCGCCAGTGCGCTTGCGAGGCTGGACAGTTCCCTGTCGTTGGACTGGAGCACCAGTTGGCGCGATCGAAGGCTTTCCGTGACGGCGCCGATCCACAAAAGGACCACGATCAGGCATCCGCCCGCCGCCAATAGCCTGTACCGGTGCGGCCACGCAAACCGGCGCCTGATTCTTTCGGTGCTCATCGAGGCTTTGGTGTTCAGTTAGAAACGGTCAGACAAACGCGGCCACCTCATATTGCTGCGAATCATCCGACATAGAGGGGGCAGTGTCCGCCGAAGTGTATTCCGGCGGAAACATTCCTGCGAACCGGTATTGCATGTGAAACTCAGGCGATGCGGCGAAAAAGCTGCGGGTCAGCGTTTTTCCCACTCGACCTGAGCGGGCAGCTTGTCCACCTGCGCGGTAAAGACGTAGCCCGCGCCGCGTTCGGTCTTGATGTAACGCGGGTTCGACGGGTCTTCCTCGATTTTTCGGCGCAGCCGCAGAATTTGCACATCGATTGCGCGGTCGTAGACCTCGTCGTAAAGCCGGCTCGATTCGAGCAGTTGATCTCGCGTCAGGACCATGCCGGGCGAAGCGAGAAACGCGGCGAGCAGCGAAAACTCGCCGTTGGTCAAGCCCACCGGTTCGCCGGCTGGGGAGAGCAGGCGTCGTGTGTTGATGTTCAGTTCCCAACCGGCGAAACGGTAGCCTCGCGCATTGGCCTGCCGCCCGGTGGCAACCTGGGCGGTCTTCGATCGGCGCAGAAGGGCGCGAACACGCGCCAACAGTTCGCGGCAACTGAACGGCTTGGTCATGTAGTCGTCCGCACCCAGCTCCAGCGCCATCACACGGTCTGCCTCTTCCTTTCGGCCCGAAAGAATCAAAATGGGGAGCGTTGATTGTTCACGAATGCGGCTGGCGATTTTCATACCGTCTTCGCCCGGCATGCGCAAATCCAGAATGATCAGATCGACAGCACCGTTCCTGAGGGTGACCGCCATTTCCGTCCCGTTCGCCGCGGCGGAGACGCGGAAGTCGTTCTGTCCGAGGTATTCGGTCGTGACGTCGCGAATGGCGGGATCGTCATCGACGATGAGGATGTGAGGCAAGGTGACGTCGACCATGACTGAAAAGCTCGAGACAGTGAATGCCTGGCGGGTTAGCCCATGCGATCGGCGGTTGCCGGTTCGCGTTGCCGATCGTTCAGACAACGTTGCGTAAGGAAAAGGTCAGCCTGCTGATTTGACCGTACGCGGATTTTAACGGCTGTGTGGAATCAGCATCAACACCGCCGCCAACGTTATCGGCATTGCGTGGATCGCGCAATCGGCGAGCGGTGCCCAAATGCATCCGTCACCTATTACGGATGTCATTCTGAGTCGACGCTGCAACGCACCTTAAGCAGCACTTGATGATGGCCTCGGGGGACCGGCGATCGGGGCCGTGAACCGCCCCGGGGTTTGGTGGGGGCGCTAACTCTTGAGAGCTTCATCGCCCAATAACGTTCGGATCAGCCAAAACCGTACCAGGGCTTTCCTCTCCTTCCGGAAAGGTCCCCTTCGGAGATGCGCCTTAATCTTAGGCAGCTACTTAATTAGACTGTAGTCACTGATTTACGAACAGGGCTGTTCGTAGCAGAACTGAACAAAGTCTGGAGGTAAGTAACATGAAGTCCCTTATTCAAGCTGTTGTCGTTGCCGCTGCCCTCGTTGCTCCGGTCGCTGTATTCGCTCAATCGAACCAGCCCATCACCCGGGCGCAGGTACGCGCGGAGCTGGTCCAGCTCGAGAAGGCTGGCTATCACGTCGGCGACGGTGACAACACGACGTATCCCGTGCAAATTCAAGCAGCCGAAGCCAAGGTTGCTGAGCAGCAAATCGCCGCAAACGGCGGTTACGGTGGTGCTGTGAGTGGTTCGTCTGACGCAGGACGCCCCGCAGTGTCGAAGGCCGACTTCAACTCGACGTACAGCCATCATTGATGCATTGATCCCGGACGCACGGGCAGGATGTCAAAAGTATCTGACCTGAGCATGGCAGGCTGAGCGCGCACCCACCCCAGCGCGTTCTTGTTTAAAGAACTGGCTCGCTAGCGCGGCAATGTCCGGCAGTGGGCCAGCTTCAATTCGAATACCTCCGCCATTGGCCCCCTCCGATGGCTTCGCCCGGGCCTTCGCGGTCCGGGCGCTTTTTCCGACGCCGGACGGGTACGGGCAGCTATCGCACGCGGTACGGCGACCGTTAAGCGGGCCTGTGCCGAGTCACTACCCGGCAACCCCAGCGCTGCCCCGAGGCTGCGCTCATACGTGAGCCCACCGTTCCATAGAGAGCGTTTGCTTCAGGATCGGATCGGGGACTCATGTAGCGATTCGTTGAGTCCCGCATAACGAACTTCGGCGATCGGCCTCTCGAATCGGAAAGCATAGGTCTCCCCTCCTCAATCGGCATGCGGCTCAGCAAGACGTACTGTCGGAATCCAGTATTCTTCGGCTGAAACAATACGGACATGACGTTCAAACGGAGAGAGAGCCGGAAACGCGTGAGCAGGGAAGGGCGTGTGTCCAGGTGATTAGCTGTGGGCAACGTATGGTTGGACCATCTTGCGCGGGTCCACGATCCGATCGAACTCGGCTTCCTGGACGTAGCCGAGCCTGAGCGCCGCTTCCTTGAGCGTGAGGTCGTTGTCATAGGCGTAATGCGCGATCTTCGAAGCCTTGTCGTAACCAATGACCGGCGAGAGGGCGGTGACGAGCATCAGGGAGCGGTCCACGTACTCCTTGATCTTCTTCAGGTTCGGCTTTGTGCCTTCCACGAGGAACTTGCGGAAGTTCGTGCACGAGTCCGTCATGATCGTGATCGAGTGCGTGATGTCGAAAATGATGAGCGGCTTGTACACGTTCATTTCCAGGTAGCCGCTTGCGCCGCCGATTCCTGCGGAAACATCGCTGCCCATGACATGCGCGGCCACCATGGCGAGCGCTTCCGCCTGCGTGGGATTGACCTTGCCGGGCATGATCGATGAGCCCGGCTCGTTTTCCGGAATGATCAGTTCTGCGAAGCCGGCACGGGGGCCGCACGACATCAGCCGGATGTCGTTGGCGATCTTGTAGAGCGACACGGCCAGCGTGCGCATCGTACCCGAGAGGTGAACGAGCGCATCGTGGGCGCCCTGCACGGTGAACTTGTTGGGGGCGGTCACGAACGGCAGGTTCGTGAGACGCGCGATTTCCGCGGCAACCGCGGCCGCGAACTGCGGCGTTGCGTTCAGGCCGGTGCCCACCGCCGTCCCTCCGAGGGCAAGGCGGTAGACGCCCTTGAGCGCATCCTCGAGCCGTTCGAGGTTGTCGGTCAGCATGCCCTCGTAGCCGGACCACTCCTGACCAAGCGTGATGGGCGTTGCGTCCTGCATGTGGGTGCGGCCGATCTTGACGATGTCCATCCAGTCCTTCGCCTTCGCGCCGATGGAATCGCGCAGGTTAGCCACGGCCGGCGTCAGGCGCTGCTTGACGTTGATCGCGGCTGCCATGTACATGGCGGTGGGGAACGAGTCGTTGGACGACTGCGACATGTTCACATGGTCATTAGGATGCACAGGCGTCTTGCTGCCGAGCGGCGTGCCCGCGATCTGGCAGCAGCGGTTCGAGATCACCTCGTTGACGTTCATGTTGAACTGGGTGCCGCTGCCGGTCATCCACACGTGCAGCGGAAACATGTCCTGGTGCTGGCCGGCGAGGATCTCGTCGCATACCTTGACAATCAGGTCGTGCTGCTCGGCGCCGAGGCGCCCTTGCGCGAAATTCACGTTGGCGGCCGCCTTCTTGACGAGTGCGTACGTCGCGATCATTTCGCGCGGCATCAGATCCCCGCCGATGCTGAAGTGCTCCAGGGAGCGTTGCGTCTGCGCGCCCCAAAGCTTGTCCTCCGGAACGTTGACGACACCCATGCTGTCCGTTTCCTGCCGGAAGGCGTTGGCCGACCCGGCGGCGCTTTCGCCGGAGCGCTGGGCAAGTGCGGCACCGCTCGTCAGGGCGAGCGAGGCGAGCAGCGTCGACTGCATCATTTCTCTTCGGTTCATGTTCGTAATTTGGCCTGGTCGTTGAAAGGATGTCCGGCTGGGAAAGCCGACAATTCGAAGGCAGTGCCGCAACGGCGATCCTTCGGCCCATGCACGCAGCCTGCGCGCCTGTGGCGGATTCGTTGCGTCGGACCGCGTCCGATGGGGATATTTCAACAACCGGCGATTATTCGACGGTTTCAGCTTTCGGCTAATCAATTGCGACTGAAACCCATCCTGCGAACCGGTATTGCATGTGAAACTCAGGCGATGCGGCGAGCAAGCTGCCGGTCAGCGCTTTTCCCACTCGACCAGGGCGGCCAGCTTGTCCACCTGCGCAATAAAGACGTAGCCCGCGCCGCGTTCGGTCTTGATGTAACGCGGGTTCGCGCAATTGGCGAGCGGAGTCCAACGCTGTCCGTCACCCATTTCAAATGCAATCCAGTGAATCGAGCTTTGCCTTCGGCGTGCGAACTCGCTGTCAATGTGCGGCATGAAGGTAGGTCATCAAAACCGAAAGCGAGACCAGGGAAACCGCGGTGGAGAGCAGAATGATGCGCGAGGTCAGCGATGCATCGCGCTTGTAGTGTTCGGCCAGCATGTAAGGCCCGGTGCCGGTCGGCAGTGCGGCCAGCATCACGACGATCTGGCCCAGCGAGGCAGGCAGCGCAAAAACGCGAAACGCGAACCACCAGGCGACCAGTGGCTGCATCAGCAGCTTCGCGAGCATCAGCAGCACGCTATCGCGCGCCGTGCCGCGCGCCGGACTGCGCTTTTCGGCAAGGAACATACCGAGCCCCACGAGCGCGGCCGGGGTTGCGGCGCCGCCAAGCAGGCTCAGGAACGAGCCGGCCGCGCCAGGGACTTTCAGCTTCAGTCCGGAAACCATGGCTCCCGCAAGCGGCGCCACGATCATCGGGTTGCGCGCAAGCCCTTTGAACACCTTGAGTACCATCTTGAGGCGGCTTGCCTCCTCTTGCAGGCCGAACTCCATCAGCACGCACGTGACGCCGAAGAGGACCGTGGCGACCAGGATATTGACGATGGTGGCCGCGGTGAGGCTCGCGGGCCCGAACGCAAGCAGGCACAGCGGGAAGCCTATAAAGCCTGCGTTTGGATAGGACGCAGCGATGGCGTCGATGCTGGCAT
This sequence comes from Paraburkholderia sp. CNPSo 3274, assembly GCF_024206475.1. Taxonomy (GTDB): domain Bacteria; phylum Pseudomonadota; class Gammaproteobacteria; order Burkholderiales; family Burkholderiaceae; genus Paraburkholderia. The sequence goes on from NZ_JAMBPR010000010.1 coordinate 77,975, forward strand.
CGGCCAGGCGGCGGCCCGAGATCAAGCGCCACACGAGCACGGCGGCAAACACCGCGGCGCATGACAGGGCAAATGTCGTGGCCAGTGCGGGCTGGTCGAGATCGCGCCATGACGTGCGAGCCATGGCGGAGAACAGCAACGCGGGAAACGCCAGATGAACGACGAACCGGTTGAGCTCCGACGCCGCCGCCGGGCCGAACCAACCCAACCGGCGGGCGACGAAGCCCGCCGCGATCAGGGCGAAGATGGGCAAAAGGATATGCGCTGCAGAAGCCACTTGAGGTTACCTTTACGTTCACTTTCGGCTGAGACTGGGGCCGCACCGCGTGCCGGGCGCCGCGTCGTCGCTTCAATGCAACTTGATGCGAGGGCTCGTCGACCGGCGCAGCCGGTTCGCCAAGGTGTCGATCGCCATGCGCCGGATGCCGTACAACGCCGCGACGTGCATACGCTCGAGCGACGCGTACAAACCGCGCGCAACCCAGCCGGCGACATACATGCCCTCACCGCTGCCCGCCACGAGGTTTCCGACCGCGCCGAACCGGCTAAGCGAAACCAGAGACCCAAAGTCGCGATACTTGAACTGTGGCAGCGTCTTGCCCTCGACCCGGCATGTGAGCGCTTCGACCATAAAAGCGGCCTGCTGATGCGCCGCCTGCGCGCGCGGCGGCACGCCGCCGCTTTTTCCCGGCCATTCGCAGGCTGCGCAGTCGCCGAGCGCAAAGACGTCGTCGTCGGTTTCGGACTGGAGCGTGTCGCGCACGACCAGTTGGCCGCGCCGATTGACGTTCAACCCGTCGAGAAGGGAAAGCACCGGCGGCGCCGTCACGCCGGCGGACCAGACCGTCAAGTCCGCGCGTATCCGCTGGCCGCTGCGCGTGAGCACGCAGCCGGGGAGCACCTGCGCGACGGACTCTCCCACCATCAACGTCACGCCCAGCTGGCCGAGACGTTCAACCGTTGCGCGTGCCACGCGCTCGGGAAGCGCTGGCAGGATGCGCGGCCCCGCCTCTATGACGACGATTCCAACATCGTGCGTCGGGTCGAGATCGTGAAGTCCATATTGCGACAATTCGCAGGCGGCGTCGCGCAGCTCCGCCGACAGTTCGACACCCGTTGCCCCAGCCCCGACGATGACCACCTGCATGCGCGGCGCGAGGGCGCCGTTCTCACTGCCGCGCGCCCCGCCGGCCCGCCTGCACGCTTCGATGAAGCGCCTGCGAAAGCGCTCGGCCTGGGCGACCGAGTCGAGCGCGATCGCATGACTGGCCGCGCCCTCCACACCGAAGTACTGAGTCGTGCTGCCGATCGCGACGACCAGCGTGTCGTAGTCGAGTGCGCGCTGCGGCAACAACTCGACACCCTGATCGTCATGCACGGCGCCGAGCATCACCTGCTTTGACGAACGCGAGAGCCCGACCAGTTCGCCCTGATGGAAATCGAATCCGTGCCAGCGAGCCTGGGCGGCATAGGAAAGCTCGTGGGAGGCCGGGCTCATGCTGCCCGCTGCCACCTTGTGCAGCAGGGGCTTCCAGACATGGGCGGGGTGGCGGTCGACCAGCGTGACGCAAACATTGCGCTCGCCTTGACGCTTGCGCAGGCCGAAGCGGTTGCTCAGACGGGTCGCCAGCTCGAGGCCTCCGGCCCCGCCGCCTACGATTACGATTCGATGCATTCAGGCACCTGCCTTTCCGTGGGTTCGATTTCGGTGCGCCGAACTGCGCCGGGCGGCGCAGTTCGAGACGCGGTCATGCGGCGGCGCTGAAGTCCGCGATGCTCCGATAATCCGCACGATATGCGCATGCGCGAATGTGAGCGGCCATGTCGGCGGGGCGCGGCGCACGGGCAAAGCCATGGTCATGGATGAAGTTCGCCACGCGGGTGGCGACATGCAGCGAAGCTTCGAGAATCGATTGCTGCGGCGGATAGATCAATCCCTTCTCCAGGTCGGAGGCGGATACCTGTTCCGCTACTGCCTGCGCGGCAACGATGAACATTTCATCGGTCACGCGGGTGGCCTCGGTCGCGTAGATCGCCATGCCCAGTGCGGGGAAGATATACACATTGTTGCCTTGCCCCGGGACGAAGGTGCGGCCGTTGAACGTCACGGGCGCGAACGGACTGCCGCTCGCGAAAATCGCACGGCCATCGGACCAGCGATAAGCCTCCTCGGCCGTGCATTCGGAACGCGAGGTCGGGTTCGAGTAGGGGAAGATGATGGGCCGCTCGTTGAGCGCGCTCATGGCTTCGATCACGTCCTTGTCGAACAGGTGCGGCACGGTGCTCACGCCGATGATGCCTGTCGGGCGCAATGCCCGGATCGCGTCGACGAAGCGGTCGACCGGTGAGTGGTCGAGCGCGAAGGGGCGCTGGAAGTCGGCCAGATCGTCGCGCGAACTCACCAGCAGGCCGTTCGCATCGAACAGCGCGGTGCGTTGCAGCGCTTCTTCGCGCGACAGCCCCTCCTGCATCATGGCCTGCGTGATCAGCCCCGCGATGCCGGTTGCCGCGGCGCCTGCGCCGAGGAAGAGGAAGCGCTGTTCCGAGAGTTTCTGACCGGTGATGCGCAGGCCACCATAGATGCCGGCGAGGGCGATCGCGGCTGTGCCTTGAATGTCGTCGTTGTATGTGCAGATGCGGTCCCGGTAACGTGCGAGCAGCGAGACCGCGTTGAAGTTCGCAAAATCTTCCCACTGAATGCAGCACTTCGGAAAGCGGGTCTGGACCGCCTCGACGAATTCCGCCAGGAAGGTGTCGTATTCTTCGCCGCGTACGCGCTCACGGCGCAGGCCGAGATACAGCGGGTCGTCCAGCAGGGCCTGGTTGTTCGTCCCGACGTCGATCATGACCGGCAGGCAGACTTCCGGTGGGACACCCGCGCAGGCGGTATAGAGCGCGAGCTTTCCGATCGGAATGCCCATGCCGCCGACGCCCAGGTCGCCCAGTCCCAGAATGCGCTCGCCATCCGTCACTACGATGAAGCGAACGTCTTCGACCGGCCAGTTGGCGAGCAGTTCGTCGACACGGCCGCGTGCCGTGATGGGGAGGTACACGCCTCGCGTCGCACGGAAGATATGGTCGAACTTCTGACACGCCTCGCCCACGGTCGGGGTGTAGACGATCGGCATGAACTGGGCGGGATCGGACATGACCGTCGCATAGAACAACGTTTCGTTGCGGGCCTGCAGATCGGACAGCAAGAGGTACTTCTGAAGGTCGTTGTCCAGTGCTGCGACTTCGGCCTTGACTCGCGCGACTTGCCGGTCCAGCGGCAGCACCGCGGGGGGCAGCAGCCCCTCGAGCCCAAAGCGGCGGCGCTCCTCTTCGCTAAAGGACGTGCCCCGGTTGCTGCGGGGATCTCGAAGGATTTGACGTGCGGTCCGTGTGTTACTCGTGCTCATAACATGCTCCACAGTTTTTTCACATGACATCGGCGGCAGCCGCCCGTAAGCGCGCGGTTGTTACGCCCCAGGCAATGTCCGGTTGGTGGTTGCCTGCTTTCGGGACTCATTCTTGTTCCCCTGAGGCAGGTTGTCCATATCTCCCGATTTACAAATGAAATCTGCGTGAAGTCATAGATAAAGAAACACCGGTTGGCAAATGAATTTTAATTTACAAAGGAATGCGAAATACGCTGGAAGACTCGTGCCCGGGTTGATCCGGTGACAAAAACGGGGAAACCTCTTCGCGATCGTTACGACTGTAACCGCTCACGCGCCGCGTTGAAATGGTTTGCTAACCGTCGGACAAAATACTCCACGTTCACCCATCGCCAAGGAAGGCCCAATGCTCGTGAAATTTCATTGCATTTTCTCAGCGGGATTGACAGCGGCGGCACCGGTCAACGCCTCGCCGTATCGCACTCGACATTCGAACTGACTGAACCAGACGTTGCGGACACCCATTCATGAACGCCATTGTCCTCGTTGCGCTGCGCCGTCCATTGACCTTCGTGGTGATGAGCATACTCATCATCCTCGGGGGGCTATCGGCAATCAGCAAGACACCCACAGATATCTTTCCTGCCATCCGCATTCCCGTTGTCGCGGTCGTGTGGACCTATACCGGGCTGATGCCGCAAGACATGTCCGGGCGCGTGGCGTACTACTACGAACGCGCGCTGACCGCCACAGTCGACAATATCGAACACATTGAGAGCCAGTCGCTCTATGGGCGCGCCGTCGTGAAGATCTTCTTCCAGCCCGGCACCGACATCGACGCGGCGCAGGCGCAGGTGGCCTCGATCTCACAAACCGTGCTCAAGCAGATGCCCGCGGGCATTACGCCGCCGCAGGTCCTGTCGTACAGTGCCTCATCCGTGCCGGTGCTCGATCTGCAGGTGTCGGCGTCGAACATGACTGCCGCCCAGGTCTACGACATGGCATCGAACCTGATCCGGCCCGCGCTGGTGTCGGTGCCCGGCACGTCGATCCCGAGCCCGTATGGCGGTGCGCCGCTGTACGTGGAGGTCGATCTCAATCAGGCGGAGCTGCTCGCGCATGGCCTTTCCGCCGCGGACGTAGCCGCGGCGCTGAGCCACGAGAACGTCGTGCTGCCGGCGGGTGACCAGAAGATCGGCGCGCTCGATTTCATGGTGGAGACCAACTCCACGCCGGTTGCGGTATCGGCGTTCAACAACCTGCCCATCAAGACCGTCAATGGCGCCACGGTCTACCTGCATGATGTCGCCTATGTCCACCGCGGTCCCTCGCCGCAGATGAACGCCGTGCTCGTCAAGGGCAAGCAGTCGGTGCTCATCGAAATCCTGAAGAGCGGCAATGCTTCGACGCTAGCGGTGGTGGCCGGCGTCAAGAAGGCGCTGCCCGCCATCGAGCGGACGCTGCCGCCCGGCGTGAAGATCACGCCGCTGAACGACGCATCGGGCTTCGTGAGCGACTCGATTCGTGAGGTCGTGCAGGAAATGTTGACGGCCGCCGTCCTTACGGGCATGACGGTGCTGCTATTTCTCGGCAGCTGGCGCTCCACGATCATCGTGGCGACCTCCATTCCGCTGGCGATCCTCTGCTCCGTGATCATGCTGCACCTGACCGGGCAGACCATCAACGTGATGACACTAGGCGGTCTGGCGCTCGCGGTGGGTATTCTCGTCGACGATGCCACCGTCATGATCGAGAACATCGACTCGCACCTCGAGTCCGGTGCGGAACTCGAACCTGGCATCATCGCGGCGGCGAACCAGATCGTGGTGCCCACACTGGTGGCCACACTTTGCATCTGCATTGTCTGGCTGCCGATGTTCCAGCTCGGCGGCATCTCAGGCTACCTCTTCCGTCCGCTTGCGGAAGCCATCATCTACGCAATGATCGCTTCGTTCATCCTCTCGCGTACGCTCGTGCCCACCATGGCTGCGTGGCTGCTTCGCGGCCAGGTACACGGTCACGGCGGCGACCAGGGCAATCCCGGGTTCTTCAAGCGGTTCCAGCGGGGCTTCGAGCGTCGTTTCACGAGGTTCCGCGAGCGGTACCGGGTGGTCCTCACGAGCGCCGTGCACCATCGGCGCCGTTTCGTGCTGGTATTCGTCGCGTGTACCGTCGCCTCGATGAGCCTGATCGCCTTCCTCGGGCGTGACTTCTTTCCCGGCATCAAATCCGGCGAGATCGCGATGCACATGCGCGCGCCGATCGGCACGCGTCTGGAAGACGCAAGCCGTAACGCAGTGCTCGTGAACCAGGCGATCCGTCAGATCCTGCCGGGCCAGGTGACGAACCTGGTCGATAATTGCGGCCTGCCGGCGAGCGGTATCAACGAAGCCTACAGCGCGGACGGCACCATCGGGCCGCAGGACTGCGACATTGAAATTGGTCTGAAGAACGATGCGTCGCCCGTCGACGATTACCGCTTCAAGCTGCGCCGCGAACTGCCGAAGCTGTTCCCGAGCACCGAGTTCTCGTTCTTGCCCGGGGACATCACGGCGAAGATCCTCAACTTTGGACTGCCCGCGCCCATCGACGTGCAGATCTCGGGCCGGGGGCAAGCGGCCAATATGGCGTTTGCACAACAACTCGCGGCGCGCCTCAGGAAGGTTCCGGGGACCGCGGACGTGCGCATCCAGCAGGCATTCAACGAACCGACTCTGCTCGTCGCCGCTGACCGCTCTTTTGCCTCGGGCATGAGCCTTTCGGAGTCCGATGTTGCGAACAATGCGCTCGCGACGCTCTCGGGCAGCGGCCAGACCGCGCCGACCTATTGGCTGGACACGACGAGCGGCGTTTCGCACCTCGTCAACATGCAGACGCCTCAGGACCAGCTCACCTCGATGAACGACCTCGAGACGATTCCGATCGACGAGGGGACTGGCGCACCGAGCGGCAAACGCATGGAACTGCTGGGCGCGCTTGGGCGCATCACACAGACGGGCACGCCGCTGCTGGTGTCGCACTACAACATTCTCCCGGTGGTGGATATCTACGTCAGCAATCAGCGACGCGATCTGGGCGCCGTGTACGACGACGTTCAGCAGGCCATTCACGAGATGGCGCCTCAACTGCCGCATGGCGCAAGCGTCCACGTGCGTGGACAGGCAACGACCATGATGAGCGCCTACATCGAGCTGATTGGCGGGCTTGTGGTATCGGTGCTGCTGGTCTACCTGGTGATTGTCGTTAATTTCCAGTCGTGGCTCGACCCGTTCATCATCATTACGGCGCTCCCGGGCGCGCTCGCCGGCATCGTATGGAGTCTGTTCCTCACGCACACGCACCTTTCGGTTCCGGCGCTCACCGGCGCCATTATGTGCATGGGCACCGCTACCGCCAACTCGATCCTCGTCGTCTCGTTCGCCCGCGAGCGTCTGGCTGCGCACGGCAACGCCGTCGCGGCCGCGATCGAAGCGGGCTACGCACGGATCCGTCCGGTCATCATGACGGCGCTCGCGATGATCATCGGCATGCTGCCTATGTCCTTCAGCAATTCGCAGAACGCCCCGCTCGGCAGGGCCGTGATCGGCGGCTTGCTGGTCGCCACGTTTGCCACTTTGCTATTTGTTCCCTGCGTCTTTGCCATCATGCATCGCAACGACAAGAAAGCCACGGAGTCTCATCAATGAACGTACATCGCGAGGTAGAGCTGGAGGCCCAGGCTCCGAGCCGTACCCGACCCAAGCTGATCGCGGCGGTCGCCGCCTTGATACTGGGAGGGCTGGTGATCCACGGGATTGTCGAACGCCACGACAACGTGGCAGATCTGCAGAACGTCGCTGACCAGGACGCCATTGCCCCCGTTCAGGTGACCTCCCCAGCCGCGGGGCCGGCGACGCGTTTGGTCACGCTGCCGGGCAACGTCAAGGCGTGGTACACGGCGCCGATCTATGCGCAGGTATCGGGCTATGTGCATAAGTGGTACGTGGATTACGGGGCGTTCGTGAAGGCCGGCACGTTGCTCGCCGCGATCGATGCGCCGACCGTCGATGCGCAATACCAGGCCGCGCTCGCGAAGCTGGCGGTCGCGAAGACGAACAGCGTGCTCGCCGACGTCACCGCCACGCGCTGGAAGGCGCTTTCCGGTACCGAAGCCGTGTCGCAGGAGGATGTCGACATCAAGGTGGCCGATGCCGCCGCGAAGAAGGCGCAGGTACAAGCTGCCCAGGACGAGGTACAGCGCGACCTCGCGCTGACGAAGTTCGAGCGCATCGTAGCGCCCTTCGACGGCGTCGTGACCGCGCGCAATACCGACATCGGCAACTACGTGAGTCCCGCGGGGGGCGATGTCAGTTCGCACGGCGCGGCGGCCGAACTGTATTCGGTGGCCGACGTGCACGCCATGCGCATCTTTGTTTCGGTACCACAGGATTATGCAGCGATGCTGAACGCGGGGCTCCACGCCACGTTTACGGTGCCGCAGTATCCGGGGCGCGTATTCGATGCACAGCTCGTGACCACAGCCAACGCATTCGATCCACAGACGAGAACCGTGGTGGCCGAACTGGTCGCACAGAATCCCGAGCATCTGCTGTGGCCCGGCACCTATGCAACGGTGCACTTCGAGGTTCCCTCGGACAAGAACGTCCTCGTCATTCCTGAGCAGGCGTTGCTGTTCCGCGATCAGGGCATGCAGGTCGCGCTCGTCGATTCGCACGACAGGGTCCATCTCCAGAACGTGAAGCTCGGACTCAACCTCGGTCAGGACGTGCAGGTCGTGTCGGGCCTCAAGCCCGACGATCGCGTGATCGTCAGTCCGTCCGCCGGGATACTCGAAGGTCAGCAGGTGCGCATCGTGAGCGGCGTGCCGGGCATCGGGCCGGGCAATGCGGCTGGAACCCCCCAGGGGCAACCGCAGGCGCCAGTGCAAGCGCATGCCGACAATGCGGGGAATAATCCAAAATGAAATCTCCAATCAAGATCGCACTGCGCCGGGCTGGCGTACTTCTGGCGCTCCTCGCGCCCCTCGCCGCATGCAGTCTCGCGCCGACCTACAAGCCGCCCAAAACGGTGCTGCCCGACAGCTACCAGGGGACCGGACCGTTCGTGCTCGCGCGGCCCGGCGATCAGCTCTCGCGCGGCCCCTGGTGGGAAGTTTTCAAGGACCCGCAACTCGACACCCTGGAACGCGAGCTGGATGCTTCGAATCCGACACTGCGCGCCGAGCAGGAAACGTATACGCAGGCGCGCGACGTCGTGGCCGAGGCCCGTTCGCAACTGTTCCCCCAGTTGAGCGCGCAGGCGTTCGCGACGGACAACGGCTTGTCGAAGCACGCACTCTTTCACAGTGCCAGTTCCGGATCGCCGCTCGAAGAGTCTTCACTGGGATATGGCGCGGCCGCGACCTGGGAGCCTGACCTGTGGGGCGAGATCCGTAACCGGACGAACTATGCGAAGGCCAACGCCCAGGCTGCCGCGGCCATGGTCGCCTCGGCGCGGCTTAGCCTCGAAATGGAACTGGCGGACGACTACGTGAAGCTGCGAGGTCTGGACGAGCAGCACGTGATCTATACGAACACAGTCCGGTCGTACAACGAGGCCCTCAAGCTCACTTCGCTGCGCTACAACCGGCAGATCAGTCCGGGCCTCGACGTTGAGCGGGCGCGCAACCAGCTGGCCGCCGCGCAGGCAGCCGATACGGAGATCGAGGCGCAGCGCGCCGTGCTCGAGCATGCGATCGCGGTGCTGGCGGGCGTCAATCCGTCGACGTTCACCTTGGCGCCCGGGGGGCTTGCGCATCTGAGCATGCCGGTCGTTCCGGTTGGCGTGCCCTCTGCACTGCTGCAGCGGCGCCCGGACATCGCGGCGGCGGAGCGCAGGATGGCTGCCGCCAATGCAGCGGTGGGCGTGGCGCGTGCCGCGTTCTACCCCAATATCGATCTGGCCGCCAGCTTCGGCTTCGAGGACAACGGGCTTGCACTCGCGGCGCTGCCGGAAAGTCTGTGGTCGGTAGGCGCTTCGGCGATGTTGCCGCTGTTCGAGGGCGGCCTGCGCCGGGCAGAGCTTCAGCAAAGCTGGTCCACCGTGCACCAGGCCGCCGACAACTATCGTGCGACCGTGCTGGATGCATTCCGGCAGGTCGAGGATGAGCTTGCACTCACCGACAAGCTCGCGACGGAGTACGGACAACAACGCGACGCGGTCACCGCGGCGGTGAAGGTCCAGACGATCGCGATGGAGCTATACACGAGCGGCCTCGACAACTATCTGAACGTGACCGTGGCGCAGGTCGCGGCGCTCAACGCGGAGTTGTCGGCGGCGAAGGTGCATGCAAGGCGGCTGCAGGCGGCTGTCGACCTGGTCGGCGCGTTGGGGGGCGGCTGGACGGCGGCGGCGCTGCCGACGCCGCAGGAGACCGTCCCGTTTTCGCCGCTCGCGCTGCACTCATCGCACGCACCCGCGTCGATGCCCGGACAGTAGTGGCTCAGGCTTGACGCGACACAGCGGCAACGGCCGGAAAGCGGCCGGGATGCGCGGCCCAGTACCGGAAATCACACAATGATCCGTGCAGAATGGCAGCATCCAGGCAGCCGCGCAACGATTGCACAGGATGCCTTCAATCTGGCCGCCCGCATAAAACAGCCTGAAGACGAGTTGGGTATCGATCTCTTCATACGAGAAAGGCCGCGGCTTCGTTTGCACGCCATTGGCTGGGCCTTCCTCGATTACGGTGCGACGCTGCTGGACCTCGCCAATGAAGCGCGACGGTCTGCAACGGATAGCAAGCGCTATCGGGATCTGGAAGCGGCGAAATAAACGCGCCTGTTCGCCATACGCGCACGCAATCCGCGAGACCCGGGCCCTGGCTTGTCTGCTGACATGGCTTCTTCTCCGGGTTGATACAAGCGTAGCCGCGTGCAGGTCGCGTTCGAACTCAAAGCGCACCGGCTCACATGACGCCGTTCCAAATTTGCCGCTCACTTGCCGAAGGATCGGAAACCATCGCCGGCTGATCCTTCAGGAGCATCGTACTCCGCGACTCTGAGCCCGTCGTTTCGTAGCGTTGCCAGGTTGGCAGCCCCTCGGCCGCGGGAGAGGAACCTTTTATGAACGAAACCCACGCCGAATGAACCTGTTTGGCGAAGGCCTCAGGCGCCGACGCTCCCCTGTAAAACAAATCTCGGAAAGCCGGATCCTGAAAGTTGTCCCAGACCAGCGGCAACTCACTGGTATGCGGAACAAGTCCCGCATAACGGCCTTCGGCGATCGGCCTCTCGAACCGGAAGGCATAGGTCTCCCCTCCTGAAGCGGCATGCGCTTCGGTAAGACGTACTGTCGGAATCCAGTATTCTTCGGCTGTAACGATGCGGACACGACGTTCAAATGGAGAGAGTGCCGGAAATGCATGAACATATTTGTCGGCAATTAGGGACAGGGAATTCAGCCTGATATTGGCGAGTTCCCTGGAACTGATCGGTCGATCTGCCTTGGGGTCGCTGTTATGACTTTCTACCAGGTCCTGCGGGAAAAACAGAACGCTCTCGTCGCGATTGCTGCCTATCAGCAAACGGACATCTTTCGCAAAACCTGCCGCCACGGAGTCAATCGGTCTTTGCAGCATAGTCTTGCCGTCGACCACAGAGCGGAACGCAAAGGCGCGCGGATAGGCGGCCACCGTGGCGGTTTGAACTTTAAGCAAGTCGTCGGACCCGACGCGCAACAGATCTTCACGCCTGAAGCCCACTTTCGCAAACTCGCGCATGAACAGATCCGCGACACCGTGAGCCTCATCCAGATTGTGGACGGTATGACCGCCACCGCTCTGCACGATCGCCGATTGGAATAGTCCGCGAGCCGCCGGAATGCTCAGAAGAGCAGAGACATTTTTTGCTCCGGCCGATTCACCCGCAACGGTCACTCGGTCAGGGTCGCCACCAAAGGCGGCGATATTGTTCCGAACCCACTGCAAGCCAAGAATCTGGTCGTGAAGAGGGTTGTTTCCGCTGCCCTGGTATTCACTTCCAAGAATCTCGCCGAGCTCCAGAAAACCAAAAGCGCCAATGCGATACCCGATCGTCACGCAAACAACACCATCTCTTGCGAAAGCACTGCCGTCGTAGATGGCTTGGCTCGTTGCGCCAAAGGTGTTCCCACCCCCGTAAATCCAAACGAAAACAGGGTGCGGCCCAGCTTCTCGCGGTGCCCATACGTTGAGATAAAGACAGTCTTCGCTGCATTTCGCATCGCCAAGCATGGGCAGGCTTGTTCCGGGGAGCGATCGCCTCTCCTGCATAGGAGCGGGCCCAAAACTGGAGGCTGACCGAACCCCTGAACTTCGCGGCATAGGCACCGCCTGGCGAAACCGAAGTGCACCCACCGGAGGCTGGGCGAACGGAATCCCCTTGAAGACGCTGTAATTCGGATAGGCCACGCCCCGCACCGCCCCATCAGGGGCATCCACTGACACGATGTTCGTGGGCAGTTTTCCATTTATCTGGGCGAAAGCGCTCGCAATCGGTTGCGTTACCGCCACGCCGAAAGCGCCGGCCAAGAAGGCTCTTCGTCCGATCATTTTTTTCTTCTCCATCATTTAAGTCTGTTGACATTCACCAATGGCAAAAGGTGAAAGTCAGACGGCGGAATGCAAAGCGTTGGAAGACGACACGGCATCAAGCACCGGCGGATGCGTGACGATGGACTTCAGGTCCACCTTCGCTGCCAGCAGCTTCGTGGCATCGGGAATGGGGCGGCGCGTTTCGTCGGACGACGCGAAGAGCGTTTCGAACGCGCGCGCCACATCGAGCAGTGCGAGATCACCACGGAACGCGCCGATCATCTGAAGTCCGAACGGCATGCCGCGATGATCGACGCCGCACGGCAGCGACAACGCCGGATTGGTCGCGAGCGTCACGACATATGTGAGTGACAGCCAGCGATAGTAGTTCTCCAGCGCGACGCCGTTCACCGACTTCAGATATGGCTGCGCCCACGGAAACGGCGAGACAGGCGTCGTTGGAGAGAGAATCACGTCGTAGCGGTCGAACAGCGTCTGGAAGCGTCGGAACAAGCCCGTCTGGTCGCCATGCGCGCGCACGCAATCCGCGAGACCCAGGCCAATGCCCATCTCATAGTTCGCGCGCGGATTTGGCCCGAGCGAGCCGGGATCGGTCTCATAGGCCTTTTGCAGGCCCGCGACAAAGGCTTCCGCGCGCAGTACGTCGAAGCAGCGATGTGCGTCACCGAAGTCCACTTCGATCGGCTCGCAAACGGCCACTTCGTTGCGCAGAAAGTCGATTTTGCGGCGGAATACGGCGCGGATATCGTCATCCACTTCGCAGACGCCGAAATCCTCTGTGTAACCGACGCGTAGCTTCGACAAGTCCGTGGGCGCACGGTCGTCCATCGTCGGATTCATGGCGAAGGAGTAGCCGAGAGGGTCGCTGCCCGACTGGCCGACCGTCGCCGCGAGTTGCAGCCATGTGTCTTCGACGTTGCGCCCCATCGGCCCAACCACGGCAATCGGCGTCCAGCCGAGCGGCTTGCGATCGCTCGGCACGAGTCCCGGCGAGGTGCGCAGTCCGACCACGCCGCACTTCGCCGCTGGAATGCGCAGCGAGCCGCCTGTGTCGGAACCGCTGGCAAGCGGCACCATATCGAGCGCGAGAGCGGCGGCCGAGCCACCCGACGAGCCGCCCGCATTCAGGCGCGGATCGAACGGGTTGCCCGTCGCACCCCACACGGGATTGAAGCTGTTCGCACCCGCGCCCATTTCCGGCACGTTGGTCTTGCCGACGACGATCGCACCCGCTGCGCGCAGGCGGCGCACCAGCGTGTTGTCGTGCGCGGGCACGTTTGCGCGATAGAGCGGCGAGCCATACGTGGTCAGAATGCCTTCGGTCTCTTCGAGATCCTTGATGCCGATGGGCAAGCCGTGCAGGGGACCTACGGCGCCGTCGCGTGCGAGCGCGGCGTCGGCCGCGCGGGCTTCGATGCGCGCGCGTTCAAAGCTGGTCGCCGTGATGGCGTTGACAAACGGATTGAGTGCATCGATTCGCGCGATGCAGGCCTCGAGTAATTCGACGGCGGAGATTTCGCGTGCCTGCAACAGCGCACGGAGCGCGACGGCACTATGGCGGGTGAGTTCGAAACGGTCGTCCATCGGGCAGTCCTTTGAGCGGTAGTGCAAGAATGCGCTCAATGTAGACGACAAGAAAAACGGCTACCAGCGACGTTTATCGAAAGGTGATTTCACTTTTGATCAACGCGAGGGGGGCGCGACAGTTCATCGCTCAGACGCTCGATGAACGATTGCAGGAGCGGCGGCAACGCGCGCCGCGCAAGTGTTTGTATTTCGATGGCGCGTTCGCTCGTTGCGAGTTCCAGAACGGGCAATGCAACAAGCTCTCCGGACGCGAGACGCGGGCGCACGAAGAGCTCGCCGCTGAATGTCACGGCGTCGCTTACAAGTGTAAAGCCGATGAGCGTTTCCAACGTCGCGCTGCTGAGCACGCTCTTGCACGCAACGCCTTCGCGGCTGCAATAGATGTCGATCAGCTTGTGCAGGGTCGAATGAACGCCCGGCAAAGCGAGAGGGTACGCCAGCAATTCGCGAAACGACACCTGCGAACACTGCGCGAGCGGATGAGATGACGCGACGATTGCGAATACGGGCGAAGGCGCCGAAAACGCGATGTGAATGTCCTTCTCAGGTCCGAAGCTGAACGTGAGGCCGATATCGGCTTGCGCCTCGCGCACGCGCTGTGTGACGCCGGCGGCTGTATCGACGACGACTTCGAAAGATGCCGGCGCGACAGTGCGACGGAAATCCGCCATCGCGCGCGGCAGGAAGGCGCCCGCGAAACCTTCCGTGCAGGCGATGCGGATCGTGCGTTCTGCTGCGCCGCGAAGCGCATCGATTTCCAGCGAAATCTGTTCAGCGTCGAGCTGCGAGCGGCGCGCGTATGTGGCGAGTATTTCGCCCGCCTTGCTCGGCACCATGCCACGCGATTGCCGCATAAAAAGCGGCGTGCCGAGTTCGCCTTCTAGCCGCGTGATCTGCCGGCTCACGGCGGACGGCACGACGTTCAGCCGACGGGCGGCATCAACGATGGAACCGGTGTTGACCACTTCGAGGAAATAGCGGACGGCGGCTTCCTGAAGAATGCGGGCGCTCATGAGGGATGGATGGAAAGACACGGAATGCTCCATCATAGCGCCTGCATGCCTGGCGAAGCGATCAGGCCTCTTCGGCGGCGCCGAGGTCTGCCTCGGCTTCGGGCGACAGGCGGATCGACAGACTGGTGATGGACGCGAGCGCTGTCGCCACGATCAGGAAGCCGAACACGGCGTTGTAGTTGCCTGTCGACGAGACGAGCAGGCCGATGGCCGCCGGCGCGACGAATCCCGCGACCTGTCCACCGAAGTTGACCATGCCCGCGCCCGTGCCAATGAGCCTTTGCGGCAGAAATTTGGTCGGCAGCGCAAACACGCCGGCGAATACGAACGACTTGAAGAAGTAGACGATCGATTGATATGCGATCACGCCCGTCACCGTTTGGGCCGTGTACATCTCGTAGAGGAACACGCCGGAAAGCGCGCAGCACGCGGCCATCAGCCACTTCTCCCGGCCGTCGAACCAGCGCGTGAGAATCCAGCCGCCGAGAGCCGTCGATACGCTCGCAGCGACGAACGGCAGCGGCGTGAGCATGCTGACCGCTTTTAGATCGAGATGACGTTCGGTCAGGAGATACGCGGGCATCCACGCATCGAGTCCTTTGTTGACGATGCCCATGCCAAACCATGTGAGCAGAATCTTCCACATGAGCGGCATTTTAAGGAGAGCGAGCGTCGCCGCGCCGTCGATGGTTGTGGAACGGCCAGCCGAATCGCGCTTCTGAGGTGTGTCCTTCACCGCGAACAGATAGAAGAGCGCAAACACGAGACCGACGCCGCCTGCGACAAAAAACGCATGACGCCAGCCGAGACACAAGATGAGAGGCGCGATGGCGAGCGGCGCGATGAAGCTGCCGACATAGTTCGACGACATCAGGAGCGCGGACATCTTCGGGCGATCCTCGCGCGCGCACGATTCGGTGACGCCCTTGACCGCTGCGCCGGGAAAACCGCCTTCGCCGAGACCGAATATGAAGCGGATCGCGATCAGCGAGGCGAGTGACCACGCAAGACCCGTCATCAACGTGAACAGCGACCAGAACGCGACCGATACGACGATGACCTTTTTGCTGCCCCAGCGGTCGGCGATCCATCCGCCGGGAATCTGCATGGCGGCGTAGCTGATGTAGAACGTGCTCATGACGAAGCCGAGCGCGGCCGCACCGAGGTGGAGTTCGTTGCCGATGGCGACGAGCGACAACGCGATCGCCGAACGGTCGATGTAAGAGATGCCGTAGCCGAGATAGAGCAGCGCAAATACCGCGAGGCTGGCGCGCCTGCTTTTATTGGGGTCGATCATGGTGAGCATCTGCCGATAGAGAAAAAGCCGGAGAAAGAACCGGGCCCGCGTCGGCCGCGCCGAGCCCTCCCCGCCGCGGCTAGTCGGATTGATCCTAAGTAGCCGCAAATACGCCGACAAGTGACATATTCAGATGCCTCCGTTCGCGAAAGCTCATCGGAGAAGCGGGATCGACAGATGGTCCTCGCGTGCATTCGTGCTGTCTAATATCCAACGAAGGCGCACCATCTCGGGCTGGACGTACATGAAGGAGGGGCTTTGGGAGTACCCGATTTCGGTCTGACTTTGGGCGGCGCGTGCACTGCCAAAATCGCAAAGAATCTTGCGGTGACGCAGATCGCGACCACGACGAAGCACAAGACAAGGCCGTGATGAACGAGGGGGCTGAATTGTGCCGTCACACCGCAATATTGTTGCGCCGCAGGGAACGCGCTCCCTCATGCGCGGCGAGTACGAACAGAATTCCGATGGTGCTGCCGAGCGCCACATCGATGAGGCGTGCGTCCGCGCAGAGCCAGGTGTGGCCCGAAATGACGATCGCGGCCCCATGCATCGCACACCGCACACCGAACGCCACCACGTAGCGGTGGAAAGCAACGAGCTCCAGCGCGATCGCGATCTCGACCGCATTGGCGAGCGCGTGGCTATGCGGCAAAAGCATCGCCACCAGCACGCCCGCCGGCACACCGACAATGGTGCCCGCCAGGCGGTCACGCCACTTTAAGCGTGCCGATTTCCAATCACCTGTCACAACGCTGAAGGCTGACCAGACGAACCACTCCTGATAGGGCATCGGATGCAATGCCGCCAGGGCCGATGCCAATCCCACCGCGAGCACCCCGGCAACGATCGCCTCACGCAGCCCCGGTGAAGGCGGCTCGCTGATCAGCCTTAGCGCCAGCCAGCCGCGCTCGGAGCGTGGTTCACCCTGCGTGGCGTAGCTGACGATCGAGGCGACAATGACGGGCAGCGTTGCGGCCAGCGCGTAGGGCATGGCCTCTATGCCGGCGTTCAGATACGCATGGCCATGCGCCCCGCGTGCCGTTTCGCAGCCGAAGTACATGACGGGAATAAACGCAAAAAAGCCGGTCCAGCGCATCTCGCTGCCACCGGCGAGCAAGCTCGCACATGCGGCCGCAAGCAGCACAGAGACGCCGATATACGCGGCGGGTGTGCCATAAGAGGCAGTCACGGCGACGAAGGCCACGCCAATCGCGAGCGCGTAGAGCACGGCACCAAGCGGCGCCAGACGTCCGCGCTCTACCGCCACAAACGCAGACACAGTGACGACCGGTACGCTCAACCATTTGGTGTCACCCGTCACCCACTCGACGATAAAGATCGGCACGAGCAACGCGGCTGCGCGCAACAACATATTCCAGTTAATCAAGCGACTCAGCATTTCCCGACGAATTTCTGTAGCGATGGGAGTGCCGCCAGGCGTCCGTTGATACGGTCGCTGCAACGGTACCTTGCAAACGGATTCGGTGCCCTGCCGCGTGCCAGCACGTGACGCGGGTAGCGCGACGGGCGCCGAAACGACGGTCGAGGTTTACGCTGGAAACGCAATCGTGAAGTTGCGTTTTGCGCTGTTTCATGTGCCCACGCTCCCAAATTGTGAGCTTGTCTGCATCTCGCCGCCCTCGATCGAAATGCCTGCCGGTGGCTTCGACATATACCGCGGTGAGGCTGAAAGGGATGGCGGCATTGGACGTGCCGACCATTCGAAGGCGGTCCCGCAACGACGATCAAACAGCCCATGCACGCCGCGCGTGGGCATGGCGCGGATTCTCCGTGTCTCGACTGCAGTCGGGTGCATTTCAACAGCCGGCGGTTACTCGAGGGTTTCAGTTTCCGGCTGGATAAGTTGCAACTGAAACGGTCCCTCGTTCCCGTTGCTGAATTTCCGCGCGTGTGGCATGCAATGAGTGAAAAGCAGGTCGATCGATTAACAGCGTTATACGAATAGCGCAATTCTCCTTTACCGCGCCGGGTATTCTATTGGCGATCGACATGGCTGCAACATGGTGAGCGTAGGGGGCGGATTTCCCACGGTACAACCCCCGCTGCGCTAGAGCGTGCAACAACTCCGATAGCATTCCTGGCTGAAGCTCTTACAAGCCGTTTCATGAACAATCCCTTCACTGCGACGCCGAATGACGCTCATACTCGCCACGCGCTATTCGTGGAGGTGGGCCTCGCAAGCGCGCTTGCCGGTGTGGCCGGTGCGCTCAACGTCATGGGCTTCATGATCGCCGGTGTCTTTTCGGCCAATATGACCGGCAACGTCACGTCGCTGGCCGACCAATTCGGCGGCGGTGATGCTGGGCACGGAGTGCGCTACCTGATGATCGTGCTGCTGTTCGTTGCCGGCGCGACCTTCGCCGCACTGATGCTCGAACTGGTCGGATCGCATCGCCGTGCCCGCGCATGCATAGCCATCCTGGTGGCTGAGGCGTTATTGCTCGTGGCGCTCGATGGCGCGGACCACCTCGCGAGCACGCATCGGGCCGACATCATGGTTTATGGCCTGAGCTTCCTGATGGGGCTGCAAAATGCGATGGCCGCCCGCGTTTCGCATGCACGGTTGCGCACTACGCACGTGTCCGGTACGTCGACTGATATCGGCGTGGGGGTGGGCGTGATCATCGCACAGTTATGCAAGCGCGGAAGATTGTGCGAAGCGGGCCGCGAACTCCAGGACTTGCTCCTTCGCGTTGCTACGGTGGGGGCTTTTTGCCTGGGCGCCCTGACAGCGGCGGTCATCTATCCGTATATCGGGGAGCGGATAGTCATCCTCGCAGCTTTGGTATTGCTCGGTTACGGCGTGCCTTGCCTGTTCCAATATACGCGAGTGCGATAGTCGGACTTGCGACAGCAGGCAAGGCGTCGATCATGGCGTATTTTTTGAAAATCGAGCCGTAGTGGCAGTCAGCGCGCCGTGACCGTACCGGGGCGCCTGGACCTAGTCCTGCAGGCGGATCTCGATGCGGTCTTCGAGGCCTGCGACCTTCACGCGTGCGGTGGCGAGATCGAACTGGTTCTGCGAGAGCGTCACGCCCACGCAGCGCGCGCCGAACTTCTGCGCCGCGCGCAGCACGAGCGCGCCCAGCCGCAGCCGATGTCGAGCAGCGTCTGGTCTTCCTTGAGCGAGGATGTGGTCGTTCTTCTTCAACTGCGCAGTGGCGAGGTCTTCGTCGCCAGGTTCATGGAGGTCCTCGTTGTTTTGGCTTTCGTCGAAACCTCGCCGGTTGGTGGGTAATTCAGGCGGGCAGGATGCGATTTGTTCACAGCGTAGGGGCGGGTCGCCAGTGACGCTATCCCCCTTGCGCAAAGCTGATTTTTCGTTGGCGCCGTTCTGGCCGGACGTCAACCTATCTATAGTGACGTTGACGCTGTGGCTATCTGTCACACACGGGCGAGAGCTCGCCGAATTCCGATCGTGACTCGCAGCACTTCGATATTCCGCGTTGTACCCAGCATCCAACCGCACTCCGTCAATTCAACTGCTATTCACGATTCGAAATCATGCGTCCGTCCCCACTCCATGCGCGGCTGTCGCGCCTCACCGGGTTATCGTTGCAAACACGCGTGTTGCGCCGCGCGTTGCCCGCAGTCGTTCTCTCGCTCACAAGCGTCACTTCGTTCGCGCAGGTCGCCCCGCCGAACGTGCTCGCGCGCTCGTGGGTCATCATGGACGAGAGCGATGGCCAGGTGCTTGCCTCGGCCAATGCCGATGCGCGAATGGAGCCCGCGTCGCTCACGAAGCTCATGACTGCCTACCTGACATTTCGGGCGCTGCAGTCGAAGAAGATTGCCTTGAATCAGACGGTGCTCGCCAGCGATGCGGTTCGCGCAGTGGGCTCCGATCAGTCGCGCATGTTCATTTCGCCGAACAAGCCCGTTACCGTGCAGGACCTCCTCTATGGGTTAATCGTCCAATCGGGTAACGACGCAGCCATTGCGCTCGCCGAACTGGTCGGCGGCAGCCAGGCACAGTTCGTCGAGATGATGAACGCAGAGGCACAATGGATCGGCATGGCCCACACGCATTACGCGGACGTCAACGGCATGCCGGAACCGGACCACTATTCGACAGCCGACGATCTCGCGCGGCTGGCGGCGCGTCTGATTTCAGAATTTCCGGAGTACTACCCGATTTTCTCGGTCAAGACGTTCACCTATGACAACATCCGGCAGCCTAACCGCAATCGTCTGCTGTGGCTCGATCCGACGGTGGACGGCCTCAAAACTGGGCACACGCAAGCCGCTGGCTATTGCCTCATTGCGAGCGCGAACCGCACCGAGCCCGGCGCCGCCGGTGCGACGAGGCGCGTGATTACCGTCGTGATGGGAGACCCCAGCGGGGCTGACCGCGTGCGTGACAGCATGAAACTGCTCGACTTCGCCTATCACGCGTTCACGCAGGTACGGCCATGGCAGCCGGGGCAGGCCGTACAAACGGCGCGCGTCTACGAGGGGACGAGCCTGTCCGTAAGGGTTGGTGTTTCAGGTGATCTTGCAGCAACGGTGCCGATGGGCACGGGCGGAAAAATCGTTTCGCGGGTCACCCTGAGCGCGCCCTTGATCGCGCCGCTCGCTGCTGGACAGCGTGTCGGCAGCGTCGCGCTTCTCGACGATGGCAAGGTGCTTGCGCAGGCGCCGTTGGTCGCGCTCGAAGCCGTGCCGCAGGCGGGACTCACAAGCCGGCTTTGGGATTCGGTGCTGCTTCGGGTCGGTTCGAAGACGTAAGCGGTGACGGCTGATGCGCAAGTGCCATTATGGACAGAATCTGGGAGGCGGTCTGCATGCAATCTTTCGAGTTGAAGACGGCTTTTCAGGCGCGAACGGAAAGCTCGGCAATTGCGGCCTTCCGCGATCGCTCTTGATGCACAACGACGGCGGGGTGCGTACGTGCCGGACTGCTTGCGCCGATATCGGGAGAAATAGAGTGAAATGGCGCATTTCTGGCCTTATATGCGTGGCCATGTTGGCGGCCGCGCCGGTAGCACGCGCGCATGACGCGATACGTGTGGCATATGCCGGCTCGATGGGCGTGGTGATGGACGAAGCGCTCGGGCCGGCCTTCGCAAAAAAGAACGGCGTCGATTACGAGGGCCAAGGTGAAGGCGCTTACGGTATGGCTCGCTTGCTGGCGTCGAGAAAGCTGGTTGCCGACGTGTTTGTCTCGATCACGCCAGGTCCGATCGAGATCCTCGAGGCAGCGAACCTGGTCGATCGCGCGCTTCCCGTCGCGAGCACGGGCATGGTGATCGCTTTCAATCCGAAAAGCCCGTTTGCGAAGCAGATGGAAGCGGCGACGGCGGGGCATGGCTCGCCGTGGTGGGATGTGCTCCAGGCACCGGGTTTGCGTTTTGGTCGAACGGATCCGCAGTTCGATCCCCAAGGGCAGAACATCATCTTCACTGTGGAACTGGCGGAAAGGTACTACGGACAGCCTGGTCTTGCCCGGAGAATTCTAGGCGCCACGGAGAATCCGCAGCAAGTCTTTGCGGAAGGCGGGTTGCTCTCGAGGCTGGAGGCGGGGCAAGTCGATGCCTCTTCCGGCTATCGGAGCGCGGTGATTTCCGCGAAGCTCCCCTACATTGCACTTCCGGACGAGATCAACCTCAGCAATCCGGCTGACGCCCGCCGGTGGTACGACACGGTTTCGTTCAAGCTCGCCGGCACGGCCGGTGCTCCGCGCATACTCTCCCCGCAACCGCTGGTCTTTTACGCTGCCGTGCTCAACAACGCGCCGCATCCCCAACTCGCGCGAGCATTCATCGACTTCATGCTGAGTCCTGCGGGGCAAGCAATCTTCAATCAGAAAGGGTACGACGCACCAAAGGGCAGCGCCCTGAACAAGTAAGGCCCAATCGCGGAATGAAACCTGTTCGATCGAAGATGGCTCGCGCGGGATGGTTGAGCCTGACGCCCGCATTGGCGCTGCTGGCTCTCCCGCTGGTCTGCCTCTTCGGCGAGACGCAGTTCAGCGATCTTCACGCGGCTTACGGCGACTGGCGGGCGGTTGGCGTGTCGCTCCGGTTGAGCGTCTGGGCGATCATCATGATCGTGATCGTCGGTACGCCACTGTCGATCTGGCTGGCACGCAGCCAATCGCGGCTCACGCGATACGTCGACATTCTGGTTTTCTACTCGATGCTCGTCCCATCGCTCGCGATGGGCATCCTGCTCGTCTCAGCATATGGTCCCTATGGACCGCTCGGACGGCTTTTCGCAGAGATTGGTGTCTCACTGAACAATAATGCCAGTTCATTTGTGCTTGCACAGGTCTATGGCGGCCTTGCCTGGTACGTGACTTCGGCACGGACGGCTTTCGACAATGTGGCGCCCGAATTCGAAGAAGCGGCGTACGATCTGGGCGCACCGCCTTTGACGACGTTCTTCAGCGTGACGTTGCCACTTTCCTCGCGGGCCATCGTGACCGCTGTGTTGTTGGCATGGGTTCGTATCGTCGGCGAATTTGGAATCGTTGCGGTTTTCTCATACTTTCCGCAGGGTATCCCAGTCAAGCTGTTCGTTGACCTGCAAGATAGTGGAATCCAGGCCGTATACGTCCTCACGTGGATATTGCTGTTGCTGATGCTGCCGTTTCCCTTTGTCGTGACGTGTGTTCTTCAGCGCGTGAGGACGACGCAGCAGCGGTGAATCGAGCGCTGCTTTACCCGCCGGTCACCGGTGGAAAAAATGCGATCTCGCTGTCCTCGCGCACGACAAATGAGCCGGCGACCATTTCGTGGTTGACGGCTGTACGTACCCGGCGGCCTTCGGGTAAGGCTGCGGCCATCTGGGCGTTGCGCGAGGCCAGCCGCGCCCGCAGGGCGTCGATCGTGAGCTGCGGCGCGTCGACATCGACGACTTCCTGCTGCATGCCGAGCTGTTCCCGGATGCTCGCAAAATACTTGATGGTGAGTCTCATGATTGGGTTCCGGTTGTCGCCGGCGGCGCGGGAGCCTCAGCCCCAGCGCAGCATGGCTTGTTCGTCATGTGTTCTGGCTTCTACCCATTCGCATGTCCCGTCACGGCTGACTTCTTTTTTCCACAGCGGTGCGTGCGTTTTCAGAAAATCCATCACGAACTCGCACGCTCCGAATGCGCAAGCGCGATGCGGCGCGGCGACAACCACGCATACGACGGCATTGCCGAGGGCGACGCGGCCGACCCGGTGGACGACCTTGATGGCATCGACCTTCCATCGTGCATTGGCTTCTTCGACTATGCCCCATAGCGAGTGCTCGGTCATGCCGGGATACTGCTCGAGTTCGAGCGCGACGACGTCGTCGGAATCACCGCTATTGCGGACGACCCCGACGAAATTGACCACGGCCCCCACGTTCGGGTTGCGCATGATCGGTGCAATCTCCGCCTGAATATCGATCGGCTGATGCTGGATACGTACTTCGAAGCCGGCTACTATGCCGATGCGGGGCTGCGTGTCCTCGGAGTGAGACGGGATGTCGGGCAGGGCGCCCTGCGAGGGTCTGACAGGCGTCATGATCCTTCCTCATGTAGCGGGTCGTGAAGCGCGCGGCAACGTTCAGCCGCCTATGAGCGACATGCGCACTGTCGGCCACACCTTGCCGGTGGCTGGTTTGCGCGGCATCCAGCGCAGCTCCGAGTACCGGTCATCACGGGCGTTCCAGCTTGCACGAATCGATTCGGCCAACTGCTCGACGGGCACGGCGTCGCCGAGCCAGGGATTGAGGTCCGTTCCCTGCGTGGCGAAGAGGCAGGTGTAGAGTTGACCGTCGGCGGATACGCGCGCACGGGAGCACGCGCCGCAAAAAGGCGCCGAGATGCTCGAGATGAATCCGACTTCGCCGCTGCCGCTCGCATGCCGATACTTGACGGCGGTCGCCCCTTCCCGTTCGGCCGGGAGCGGCACGAGAGGAAATTCGGACTCCACGATGGCTTGTATCTCCCGCGCCGTGAGCACTGTCGCGTTAGACCAGTCGAACGCACCGCCTACGTCCATGTACTCGATGAAGCGTACAGCGACACCCGTGTTCCTGAACAGACGCACGAGCGGAAGGATCTGGCTGTCATTGACGTCCCGCTGGATCACCGCGTTCACCTTGACTGGAGCGAGGCCCACGGCTTGCGCCTGCTCTATGCCGTCGAGGATGCGCGTCACGGGCAGATCGACGTCGCTCATGCGCCGGAATACCCCTTGATCGACAGCATCGAGGCTGACCGTGACGCGGCCGAGGCCCGCATCGCGCAGAGCGCGTGCCCTGCTGGCGAGCAGCGAGCCGTTTGTCGTCATTGCGATGTCCATGGGCTTGCCGCTCGCTGCCGTGAGGCGCGCGAGGCGCTCGATGAGCGCTTCGAGTCCGCGCCGCAGCAACGGTTCGCCGCCGGTGATGCGGATTTTCTCGACGCCAAGAGACGCGAATGCCCGTGCGAGCTTGACCATTTGATCGAAGGAAAGGCGCTCTGATGCCCGCAGAAAGGGGTAGTCCGCGCCGAACACGTGACGAGGCATGCAGTAGGTGCAACGGAAATTGCATTGATCGATGACGGACAGGCGCAGATCTCGCAGGGGACGTCCGAGCCTGTCGAAGGCCGGCGCAGCGATGCGGGGCAGTCCGTCCGACGACGGTCCGGCGGCGATGAGTGGCTCGGCGATGGCGTTCATGATCTCTTCACAGTAGCGGGCAGATGACTAGTGCTTGACCGGCACGACCTTCCCGCGGAACAGATGGTATTGGTACAGGTTATAGCCGACCATGATCGGGAACACGATGCCAATCCCACATAGCATGAAGGTGAGCGTCGTGCTGTCCGATGCCGCAGCGGCGACGGTGAGCTGACCGGGCACGATGTAGGGGAACAGGCTGATCGCGAGGCCCGCGAAAGAGACCACGAACAGGATCGTGGCGCCAACGAATGGGCCATGCTCTCCGCGCATGTGAATCGAGTAGAGCACGTAGAGAAACGCGAGTGCGGCCAGCACGCCCAGCGCGATCAGCAGGTGGAATACGCCGGTTTCCTGCCAGCGCGTCACGCCCACCGGGCTTAGCTTCAACGTAGCGAACGACACCACCAGCGCGGCCGCCACGGTCGTGAACACAGAGACAACGGCATAGCGGCGCGCCGACATTTCGATTGCACCCGTCGTCTTCTTTACGAGCCAGGTCGCGCCGAGCAGGCAATAGCCGGACACGACGCCGATCGCCGTGACGGCCACGAAGCCGAGGTTCGTGGCGCCGGGCACGAAGCCGGTCAGTATCTTGCCGAGCACGATGCCTTGCGATATCGCCGCGAGCAGGCTGCCGATGCCGAACACGCGGTCCCACACGGTCTTGCTGGAGTGTGCGGCATGACGAAACTCGATCGCCGCGCCGCGCATGATGAAGCTCGCGATCAGCAGCATCACCGGAACGTAGAGGTCCGAAAGAATCATCGCGTAGGCATCGGGGAACGCCCCGAAGAGCGCGCCGCCGAGCGCGACAAGCCAGGTCTCGTTGGCGTCCCACACATGGCCAATGGACTGGATCATCAGGTCGCGGTCGCTTTCGCGGCGGCGCAGTAGGGTGAGCACGCCCACGCCGAGGTCGAAGCCGTCCGTGACGACGTAGAGCACGAGCATCAGGCCGATGAGCCCGAACCACGCATGGCTTAGCAGGTCTTGAGTTGTTGAGGGAGGCATGATGACTTCCTGTGATGAATGCGAAACGGCGGATGCGTCGTCGCTCAGTAGTCGACGGCGTGCGCGGCGCTCTGGCGGGCAGGCTCGGCCGGCGGCATCAGGCCGAGGTCGGGGCCGCGGCGCAGCCAGCGGCGAGCGAAGACGAAGAACGACGTGATGAGGATGACGTAGAAAGCAGCGAACATGATCATGCTGCCCGAGATGGCGCCGGCCGGAATCGCGGAGGCGGACTGGCTCGTGCGCAACAGGCCATAGACGAGCCACGGCTGGCGGCCCACTTCGCGCACGATCCAGCCGCACTCGACCGCAATGTACGGCAGCGGGATCGCCAATACCCACGCGAGCAGCAGCTTGCGTTGCGCCAGCAGCGCCTCAAGGCGGCCACGTGACTTGCGCAGCGCGTAAAGCGTCCAGAAGGCGAGCACCATGAACAGGAAACCCACACCGGCCATGACCCGGAACCCGTAGTAGAGCAGAGGAATCATCGGCGGCTGCTCGGCCACGGGAATGTCCCTCAGGCCCTTGATCTGGCCGTGCAGGCTGTGCGTGCCGAGGAGGCTTAGCAGGCCTGGCACTTCGAGCGACCAGTCGTTGCGTTGCTGGGCGGCGTCGGGCCACGCGAGGAGCGACCAGCTCGCACCGGTGCCCGGTGCGTTGGTTTCCCAGTGGCCTTCGATCGCTGCACCCTTGGCCGGTTGCGTGGCAAAGACATCCACGCCGCTGGAGTCGCCCAGCCAGATCTGCACGGGAGCCACGAACGCGAGAAGCAGCAGCGCGAGCTTGAAGGAGCGCACGAAGAAGGCCGGATCGCGGCGCTTGAGCAGGTAGTACGCCGAGATGCCCGCCACCACCACAAGGCCGGTTTCGAGCGCGGCAAACCACATGTGCGAGGTGCCCCACGGCATGTCCGGGCTGAAGATCGCTTTCACGTAGTCGGTAACGACAAGCTTGCCGTTGACTTCGGCGACGCCGCTCGGCGTTTGCAGCCAGGAGTTCGCGACCATGATCCAGAACGCGGACAGCGAAGAGCCGAGTGCGACCATCGCCGTGGCGAACAGGTGAACGCCCTTGGGAACACGCTCCCATCCCAGCATCATGATGCCGACGAATCCGGCTTCGAGCATGAAGGCCATCGCGCCTTCAAAGCCGAGAATGTTCCCGAAGAACTGACCGGTGTATTCCGAAAACGGCCCCCAGTTGGTGCCGAACTGGAACTCCATGGGGATCCCGCTCACGACGCCGACGGCGAAATTGAGCAACAAAAGCTTGCTCCAGAACCGCGCGTGGCGGTACCAGACGACATCGCTGGTCTTGACCCAGAGTATCTCGACAACGAGCAGAAAAGCGGACAGGCTGATCGTGAGAATCGGCCAGAGTATGTGGAAGATCGCGGTCATCGCAAACTGGCCGCGCGCCAGATCAAGGGCTTCGACAGACATGGTCATCACTTGGGAAGTTGAGAGCCGCTGTGCGGCCCGAATGGGAGCGGCACTGCCCGGCAAGAGGAATCAAAAGCTGGCAGGACCGGCGGTTCGGCCGAACGGTGCAGCAACACCGGAATCGACTTCGAGGTCGGCGTGTTGCAGATGTCGCCCACGCTCGCGAGCGGTACGAGCGGGTTCGTCTCGGGGTAGTAGGCGCCGATGCAGCCGCGCGGGATGTCGTACTCGACGAGCCGGAAGCAATTCGCGCGGCGTTCGATGCCGTCGTCCCAGACCGTGGTCATGTCGACCCAGTCGCCGTTGCGCATGCCGAGCATGGCGATGTCGGCCGGGTTGATGAAGACGACGCGGCGCTGGCCGAACACGCCTCGATAGCGGTCGTCGAGCGCATAGATGGTGGTGTTGTACTGGTCATGCGAGCGCGTCGTCATGAGCGTCATCAGGCGTTCGCCGTGCAGCCCTTTTGCGCGGGCGATCGGCGTGTCCTGCTGCACGGCGTGTACGATGAAGTTCGCCTTGCCGCTCGCGGTCTTCCAGTCGCGCTCGCGCGAGGCGACGCGCAGATGGAAGCCGCCTGGTTTCTGGATGCGCTCGTTGTACTGGTGGAACCCGTCGATAACCTGCTCGATGGCGTCACGAATCTTCGCGTAGTCGCCGGCATAGGCGAGCCAGTCAACCTTGCGGTCGCCGAGCGTCGCGTGCGCGATGTTCGCGACGATGGCCGTCTCCGACATCAGATTCGGCGAAGCCGGCTTGTTCATGCCGTACGAAATATGCACCATGCTCATCGAGTCCTCGACGGTGACGCCCTGGGCGATACCGTTTTGCACGTCGATTTCAGTGCGGCCCAGCGTCGGAAGGATCAGTGCGTCCGTGCCGTGGACAAGATGGCTGCGGTTGAGCTTCGTCGTGACGTGCACGGTGAGCTTGCACGAGCGCAGCGCGTCGAAAGTGCGCGCGGTGTCCGGCGTCGCCATGGCGAAGTTGCCGCCGAGACCTATGAACACTTTCACTTTGCCTTCCAGCATGTGCTCGACCGTCTCGACGACATCGAGGCCATGCTCGCGCGGCGGTTCGAAGTCGAAGACCTCGCCGAGCCGGTCGATGAATGCCTGCGCAGGCTTCTCCTCGATACCGACGGTACGGTTGCCCTGCACATTCGAATGGCCGCGCACGGGACACAGACCGGCCCCCTCGCGGCCGATGTTTCCGCGCATCATGAGGAGGTTGGAGAGCATATGCACGGTCTGCACCGAATGCTTGTGCTGCGTGATGCCCATGCCCCAGGTGGCAATCACCCGCTCGCCGTTCGCATAGGTGCGCGTTAGGCCCTCAATATCTTCGCGCGCGACGCCGGACTCCGCTTCGAGCAGCGGCCAGCTTTCGTTGCGCAGGTCGTCGGCGAAGGCGTCGAAGCCGAGGGTGTGCTGGTTGATGAAGTCGAGGTCGAGCAACCGTTGCACGCTGTTCTCGATCGCTTTGTCGTCGAGTTCGATGAGATGCTTGGCGACGCCCTTGATCAAGGCGAAGTCGCCGCCGAGCTTCGGCTGGATGAACATCGAGGCAATCTTCGTGCTGCTGAACGTCAGCATTTCGACTGGATGCTGGGGGCTCGTGAAGCGCTCAAGGCCGCGCTCCCGCAGGGGATTGACCGACACGATGGTGGCGCCGCGGCGCGATGCTTCTCGCAGTTCGCCGAGCATGCGCGGGTGGTTCGTTGCGGGGTTCTGCCCGAAGATGATGATGGTGTCGGCCAGTTCGAAGTCGTCGAGCGTGACCGTGCCCTTGCCAATGCCAACCGTTGCAGGGAGACCGCGGCTCGTCGCCTCGTGGCACATGTTCGAGCAGTCGGGAAAGTTATTGGTGCCATACATGCGCACGAATAACTGATAGAGGAACGCGGCTTCGTTGCTCGCACGACCCGAAGTGTAGAACGCCGCTTCGTCGGGCGAGTCGAGCTGGTTCAAATGCTTCGCGACGAGTGCGAAGGCGTCGTTCCAGGCGATGGGCCGGTAGCGGTCCGTGACGGCGTCGTACACCATCGGGTCGGTCAGCCTGCCGTGCTGCTCGAGCTCGTAGTCGGTCTGCTTCATCAACGATTCGACCGTGTGCTCTTCGAAGAACGACGGCGTGACGCGTTTGGTCGTGGCTTCGGCGGCTACGGCCTTCACGCCGTTCTCGCAGAATTCGAAGGTCGAAGCGTGCTGGCGGTCGGGCCACGCACAGCCAGGGCAGTCGAAACCGTCCGGTTGGTTCTGCTTGAACAGGGTGCGGTAGTTGCCGCCCGCAACGCGCTCCTTGATCAGATTGACGGCAACGTACTTCAACGCACCCCACCCGGCGGCGGGGTGGTGATACGCCTCGATTTTGCCCTTTGGCTTTGTCTGGTCCATGACTTTCGTTCCGTAGACTTCGCGCAGGCCGCCCAGCGTTTTCTGGCCAATGCCGCGCACTGCGATTGGATGGCCCAAGCTTAAGAGCAGAAGCACCGCATCGAGGCGCACAGATTCCACCGGCTTGCTAGAGTACAGTTGCGCGCGCGCCGGAACATTTCAAGTGAAACACGCGCGCGGATCGAGGAGTAAAGAAGTGAATCTTTATGAGCAACTCGCCGACGACATCGAAAATCTGATACGCAAGGGTGTATATCGGCCGGGGGATCGTGTGCCATCGGTGCGGCAAGCGAGTCAGCAGCATCGCATCAGTATTACGACGGTGATTCGCGCGTACGTGCTGCTGGAAAGCCGGGGCTTGCTGGAGAGCCGCCCACAGTCGGGCTACTTCGTGAGCCTGCGCGTGGCCGAGGGCGATCGCCACGCCGATGAGTTGCGCCCGACACGGCCCATTGCCGTGTCGGCGTCCGTCGACGTGAGCCGGCTCGTGCTTTCGACGCTGCGCTCGATCGCCATCGACGACGCCATTCCGCTCGGCTCGCCTTATCCCGATCCCGAGCTCTTTCCTTTTGACAAGCTCAATCGCTATGCGGCAGCCGTAGGTCGCAACAAGGCGCTATGGGGCGTAACGAACGCTTTGCCGCCGGGCAGCCCGGAACTCTTGCGGCAGATCGCCCGGCGCTACCTCGAGAACGGCATGGCGGTCGATCCGCACGAAATCATCGTGACCGTGGGTGCAACGGAGGCGATCAATCTGTGCCTGCAGGCCGTCGCGAAGCCGGGCGATGTCGTTGCGGTCGAATCGCCGACGTTCTATGCCATGCTGCACGCCATCGAGCGAGCCGGCATGAAGGCGATCGAGGTCGCGACGAACCCGGAGTACGGCATCGACATCGACGAACTCGCGGCAATCATCCGGGAACAACCGATCGCGGCCTGCATGGCAATGCCGAATTTCCAGAATCCGCTCGGCTTCAAGATGCCCGACGAGCGCAAGCGCGCGCTAGTGGAATTGCTGTCGGGTGCGGATGTGCCGCTTATCGAAAACGGCGTCTATAACGAGCTCTATTACGGCGAATCGCATCCGCGCACGCTTAAATCGTACGACAAAAAGGGCATGGTGCTGCACTGCGCTTCGTTTTCGAAAAGCCTCACATCGGCGTACCGCATCGGCTGGGCGCTGCCTGGCCGCTACCGCGATCAGGTAGAAAAGCTGAAGTTCCTCAACACGTTGGCGACGCCGGTGATTCCGCAACTGGCGATCGCGGAGTTTCTCGAGCGTGACGGCTATGAGCATCATTTGCGGCGCGTGCGCAAGCAATATGCGCAGCAGGCCAACCTGATGAGAGCGATGGTTATGCGGTTTTTTCCGGCCGGCACGCGCATTTCGAGCCCGGCAGGCGGCTATGTGCTGTGGGTCGAGCTGCCTGCCAAAGTCGATTCGATGAGACTCTATCAGCTTGCGCTGGAAAAACGTATCACGATCGGTCCCGGCTATATGTTTTCAATTTCGGACAGCTATCGGAATTTCATCCGCCTGAACTACAGCAGTCCGTGGTCGAGCGAAATCGAGCAGGCGGTCATAACCGTTGGCAAGCTGGCGACGGCATGTGCGCGTTGAAGGCGGTTGCGGCGAGCGTAGAGCGAGAGGGAAACGGATTGCGCGATGGCCGCGCAACCCGTTCCTTGCAATGCCGCGACGCCTGGCATCGCAGCACCCGCAAGACCGCAACGATGCTGGAAGCGCATCTGAACATACGGCTGTTGAACCGCCCCACTCGCAGCCTGTCGCTGACGGAAATCGGCAAGGACTATCTGGAGGGCTGCCGCGAGATCATCGACAAGCTCGATGAATGGAATCGAACCTGATGCAGGCCACGCGCGACCCGAGCGGCACGCTGCGGATCGCGGCGCCAATGACGTTCGCCGTGTCGGGCCTCGGGGAGCCGCTCGCCGCCTATCGCACGTTGCACCCACGCATCGACTTCGACGTCATGACGTTCGACACGCACATCGACATGGTCGAAGGGGGCTATGACGTCTGCTTTTCCGACGGCCGGCGGTTTGCCAGCGCCACACTGGTGAGCCGGCGCCTGACGAACATTGAGGATGTGGTCGTCGCGTCGCCGGCGTATCTCGCGCGGCACGATGCGCCGCGCGATCCCTCGGCGCTTGGCGGGCATAGCCTGCTCGCCGTGTCCGACGGCTCGTCGCGCACGTGGGAGTTCTCCGACGCGAACGGCGTCTATCGCGTGTGCACTGGGCGAGGCGTTAGCGTGTCGAGCAGCTCGATGGTGCGCGTGGCCGCGCTGAATCACATTGGCATCGCACTGCTGCCCGCTCCGCTCGTCGCCAATGATCTCGCGCACGGCACGCTTGTACGCGTGCTCGAGCAGTTCGATGTAAATGGGGGCCCGCGCGAGATTTCGATGCTCGACTCGGGGCGCACCAACCTGTCGAGAAAGGTCCGCAGCTTCTTCGATTTCACGGTGAGCCAATATCGGACGCCCGACAAGACCGTTGCGTTGCGTGCGGTTGCCTGACCACGTGGATTCGCACATCGCATCAGGTTGCCGGTGACCTGACTGCGACATAACCCGACTTCTTTTCCCCTGATATACAGCCTGACCCGAAAGGAACTTATTCGGAACGTGGGGTTATTGCCGTTTTTTTGGCTGCTTAGCCTCACCGCTTTTATCTGGATTCTCCTGTTGGGAATCTGTAAACTTGGGAAAAGAAGTGAAAAGTTCTATTCGACGGAACATCGGGCCAGTTGCGCTGATGTTCACTGGTTTGGGCTCGATCATCGGGTCGGGCTGGCTGTTCGGTGCATGGAAGGCAGCCAAAATCGCGGGGCCAGCGGCCATTTGTGCGTGGATCATCGGTGCGGTCGTGATTCTCGCCATCGCGTTGACGTACGCCGAGCTTGGCGCAATGTTTCCCGAGTCAGGCGGCACGGTGCGGTACGCACGCTATTCGCACGGCGCGCTCGTCGGTTTCGTTAGTGCGTGGGCCAACTGGATTGCGATGGTGTCCGTAATTCCGGTCGAGGCCGAAGCGTCGATCCAGTACATGAGCACGTGGCCCTATGACTGGGCGCACCGGTTATTGGTCGATGGATCGTTGACACCGACCGGTGTCTTTCTCTCGGCGTTGCTCGTCGTCATCTACTTCATGCTGAACTATTGGGGTGTGAAGGTGTTCGCGCGCGCCAATTCAGCGATCACGGTCTTCAAGTTCCTCGTGCCGGGCGCCACGATCCTCGGCTTGATGCTGACGGGCTTCCACAAGCAGAATTTCGGCGCCGCCGGCAGCTTCGCGCCATTTGGCTGGCCGGCGGTGTTCACGGCGGTCGCGACGAGCGGCATCGTATTCAGCTTCAACGGTTTCCAGAGCCCGATCAACCTGGCGGGTGAGGCGCGCAATCCGGCCAAAAGCGTGCCTTTCGCCGTGGTCGGCTCGATCCTGCTTGCGCTGGTCATTTATGTGTTGCTGCAAGTCGCTTATATCGGTGCCGTCAATCCCGCCGACGTCGCGAAGGGCTGGAGTCACTTCAACTTCGCGTCCCCCTTCGCGGAACTGGCGATCGCGCTGAACCTGAACTGGTTGGCAGTCCTGCTGTACGTCGATGCGTTCGTCAGCCCGAGCGGTACTGGCACGACCTACATGGCGACGACGGCACGCATGATTTACGCAATGGAGCGCAACAACACCATGCCGAAGATGTTCGGCAATGTGCACCCGTTCTACGGCGTGCCGCGTCAGGCCATGTGGTTCAACCTGTTGGTGTCGTTTATTTTCCTGTTCTTCTTCCGCGGCTGGGGAACGCTGTCCGCGGTGATTTCGGTCGCGACTGTCGTCTCCTTTCTGACCGGACCGATCAGCCTGATGGCGCTGCGGCGTGCAGCCCACGATCTCGCTCGTCCGTTGCGCTTGCCGTTCATGAACGTGATCGCGCCGTTCGCGTTCGTCTGCGCATCGCTCGTTCTCTATTGGGCGAAGTGGCCGCTGACCGGGGAGATCATTCTCCTGATGATCGTGGCGCTACCCGTGTACTTCTATTTTCAGGCCAAGTCGGGCTTTAACGGCTGGGGCCGCGACCTCAAGGCGGCGTGGTGGCTCATAGCCTACCTGCCGGTCATGGCGATTCTGTCCGAGATCGGCAGCAAGGATTTCGGCGGCCTCGGCATACTGCCCTACGGTTGGGACATGCTCGCTGTGATCGTTTGCTCGCTGGTCTTTTACTACTGGGGCGTACGCGCAGGCTACCGTACCGAGTACCTCGACGAGCGTGAACACGAAAGCAGCCTCGGTGCGCGCGCAAAGGTTGCGGATCGCGTGTCTGGTTAAGTGCGGCGAGGGGGCGTTTGAAAGCGCCTCCCCGATCGCCGGGACTGGTCGCAAATTCGGAAAAGAGCTTTTCCCAGAATGTAGCAATCAAAAAACAGCTCTATCAATCAGGGACTTGCATGCCGTATCGCGTATGCATCGCGCCTGGCAAACACACAACAATGCCTCTCGAACGCTATGCGTCAAAATTGCGGCGACCTAGTATCGCGCCAACGGTTTTATTGCGTTGGCTCGAACAGAATTGATCGAGTGGTAAAGAATTAATCACGCTTGGGGTAGAAATGAAGAAGGTCGCAATTTCCAGTTCTGTGGGTGCACTGTTCGCTGTTGCAGCAACATCGGCGTTCGCACAGAGTTCGGTTACGTTGTACGGGCTGGTCGACAACGCCATTCGGTATCAGACGAATGCCGGTGTTGGCGGCAAGGATCAGGTCTCGATGACCTCCGGCCCGGAAACCCACAGCCGCTGGGGTTTGAAGGGCTCCGAAGACCTGGGGGACGGCCTTTCCGCTGTCTTCCGGCTTGAAAACGGGTTCGAAGCATTCAATGGACAGCTCCACGAGAACAACACGCTGTTCAGCCGGCAGGCCTACGTGGGGCTGTCAAGCAACAAGTGGGGCGCGCTGACCTTCGGCAGGCAATATGCGCCCGCCTACGATACGTTGGGTGACGTCTTCGATCCGCTGACCGTGGGTGACTACTGGCAAAACAGCTGGATGTACAACGGCATCGGGAATTACCTGACCGTCAACAACTCGGTCAAGTACAAGGGCACCTTCGATAATCTGTCGATCGACGCGCTGTACGGCTTCGGCAACCAGGCGGGTTCGGTCGGTCTCGGCGCGACCTACGCCGTGGAATTGACCTACGCGTACGGTCCCGCCCAACTCAACGTTGGCTTCCACCAGGTTTCCGTCCCGACGTCCGCGACAGGCTCGTCGGTCGGCAACAATATCGGTAGCGCAATCAATGGCGGCAAGACCACGTTCTATCACGTCAGCGGCGCGTATCAGCTCAACCAGGATATCCGCCTGCTGGCTGGCTGGTTGCACGGGCAGGATCAGACTGGCTTGACCGACTACAACATGCAACAAGCGGGCGCGCCGACACTGCACGGCTTCAGCCGTAACCGTATAGACGATACGTACTATGTGGGTGCGAACTGGCAAGCTACCGCCCCGCTGCTGTTTACCTTTGCGTACTACTACGGTCAGACGCGCAACGCGCTTCTGCTCGATGGCAGCCTCGGGCGAGGCATCAACCAGTCGGCGACCGTGCTTGGCGAGTACTCGTTCTCGAAGCACACGGAAGTTTACGGGATTGCCGACTGGGCACGCGGCACGGGTGCCTTCTCTGCCGACTATCCGGGCGGTGTAGACGCCAACAACAATGCGACCAACAATATTGGCCGCACGAACCAGCTGGGCCTTGCAATCGGTCTGCGCAAGATGTTCTAACGCGTCTTATGCCCTCTGACGCGCTGCGTGTCTGAGGGCTCGGGCCGGCGCAATCGCGTCGGCCCATGTCTATCGGGCTCCTGGTGCAAACAGGGGCTCGGCTGCGAAAGCGCTTGGCTGTCGTTGTCTCCAAAGTAGGGGAGGCCGCGACGCGTTTGCTCGTCCGAACGCCTCGCGCGTAGAGCGTCGATGCGACGACTGGTGCACGATCTTGTCGATCGCGACATTGGCGTAATTTTGATCGGCTATCATCCGGGAAAACCCGGAACGCCCGCCTTGCATCGTACCTCGACGCAGACTGGGTGTGCCCGGGAGTACGCCTCACCGGGCGCGCGCCAGACCGGAGATCCTGGGCGGCGTGCGCATCAGGTGTCCACACCAACGCCGGGCTGTTAGGCCCGGACATCGGCCACGGCCACAAGCCCGGAGCCGACACGCACGGATATCGTCGACCATGATCGCCGCCGCTTGCTCACGCGCGTTCCAACGCGCACTTGTCGAGGATCCCGAATTCGCCCGCCTGCGCGGGGCCGCACGGTCGACGCTCGCTTCTCTGCTGACGGCGGCCTTGGGCGTGTCCTGGGCGCTACAGCATCACGAAAGGCCGACGCTTGCCGTACCTGGCGCGTTGTTCGCGATGATTGCGCCTTTATTTCTGCGCGAAGCGCGCTGGTCGAGCTGGCTCACCTCGATACTTGTTCTCTATTTGTGCACCTGCGCCTCGTTTGCCGGTGCCGCCGCGCTCGCCTCGCAGCCCGCGCTGCGTGACGCCGGGGCGCTGCTCGTCGTGTTTCTGGGCATATTGTGCCAATCGCTCGGCGCTCGCGCGGTGGGCGCAGCGATGCTCACGCTCGTGTCGTTCTACCTCGGCCTGTATCTGCATCCTTCACACACGCGGCTGATGACAATGCTGACTGCCATGGCGATGGCTCCTTTCATCGTCGCGTTCGTCGGGCGCGTCGTCATTCCGGTGGCGCGGGGCGGTGCGCCGGCGCCGTCGTTCATGTGCGCGTTGCCCCACACCCTCGTGGCTGCGAAGGCATGGGGCCGCGAAACCATCCATTATGTCGCCGACCTCCTCGTGATCGGGCGCCCGACCGGGCGGCCCTTTTCCACCGTGCTCGCGCACCGGCTCCACCGGCTCGCGTGGCGGCCGGCCCTCGTCGCCAGCGTCGCGGCCCTGCTCGCGATATTGGCGGGCGGCGAATTGTCCGAAGACCGTTCGATGTGGGCGGTCATCAGCACGTTCGTCGTTTTTCTTGGGACGACTTCGTATCAGGGCACGCGCGCACGGGTCATGAAGCGCATTGCCGGCACGCTGAGCGGCGCGGCGGTCAGCGTGCTGCTCATTACCCTATGCGGACACCAAACCTGGATGCTCGTGGCCGCCATGGCCTTATCGGTTTTCGGCTGGGCCTATTACATTTTTCACGCATACGCTCGCGGCGTGTTCTTCATCACGATGCTCGTCGGGCTCGTTTACGGCCAGCTTGGCTTCGCCATCGTGCCGCTTGCCGAATTGCGTATCGAGGAAGTCTTTGCCGGATGCCTCGTGTCGCTCGCCGCTGCGTTGCTGCTCATGCCGTCCACGACCGCACGCGTGGGCGTCGTGCTGGTTCGTGAGTAACAGCGGACGCTCGGCTTGAAGTTCGCGCCGCTGCTGCGCTCAAGCCTCGTCGAGGTGAGCGAATGCACGGTCCGCCCCGTCGCGCACGGCGGGTTCGCCTTGGCCCGCGACGCGGCAAAGCAGGCTGCGCAGCAACTCGCGTTCGTGCTCGTCGAACGTGCTCAGGATGGCTTGCTCACTGGCGTGAAGGACGGCGGGCACGCGCTCCGCGATCGCCGCGCCCGCGGCGGTGAGCGAAAGCCACACCGTCCGGCGGTCGATCGTGCAACGCCGGCTCGTAATCAGATTCTGCTTTTGCAGCACCGGAACGAGGCGAGAGATATGGCTGCTATCCCAGCCAAGGCGTCGGGCCAGGCCCGTACAGGTGATAGAGGCCGAGCCGGCCAGACAGAACAGGACACGCGCCTGCGTGGCCGAAACGCCAAGCGCGTCCTGGATCTCATCAGTGAGCGCGCGGCTGAAAGTCCTGTGAACCCGAAACAGGAGCATCAGGACATCGTTAGCATCTGAATGGGCTTCCATGAGGGCCACGGCTTCCGGCATGCCCACGCTCGGGTGCGTACTCACGATCGTCTGCTTGCTCGCACTCATGGGCGGGCGGAGAGAGTGCTGGCCGAACCAGAGCGGTAGCCGCCGCCAAGGGACTTCGTGAGCGCGATGTCCTGACTCAGGCTCCGTGCGTTGATATCGAGCAGCGCGATGCGTTCGAGCAGCACTGCCTGGCGCGCGTCCGTTACGGCAAGGCGGCTTGCGACGCCGCGTTGATACTGTGCCTGCGCGCTCGCTTCGGCGAACGATACCGCCTCGATCTTCTGCGTCTGCAAGTTCGTCTCCTCGCCGAGATCCTGCAGCCTGCTTGCCGTCACAGCCACGTCGCGCACCGCATCGAGCACCGTCTCGTTGTACTGCTCGATCAGCGCGTTGCTCGCGTTGCGAGCGCCGCTGAGGTTCGCATTGAGGCGTCCGCCCTCGAAGATCGGCAAATACAGGCCCGGAATCAGGTTGATCTGCTGGCTCGCATGTGTGAACAGGTCGGAAAGATGCAGCGCATTGACGCCAAAGAACGCCTTGATGTCGAAGCTCGGGTAGAACGCGGCCTTGGCCGCGTCAATGCGGCTGAACGACGACTGCACGTACCAGCGCATGGCCTGGAGATCCGGCCGGCGGGCCAGCAGCTCATACGAGAGTGTGGGGGGCAAGGTCGCCTGCGGCAGGGGCAAAGGCACGGGCCGGATCTCCGGCAGATCGTCGGGCCCTGCGCCGAGCAGCGCGCGCAGCGATTCGCGAAGTTGCTTCACGCGGGCCTGGGCCGCCACGATCTGACGCTGCGTCGCCAGCAGTTGCGCTCGTGCGAGTTCCGTCTGCGTTTTTGGCTCGAGACCGCGCCCTGCGCGGGCGGCGTGAGCCTCAACGGAGAACGCCGCTTCGCCTTCGAGCCGTTGGAACAGATCTATCAGCTCGTAGGTAGTCTGGATTCCGTAATAAATCTGGGCGACATCGGTGGACAATTCTAGCTGCACGGCCGAAAGCTCGGCGAGCCGCGCATTGCGTACGCCCATAGCGGCTTGCACCTGTGCGCGTTGCTTGCCCCAGATGTCGACGTTCAGACTGGCGCCAAGACCGACGATGCCTTCCGTGTACCACGGCCCCGTCGCGCCGATCAGCGGCTGCTCGCCCGAGTAAGGACCGAGAAACCCGTTGGATGACACGCGCTGGCGATCGATCGCGCCCAGCGCCGCGACCTGGAGGTTGGTGCCCGCGCGCACCAGATCGATATCCGACTTTGCCTGGGAGACGCGCGTGCGTGCAATCAGGATGGATGGCGACGAGGCCAGCGCCCGTTCGACGAGCGTGTCCAGCTGCGGGTCCGCATACGCTTTCCACCAGGTGTCCGCGGGCCAGTCGCCTTGCGCGAACTGGATGTCGCTGGCGAGACGGATTTGATCCGCCGCGACCGGCGCCGGGGCTTTGCTGTCGTCGTGGACCAGTGCGCAAGCGGACAGGGCACAGGCGAGCGCGGCGCGCGCGCCCCAGCGCAGACAGCGAGACGCAACGTGAACGGAGGATACAGTCATGCTTGCGATGCTTCGGTAGGGAAGGCGGGGGCAGTCGAGGCGACGCCCCAGTGGGGTAGCGTGGAAACCTGCTCGGCCAGTTTTGCGGCGCGCGCGACGACTCGCGCTTGCGCGTCCGAGGTTGCTGGCAATGTCGCCTCTGTAGCGGTCGGTTCTTTGGCGGCCGACGGCAGGGCGAGCGTGGGCGTGCGTACCGACTCGGGCCGCGCGGTCAGGTCGTCCGCGTAGGCTTCCAGCGAGGCGGCAGTCGTTTCGGCGAACCGTGTCGCGTTGCGCGGGCCCTCGGGTGGCAGCGCGGGCAGCGCACGCCGCTCGGCTTCGAATGCGACGCTCGCGAGCAGGATCTCGCGGGTTTGCGCGAGCACCGCCTGCATGTGTACCTGGAACGCCTCGTGTTGCGCTTCGCCAAACTGCCAGCCGGGCTCGAGTGCGACGCGCGCGGCCATCGCCTCGCAATCGGCGAGTTCGGCCCAGAGCGGGGTGGGAGGGCCTTCCTGCGGTTGCCGCACGCGTGCTGCCAGGCGGCGCAGCAGGCGCGCCAGACGCTGGCGAAGCGCCTCGCCTTCGGCCTCCGGCCACAGTGACGCATGAATGACCGCGGAGATGGCCACGCCGAGCAGAATGCCAAGCATGCGGTCGCGGATTTCCGTGAGATCGGTGGTCGGCCCGAACTGTTCGAGCAGGGCGAGCGCGAACGTGAACATGAGCTGGGTTCCCGCATAGCTGATGCGCTCCGAACCGGCGGCCAGCCACGCGCTGAGCGCGATGACGGGCATCGACATCAGCAGCAGGCCGGTCAGGCCGTCGACGTTCGGCACCACCCATATCACCATTGCGAGCGCGATGAGGCTGCCCGCGGCTGCCCCGGCGATACGCAGCATCGAGCGCCGGCCGGTCGCGCCGAGGCTCGGCTGCGCCACGATCAGCGCCGTCAGCATGACGGTGTGAATTCCCTGCCAGTCGGTCGCGCGGTAAAAGAGGTAGCCGAGCAACGCCGCCAGCGACGTTTTCAGCGCGAACTGTGCATAGACCGGATTGGAGAAAGCGTCCGGCACGAGCATCCGCTCCTTTTCGGCGGGCGACTCAGCGGGCTCCGGCGCGGCGCAGCGGTCGGCGAAGGCGCGCAGGGCGTTGCCGATTTCGAAGAGCGAGCCAGGCAGCGCAGCGGCCGGGGAAACGGGCACAGCCGCGCTGGCGATGACGAAGCGCTCTCCCGTGCGGACGGATTTGGCGAGACGCGCACAAGCGTCGCGCAGATCGGGCACGACGCTGCCCGTGAGGCCCGCGGTGCTTTCAGGCAGATTCGCTGCCGCCGTGAACAGCCGGGAGACAGTCGCCACTCGCGCCAGATGAAAGGTCTGTCGCTGCCTGAACGCGGGGTCGCGCATAGTCGAAAAGCGCAGCAGCTTCTGCAGGGTCAGTGCGGCGTTCTCGACCCGGCTCGCGTCGGGAGTGACGGCTGACGTGTCGCCGCGTTCGAGCGCCGCGAGCCGGGCATCGACCGCCGCCAGTTGGCCGAGCAGCGCGTCCTCGAGCTGGCGCACGGGTTCCGCGGGCAGGAACAGCGTGTTGATCACGAGCGTGACGGCGATGGCGTAGACGGTGGCGACCCACACCCACAGCGAGATGCGAACCAGCGCCTCGGCCTGGTCGGTCAAATCGACGAACGACTGCACGTAGATGACGACGATGCCGACGAGCAGGAACGCGGCGCCGATCTTCGCGACGCGCATCAGGTACGCGCTTGCGAAGAAGAGGGCCGTAGAAATCAGGATGCGCAGCAGCGGGAAATCGTACGTCAGCTTGAGCACGAGAATGATGCTGCCGACGGCGAGCGTCGTCCCGAGCATGAACACGATGCCGATGAGCCGCGTCATCACGACGTTCGACTGTGTCACGAAAAACACGGCGACGAGCGAGAGCGCGAGAAACGGCACCTGCAACGCCATCGAGACGGTGATCACGATCGCGCTGGCCAGCATGCAACGCAGCATCAGGTTGGCGCGTCCCGGGTAGGCGCGAACCTCGTCCGCGAGACCGCGGGCGAGGCGCGCGAAACCCGTCCCGGACTGGCCGGCGGTGTCCATGGCGGTGTTCATTGCGCCGCGCCGGCGAGTGTGCCAGTGCGATCGAGCGTAGCGACGGCCGACGTGCCGAGGC
Source organism: Paraburkholderia sp. CNPSo 3274 (assembly GCF_024206475.1). Lineage (GTDB taxonomy): Bacteria > Pseudomonadota > Gammaproteobacteria > Burkholderiales > Burkholderiaceae > Paraburkholderia. Next base: position 119,004 of record NZ_JAMBPR010000010.1, read on the forward strand.
GGAACAGCGCGGGGTCGGGATTGCGCACGGCGATCTTCACCGGGAAGCGCTGGGAAATGTGGACCCAGTTGATGCTGCGCTGGACGCGCGGCAGCCCTTCGAGCACCAGGCCGCCGTCGTCGGGCAGTACGCCGTAGCTGACCGAGTCCACGACGCCGGAAAAGCGCTTGCTCGTGTCGCTCATCAGGTAGACGTTGGCGGGCGTGCCCGCGCGCACGTTTTTCAGGTCCGTTTCTCGGAAGTTGGCGACCACGTACCAGTGATCGGTGTCGATCAGCGTGAAGATGGGCTTGAGCGGCGACGCATACTGGCCCACCGTCGTGTGCAGCGACACGACGCGCCCGTCGAACGGCGCGCGAACTTCGGTGAATTCGACGTTCAACTCGGCAATCGCGATCTGCGCCTCGACCTCGGCTCGCTGCGCGACGAGCGCGTCCACGCCGCTCACCGCGGCGCTGGCCTGCTGGGCCTGCAGCGTCGCGGCGTCGAGTTCGGCCTGCGCCGAGCGTTGTGCCGTGCGCGCGCGATCGACCTCCTCCGCGGAAACATAGCCGTGATCGAGCAGAGGCTCGGTCCGGTGCAGCGTATCGGCGGCCTGCGCAGCCACGGCGCGCGCCCGTTCGACTGCGGCTTTCACCGATTCGGCGTTGTACTGCTGCGCGTTGACGGAGCGCTCCGTCAACCCGATCTGCTTGTCGAGTGCCACGAGGCGCGCGCGCGCCTGATCGAGCGCGGCCTGGTAGGGGCGCGGGTCGATCCGAAACAGCAGATCGCCTTTCCTGACCGCCTGATTGTCGCGCACCGGAAGGTCCACGATCCGTCCGCTGACTTCGGGAACTACGTTGATGGTGTCGGCATAGACGTACGCGTCGTCCGTGTTGGGCGCGTGATCCTTGCGCCAGGCGACGATGCAAAGCAGGACGATGGCGATAAGTGCGATAGCCGCGGCGGGCAGTCGTTTCGTGCGCCGCGGTGCGCGAGCGTTGTCAGTCATATGCGGTACGCGCAGTCAAAGAAGAGAAAAAGCGGTCGATGCGAGCGATGAGAAAACGCTTCCCAGGATGCTGTCGAGCCGCCACAGCACGAACGCGGAAGCGGCGCCGCCGAGGACGATTGCCGCTGCGGCGCCCCTGGTGTTGCGAAAGGTCCGGGCGCGAGACGTCATAGGCGATTGCATCTTCAGTGGGCGAAGAAAATGAGCCAGGCCGCCGTCGCGAAGATGGCAGTCAGGGCCGGATAGGTGACGGCAAGTGGCGACAGCGCCCCGCGCAAGCCGCGGCGGCCAAGCGCGCGGTGAACGATGACCGTTGCCACGACGCCGCCCGCGATGCAGAAAAGCCAGTCGGGAAAGGCAGCGCCAAACAGCGGTAGAGAAGGCGAAATCGCGCAGCCGCCCAATGACAGCGAGGCGCAGGCCGGCCAGGCAAGCCGTGTTGCAGTGGAAAAGGTCATGAATCGATCACAGGCATCGCAGGCGATGCAAACGCGTTGAAGGGCGAGCCGCCGGGCAAGCTTTCCGGCGTTCCGCCGCGCTGCGGGCGTGCGCCCGCGCATTGATGCACAGCGAAAAAACGACCTCGGCGGGGGAGTCTCGTCCCGACCGCTTATCCTAGATGGGCAGGGGCGCGTGGTAAATTGTCAAACGGCACAGGCCCTATGTGTCATTTCACGAAATGGCGTACTGCCTCATCTCGGTGCCCGCGCGACGTGCGCACTGACGACTCATGGTACAACCCACCTTGTTCACTACGACCCCGCAGATCAGCCAGCGACTCCGCGAAGGAATGACAACCCTCGCGAACGATCCTTCTGTGCCCATCGAGCGCGTGTACGCTTCGCTCATGAAGGTGGACGGGTATCGGGCCCTTTCATCGGCGATCCGCGACGACATATTCCGGTCAATCGAGCAACTGGCGAATCTGTGGTTCCAGCTCCTCCTGAAGGGCACGCAGCCCGCGGAACCGGTGATGGCCGAAATCGAGGAGTCAGCCCGGCGACGCGTTCACCAAAGCGTGCCACTGGAGGCGCTACTACGCGCCACCCAGGTTGGCGCGCGTGAAATCTGGCAAGCCAGCGTCGAGGTTGCCGCGGAAGAAGCGGACCTTGCGCGCGAACTGGCGATGACGGTGGCGCCGTTCCTGTTCGAATTCTTCGAAGGCGTCGCGCAAACCCTCGCGCAGGCGTACGTTCAGGAGCAGCGTCACCGCGCGCATTGGCGCGATGCGATTCTTTACCAGCTGTATACGGTGATCTTTCATGCTCCCCACGACCACGCGAGCTTCACGACGGCAATGAGCGCGCTGGGGCTCGACGCTTCGCTGCCGCGAATGGCGATCGCGCTCGACGCCGGGTTCGAGACACTCACGTCCGAAATCCGTGAGCGGGAATCCGAGCGCTATGCGCTCGCTGTGTCGCGCCACTTCCGCGTCGAGCGCGAGGCGATCGTCCACGTGTGGCATCGCGGGCGGGCGATCTGCTGGCTTCCAGGCCAGCGCGCAGAGCTGGCTGCCCAGAGCGATCTCGCAGCAAGTCGATGCGCGCAAAGCCTTGCGAACGCGGAAGAACGCATTCGTGCGATCGGTATCGGTTTGTTAAACGAAGGAGCGGCAGGATGGGCGGCCTCCGCCAACGAAGCGAATCGCGCCGTCGAAGTCTCGCTGCGCGGCGCGACCGTAGCGCGGGTCGCGCGATACTCCGACATCGCGCTCGAAGAAACGGTGCGCGCGGCTGGCGATGTGATGCGCTATCTCGTCTCGCTCGTCGAGCAGATCGGAACCGATGCGGACCTGCTGGCGACACTGAACGCGTTCTATGCCAACGGCAGACGCCGCCGGCCCACGGCGGACGCGCTCGGCATTCATCTGAACACGCTCAATTACCGGCTCGAACGCATCGAAAAAGTGCTCGACGCGTCGCTCGACGACGCGCAGTGGGTCGCGCGGCTCGATATCGCGCTGAAGCTCACGCACGGCGCCGGGCGCGAGTAGCGGCGAGGGGGCATCGCGGGCGTTGCGCTCAAGAAGAGCACACCCGTCAGCCTGGTTTCGCACCCTGCATTCACCGGACGGTGGCGGTCTCAGGCCGTGGCGCTCTGTTGCGAGACGAGTCGCGCCGCGAAGTCGCGATAGGTGCGCAGCGGACGACCTAGAACCCTGGTCAGACGCGCAGCGTCGTCGGCTTCTGGGATCATGCCTTCGCTGACATAGCGCTCAGCCATCAGGCGCATCTCATAGGTGGTCCATTTCGGCATGAAGGTCGCCATGTTTTGCTCGAAGCCGCTCGGATCGTCGCCGCCGTAAACGATGGGGCGGCCGAGGACTTCCGACCAGATCGCGGCTGCGTCCGAACCCGTCAGCGTATCGGGGCGACAAGATTGATGGTCTCGATCGGCAGCTTGCCCGGCGCCTGATCGCGGCGGATCAATTCGATGGCGGCCACCTCGGCGATATCGCGGGCGTCGACCAGGGCGACCCCATGCTCCCGATCGGCATCGGATAGACGCCATGGTTGAAGATAACGTCCTTGATCATCAGTTCGTTCTCGATGAAGTACGCCGGGCGCAGAATCGTGGCGCTGAAGCCCATCTGTTCCAGCATGGGTACTGTCGCAGTGAGGCCAGGACGGTAGCCAATTCCAATATGATGCGGACTACTTATCCTATCCGTGAATAAAACTGTTGTGCGGACGTCTAATCAACACGGTCACCATTTATCTGTCCCTTGACAATCATGTGCATGATCTCGATGCCGCCCAACAGGATGCGGGAAGGAAATCTATTGAACCCAAGCATTGTCGAGTTTGGCGCTTGATCGCGCGATGGTCCTGTTCGATGATGTTGTTCAGATACTTGTTTTGGCGGATCTGGATCGGTGTCTCGCGCCCGGCGTTGATGGCCTCAAGCGCAGCGAGATCGCGCTTTGTCACTTTGTTCGATCAGTTGAATTCCGAAGTTGGTTTCGATCGTGTTGAGGGATGCTGTGGGCGCTTACTACGATGCTTATGCCATTGAGAAAATGGGTTCCGAAAGGAAGCTTTTTTCGCAATGCTCCGCTTTCAGAGCACCGCTTACAGATCAGGCATATGTCGTTGTGGTGGACAACGGCGTCTTCCGGATTGCCGCTGGTATCGCCGATGAGGGCGAGTACACGCAATTCTATGAGGCGTATTTACAAGGGATCTGGCTGTCGATGAGGCTCTATCAAATCCCGACGGAAAAGCTTGGGGATTGTCCGGATCAGGGGTGGCGTCCCAGCATACTGCGGGAGCGGTCCCGAAATAACTAAGTAGCGCTGTCGATCAGGGGCAACACCGCGAATAGACGAGGGCGTACGATTCGGAAATTCGCTCGCCCCGGTCCTGAAAGCGGTCAATCTTCAGAGGCATGGCGACGTGTCCGTGCCGCGATTTTAAGAAAGTCGCGGTGTCGAATGCCGGACTGACGATCTTGGGCACCCCTTCGATGACCGTCTCGATCCATCGCAAGTGTAACGGGAACATTCGACGTTCGCAGTCCAGCATATGAACAATTTAGCGAGCACTGACTTGATGTAACATTCCGCAATTGTTCACTCCTGCGTACCGGGATTCCTCTGTGCCTGTGCGTCTGTTCCGCTCGGCGAATGGCGACCGTAACCGTTTCGTGGCGCTTTATTACGGCATCGTCTTCAGTCTCCTGCTGGCCGCCGCAATGTTTTTGTACGAAGCACGCGTCATTGTTCAGGACAATCTCCGTGACGAGGAAGCGTTCGCGGTTCTCGGAGCCGCGACCCTGGTCCTCCACGATCTGGAGAGCGCTGAAACTGGACAACGCGGCTTTCTGCTTACAGGGAATGAAAGCTATCTGAATCCGTACCGTCAAGGCATGAACGACCTCGATGGCGCGCTGCTGCGGCTTGAGCAGATCGCCGGCGTTGATCCGGACTCGGTAGAGGTCGTTCGCCGTATCGAGCAGGTGAAGACGGAAAAGGTCGCGGAACTCACCCGAACCGTAGAACTCGCGCGCACGGGGCAACGCGGTGCCGCCATTGCGCTCGTGCAGACAGACGAAGGCCGGCGTTACATGGACTCGCTTCGTCTGGATCTCGGTCAGCTACTCGACGTGTGGCGCCAGAAGCGGCGTTCGGCCACGCGCGACGCACACGAGAGAATCCAGCTGGAAACGGCCGCGCTAGCCGTCACGGCTGTGCTCGTCTGCGCCCTGATGCTGTATGCGCTGTTCGTGCAACGTCGAGCCTTCGCCAGGATTCGCGCGTGGTCAGATGTACTTGACAGACAGGCGGCACAGGATCCCCTGACAGGCCTTCCCAACCGTCGCCGGCTGCTTGCGGCCATCGCGGCCTTGACGGAGCACGCAGATCCGGCGCGGGTTGGATTGCTGTACATGGACATCGACGGATTCAAGCACGTCAATGATGCATTGGGGCACAGTGCTGGCGACTCATTGCTGTGCCGGCTGGCTGAGGCGCTCCGCGGTGCGACGCGAGAGGCCGATGTACTTGCAAGGGTCGGCGGCGACGAATTTGTATTGCTTGTTGAGGATTGCGGCGATGACAGCCAGCTTCGCGAGCTGGCGGGGCGTCTGATCTGCTGCGTGCGTTCCGCAGGAGAGCGCGAGTACAGCGGCCGTTTTCCCGTGGGCGTCAGTGTTGGAATAGCGACATTCCCCGATCGCGTGCAGAGTGTCGAGGAACTGCTCGATGTCGCTGATGCAGCGATGTATATAGCAAAGCGCATTGGCCGCTCAACCTATGCTTTCGGTTCGTCACCGGAACCGCGACGTGCGGAAATTTTGTGCCGTTCAAGCGATGGGATCGAACTGAACGAATGAAACGTTGATACGAGCGGCGGCTTTATGCAAGCGGGCACAATGCGGTATGGGTTGTCAGAGCTGAGCTTCGCTGGGGTAACGTCATTCATGTCCGGCACGATGCACCAGACGGGGGCATTAAAATAATCAGAAGGGTGCCGGTTCACTCCATTCCAGGCATAGCACTGACGCCTGATAAGAACGCCGCCGTCATACACTTGCCAGCCGCCGAGTCGAAGCGTGTAAGTGCCTCGAATGCGGTACACAGTCCCAGGCGAACGGTAGATTGCACTACAGGAATACGTCAATGCTCTTGGATAGTCGAATCGGTTGTCCCGGTCGACCGCAAACGCATAGTTTCCGTCATTTTGTGAAAGGCAATTTTCCAGATTGTGACCTGAAATTCCGCTCGGCGCAGCGATAAAATTTGCCTCGCCCCTTTTGACTAAGGAGCGGTCTTTTTTCATCTGTTTTTACGCGGCTTTCGGGCCGCGTTTTTTTTGAAATGGGCGCTCATATCATTCAAATCGAAGCTTTGGTAAGCCGCTTTGGGCAAATTACATTTGCACAGTTGGTTATGTAGTTGAAGCCTTCGCTCGACGATAACTGACTCAGGGTACGGTTGCGGTACTGCGCTCAAATCGACCTACCCCATCGCGGGACAATGACATAGGTTGGCGGCCATCACGGTCGCTCACCGTGCAGTCCCGGTGCGAGGTTGATCCTTTCGAAAGGAATTCAGTCTATGGTTGATCCAATGGTTTCCCTTTCGATCTTCGCGGATCGGATCATTTACACAGCACCAGGTATCACGGCAAAGGCGACGTCCCGCCCCGCGATGGTGGTGGTGGTTGGTACCTGGAACACGCTGCGGCTCGATACGACGGATGAGAGCCACACCGGGCGCGTCTTGCTGGTCGCCCCCAATGTCTGGCGCTCAATCACGGCGCGTGATGCCGGGCTGTATAGCGTCCAACTGGACTCGGCGAGCGAGCTTTGCCAGTACCTGCTCAAACAAGTACTGAAAGAAAAGCGGGTTGTCGATCTATCGAACAGGGTGGATGATTTTGTAATGCGAACCGCTGCAGCGGCTCTCAATGAACGACAAGACTGCGAAATGGTGCGTGCCGGCTCGCAGGGACTGCTCAGCGCGCTGTTTCCGGAGGCAGCAAGATCGCAATCAGCCGATGCCCGCGTTGACGCGGTTGCCTCCTGGCTTCGCACTCACGTGCCGGTACGCACGGATCCGCGGCGATTGGCAGGTATCTGCGGCCTTTCGGAGAGCCGCCTCGCACATCTCTTTTCGCGAGAGACGGGTGTTGCGATTCGCGAATATCTGCTTTGGGTCAAGATGTGCAAAGCTGCGGAAATGTTTGTCGCAGATGTGACGCTCACCGAAATCGCACATTCGTCGGGATTCTCAGATCTGGCGCATTTGAGCCGGACCTTTAGGCGGTACTTCGATCTCACTCCTTCGTTTCTCTCCAATCCCGAAGCCGTTCGCCTGCAGATAAGCAAGGAACCGGTCGGCCGGAATTAAACTGGTATGAAGATTCCGCGTGAGACCCGCATGTGAACAGGATAGCGTAACTCGGCCCTCGGCGCATCGCAGGTTACAGTGCTTCGGTGGCTCCCTCTTCCTGTTCCCCGAACAGCGTGCAAAACTAGAACAGCAGTTTCATTCAAGGCGCTGCGTGCGGCTTGCGGCACAATCTGAATTAACCGACAACGCCATTGCTTACGCACTATGACGGCGAAGGCTATGCACTAGCTTTTACGTATCAATTAGCTCTCGATTATCTGGGCACGGGTATCTCCGTCATCACTAGAAGCACGGACGCGCCTGTTCGGGTATCGCGGAAGAACCGCCGGTCAATTCGCATCAGGCGAGAGGTATCGATATGGCAACAGGTCGCCGCAACGGGAGGGCAGGTGATGCGAAGTGGCTTGCCGATCATGAAATGGACCTGGCGCGAAGCGCTTCTCACATTGCTAGCATGCAACATGAAGAAAGCATGCAAGCGGCCGTCAAGGAAACCCTTCTCCAGTTTGAATCCGCATACGGAAGCGCAGAATCTAAAATATTCATGCGTGCACTCGTCAGGAAGCTGGAGGAACGGGGAAATCTCAGAGCAGTTGAAGTGCTTCGGGCATTTGTAAAGCGCGGTCAATCGCCTGGTACAACTAGGTAAGCCATCGCTCCTTGTCCTGTCTCGCAAAATCGGATACGTGTGCACTTGCCGAAGGAAAACTCGCAGCTTTTACGCATGCGATTTTTTGTTCGCCTCGCCGTCGTACGCTTAGGACCGCAATGGAATTCGCAAATTGTTCGACAGCTCTAGCTGAGATTTACGAAGGCAGCAACAATCGTCATCATACCCGAAGGCATTTTCAGTTAATCAACGTTGCGCACAGGGGAACGTCAGCATGGCAAAGCGAATTGCTTATGTAACCGGGGGAATGGGTGGAATTGGAACCGCAATATGCCAGCGGCTCCATAGCGACGGGCTTACCGTTGTGGCCGGCTGTGGGCCGAACTCGCCGCGGCGCGAGCGGTGGCTGGCCGAGCAGGCAGCGCTCGGTTTTAACTTCACCGCGTCGGAGGGCAACGTCGCGGACTGGGAATCGACCGAGGTCGCCTTCGCGAAGGTAAAGAAGGAGCTTGGTGAGATTGATGTGCTGGTGAACAATGCGGGAATTACGCGGGACGGCGTGTTTCGCAAGATGTCACGTGAGAATTGGAACGAAGTCATTGCCACAAATCTCACCAGCCTTTTCAATGTGACCAAGCAGGTCATCGATGGGATGGTCGGCAAAGGGTGGGGGCGCATCGTCAACATCTCGTCGGTGAATGGACAAAAAGGACAGTTCGGCCAGACCAACTACTCAACCGCGAAAGCTGGCATTCATGGTTTCACGATGGCGCTTGCTCAGGAAGTCGCGTCGAAGGGTGTCACAGTGAATACGGTTTCCCCAGGGTACATTGGGACGGAGATGGTTCGGGCCGTACCTCAAGAAGTGCTGGATGTCATTATCCGGAGCATTCCAGTAGGGCGCCTTGGAGAAGCCAATGAGATTGCATCGATTGTCTCATGGCTCGCGAGCGACGAATCGGCCTTTGCAACTGGAGCAGACTTCTCGCTGAACGGCGGCCTTCACATGGGATAACAATGTCCCTATGAGCAATTGGTCTTTGCACTCGCAATTGGCGTCAGGGCCATCGGGCGAATTCGTCCTTTTGGCGCGGAAATTGGCAGTTGAGCGCCCACCCACCTATGGCAAGGCTTTGCGTGGTGCGTACCACCCGTAGCAGGAGGTGGGGTCGGACATACCTGTGGAGGCCGACGTGGATCAATCTTGGCTGGGAATGGCTGTTGGCACGATCGTACTTGTCGTCGCTACGTTTGCGGTCATGGCGCACTACCGTCGTGAACGGCGCCGAGCCGATCTCCTGCGCAACCTTGATCACGATGACTGGTGGCAACGGCCCCGGACGCGACGTTAGGCATTTCAGGCAACAGGGTTTCGCATGCGCTTCAGCCCGCTATTTTCAGGCCGACAGCCCGTCCTCGGTTCGGTTCTGGCTGACGGCATCGACGACGACGTGAGCCCAGGACCTCGTTTGCCACTGTACGCTGGGGAGGCACCCGGGGTGAACGGGACCCAAGGAGGAGGCCGTACATCAATGTCGGACCTCCTTGTCTTCACAGGCCAGCTTGCTTTATTGGCGGCTACGGGCGGCAAGGGCAACGACGGCGTCGCCGCCTTCGTGCAGCGTCTGCCGGGCGCGATCGGCTACGTCGAGTGGGCGTACGCCAAGCAAAATCACATGGTCTACACTGCCATGAAGAACGAGTCGGGCGCCGTTGTTCAGCCGGACACTGAAACGTTCAAGGCGGCGGCCGCTGGCGCGGATTGGAAGAAGTCGTTCTACCAGATCCTCACGAACGAGCCGGGCAAAGACGCATGGCCGGTGGTCGGCGCGACCTTCGTGCTGCTGCACACGGCACAGGACAAGCCGGACCGAGGCAAGGAAACGCTCAAGTTCTTCGACTGGGCCTTCAAGAATGGCACGCCGGCTGCTGACAGCCTCGATTACATCTCGCTGCCGCAGTCGGTCGTGAGCGAAATCGAGGCTCAATGGAAAGTCAAGGTGACAGATGCCAGCGGTAAATCAGTGGCGCCTTGAGAAATTGCGCGATTTGTATGCGCAGTCTTCGCTTGTGTCTGGTTGGAGAATCCAGTCACGATACGCTGCCATACAGTTCCTGACGCCGTGCAAGAATCGCGCTGCATCCGCTAGTCAACCTTTACCCGCCGGAAGGCGGGATTTTTATTGCCGCTCGCAAAAGGCTGCGGGAGACAGCGCGACCGAGGGGCGTCGCACGGACGGACTATCGAGCGGCGAGCGAACTTCGCGAGTACGTAAAGGCGTTTGTCTGACCACGCATCGTTGCGCTTGCAGTTTCGATATTAAAAAAAACGGGTCCAGGAGCAGGTAACCACAGAGCATTGCACGACTCGGGGCGACGATCGCCTCGGGAGCGTGTCTCGTGCAAAAGGCAAAATCCGACCCTGGGCGGTCATCCGACGCGGCGTGGCGCCAATCGCAACTTTCGAACTCTCTCCGGACCTTGATCAAGTCTCGCTTCTATGGTGCCTTTGTCGGTGACACGAATCTGTCAACTAACAGGTGATTCGCGATTGACCGTATCAATTGGTCAGAGGTCTGCGACTCCCCTCTAATGAGGATTCTCGCCGAGTACAGCGTGGGGTGCCCATGAAGACCCAGGATTCGCAGGAAGTGATTCACGAAATCGCTGTGCTGACCGCGACCTCAGAAGATGTCGTATCGCAGATGTACGCCGAGACGTTGCAGGTCTTCCGTAAGGACGCGCAGATTCTCGATTATGTGCCACTGCTCGCTGCGAAGCGCGTGCGTGACACTTTGCGAGCCGCATCGAAGGCCAATCATTAACTAATGGCACGATGCGTAAAGTACGGTCATCTCTGCTGTGTTCGCGGTTGTCCGTTGATTGCGGGCAACCGTTCCAGATAACATGTCTGGTTTTTCTTGCGGTGCACAAAAAATGACAAGTACAAACGCAGACTATGAAGCGACGAAAGACGTACAAGTCGCGATCGACGGCATAGTTCGGGAGGGCCGCTTTCGCGTCTTGGGCGGCAGCGTCATCGTCTATTACGATAGCGAAATCAAGTTTTCGCCATATGGCATGGATCGCCCGGAAACCGTTGCACGATGGTTGCTGAGCGACCTTTGCCGGAAGGCTGACGCGCGGGCAAAAAAGAGCGGTGCGCGTGGTGACTAGGTGTCGTTAATGTTGCATCGCAGCATTTCAGTGGGTAAACTCGAACGTCCGAACTAGCACTTCATGAGGGCAGCCATGTCCAGGCTGCAGTGCGTGATGGAAGGGAAACCCGCCACACTTCACGTCTTCGCCCAAGAAGTTGCCTGGCACTGGGGTATCAGTGTCCTTCGCGAGCGCGGCGGGGGATTTCAGGTAATTGCTTACAACGAAAGGGATTTCGCGACCGAGAGTGCAGCCATGGCGGACGGCAGTCTGGCTCTGAAGCGTATTGCCACCATGCCTGCAGCGGAATCGGGCGACACCATCGGAACTCCCTTTCCGTCAGTCGCCGAGGAACGCAGACGATACATGCGCGAGCGCGTACGTTGTGCGATGGCGCGCCTCGCAGCATGCGACGAGACGAACGCAGTCCAAGCCGCGCGCTGGGCTATCGCATGGAGTGCCCTGATCGGCGAGCAAGATTTCGATAAAACGTTGTGGAATCGACGCAAGGGTACAAGTCCCGTGGTTTGAAGCGCCCGCGCGAGGGAGCAGCGCAGCGCTACTTCTATTGTTGGACGATGCGGCGGCCGTATTCGGTATGTGAGCGGCGGATTGCGATGCGGTGCACAGCGACACGCGAACTGAGCCTGCAAGCGAAGCACCCGGTGGGATGTCACGGTCACACCGATTAGGCGGGCTGCGGGGGTTTCGTGAGCGCCGATCGGGTGGTACTCCCGCAGGTGACGCGATCTCCCGCGACCGGCCCGAGATGTCAGACCGGGCGTGCGCGCCTCCTTCCGCCCACGAGCGAATTTTACATAAATATAATGATCGTTTTTTTGATTTGTAGTCCTATATTTTTGGATCGAAGCGGCGATGACGTCGCGAGGCGATCTGGCCTCAAGACCGATTACGCTTGTGAAAGATGTGGTCGTGAGTGTTAGGATTGCGAGCTCTGTTGGCAAATAAAGGGCTGGATCAACTTTTTTTAGCGGTCATGTGTCAAAGCGACAGGAATTGCCTGTCTTTGCTGTCATTACGGGGTGTGGGAGGCGGATTTCGCGGCTCAAAACGACAAGAATTGGTTGGAAAACAGCGACATTAAATGGTTGCCCCTGAATAATTCGTTTCTCGTGCCGTCGGCGTCACGCGGGCAAGTCGGCGGCAATGAAACAGTTGAACAAGGCAGCGAGAATTAAGGCGCAAAGAAGCCGCAGCTTCCTGAGGATCATGCGCAGGTTGTGACCTGCGCCGCACAGCACGGCGTGCATCGCATCGCCAAGCGCCCCCTTTAGCCAGTTCCGGTCGAGCTTCCCATCGGTCTTCATGTGGCCGATAGCTGGCTCGATCGCGCTGCGCCGTCTGATCATTGCGCGTAGTCCGCGTGTGATACCCCGGCGCAATCCCGGGTGGTAGATCTTCACGCCGTCGATGGCGACACCCTTGTAGCCGCGGTCGACGATGGCCACTTCTGGTGTGGCGTCGCACAGGATTGCCGCCTGCTCCAGTGCTTCAGCCAGCGTGTGTCCGTCGTACGGATTGCCAGGCATCGAGCGCATGCCAACGACCAGACCTTCCTTGTGGGTCGTCGTGATCGAAACCTTTACGCCGAATTCATAGGGTATGCGTGCTTTGCCCTTCGCCAGACATTCGACTTCCGGTGCGTGAAGCGCGTAGAGCTTGTTTTTGTCCTTCGGCTTCTGCGCCAGGATGCGCTTCGTGCGACCGATCAGTTCCAGCAGGGCAGCACGGCCTGAGTCTGCCACCTGGACGACCTGCCGCTCCACATCGCGCATGACGCGCCCAACGCGCGAACGCAGCGTGCGCAATGCCTTTCTCATGCGTTTGTACTGCTTCGCGTGAGCGTAGCGGCCGATCTGCAGTCCCAGATGCGGTGCCTCGCGGTTGTAGTTCTGCCGCAGTTTTAGTCCGTGCCGCGCCGCCGCCTTCACCAGATGTTCGCGACACCGCTCGAGCAATCGCGAATCGGTTGGATAGGCAATCGCCTTCTCCATGACCGTGGTGTCTACAATCACGCGCTTCACGCTTGCAGCCTTGATCACACCGGCACGTTTGGCTGCTTCGATCGTCTCGGCTAGTAGTTCCTCAACCCCGGCTTCTCCCAGACGCTTGCGCCAGCGCGTCAGGCTCGACGGGTCGATCGGAGGTTCGGTCTGCAAATAGTCTCACCGGTGAACACCTGCCAGTACGGGTTCTCCACCCATTGCCAGACGACCTCTTCGTCGGACAGGTCGAATGCGTGCTGCAGATACAGCAGCCCAGCGATCAGCCTGGGTGATGTCGCCGGTCGCCCTTTGCGCGACACGAAGCATTCGCTCATCGACGCACTCAGTCGATCCCAGCTGATCAAATCGGCCAGATGCACCAACGGATGCTTCAGGTTGATCTGCTCGCGCAGAGGGTGCCGGAACAAATCACCATCGCTCACCGCTGTCTTCGGACCCATCCAGACCTCGACAGAATTTGCAGGAAACCACCCATAATCTGCCAGGTTCCTGCAAATGCATCAACCACTTTCCGCTTCAAAGCCTTGCTGCACAAGGCACTTCGAATTATTCAGACCCGACTAAATGGTGAACTCCACAAGACGCCAGCAGCAACGAGACTGCGAGTGCGGGCGCCAAGGGCGCGTTCGTGGACGACACGCTGAGCGTCGAACAACAATTCACATCCGCACTCACCAAAACGGTGTCGACTTACGATTTTTCGCAGAGCCTGCAGTTCGCAGAAGTGAAGCTGGAGCACGCACTCATGCCCGGGGCGCAGGCTCCACGGCCGTACACACCGTATTAGTCCTTCATGGAGGCGGCGGTCGATCCGCAGATTATCAGCGGGCATAACGGCATCTTCTCCGCACCTTTCATGGACTTCCTGCTGCGCTACATCGGCTTCGTGGAGGCAAAGCGCTATTTGCTCACGCAACTGCCCGATCCCGCGCAGTAAGGCGGAGCACCATGGCGGTATGCCTCTGCAAACGTGCGCCAGTCTTCTAGCCTCTTTCGCGTTGCCGGTGCGCCGATCGGTGGCTTGCGCTTTCGACATCGAGCGCCGTAGCGGTGATTTTCAGGGGGGAGGGCGAACTTCTTTCGTGAGGTTGCAGTCCAAGTCGATTGCACATGCCAGCCTCAGGTGGCGCGCCTGTCAGTGCGGTGTTGATAAATCCACCTTTGCGACTTGCGGTGGCGCGCATCTCCGCTTCGCTGCATCCGAACGCTTCCAGGAAGGAACGTGGCATGCCTTTGCGGCATTGCGGTCGCTTCTTCGTGGCCGGCTCAACCATGTGGGTGGAGGCGGCGCCCGGAATCAAAGCGAGTTGCTGACGCGCACGTCCAGCCGATTCTTCGTTCAGCGCTATTGCCTTCTCATATGCATCGAGCGCGTCATTTGCGTCGCCGTCGTAAGCAGCATTCGCGGTCCGGTTTCCAGGCGTAACGAGTAAGGGTCGTGAGGCGTCGCCCAGGTTGACGTATGCCTCTTGATAGTCGGGATCGAGTTTCACCGCGCTCCTGGCCGCGTCCCGCGCCAACTTGCGATAATCAAGCAGCGATGTGGAGGCCGATGTGGCACGCGCGCTCGTCTCAGCTAGTGCGTTATAGGAGCGCGCAAGTGCATTGAACGCTGGCGCGTACCGGGGGTTTTGATTGATTGCTTCTGCCAATACCTCGGCAGCGGCCTCGTAACAGCCGAGATCGTTGAGCGCGACGCCCCAGTTGTAATAGGCCCATGGCAGCACCTTCTGCCATGATGCATCGCTTTGGCTTTGGTCGCGAATGAAGCGCGTGTGCGCGATGGCGCTCGTGTAATGCTCGGTTAAATCGTCGATCTTGGACAACAATAACTCTGCCAGGGCGGCATGGTCATGTGCACGCTCGACTCTTTGGTCATTCTTTATGAAGTGAAGTTTGAACAATATCCGCATCGCCCACTCCTTGATACCAATGGGTTTATACGGCTCTTTCCCCCCGCCCGCGGCAATCTGGTCATATCTCGTTTGCACTTCATGAAAGTCGCAGTTCGTGCTATTGGAAAAGCATTTTTCTTGTTGGTCATTCAAAAGGTTATCCGCGTATTGCAAGGCACTTTGGTGCTCCAGTAATTTCATTGCCGCACGTTGGAGTGTTTCCTCCATGACCACGGTCGCGCTCGACCCTTTCACAAGTTTCTCGCCTGGCTTGTGCGCTGGCAACTCGGTGTTCACCATCGTTTGATGAACCGAAATTGACTCTCCGTTTGCATCGCGAAGGGTGAGGTCCACGGAAAATCCTGACGAGGAGCCAGTCACGCGTCCGTATACCGATGCGTCGAGTTCGAGTAAGCCGCGTGCGTACTCGACCACTGAGCGCATGGAAAGCCCTGTGCCCGGCATGGAAAACTCGGGGAGATTGAACTCGGTTAGCACGACTTCATCAGCGTCCGTGGAACTGGAGCGCGGCGTGACACCTTTCGCCGTTTTATGCAACTCGCTTAGGGCATCGACCAGCATATTCTGCAGCGCCTGCTCCGTGAAGCCGCTTTTCTTCAATGCATCGGACACCTGAATCGGTTGGACGATCGTCGCCGGCCCGGTGAAGATCTGGTACACGCAGACCACGATTAAGAGGAACGCGAGAGCAAAGCCAAATATCTTGGCACAGAGGTTCATGACTATCTCCATGGACGGCGTCCTGCCGTCGCGCGACGCATCAATGCATGGTCCATGCCATTCGCATCGAACGTTGTGCTGTAAAGGAATGCGCGGAGATCAAGACCCTGGAGTGCGAAACATGTTGGAATTGCGCCGACTGATTGGCAAGGATAGTTCGGGTTTATCCGTCATTTAATAGACGAAAGCGGGAAGTCACCCGAGTAGAGCGCCCTGCAGACCGCGAGCGAACGAGTGAGTTTCGGAAAGGAGCAAGTGGATATTTGCAAACCTGACGAATTCCTCGATGGCGGTTTTTTTTCAACAGAAACGCCGATATCCGGATTGATAACATCCGGTCTCGACGGTTCGCAGTTTTAGCGTGGCCGCTGCTCAATTGAGCAGCGTGACGGCGAAAAGCGAACGGCAAGCGCCGAAGATTGGTGTCGCCTTGATTTCAGCGCATTTCGCGACGGGTAGCGCGGTCTAGGCGCGGCGCGGGTTTGCGAGGCGGACCCGTTAAAATACCTCACCAAATCAATCACTTGCTGTCTGGGTGGTGCCTCCGGTCACGGTTGAGCTCTTATTTTCGCAGGTAGTAGTCGTTGCCCCGTCATTCGCTGTCGCTATGCTCATTGGTCCGTCTTTCGCTTCAAGGCGAGCGCGATGGAACACTGGCAAGTCACCTATCTTGGCACCCGGCAGATTCCTCGCGAACTCACCGAGTTCGACCTTGCCGCGTTCTTCACCTTCTCAGCGAAGGAGCGCGCACTGATCGAGGCGCGTCGCGGCGACCTATACCGGCTTGCCGTCGCGCTCCACATCGGCTTTATCCGGATGAGCGGCCGCACGCTCGACGCCTACAAGCAAGTTCCCAAAGTGCTCTGGAATCACCTTGGCGCGCAACTGGCGGTCGATCCGCCCGATCCAGGCACGCTGCGGACGCTGTATGAAACGCGGGCTCGCAAGCTCATCGATCATCAGGTCCTCGCATATCAGACGCTCGGCTTCCGGCCGATGGCCGAGCACCAGCGCCGGTATGTCGTGCGCTGGCTCAAAGAACGCCTGACAGGCCGCCCCGAGCGCGGAGACTTGCTGTACGAATTGAAACGCTGGCTCTACGAGCATCACATCCTGATCGTCCACGATCGATTGCTCAAGCGGCTCATCGTAAAGGCTGGGCAGGATGTCGAAGGATCTCTAACCGAGGGGCTTATTGGTGCGTTTGGCGACGCGACACTGGACCGCTGGAGTCGGCTGTTGGCACAACCTGGCAATGACCATGCGAGCCTGCAGCAATGGTTGTGGGCCGTACCCCTGCGGCAGTCTACGCATCAAATGGGGGAGGTGTTCAAAAACATCGATCGCCTTTATGCGGTCGGCGTGCATCAAGGCTGGCCGACGCTTTGCAACGAAGCCGCTGTGCGGCACTACGCGCGGCGCTGCGCGCGTCGGCCGCCTTCGATCAGTAAGCGCGTCGAGCAACGAGCGCGCTGGCTGGAAGCAGCCTGCTTCATGCGTTACGCGCTGTGCTCCGCAACCGATCAGCTGCTATCGATGCTGCGTCGCTGGATCCGGAAGGTGGTCAACGACGCGACGCGCGAGGTCGAATCAGTCCCATTAGATCCTAACGCGCGTCTCCGCGAATTCGCATCAGGTAGGCCTGTACCGTGCGGTGGATCGGGCTGGCCAGACGGTGGACTTCATGCTCAGAGCCCGACGCGACGTGGCTGCGGCCAAAGTCTTTTTCAGCAAGGCCATCAGGCACGAGAGCCAGCCGCCGGAGACTATCACGCTCGACGGCTATGCGGCTTCGCACCGCGCGGTGCGCGAAATGGAGACTGATGGTCTGCTGCCTGAAGACACGAAGGTCCGCTCCTCAAAATATCTAAATAACGTGATCGACCAGGACCATCGCCACATCAAGTCCAGAACGAACGTGATGCCTGGATTCAAGCGATTCAGGAGCGCCGCAACCACAATTTCAGGCATCGAGTTGATGCATCGCATTCGCAAGGGGCAATTCGATCTCGCGAAGCTCGGGCTCAAGGATGCCGCGCCCGCCGTATGGAATGCGGTCCTGTCCGATAGATAAGGTATCCTGCCTATATAGCATTGCTCAACCCGACTACCTATTCGCACCGGAACCAAATCATCATCGACACCGCGCGTATCACCTGCCGGCAGGGCATTCTCAGCCGGCGTGTGCAGAGCCTCGAGCTCCTCCGCATTCAGGACGTGACACCGGTTCATCCGTGGTGGCAGCGGCCGTTTCGGTATCGGCACTGTGATCGTGCTGACCAGCGACTCCAACAATCCCCAATGGCGCCTGCCAGGCATGCGCAGCGCCGAGCAGCTGCGCGACGAGCTCAACATCGCGGCGATCGCACTGCGCGACGCGAAGGGCATCCGCGAGGTGAATATGGGTCGAGTATAAGCAGGCATATGAGCAAAGGAAAAATCGTCGATGAGGAGGCGCGTGAGCGCCTGATTATCTGGCTGCGTCGGCGCATGACGGAATTCGGCGTCACGCCGGAAGCACTCGCGGCGGCGATCGAGCATGACCGCGAACATCCGCCGCTTTTCCACGACGCGCACGGCAACAAATGGGACGGCGAAGGGGAGAAACCAGGGTGGCTCGCGGCCGCCGAACGGGCGGGCGTTGATCCGGCGTTCTTCCCCATCCGGCCAGAGCAGAACTAGCCAGTACCGATCGGCTAGGGATGAACTCAAGATTCGGACGAGAACGTACGATAGCCGCGCCGCAGAATCATATGGATCAATGGATTCTCGCCATCGCCCCGCGCAGCGCCTCGCCGGCCAGACAAGAACCACACAATCCCTTACCTCTCATGGGGAAGTTATTGTAACTTTTTGTTAATGTGGAATTTATTTAATTGATAAACGGATGCTTTCGTATGAACATCTCCGGCAATCGCGCGCCAGCGCGATTGTGAAGCCGTAGCGGCCATCACCAATACTTCACCGTGCTACCGCCGGAGGACCGATCAATGAAACTGCAGATTCTCTCATCAGCGCTCGCCGTTGCCCTGGCATTCGGACCGGTCCTGCCAGTCGCGCAGGCCGCGACCTACAGTAACGGCACGGCTACGGCGACCTTCAACGTCACCCTGACGCTGCAGGCCAACTGTTCGATCTCGGCGACGCCGCTGAACTTCGGCACAAACGGCGTGCTGGCCACCGCGTTGAACCAGCAGACCTCGGTCGCGGTGACCTGCACCAACACCACGCCGTACAACGTCGGCCTTGATGCCGGCACGGTGGCCGGGTCGACCGTGACGAGCCGTTTGATGGCGGGCACCGCCACCGGCAATACCGGCACGACAGTGGCCTTCCAGCTCTATCAGGACGCCGGCCGCACGACGGTCTGGGGTAACACGCAGGGCACGAATACGGTAGCGGGCACCGGCACCGGGTCGGCGCAGTCGATTCCCCTCTACGGCCAGGTGCCGGCGCAAACCACACCGAAGCCGGATACCTATCAGACCAGCGTTACTGCGACGGTCTACTTCTGACCGCCCGCCGAGATCGTATGGCCGGATCCAGCCGCTATCTGGCCATCCTGCTGGCCGCCGCCCTGTTGCCGTGGCCGCTGGCGACACTCGCTGCCACGCTGCAGATCTCGCCGGTGATGATCGACCTGCAGGCAGACGAGAACGCAACCGGGATCACGTTGCGCAACCCGGGTGACAGCCCGCTCTACGGACAGGTGCGGGTGTTCCGCTGGGATCAGGTTAATGGTGAAGACGCATTGACGCCGACACAGGACCTGATCGCCAGCCCGCCACTGATTCAGATTGCGGCGCAGACCGACCAGCTGGTCCGGCTGGTGCGCGCCACGCCTGCCCCCGTCGCCGCCGAACAGTGTTTTCGTGTCCTCATCGATGAACTGCCGCAGCCAGGGGCCGCGCCGACAAACGGCGTGACGATCCGGCTACGCTACTCAGTGCCGGTCTTCATCGAACCGGCCGGTGCGGCCGGCCAGCCCAGGCTTGCCTGGCATCTGGTGCGGACCAGCCAGGGGTGGGCAATGCGCATCGGAAACACCGGCACGCGACGCGCGCAGATCGCGGCGGTTCAACTGGTGAATGGCGCCGGCAAAGTCTACGTGGTCAACAAGGGACTGCTCGGCTATGCACTGGCGGGACGTGAGGGGCAGTGGCCGGTGCCGCTGCCGGCGGATGCGGACCTGGGCGGCACCCTGAAGGTTCGGGCTGCCGTCAATTCGCTGCCGGTCGAAGCCGCCGTGACGGTGGAACCGTCCAGCTGACCCGGCCGCCATTCGTTCATCGCTTGCCTGTGTACTGCCTGGAGTTGCCACCATGCGCTGCCGCCCGACCCATGCGAAACATGCGACAGCATCGATTTCCCGTGCGCCGGCTTCACGCAGTTCTCGCCGCGCTGGGGCTGCTCGCCGTGGGATGCACGCGGGTCTACGGGCAGGGCGCTCTGCAGATGGCGGATGCCAGCGCGAATTCGCCCCATGACGTGATCCTCGAAGTGGACCTGAACGGCCAGCGCACCTCGCTGCTTGCCCATTTCCGTGAGCTGAATGGCCACCTCGCCGCGACCGGCAGGGACCTGAGCGATATCGGACTGGCCACTGCTGCCCTTGGCATTGCCGATACCGCGGAAGTGCAGCTGGATTCGATTTCCGGCCTGCACTACACCTATGATGCGGCACGTCAGGCCGTCGACCTGCAGATCCCCGACAGCATGCGCAAACCCTACACGTTCGACAGTCGCTCACTACCCAGGACGGCGCCCGCGAGCTCGTCGCGTGGACTGGTGATCAACTATGACGCGTTCGCGCAGACGAACACCGATGAGCAACTCGCCCTGTACACCGAGGAGCGTTACTTCGATCCGGCGGGTGTCTTCAGCAATACGGGCATCGCGTACCTGTACCGCAACGATCAGCGCTACACGCGCTACGACACATCGTGGAGTCGGTCCGATCCGGCCACGCTGGGCACGACGCAGTTCGGCGACACCATTTCGTCGTCGCTTGCGTGGTCGCGCTCGATCCGCATCGGCGGGTTCCAGTGGCGCAGCAATTTCGCGTTGCGTCCGGACCTGGTCACGTTCCCCGTGCCGGCGCTGGCGGGCTCGGCTGTCGTGCCGTCGGCAGTCGACCTGTACATCAACAATGTCCGGCAGTTCAGCGGGAACGTGCCAAGCGGGCCGTTCATTGTCAGCGACGTGCCCGGCATCACCGGGGCCGGCCAGGCGACCGTCATCACGCGCGACGCACTCGGACGCACGATCACCACCTCGGTGCCGCTTTACGTCGACACGCGGCTGCTGGCGCCAGGACTGTCCAGCTATTCGTTTGAAGCGGGCTTCCTGCGCCGCGCGTATGGGCTCGAATCGTTCGACTACGATCCGCGCCCCGCGGTAAGCGGATCGGTTCGCCGCGGCCTGAGCGATTCGATAACCGTCGAAGGTCATGCGGAGGCCACAGGCGGCCTCTATAACGCAGGCGCGGGCGCCCTGATACGCCTCGGCATGGGTGGCGTCGTCAACGGGTCGTTCTCGGCGAGCACAGGGCGTCTTGCCGGCACGCAGGCGAGTCTCGGCTACCAGCTGATCGAGCCACGCTTTTCCATCGACGCGCAGACCATCCGGGCGTTCGGCAACTACGGCGACCTCGCCGCACGCGACGGCACGCCGGTGCCGAGTGCGACTGACCAGGTGACGCTCGCGCTGCCATTCCTGCGTCACCAGACGTTTTCCGTCAGCTACATCGGCTTCAGGTTGCCGCAAGGGCCGGCCTCAAGGACCGGCTCTGTGTCGTACACGCTCAATCTGGGCGATCTGGCCACGCTCAATCTCAGTGCCTACCGGGACTTCAAACAGCACGACTCGCGCGGCATGTTTCTGAGCGTGAGCTTCGGACTCGGGCATAACACGTCGGTCAACGCCACGGTCGGCAAACAGAATGGCCAGTCGGACTACAACGTCAATGCGATCCGTCCGCCCGACTACGGCGGTGGTTGGGGCTGGGGGGTGCAGGCGGGCGGCACGGGCGCGATGCAATACCGCCAGGCACAGGCGCAATATCTCGGGCGGTACGGCGAGGTCACCGCGGTCGGGCAGAATCTTGGCGGGCGTTCCAGTGCGTCGCTGGACGTGGCCGGCGCACTTGTGCTGATGGATGGCAGCGCCCAGCTCTCGCGCCGCATCGATGACGGCTTTGCGCTGGTGTCGACTGACGGCGTCGCGGGCATCCCGGTGCTGCACGAAAACCGCCTGATCGGCTCGACCGATGGGTCCGGTCACCTGCTGGTGCCGGATCTCAATGCGTATCAGAACAACGAGGTCAGCATCGACAGCATGAAGCTGCCGGCCGATGCGCGGATCGCCGCCACATCGATGGATCTCGTGCCGAAGACGCAATCGGGTGTGCTCGCCCATTTCGGCGTGACGCGCTACAGCGCCGCGTCCGTCACTCTTCACGGTCCGGACGGCAAGGCGTTGCCGCCTGGCGCGAGCGTGCATCACGTGGAAAGCGGCAAAGACACGATCGTCGGCTATGACGGCCTGGCCTTCATCGACAGCCTGCAGCGCGACAACCGTCTCGTGATCGATAGTGGCACGCTGCATTGCGCGGTGGAATTTCCCTATACCCGCCCCAGCAACGGCGCACTGCCGACGATCGGGCCACTGATCTGCGACCCGGTGTCCGGAGACCGCCCATGAAGCGGATCACCTTCGTTCTGCTGGTCCTGGGCCTGATGCTCGGCCTGCCCGGCCGCGTAAGCGCGCAGACGTGCTCGGCGAGCGCCTCGGCGGTCAGTTTCGGTTCGGTCAGCCCGATCAGCCGCAGCGCGGTCAGCGCAACCGGCACGGTCAGCGTGACGTGTACGTGGCCGGCGATCACGTTCACGCCCAACGTTCGCGTGTGCCTGAACCTGGGCGGCACCAGCCCGCGCGGCCTCGTGAACGGCTCGAACCAGATGCAGTATGACCTGTATCAGGACTCGGCCCATTCGCTCGCGTGGGGCTCGATCTACTATGGCACGACGCCGATCCCGCTCACGCTGACCAAACCAGCGGCCGGGACGACCGCCACACAGTCCGTCACCATCTATGGCCTGATCGCGGGTAGCCAGCCGACGGTGCCGACCGTCGGCAACAGCAGCACGACCTATACCCAGAGCTTCGGCGGCACCACGACGTCGATCAACTACGGCTTCTATCTGTTCGGCGAACCGGCCTGTGCATCGCTCACCGCCGCCGGGGGCAGTTTCCCGTTCAGCGTGTCGGCCACCATCGTTAACAACTGCAACATTACGGCGACGAACGTCAGTTTTGCGACGTCGAGCGTGCTGACGAACGCACTGAGCGCCGCAGGATCGATCACCGCGCAATGCACGAATGGCGATGCCTACCGCATTGCGCTGAACGGCGGCACGAGCGGCAACGTGGCAGCCCGGCAGATGCAGCGTTCGGGCGGCGGCGGTGTGGTGAATTACCAGCTGTATACCGATTCCGCCCATACCACCGCATGGGGTGACGGCACGGCGGGCACCACGATGGAAACCGGCACGGGTTCCGGCAACCAGCAGGTGATCAGCGTCTACGGCGTCGTTCCGGCGCAGACCACACCAGCGCCCGGTAGCTACAGCGACACCATCACCGCGACGATCAGCTTCTGACGCTGTGCCGTCGACCATGCCTGCCCGCAATCAGAATGCCACCATCCAGACGGCGCGTTGCGTGGTGCGATCCGCAAGTTGCAGGGTGGAGAGGAGCTGCGTGGGTTCGCGCGGCGCAAGCGCCACACTGTAAGGCGTGCCATGCAGACAGGAGACGCCGGGCATCGTGGTGGGCACCGCATCGGCCGCGGACTGGATCACGCAGCTCTCCTGGATGACCAGGCTGACCTGGATAGGGGCCAGTGGTGTTGGCGATCCGTGCGACGTGGAGGCGCCCAGCAGGCATACCGCGATCGCGAAGGTTTTGATGTTGCGCAACATGTGAGGGATTTCCGCTGCCGTCTCTGCTTGTCGCGCGGCCGGACGTTCGATGAACAGCCCGGGGCGATACCTCGATATCGGCAGATCAGGGAAAAACCTGAGTGCGCAACCCGCATATGCGAACGACAACCGCATTCGCAGTTGCACCCGGCTATTGCGTGGCAGAGGCAGATGGCCGTTCGTGCGTCAGCCGCGGCAAGCCATCTCCAGGCGCCAATTCAAGATCAGGCTACGGTGCGGGGAACAGGCTCTCAGGATGACCGGCTCACGCTGTGTGTACCTGACGCGGCTTCCCACCGGCGCGCGCCGTCCGGGCGGGAATCATCGCAGCATCCCTGCCGCAGACTGTCTGGCGACGGGATGCCCGTCAACCGGAGGCGTGTCGCGATTTTAGCCCTCTGTGAAAGCGACCTGCCGACGGCTGCCCGCTGATGCTGGCTGGAGCCCGTTCACGCCGACGAGAACGTCGAAACCTTATTGCGACCGGTGGCCTTGGCGGTGTACAGCGCCTCGTCGGCGGCCCTGATCACGGCGCTTACATCACTGTCCTGCTCCGGCACCCAGCAGGCCGTGCCGATGCTGGCGGTGACGCGGCCGTATTCGCTGCCCGCGTGCTCGATGGCCAGATCGCTGATCGCTTCGCGAATCTGCTCGGCGATCAACTCGGCCCCTGCCGGCGGGGTATCAGGCAGCACCACCACGAATTCCTCCCCGCCGTAGCGCGCGGCGCTGTCCGCGGGTCGCCGGATGTTCTCGCCGATGCATCGTGCAACGGCAGCCAGCGCATCGTCACCGGCCTGGTGGCCGTAGGCGTCGTTGTAAGCCTTGAACCGGTCAATGTCGACGAACAGCAGCGAAAACATGCTGCGCGTACGGCGGGCCCGGCGCCACTCCTGGTCGAGAATCTCGCCCAGCGTACGGCGGTTGTTCAGTCCCGTGAGGCCGTCGGTCCTCGCGAGCATCTGTAACTCCGATTCCGCGCGCATCCGGCGCCGCAACTGGGCGCCCAGCAGGAACGCAAGCGCGACGAACCCCAGGCCGAAGCCGACCATCAGCGAGCCGATCGTCAGCGCACGCTGCCGCCAGCCGGCAAAGATGTCCCGCTCGGCCTCGGCCACCATGATGATCAGCGGCAGATCCGGAAAATTCCTGAACAGGTACAGTCGCCGCACGCCGTCGATCGATGCGGTGTCGCTGAAGCTGCCCTCCGGGGCCGACCTGAAATGATGGAACGTGCTGGCGTTGCTGATGTTGCGCCCGATGGTACGCAGGTCATACGGCTGGCGCATGACCATGACGCCGTCCCGGCCGATCAGGGCCACCGATCCGTGCGGCCCGAGCGACAGTCCGGCGAACAGCGTGTGGAAATACTCGAGATTGACGGCGATCAGTACGATGCCTGCAAACGAGCCGTCCGGATGGGAAAGCCGCCGGGTCAGGGCAATGCTGGGCGAGCCGTTGCGCAACCGCGAGCGAAAGGGATCGCTGATGTAGAGACCCACATCCGGATTGTCGCGCTGGACGGTGAAATACCGGCGATCGGCGAAGTTGCCCTGACGTGGAATATCGCCGTTCGAATCGATCACGATGTTGCCCGATGCATCCAGCACCAGCATCGCGCCGAGATATTTCGCGGTCGCCGCGCGATCGAACAGCACCTGACGCCGCATGTGGGGCGGCAAAGCCAGTACGTCAGGATCGCGCATGCCATCGACGACTGCCTGCAGCGACAGGGCGTACAGCTCGAAATTCCGTTCGATGTCCCGTTCGGCGATCAGGGCAAGGTTGCGCGAAGTTTCGCGGGCCCGCTCCATTGCGTCCAGACGCCCTTCGTACAGCACCGTCGCGCACAGGGAGACCATGACCAGCGCGATAAAAATCCCGCCCCAGATGATCGCCTGTGGCTCGAGGCGACCGCGCCACAGGCGGCCGGCAAAGGACAGCAGAAGCCCCGTGTTCTTTCTTGTTACCGTCTCCACCGTGCCCCCACCTCGTTCCGGAAATCCGGCCGCATGTGTATGTGCACGAAGCCGGCCGGTGGCGAAGTCATATGCCGGGATCAGGGATTCCTGATCCGGCCGTTGAATGCGCCGGATGTTCTACTGCTTCACCCATGCGTTATCGGCAATTCGTTCCCTTTCTTGATCCGTGTCATGCAGGCGGCATTTCGTCACCATGTTACGCGACACCCGCCAACGCCTGCCGCGGAGACCCGGTGACCAGGTGTTCAGCGCCGCACAGATTTCCTCCCGAAGAAGAATCAGACTCAATTGACGCCGCGTCAGCCTGTCGCAGCACAAGAGAAACCGTCAGGGGGTGACGATGACCGAACGCCTGTTTCGACCCGGCCGGGTCGCGGATGAATCGCCCGAAGCCGCGACGGCGCGCAAGGTGGGCGCCATCGTCGCGACCCTGGCGGCCCGCACGATCGCGTGTTCCGGGCTTCACGGCAGTCCGTTATCCCCCGGCGTAGTGCCTCGGCTGCTCGGCTATTTTCGTGGATTTTCCGACGCTATCCGTACAGGCTGGGCCGTCACCGGGGCCGGTGTGTCAGCTGACGCGAACCGCTTTGCCATCTCATCGGTTTTTCCGCGGATGCGGGAATGCTGTATGGCCCGGGTCAGCGATGAGGTTACGGCGTCCGGCACCTTCAGGCACGGGCGCACGGCGGGCCGCACCGATGGGGAACGTTACGTTACCAGCGGGTGCAGTAGCACCGCGTTACGTGAAATGCTGACAGCAGACATCCCGGTTGCATGCAACACGCGCTTCAGTATTGCCCTTCCGGGGTGCGCTCTGGATCCGGAGTGCGTATCCTGGTTCAACCCCGAATAATGGTGCGTAGCGTTTCATTTATCTGATTCTGCGGCGCGCCGATCGTACGTTTTCGTCCGAAACCTGAGCGCACCCTGACTAGCGCATGGCGATTGATTTGCTGATTGCAAGAACATGCAAAGGACAGGCCGGGTGCCCGCATCGTGACAGTTCGGCTTTGGCTGGCTGGTCTCACGTGATCGAGCCGGTCGTTCCAGTCGCGCGGCTGCAGTGCCCTCGATTATCGTGCTCGCCAGCGCCTGGTAGCCGGCCGGCCACGTATGTGTGATTCGCGGTGCCGTCAAGATTCGGACGTTTACGTACGCCAACGACGAAACCGTCAGATTTGGGCCTGAGACGTTGATTCGGAGGCGTCAACCAATGGCGAAAACGACTCTCATTTGACGCGTTTTGCGCGACGCCCTGACGTCCGGTTGAAGGATGCTTTAATCTGACAATTGCCTGCTAACCAGGGCCGTGAGTCGCCTGCGGATGCTCGCCATGGGACCGAGTCCGGTCATGAAGGCGACCGACACAAAATTGGCGGCCGGGGGGCATGCAGCAACTGGACAGGAAGTAACGCCTGTCGCTTTGACCTGGTTTGGGTGTGCGGGCGGGCCCTGTCCTTCAACCGTCGGCAGGCCGAATGCCGTCATCCGCGACGAGCCTGGCCATCAGGTCGTTGAGTGAGCCGAAATCAACAGGCTTGACCAGATAGCCGTCGAAACCCGCTTTCTGTGCCCGTACGCGTGCTTCGGCCGAACCGTATGCCGTCAGCGCAACGAGTCGCAGATCCCTGAGTTCCTGCTGCGCACGAATGCATTCGGCCACCTCATAGCCGCTCAGGTCCGGCAACTCGATGTCGAGCAGGACAACGGCGGGCCGAAAACCCGCGATGACCGCCAGGGCCGCGCGAGCGGTATGCGCCTGCTCCACCCTGTGCCCCGCCAGGGTCAGCAATGTTGCAAGGCTTTCCGCTGCATCCACGTTATCCTCGACAATCAGGATGCGCAGCGTGGGCGGCATGGCGTTGGCGACCGGTGTTTCGTGACTGCCGGGCGAGCCGGGTCGGCCCGTCACCGGCAAGGTCAAGGTGAAGGTGCTACCCCGTCCGACGCCGGCGCTTTGCGCCTCAAGGGTGCCTCCATGCAGTTCAGCGATACTCCGGGCGATCGCCAGGCCGATACCGAGCCGACTGGCGCGTTCCTGGTCGCCGCGTCTGACGGCTGAAAACAGGTTGAAGACATGCGGCAGGGACCCGCTCGGAATGCCCATGCCATTGTCGCTTACGCGAATGCTGAGCCGGTCATCGCGCACCTCAATCGCCAGTTCAATGGTGCCGCCCGCGGGCGTGTACGTCACCGCGTTATCCAGCAGGTTATCAATCGTCTGCCTCACGCGCACCGGGTCGCATTCCATCTGCACGTCACCAGTGGGCAGCCGGGCTTCGAGATGCAGCGCCTGCGCGTCGACACGCGCCTGGATCGCCTGGAGCGCGTGCCGGGCGATGCCAGCGATATCGACCCATTGCCTGCTGAGCGTGACCAGTCCGCGTTCGAGCCGCGCACCGTCGACCAGGTCGTCGATCAGATGGGCAAGGTGTGTGACCTGCCGGTCAATGATGTCGAGCGCGTGACCCTGCTTTTCGTCCGTTGCCACCATGCGCAGAAACGTCGATGAATGGCGAATCGGCCCCAGCGGATTGCGCAGTTCATGCGCGAGGAGCGACAGGAATTCCGCGCGCGACTGAGACTTCGGACGCACGGACTTCTGTCGTTTTCCAGACATCATGTAATAACTCCCAATGCGACCGCAACAGCGTCATCGATCTGTTCCGTCGCTTCTCTCCATGAAAGCGTGAAGGATCTGTTCCGTCAGGTTCGTCACGGAGACCGGCAGGTCATGGCGCGGAGCCCAGCCGGAACGGCAGCGTCACGGCGCACAGGCTGTTTGTGTCTTCCGTCGCAATGGTTCGGACGCTGCCCCCCAGACGCGTGACCATTTCCTTGACAAGTGCTATACCGAACGCCTCGCCGGGTGTCAGATCCGTTCCGGGCTCCTCGGCCACCTGACGACTGCGAGCAATGTGCATGCCTGTACCCGACACTTCAATCACCCATCGTTGCATATCGGCCTGCGAGAAAGACATTCGCAGTTCATAGCGATCCGTATGCCGCAGTGCATGCAGTAGCAGGTTGTGGAGGATCTGTCGGACATACGAGCGGTCACCGGTGACGTCCGCGAGCGTCTCGTCGAAATCCGCCGCCAGGGCGAGTCCTCGCTGTTCGGCGATGACGGCAAACGCGTGCACCGTCTCGTCAAACAAGGGCCGCAAGGCAAAGCGTTCGGACGCCGGAGCGGCTCGGTCGGCAAGAAGCCTCCCGTATTGCTCCAGCTGATCGACGAGTGCGTTCAGCTCGGCGACATGGTGATTGGCAACGAGCTGCAAATTGGGATGGCCGTCGCGTTCGGATGTGGCGACGCTGACGGCGAGCGGGTTGCCAATGTGCTGTATCTCGCGCGCGATGGAATGCAGCAGCTGCGCGCGCGAGGCGGCAAGTTCGGCGAGTCGCCCGCCGCTGAGCTGAAGCTGCCGGTTCGACTCCTCCAGCTGCTCCAGATAGGCGGTGGTTTTCTCGTTCTGCTCAGTGACGAACTGCTGCACGGAACTGCGGGAAACGACGCTGAAAAACTCTTCGATCAATGTCCTCGCTGTGCTTTCCCCGCTCCTGGCAATCTCCGGGTCCAGTTCGGGTAAGGCGTCGCTGACGGCCTCGAGGACAATCCGGCGCAGCACATCGAGCTCGCGCAACAGCTCTTCAAGCCGGTATCCCTGTTCCCATCGATGGTGCCCATGCTCCTGCGCATCGTCCCGGACGTCACCGGCAAGCAGCGCCGCATCCCGGCCGCGCAGGAAACGGCAGAGCTCGTCAAACAGCACCGGCAGATGATCAATCAGCTGCGCATGGGTCAGACGGTCGGATGCATCGATGTCGGCGTCGGCGTGCACCGTGCGCAGCCACTGCGCCGCGAGCGTGTTCCGTTGAGAAGCAACGTGGGCAGCGATCTGCGTGACTGGCGACGGGGAAGGGGTAGGGGTCATCGCGTTTCATATCGAAGCAGGCGGGTCACGCGAGTATGCACGCATCTGTGCCGGCAGGACGCTGTTCACGCTGAAATGGCCGCTGGAGCTCGCACTGTGCCGCCGCGTGTCGATCGGGCTCAACAAGGACGAGGCGCCCGCAACTCGTTGACGAAGGCGATCTTCTTCCATCGCCTCGACGAGGTTCGAGACCGTTCATGCGAGAGCCAGCGTTACCCGAGGGCGAACAAGGTAAGCACTTATGCGCTGCAGGGCATAATGCAGAGGTTTTTTTGGTCAGCGATCGCGGCCGCAGACGCCTGAACAGGCTAAGCGAGGCCAATCCGAGATTGGTAATCAAAAAAACCTCTGCAATATGTCGCAGCGGCGGACGCGCCGCGCGGGAAAGCCGAGATCAGCGCGCCATAGCGCGCCGATCGGGGTCATTCGGTGAACGCGAACGCGCCTTCCGCGGAAATCGCGGCCAACGGCAGGCGTCCGTTCGGCAGTTCGCGGGCGCGCAGCGCCTCATTCAACTGTGCGGTGTCGCCCGGGCGGCCGATCGCGAGAGCCGCTTCGATGGCGTAGTCATCCGGTATGGCGAGTTCCGCGCGAATTCGCTCGCGCTCGATGCCAGCGAGCCCATGTGCTTTCCAGCCGGAAAGGCTGGCCTGAGGCCCAAGTTGCGCCCACGCGGCACCGCTGTCGAATGAATGCGTGAGCGAAGCAACGGGATCCTTTGCGCCCGGTGGCACGAAGGATTTTTTCGAGAGGACGATCACGATGGCGGCGGCATGCTGGGCCCAACCGCGGTTGAAATCATTGAGGAAACCGAGGAAGCGTGACCAGGGCACCGTACCTCTGAGGGCATAGACGAAACGCCAGGGCTGGGAATTGTACGAAGAGGGCGCCCAGCGCGCCGCTTCGAGAAACGTGAGCAGCGTGGCTTCGGGCAGCGTGTCGTTCGTGAAAGCCCGCGGCGACCAGCGGTCGAGAAACTGTCGGTCGATCGCGTGGTCGGCGGTGCGTTGATTCGAGGTCGTCATGTGAGTGTCCTGGAGATGAGCGCAAGTAAAGAGGAGGCCGTGCGGGTACGCGGCCCCTCGATGCGACGAGTATAGAAGTGCGCCTCTTTGCGGCTAACGCATTTGTTTTGGGTTGCTTATGTTTATTCACGCAGCCGGGGTTGGAACCGGTTCGCCCGTCTGCACGGCTGATTCGCGCTTCACACGCTCGATGTCGCGATAGCGCGCCGCCGGATGCTCGTCGGGCAATCGCGCACCGCCGCCGAAGAGCTTTTCGCGCAAGGTGCCCGGCGCGTAGTCGTGCGGATACACGCCGCGGCGCTGCAACTCGGGCACGAGGTACTCGACGACATGCTCGAAGGTCTCATGTGCGAGCGCGTACGCCAGATTGAATCCGTCCACGCCGGTCTCTTCGACCCACTCCTGGAGGATGTCGGCAATTGTCGTGGGGGAGCCGACGAATACCGGTCCCATTCCGCCGACGCCGCCCCACTTCGCCAGCGCTTCGATGGTCCAGGTCGTGTCGCCGCCCGAGAGATGTTCGACAGCCGAGTGGATCGCATTCGTTTGCACGCGCTTGACCGTGTCGGTGGGCAGGTACTGCCCGAAGTCGATGCCGGTCCAGCCCGACATGAACACGAGCGAGCCGTCGTAGGAGACGTGGCGCTGATACTCCTCGAAGCGTGCCTGTGCCTTGGCATCGGTCTCGTCGACGATCACGGTGACGAGGTTGTAGATCAGCAGTTTGTTGGCATCGCGCCCGGCGAGCGCCGCCAGGCGGCGCACGTCCGCCACGTATTCGCGCAGCAGGTTCTTTGTGAGCGCCGCGACGAACACACATTCGGCATGCTGCGCCGCGAACGTTTTGCCGGGACCCGATGCACCCGCCTGAAACAGCACCGGCGTGCGCTGCGGAGAGGGCTCGCAAAGGTGATAGCCTGGCACTTCGAAATATTTTCCCTTGTGGCCGATTTCGTGCACTTTCTCGGGGTGCGTGAACACGCGCCGGTCACGGTCGCGCACCACGGCGCCATCTTCCCAGCTTCCTTCGAACAGCTTGTAGAGCACCTCGACGTATTCCGTCGCGACTTCGTAGCGGTTGTTGTGGTCGCGCAGGCCGCCTTGCCCGATATTCTTGGCGCCGCTTTCCAGATACGACGTCACGATGTTCCACGCAAGGCGCCCCTGCGTGTGATGGTCGGCCGTGGAGAGACGGCGCGCGAACGTGTAAGGGTGCTCGAAGCTCGTGGACGCCGTGATGCCTATGCCCAGATGCGACGTCACCATGGCAATGGGCGCGGCCAGTTGCAGGGGGTCGTTTACGGGAATTTGCGCCGCCTGATGCAGCGCGTGATAGTTGTTGCCCTTGTAGACGTCGTAATAGCCGATCACGTCCGCGATGAAGATCGCATCGAAAACGCCACGCTCGAGTATCTTCGCGAGGTCGGTCCAGTAATCGAGATCCTTGTACTGCCACGAGCGATCGCGCGGGTGGGTCCAGAGGCCTGGCGACTGGTGGCCCACGCAGTTCATCTCAAAGGCATTCAGGTGGATGGTTTTGCTCATGATGTTCACTTGCTCCCGCGTTCCGGTCCGTTGCCGATTTGCCAGAGAAAGGGCGGCTCGGTGCCGTTGATGGTCCAGTCGCCCACGATCTTCGCCTTGTAGACGAGCGGATTGTGCGACGACACCGCGCGTGCATTGCGCCAATGGCGGTCGAGCGCGTGGCCGGCGCGGATGGCAGACGCGCCGAGCGCATCGAACAGATGCGTCGCCGCGCGCAGCGCGAATTCGGAGGCGACGATCTGGGCCTGTGCCGAAGCGATTTCGGCTTCCACGTTTGCCGCGCGCTCGGCCTCGTCGTCACCTTCGAAGCGCGCCTCGTAAGCGCGCTGTGCGGCTTCTCCAGTCTGCAGCGCGACGGCCTTTGCACCATAGGCCCATGAGGCGATCTCGCCGATCACCTGCTGGATCTGCGCGTCGTCACTCACGCGCGGCGCGTTGCCGTGGCTGTAGATACGCTTGCGGCTGCGCACGAGGGTGGCGGCGTCGCGCCTCGCTGCCTCGGCAATTCCTGCGAGCGTGGCGACGTGAAAGAGCTGATAGAACGCGGTCTGATATTTGAAGCGGCGGCTGAAGTCGATGATGTTGCGGCCCTCGACCGTGGCGTCGCGAAAGAGCGTGGTGCCGCTGCCCGTGGTCGTCTGGCCGAAGCCGTCCCAGTCGTCTTCGCGAAGCACGCCGGGCTGGTCCGTCGCCACGGCCACGATCACGTCGCTGCCGTCCTCTTCGCGCTGCGCGAACACGTCGATCCAGTCCGCGTAGAGGCTGCCGGTGCTGTAGTACTTCGAACCGTTGAGCACGAAGCCGCCGTCGCGGCGCGCGACCTTCGTGTTGATCTGGCCGAGCGCGACGTCGCCAGCCTCGGTCCATGCATTGCCGACGAGCTGGCCGCTCACGAAGCGATCGAACCATGCGCGCTGGTCCGCGCCGGCAGGCACGTTCAGCCAGTCCTCGACGAAGGCGAAGTGCCCGCGCAGCGCCTGCGGCAGGTTCGAGTCCGCGGCGGCAAGCTCGATGAGCAGTTGCGCCAACTGCGCGATCGAAGCACCCGCGCCACCGTCACGCACCGGAATGCGCACGGCGCCGAAGCCCGCTTGCCTGAGCGCGGCAATCGCGTCATGCGGCAGCGTGCGCGAGCGCTCGCGTTCGGCGGCTTCGCGGCCGATCTCCGTGAAGATCGGGCGGAAGCGGGCGGCGAGGGTTTCGTAGTCGGCGCCTTGCGAGAGCGCGTCACGGGATCGGGAGACATTCATGCGTTCTTTCTCGGTTGGGGGTGGAGAGACTGCGCACCACGCAGCGAAGAAGAAAAGTATAGAAACCCGCGCGCTGCGGCTCCAATAACTGATTGATGAATCGATATCGGCTTGCCCGATTTGCTTCTGCGCGTTCTTTGCAATGTCGTCGAATTGGCTGTTGCGACAGCGGATACGCCCTGTTGCTGTCAGGCCGCTTTCGGTAGGGCGCCTTATCAAATGCAGACGCATGAATATGAGCATCGCTTCGTTGGGCTCCCTCCCATGCCTCGCTACGATGGGCAGCACTGTCCGCTAGCGATCCCCAACCGGCTAACCCAGCGATGTCCGCTCCGATTCTGACTGCCCACTCGATCACGAAGCGTTTTGGCGCGACGCTCGCGCTGTCGCGGCTGAACTTTTCCATCCACGCCGGAGAGGTCGTTGCGCTGATGGGCGCGAACGGCGCCGGGAAATCGACGTTCGTCAGGATCCTGAGCGGCGTGAATTCGCAGGACGAAGGCAGGCTCACGCTCGGCGAACACGCCTATGCGCCGGGTTCGCCCCAGGCGGCGAAGCGTCTGGGCGTGGCGACCGTACATCAGAGCATTGCCGACGCCGTGGTGCCCGCGCTGTCCATTGCCGACAATCTTCTGCTCGACGAACTTTGCGGCGGCGGAGCGCGCTGGTGGACGCCGCGCGCCTCCCGCTACACCCGTGCAGCCGCGCTGGCCGCGCGCGTGGGGCTCGAAGCCGACCTGACGGCACCGCTCGGTTCGCTTTCTCTCGCCGGCCAGCAGCGCGTGGTGATCGCGCGGGCGCTGGCTTCGCGCCCGCGGCTGCTGATTCTCGACGAGCCTACGGCCAGCCTTTCCACGAGCGAGGCCGCACGGCTCCATGCGCTAGTGGATGACTTGCGCGCGGAGGGCGTGGCGGTGCTGCTCGTCTCGCATCGGCTTGGCGATCTGCGAAGACTGGCTTCGCGGGTGGCCGTGCTCCGTGACGGCCGCATCGTGGCCGAACAGAGCGCGCCCATCGATTTCGACGCGGCGCTGGAGGCGATGATCGGCCGCGCACTGCCGCAGGCGCGAGTCTTGCCACGCACGGGCGAGGCGGGCGCGGAACCCGCATTGCGGCTGCGCGGCTTGCGCCTCACGGCGCATGGCGACGCGTTCGATCTCGACGTACAGCAAGGCGAGATCGTCGCGGTTGTCGGCCCGGTCGGCGCGGGGAAGTCGAGGCTTGCCCAGGTGATATTCGGCGCGTTGCGCGCGGCCGCGGGCGAGATGCGCCTCTACGGCAGCGCCTGGGCCCCGCGCTCGCCAACCGACGCGATCCGCGCGGGCGTATTCCTCGCCGGCGAAGACCGGTGGCGCACGTCACTCTTTCCCGACACCGTTGCGTTCGCATCGATCGCCGGCACGATCAGTTTTCCGTTTCTGTCCCGCTGGCAGCGCGGCGTGGGCCTGCCTCGCGATCGCGAAGCCGCGCAGGCGCAAGACGCCATCGAGACATTCGGCATTCGCTGCTCGGGTCCGGACGACCGCGTCGCGCGGCTTTCGGGCGGCAATCAGCAGAAGGTGCTGCTGGCGCGCTGGCACGCCGAGCCGGCCCGGCTGCTGCTGCTCGACGAGCCGTTCCAGGGCGTCGATGCGGGCGCACGGGCCGATATCGCCGCCGCGTTGCGCGAGCGCGCCGCTACGCGCGCGACGCTCGTTTTCGTCAGCGACCTCGAAGAGGCGCATGAAGTCGCCGACCGCATCGTCCTGTTCGACCGCGGCACAGTCGAACGCGTAGCCGTAGCGGAATCCCTCTTATCAGCCCACTCATGAGATCCATCACACCCACGGCAGCATCGGACGAGTCTTCCGCGCGCGACACGACCCGGCAGCGCCGGCACAGCCTCTTCGTCGCGCTCGAGCGCGGCGGGCTACTGCTCGTGCTCGTCGCTCTTGGCGTCATCTTCACGGTTCGCGAACCCGCGTTTCTGAACGTCGCGAACCTGTTCAGCATCTTGCAGGCCGTCTCGATCGTGGCGTTGCTCGGCATCGGTGTAACGGTCACGCTCGCCGCGGGCGGCTTCGATCTTTCCGTGGGCAGTGTCGCCGCCTCGGCGCAGATGGCCGCTAGCTATGTGCTCGTGGTGTGGCACGGCAACGGCTGGGAAGCCGTGCTTGCGTGTCTCGCGCTGGGTGTGGCGGCGGGGCTCTTCAATGGGTTGCTGATCACGCGCCTGCATGTCCCGGACCAGCTCGCGACGCTCGGCACGCTCTTCCTGCTTGCAGGCCTGCAACTGATTCCCACCGGCGGCCGCTCGCTTGCGAGCGGCACGATCCTGCCCGACGGCACCGAAGCGAGCGGCACGTTCCCCGATGCGTTCCTCGCGCTAGGCCGCGCACGCCTTTTCGACGTGGTGCCGGTGCCTGTCATCGTGCTCCTCGTGCTGACCGTGCTCGTGTCGTTCGTCATGGGCTCGACGCGTTGGGGCCGGGTCGTCTATGCGATCGGCGGCAACGAGACGGCGGCCCGGCTGGCCGGTGCGCCAACGGCCCGCTACCGGCTCGCGGCCTATGTCGCTTCCGCGACGATCGCCTCGCTCGGCGGACTGCTGATCGCCGCGCGCGTGGGGCGAGGCGACGTGAGCGCGGGGCATTCGTTGCTGCTCGATGCGGTGGCGGCCGCGCTGGTTGGCTACGCCGTGTGGGGCGCGAAGCGGCCCAATGTGCCGGGCACGGTGATCGGCGCGGTGTTCGTCGGCGTGCTGCTCAACGGTCTCACGATGCTCAACGCGCCGTATTACCTGCAGGACTTCATCAAGGGCGCATTGCTGGTCGTGGCGCTGGCGTTCACGTTCAGCATCGGGCGCCGGGCGGAAGGGCGCAACTGACGCCGGCAGACGTCCGGCAATGTTGCGGTTGGCAAAACTACACAATCTGGTCGAGCGGAGCAAATCATGGCAGAGACACTGGCAGGCAGCGAGACACTGGGCGCCGCTCCCTTAACGGAAGCCGCGCATGTGATTGCTACGGAAAACGAAGCGATTGCGGTCGCAACGGAGTTGGCCGTGCGGCTGGCCGTTGGCGCGGCGCAGCGCGACAGCGAGCGGCGCCTGCCGCACGAGGAGATCGAGTGGTTCTCGCGCTCGGGGCTATGGGGTATTACGGTGCCCAAAGCGTATGGCGGCGCTGGCGTGTCCAACGTCACGCTCACGGAGGTAGTCAAGATCATTTCTGCTGCGGACCCGTCGCTCGGGCAACTGCCGCAGAATCACTTCGGCCTCGTCGACGTGATCACGTTGACCGGCACCGAGGAGCAAAAGCGCGAGCTGTTCGGCGAGGTCCTCGCCGGCAAGCGCTTTGGCAACGGCTTCTCGGAAAAGGGCACGAAACACGTGCTCGACCTGAAGACGCGCGTGCGCCGCGACGGCGATGACTACGTCGTGGACGGCACCAAGTTTTATTCGACGGGCGCCCTGTTCGCGCATTACGTCCCCGTGCTCGGGCTCGACGAGGACCGCAGGGGCTGGCTCGCCTATATTCCGCGCGGCACGCAAGGGCTCAGCGTGGTGGACGACTGGTCCGGTTTCGGTCAGCGCACCACCGCTAGCGGCACCGTGACACTAGAAAATGTGTGCGTGCCGGCAAGGCTCGTGTTGCCCGCGCATCGTGTGTCCGAGCAGCCCACGCTCAACGGTCCGCTCTCGCAGATCATCCAGGCAGCCATCGACGCAGGCATTGCCCGCGCTGCGATCGAAGACACGCTCGCGTTCGTGCGCTCACGCTCGCGGCCGTGGGTCGATAGCGGCGTCGACCGTGCAAGCGACGACCCCCTGACGATCCGCGAGGTCGGCAATCTGCATATCCAGTTGCATGCCGCCGAGGCCTTGCTCGAGCGCGCGGCGCGTGTGCTCGATGAACTCGCCGCAAAGGGCGAGACGACGGAGGACGACGTGGCGCGCGCCTCAGTCGCCGTGGGGGAAGCGAAGGTGCTCACGACACAAGTCGCGCTGCTGGCCGGCGAGAAGCTGTTCGAACTGGCCGGCACACAGTCGACGCTCGGCGTGCACAACCTCGACCGCCACTGGCGCAACGCACGAACGCACACGCTGCACGATCCGGTGCGCTGGAAGTATCACCTTGTTGGCAATTACTACCTCAACGGCGTCAAGCCGGCACGTCACGCCTGGAACTAACCACAACGCACAAACGGGAACGTCATGAAGACATCGATTCAACGGCTCATTCACAACGGCGCACTGGCGCTCTGCACGGCGGCCCTGTTCGGCACGCTCACGGCGCAGGCCGCTGCACTGGCTGGCGCCCCGGCGCCGTTCGACAAAGGCGGCGTCAAGATTGCGCTCGTTAATTATCTTTCGGAGGGCGACTTCTTCCAGGCCTACGAGGCGGGCGCGCAGAAGCAGGCGAAGGCGCTCGGCATCGACCTGCGCATTTACGAAGGGCGCCAGGACGCGGCCGAGCAGCGCGACCAGATCCAGCAGGCCATCAATCTGGGCGTGTCGGCGATCATCGTCAATCACGGCTTGCCCGAGTCGCTCAAGGATGTCGTGCAGCAGGCGCTCGACAAGGGCATCAAGGTCGTCGCTTTCGACGTCAATCTGGCCAATCCGAAGGTCCCGCAAATCGAGCAGAGCGACAGCGACCTCGCTTCGCTGCTGCTCGCCCAGGCAGTCAAGGACAACGGCAGCGCGTTTTCCGCGGGCTATGTGTACGTAGCGGGCTTTGCGCCGCTCGACCGGCGCGACGCCGTCTGGCAGACGTTCAAGCACGAGCATCCCGGCATCCAGGAAAAGGCGCGCTGGGGCACCGTGGACAATCCGATCGCGCAGTCGGTTGCCAATCAGGCGGCTGCCGCCTACCGCGCGCATCCGGATATTCGCGTGGTCATTGCCCCCTATGACGAATTTGCGCGCGGCGCCAATCTCGCGGCGAATGAATCGAATGTGGCGAGCAAGGTGCGGATCTACAGCGCGGACATCTCGACTGCCGACATCGAGGCGATTCGCGCGCCGAACAGCGCGTGGGTCGCCACCGCGGCGACCAACCCCGCCGTGGTGGGCGCCGTGTCGGTGCGCGCCGCGGCGCTCAACGTGGCCGGGCAGCCGCTCGACCATCACATCCTCGTGAAGCCCGCGCTCGTCACGCGCGACGATCTCGTGAAGAACGATATCCACACCATCGCGGAACTGGGGGCGAAATTCCCGGCGTTCCGGGCCAGCGACGCAGCGACGGCGGCCTGGATTCCCGTCGAACAGTGACCTTGATTGGGGCGCTCGACGATAGTCATTGCGCTTCTTTCGATCTGACTCATCGGAGCGCGTATTACGCTTTCAACCGGAAATCATCATGAGCACAGCCGTCGTCCCAGAAGAAGCCCAGATCGTTGTCCGGCCGCTTTCAGCGCATATTGGCGCGGAAATCAGCGGCGTCGATCTCTCGCGGCCCGGTGTGCCTTTGATTTTCGTGCAGGTTTCCGGTTAGACGCGCCTCGGCACTGTCTGGCCTTGCCATGGGGCCCTTAATAAATTTCTTAAGGAATCAGTGGCTTGCTGTTTGGCTCTTCTGGTTGACATTGAACTTAAAGGACCAGACCACGAACGAACTGTGTCGTCGACGATATCCTTTAACTCGCCTTCCGCCAGGATAGGCGAATTGAACTTCAACGCCAGAACTTTCGCAGGCCTTCCCTAGCGCTGGAAAAAGTCAGCAACGCGGTGAAATGCGGCTTTTGGCGCCCAAGGCGGCATTTGGTTTGATCTCGGGTCGCCGTCGGGAAAGGTCTTGACCAGGGAGAAGCTCATCATGTCCAGGTCTCGTGCCCCTTCGCCGAAGCGATAGCTCGGGAACGAAAAGACGTAGATGAAGACGCCATCCACTTCTGCGCCCGACAGGAGTTCCAGTTGTTCTTCCACATATTCGGCTTGTTCTCGTTCGCTTCGCGTGGGAACAATATTGTTGACGAACTTTCCCGTGCCGTCAGGGTTTTGCCCCTCCAATAGCATAAAGCCGCCAGCGCCGCGGGCAGCGGCCCCCTCATAGGCGCACGAGCCGACCTCCATAACGACAAGGGGGTTGCCGATTCGGAAGCGATCGAGACCGGCGACGTACTCGCTCGCCGTCTCCCCATTTCGGTAGTAGTCGACACCAACAACGTCGAACAGGCTCCAGTCGACGTTCTCCCACGTGCCGGAAGAGTAGGTCACGGGCCCGCTGAATTCTGCCCTGACGGCGGCTGTGATGGCCGTGAGGGCGTCATGGAGCATCGTGGACTTCTCCTGAAAGACAGCCGGGACTTTGGGCCCGGTTGCGTCGGCAGCCTGGGAACCAAGCCAGGCAACGCGTTCCATCAATGTTGCACCAGGCAGTATCCCGTCGTTGAACAGGGTGATTTCACAGCCGCAAACAAAGACAATGTCAACACCGTCCCTGCGGAGCTCCTCAGCTGCGCGCGCCGCTTCCGCGAAATAATCGGGAAGCTCGCGAGTCGGCACGTTCATCTTCCATGGATTGAAGAAGACGGTTAGGCCAGCAGCATTGGCGATGCGCGCTGTAGTGACCAGGCGTTGAATCTCTTCGCCCTCGATGCGCACAGCATTAGCGTGGAGACCGGTGGCGATTGTATTCATATCATGTTCGGCCAGAGCGTGGCTGAACGGCTCGACCGAATAGGGCTGATCCGAAACAAACCTCAGCCCTACGTCATAAACGACACCGCGATACTTCATCCTTTTTGTT
Source organism: Paraburkholderia sp. CNPSo 3274 (assembly GCF_024206475.1). Lineage (GTDB taxonomy): Bacteria > Pseudomonadota > Gammaproteobacteria > Burkholderiales > Burkholderiaceae > Paraburkholderia. Next base: position 159,235 of record NZ_JAMBPR010000010.1, read on the forward strand.
TCTCCAGTTGCTAAAGCGGATCCGTCGATTGATCTTAGCAGCCAACGAGCTTTGGCGAAGCGATAACGCCATAGTGCGCCGCGGCTTTGCTTGTTACGTCGGTCGGGGGGCGCGATGTTGATTGACGGCGCCTGAAGATCGGGACTCGAAATCTGGGGACTCTTACTTGCGCTGTTTGATGCAAATCGGGGTAAGAAAGTGGACTTCCTTTGTGTCGAACAGATCGTTTGTCGCGTTCGTATAGCCGGCACGGTAGGTTCGAGTCGGCTGGACTTCCAGCCACTGATCGGCCGTGCCGTTCCAGACTTCAAAGAGCACTAGAACGTCGGGGCTCTCAGCGTCCTCACTGAGTACCGCGCTGACAAAATCCGGCTCCGCAGACATTGCGTCGATGAGCGCGTTGATGCGAGGGAGGAATTGATCTTTTCTACCGGCTACGAGATTGAATCGCACATAGAGCGAGACCATGGTGGCGTCTCCAGTCAGCTCTGGCGACCACTGGAAGCTTCGACGGCTGGCAGTGTCACCATATTTGCTTCCGCAGGGCAGCGCGGACACAGTCGTCTCCGGGGCCAACGGGGTGATCGACGGCCCCGGATTGCGGTTATTACTCAAACTGCTGAATCGTTGCGTTGTACGCGCGCGTCGCCATCTCTTCCAGCGGAAGCTTGCGTTCGACTTCGGAGAGTATCTCGACGCCCCAGGGACCATCAAAGCCGGTTGCCTGAACGGCTTTGATGAAGCTCTTTACATCGAGAACGCCTTCGCCGGGGAGACGACGTTTATGGCAGGTGTCCATCCACAGGGGCTCGATCGCGTAGCGGTCCGCATCGTCGAGCTCAATGCCCTTAATGAACTCGGGCTTGATCGTGGCGATCTCCTTGAAATCGATGTTGCCGCGCGAGAGATGCCAGATGTCGAGCAGGAGTCCAGCATTCGCCTTGTTGGCGCCTTCGACGATCGCCCTGCCGGTCTCGATCGTCCGAACGTTGCTGAACGGCATGATTTCGAGCATCACTTGCGTGCCGCGCTTCTCCGCGTCTTCGGCCAGCTTGCCGAATTCTTCCACCATGAGCGGGACATTTGCGGTTTCTTCCCCGATGCCGGGTCCTACCTTGACGATGCGCGCGCGCAGTTCTTCGGCGGCCTTCAGGTAGTAGTAGCGCATGCTGTCGGACGTACGGCGACGTTCGCCGGTCTGGTACCAGTCGACGAGGAACTCGAACTCGACATGCTTGATGCCGTTGGCTTCGAGGATGTGTCGCATCTCGGCAAAGCCGATCTTGTCGGCGGTCGCGTAAATGTCGGAATGAATGAGCCCGATGCCTGACCATCCGGCCTTGGCAGCAGCCTCAACCCGATGCCTGAAGCTGAACGGGCTGATCTCGGTCGGACCAAACGGATAAACGTCGCCCGACAGCGTGAAATAGGCTGCGACGAGCTCAATATTGGATTTTGACATTTCGACTCTCTCGATAGTGAACAGGTGGGTGACGAGATGGAACCGGTCACCATGAATACCACTATCGCGTAGAAACCCGGGCGGATAAACACATCCGCATTCCACTGAATGTAGAGATTTGCTCTACAAAGGCTGGTGGCTGTGAGATAGGCAGCCTCGAATCCGATTGTTCGCCTCCGCGCGTCTCATCGACGCGCCTGCAGCACATTTTTCCGCTGCAAGAAAATAACTTTTCGTCGGACCGCATTTTTCTTTCCGCCTGCGCCCCTTACTGTTGCCTCGAAAACATCAGAAACCAAACACTCAATTTTGGGTGTGGTCCAAAAGGAGACAACTCATGATCATCCGCAATCGCATCCTCGCTGGCGTCGCCCTCGCAACGCTGTTGACGTCGTTGAGCACCGTCGCGAGCGCAGCAAGCCAACCGCACGTGACATTGCTCATGCCGACCCAGAGCGTCGAATACTGGGCGCTCTACATCAAGGGCTTCAAGAAAGAGGCACAGGCTCAGGGCATCAACCTCGATGTGAAGGTCACGAACTACGACGCGAACGAACAGGCCACGCAGGTCGAGCAAGCCCTCGCACAAAAGCCGAACGTCATCGTGCTCGTCCCGGTCGACTCAAGCGCGATGGTCCCGTCGATTCGCAAAATCGACCAGGCGAAGATTCCGCTCGTGATTTCCAATTCGATGCCGGATCAGAAGTACTCCCGGTACTGGAAGGTGTTCACCGGGCCGAACGATATCAGCAACGGTCAGGCTGCCGCCAAGGCCATGATCCAGGGCTTCAAGGATAAGGGCTATGGTGCGAGCGGCAAGGTGATCGTCATCAATGGGCCGATGGGCACGCCGCCGCAGCTCCAGCGCTACCAGGGGTTCGTCGACCAACTCAAGAAAGATGCACCGGGAATCCAGGTCGTGGGCGCTCTTCCGGGCGACTGGGACGCCGTCAAGGCGAGCGCGGCCGCTTCGGCACTGTTCACCCAATACAAGGATGTGAAGGGCGTTTACACCGAAAACGACGCACAGCTGCGAGGCACCGTTACCGCAGCCGAACGGCTTGGCCTCGATCCCTCCAAGCTTGTGCTCGTCGGCCACGGCTGCGACCAGTCAGGCGTCGACCTGATTAACGCCGGCAAGGCATACGCCGATGTCGAGCAGTCTCCTTTCGACGACGGCGCGTACGCCGCCAAGGCAGCAAAGATGCTGGCTACCGGCGGTACCCCGCAGGCGCTCCAGTATCTGCCGAATCCGATCGCGACAAAGGCCGACGTGAACGTCTGCTATTCCCAGCAGAAGTGATCGACGGTTGAGGCAGTAGTCAATTCTGCCTCGCGCTCTAGTTATTTCGACGATCGCGGCACGACGTGCCGCGATCGATATTTGGAGGTTTGGATGAGACGAGAGATTGGTGTCGGCGTGATCGGAACAGGCTTCATGGGAAAGGCGCATGCGCTCGCCTACCGTGCTGTTCCGAACGCCTTCCCGGAGTCGGTGCGGCCGCGCCTTGTCGCGGTGGCTGACGTCAATGAGGCGGGTGCACGACAAGCCCAGCAGCAGTTCGGGTTCGAGCGGGCAACGACGGACTGGAAATCACTGCTCACAGACGACGCAATCAAGGTGATCTCCATCACGACGCCGTGCAGCCTGCATCGCGAGATGGCGCTTGCGGCAATTGCAGCTGGCAAGCACGTGCACTGCGAAAAGCCTATCGCCCCTTCGGCAACCGACGCACTGGCGATGGCCGAGGCCGCCGCGGCGGCAGGAACGGTGACGCAGGTTGGGTACAACTACATCAAGAATCCGATGCTGGCTCTCGCGCGCCAAATGATCGCGGATGGCGAGCTCGGTGAAATTACAAGCTTTCGTGGGGTGCACGCCGAAGACTACATGGCAGACCCCGAAATTCCCTACGGCTGGCGAGTGGATCCGGAAAACGGCGCCGGTGCGCTCGCGGAGATCGGCAACCACATCATCGGGCTGTCCCGCTTCCTTCTCGGGCCGATCGAGGAGGTGACCGCGCGGCTCGAGACCGTCAACAAGACACGGCCGGTCGCACCGGGCGCGCGCGAGCGGCGGACGGTCAAGGTCGACGATATTGCCCGGCTGATGGTCACGTTTGCGCGAGGCTGCTCAGGCACTCTCGAAGCAAACTGGGCCGCGACGGGGCGCAAGATGCAGCTCGAGTTCGAAGTCTATGGAACGAGGGGCGCGCTCGTATTCTCCCAGGAGCGTTTCAACGAACTGCACTATTACCGCGGCGGTGACGACCCGCGCACCTCCGGATTTACCCGTATCGAAGCGGTGCCTGCACACCCGCCGTATGCCAATTTTACGGTCGCAGGCGGCCACCAGATCGGATTCAACGATCTCAAGACCATTGAGATGGCCGGATTCCTCGATGCGATTGATCGAGGGGGGCGGGCGTTTCCCGACTTCAAGGAGGCGTGGGAGATCCAGCGGGTCGTAGACAGCGCCATCCAGTCATCCGTCGAAGGGCGTTCGATCGCGATCTGACGGAAAGGAGTTCTCCAGCGCTTAAGCGGCCTCTGGCGAGAGCCTTCGCCGGGGCCGCTTTTTTTGGCCCGAAATGCGTTCACAAGAACGATGCCGATATTTCCGCAGGGAGGAAATATCATTTTTCCGCCCGGCATTTTTCTTTTGGGGGCGACGAAATAACCTTTTGGACAACAACAGCGAAACCGCGGCAGCGGTCCACAACACGGAGACAACGTCACGCCCGAACCTGGGCGCAACGCATCCCACCGGCATTTCTCCCTGTGGTTCCGCACCTCCTGATGGACCGCACGCGCCCGTTGTGCCCGGCCCGTCGACATCGGGATCAGCAGTCTCTTTCGGACCTTACGCGCGACCGCCCCGTTCTGAAGGCGGTGCCGATCCGGGAGTAGTTGGCGGTATGAACCGCCCCGGGTTTCCCGGAGGCTGTTTTGCTTGAGTCACGCCGCGATGGCGGACCCAGCGAGTTTTGAATAATAAGCGGCTTCTGCCTCGGCAGGTGGAATGTTGCCGATGGGGCCGAATAGTCGACGATTGTTGAACCAGTCAACCCATTCGAGCGTCGCCATTTCAACGGCCTGCGGATTGCGCCACGGTCCGAGGCGATGGATCACCTCTGCCTTGTACAAGCCGTTGATCGTTTCAGCCAG
>NZ_JAMBPR010000091.1 GCF_024206475.1 Paraburkholderia sp. CNPSo 3274
CGGTCCATCATGCCTCGTGCGCGCGCAGGAAGCGGAAGAACTCCACGCCTTCGCGCAGACGCCGCTTCATCATGTCCCAGCTCGTGAGCATCTCGCGCACGATCTCCCAGATCTTCGACGGCCGGAAATAGAACTGGCGATAGAACTGCTCCAGGTGGTGATAGATCTCGTCGCGCGACAGATGCGCATAGCCGATCGCCGCGAGCTGCACCCCTTCCTTGCTCACCAGGTTGATGGTCTTGTTCTCTTCCATCCAGCCGTTTTCGACGGCCTGCTTGTAGAGCGTCGTGCCCGGATAGGGAGCTGCGAGCGACACCTGAATCGTATGCGGATTGATTTCCTTCGCGTACTCGATCGTCTTTTTGATCGTGTCCTGCGTCTCGCCCGGCAGCCCCAGAATGAAGGTGCCGTGAACCTTGATGCCGAGATTCTTGCAGTCGGCGCTGAAGCGGCGCGCGAAGTCCGTGCGCACGCCCTTCTTGATGTTCACGAGAATCTGGTCGTCGCCCGATTCGAAGCCCACGAGCAACAGACGCAGGCCGTTTTCCTTCATGACCTTGAGCGTCTTGTACGGCACGTTCGCCTTCGCGTTGCACGACCACGTCATGCCGAGCTTGCCGAGGCCAATGGCGATCGCTTCGGCGCGCGGCAGGTCGTCGGTGAAGGTGTCGTCGTCGAACATGAGCTCCTTGACTTCCGGCATGTTCTCGCGAATCCACTTCGCTTCCTCGAGCACGTTCTCGACCGAACGCGTGCGGTAGACGTGGCCGCTCACGGTCTGCGGCCACAGGCAGAACGTGCAGCGCGACTTGCAGCCCCGACCCGTGTAGATCGACACGTACGGGTAGTTCAGGTAGCCGATGAAGTAATTCTCGATCTTCAGGTCGCGCTTGTAGATCGGCGCGACGAACGGCAGCGAGTCCATGTCCTCGAGCACCGGACGGCCGGCGTTGTGCTCGATCGAGCCGTCCTTCGCGCGCCACGAGATGCCCTTGACCTCGGCCAGCGGCATGCCTTCGGCGATTTCCTTGCAGGTGAAGTCGAATTCCTCGCGGCAGACAAAGTCGACCGCCTCGGTGGCCGTGAGCGAATTGTGCGGATCGACCTGCACCTTCGCGCCCACCAGACCGATGACGATCGACGGCTTGCACTTCTTGAGGTCTTCGCAGAACAGCGCGTCGGTCGGAAACGACGGCGTGCTCGTGTGGATGATGACGAGGTCGTATGCAGCTGCAATCTTCAGCGTCTCTTCCACGGAGAGGCCGTCGGCCGGCGCGTCGAGCACGCGGCTGTCGGGCACGAGGGCCGCGGGCTGCGCGAGCCAGGTGGGATACCAGAACGAGCGGATCTCGCGCTTTGCCTGGTAGCGCGAGCCCGCGCCACCGTCGCGGAAGGCGCTTCGGCCTCGGGATTGGCGACGCTCACGCGCACGCCGCGCCAGATCACGTGCGAGCCGAACGCGGCGGAAAGCCACTGCAGGGCCAGCAGCACGTCGCGCAGCGGCACGAGCGGCAAATCGCGCCAGAACGCGCGCCAGCTTCCGCTCGCTCGCACGTGCAGTATCAAACGCGCAATGATACCCGCCATCGTGGCCGTGGCGAGCCCAGCCAGCGCCGCGCGCGTCGCGGCGCACGCGCCGATGCCCGCGCCCGCCGCGAGCAGACCGTAGAACAGCGCGCCCAGCACGAGCCACGGCGTGGGGAACGTAATGAACAGTGAAGCGAAGCCCGCCGGATTCACCGAGCGGATGGTTCGCAGCCAGCGCGTCTCGCGCAGCCAGAGGGAGCCGAAGGTCGGCTCGATCACGTCGGTGGCGACCACCACCGGCGCCAGCACCGTGGCGAGGCCATGATCGCGCGCGTAACGGGCAAGCAGATAGTCGTCGGCGAGGCAGTCCTTGAGTGCCGCGAAACCGCCGATGCGCTCGAGCGTCGCACGGGAAAGCGCGAGCGTCGCGCCAAAACCGAACGCGCGCGAGCCCGTGGAATGCGCCACGCGCACCGAAGGCGCGAACCACTCGTTGATGAAGAGCGCACCCACACGGGGCCAGAAACCGCCGATGCTGCGAGCGCTGTAGAGGCAGGTCACGACGCCCACGTCCGGGTCGGCGAGCGGCGCGGTGACGATCTCCAGATAGTCGGGCTCGACGGCGATATCGCTGTCGGCCACGACGATCGCGTCGTACCGCGCGCACGCAGCCAGATTGATTAGGTTGCTCACCTTGAGATTGCTGCCGTGCACGCGCGGGTCGATCACGAGCTCGATGTCATGGCCGGGATAAGCGGCCTGCAATCGGCGCACCACGGCAATGGCCGGATCCGCCGGCGAGGACACGCCGAACAGTAATTGAAAGCGCGGATGCCGCTGCTCGCAGAAGGTCGCGAGATTTTCGTAGAGGCGCGGCTCGGCGCCGCACAAGGGCTTGAGCACGCTCACGGGCTGCGGTTGCGCACGGCGCGCGCGGCGCGCGGCTTCGCGCACGAGCGCGGCCGAACCGAGGCGCGGCATCGTCAGCGCAGCAACGAGGCCGTAGAAAGCGGCAACGCCGCACAGCACGACCACGACCCAGACGAGCACGGGCCAGGGCGCCGGCATGGCGAAAAACGGCAACACCGTCATGACACGCCGCCTTGCTGGGTCACGTGGGCAAACCCGCGCTCGCCGCCGGCTGCGCGCAAGGGGTGAAGCTCCTGCGGTGCCCCGACCGGAATTCGCGTTTCACCACGTACCATTTCCCTGCCCTGAAAATCCAGAAATAAGCCGCGCATCGTAGCCGCATTACGTATTCGAAGCTAGAACCCGGACAATTGAAGCCGGATGGTCGATCCCCGATTCGACGCGGAAAATTGTATCAGCAAGCTCTGTCAGTTGCTTCCGACGGAATCGGGAAAATGCGTTGCCGAAGTTGCAAAAGCGTAACTATTTCAGCGATTAAACAGGCGCCTTCCAGAGCTTTTCCGCCCCGAACAAATTCGGTAAGCATATAGAAATGATTCTTTAATAATTCTGAATTAAAAGCGCGCCTTTTGCATTTAAACAGGAGTGGTTCTCGTTAATATTCAAGTCGACTGGGCGTAAAAAATAATCAGCCGTCTCTGAACCCACGCCGGCGGCATGGGTTCCCGAAGACCGCCAGCACGAACGAAAGTGGTTTGGCACAATGGCCGCACCTTGCGACTGCCTTGCGGCCGCGCGTCGAACAACCGGCGCACTGCACGCGCGTCGCGCTCTCCATACCAGGCCCCAGGCTAGCCCATGACCCTCTTCTCCGTACTCGACCTCTCGCCCATCCCGGCGGGCTCCCATGCCGGCGCCGCGCTGCACAACACGCTCGATCTCGCCCGGCACGCCGAACGCCTCGGCTACCACCGCTTCTGGCTGGCCGAGCATCACAACATGACGGGTATCGCCAGCGCGGCGACTTCGGTGGTGATCGGCTACGTGGCGGGCGGCACACAAACCATCCGCGTGGGCTCGGGCGGGATCATGCTGCCGAACCACGCTCCGCTCGTGATTGCCGAGCAATTCGGCACGCTCGAAGCGCTCTACCCCGGCCGCATCGACCTCGGACTCGGGCGCGCGCCCGGCACCGACCAGACCACGGCGCGCGCGCTGCGCCGCGACCTGCACGGCAGCGCCGACAGCTTCCCCGACGACGTGGCCGAGTTGCAGCGCTATTTCGCCGCACCCGTGGAAGGCCAGCGCGTGCGCGCGGTGCCCGGCGCGGGCTTGAACGTGCCGCTCTATATCCTCGGCTCGAGCCTTTATGGCGCCCAGCTCGCGGCGGCCATGGGCCTGCCGTTCGCGTTCGCCTCGCACTTTGCGCCCGACCATCTGCTCACGGCGCTGCGTCTCTACCGCTCGCAGTTCCGTCCGTCGGCAGTGCTCGCGAGGCCCCATGCGATGGTCGGCGTGAACGTGTTCGGCGCGCCCACGAACGAAGAAGCGCGCTTTCTCTTCACCTCGCTGCAGCAACAGTTCGTGAATCTACGGCGCGGCACGCCGGGGCGGTTGCCGCCGCCGGTCGAGCAGATCGCGGCGAACGAGTTCGAACTCGCCGGTGTGTCGCACTCGCTCGCCTGCTCCGTGGTGGGCGACCAGGAAACCGTGCGCGCAGGCCTCGCCTCGGTGATCGAGCAGACCGGCGCGGACGAGCTTATCGTCACCGCGCAGATCTACGACCACGCGGCGCGCCTGCGTTCGTTCGAGATGGCGGCGCAAGCGCGCGAAGCATTGAAGGAAGCCGCCGCGGGACGGTAAACCACGGCGCGCGGCGCGGCAACCGCGCCCGCTCTCGAACGCGCCCTCAGTGCGACGTGTTCAACGCGTCGAGGCCCTTGAGCAGCGCGGCATGAAACGCCTGCGGATCCTGCATCTGCGGCGCGTGTCCGAGATCGGCGAACTCCACGAGCGTCGCGTGTGGAATGGCGCGCTGCGCGGCTTTGGCCAGCACCGGATAGTGCCCGAGCTGCGCGAGCACCTCCGGCGGCGCGAGATCCTTGCCGATGGCGGTCGTGTCCTTGTCGCCGATGAGCAGCAGCGTCGGCATCTGCAACTGGCCGAACTCGTAGATCACGGGCTGCGTGTAGATCATGTCGTAGAGCAGCGCGGAGTCCCACGCCACCTGCGCCTTGCCCGGCCCGCGATACATGCCCGCCAGCATCTGCACCCACGGCTCGTAAGCGGGCCGCCACTGGCCCGCGTAATAGGTGGCCTGCTCGTAGCGGCGAATCCCGTCGGCGTTCGTCTTGAGCTCCCGCTGGTACCAGTCGTCCACCGAAATCGACGGCACGCCCTTCGCCTTCCAGTCTTCAAGCCCGATCGGGTTCACGAGCACGAGCTGCTCGGTTTCGCGCGGATACATGAGCGCGTAGCGCACCGCCAGCATGCCGCCCGTCGAATGGCCGATGATCGTCGCGTCGTGCACGCCGAGCGCGGCGAGCAGCGCATGCGTGTTGCGCGCGAGCTGCTGGAAGCTGAACTGGTACGAAGCAGGCTTGCTCGATTTGCAAAAGCCGATCTGGTCCGGCGCGATTACGCGGTAGCCCGCGGCGTGCAACTCGCGGATGCTGGCGTCCCACGTGGCCGCGCAAAAGTTCTTGCCATGCAGCAGGACCGCGGTGCGTCCGTTCGGTTTCGCGGGCTGCACGTCCATGTACGCCATATGCAGCGTTTGCCCTTGCGAAACGAACGCAAAGTCATGCACGGGATGCGGATACTCGAAGCCCTGCAGCTCAGGACCATACGCGGGGCTGTCGGGCGTTCGGGTCGCGGCTTGCGGTGACGACGCCGCGAGTGGCGCGGGCCCGCTCGCCTCAGGGTCGGCAGCGAGGGCGGCGTGACAGAGCGCGGCCGCACTCAAAGCGGCAACGAAGGGGGCAAAGCGGGCAAGCGTGTGGTTCAGGATGGCTCTCATCGACGGGAGATCGGGCGAAATGTCGGACAGACAACAGGACGGCGAATTGGCGCCGGTTCAGCCAGCGATTCTAGCGGCCCCGCCCCGCACATGTCGGCTTTCTGGCCCGGCGAACGCGTGCGGCATGCCGTTTGCTGCTCACGAACGCCTCGCACGAATGCCGTGCGCATGTCCTGCCCTGCGGACAGGCAATTCGCGCTACGCTGCATTCGGTGCTAGAACAGTCAATACAGGACGCACGAGACGTCCGCGACGCGAGATACGCACGCGTGCTGCACTGCGATACGCGCCGCATCAGGGACGCGACAAGCACGCGAAAGAAGGACCGCACGGGCCCAGGCACGACGAGGCGGACCGCGGCGGCCGCACCGGGGGCACAACAAGGAGACGACCATGGAAACTCCGGCAAGCCTCAACGATCTGCAACGCACCACCCTCGCCATCGTGCTAGCTGGCGGCCGCGGCACGCGCCTCGGGCCGCTCACCAACAAGCGCGTGAAGCCGGCCGTGTACTTCGGCGGCAAGTACCGCATTATCGATTTCGCCCTCTCGAACTGCCTGAATTCGGGCATCCGCCGCATTGCGGTCGTCACGCAGTACAAGGCGCACTCGCTTTTGCGCCATCTGCAGCGTGGCTGGGGCTTCCTGCGCGGCGAATTCAACGAGTTCCTCGACCTGTGGCCCGCACAGCAGCGTGTAGAAGGCGCGCACTGGTATCGGGGCACCGCCGACGCCGTGTACCAGAACATCGACATCATCCGCTCGATCAGCCCGAAGTACGTGGTGGTGCTGGCCGGCGACCACATCTACAAGATGGACTACACGCGCATGATCGCCGACCATGCCGCGAGCGGCGCCGACTGCACGGTGGGCTGCATCGAGGTGCCGCGCATGGAAGCGCGCGCGTTCGGCGTGATGGCCGTGGACGAGGCGCGCCGCGTGACCGGTTTCGTCGAAAAGCCCGACGACCCGCCCGCCATGCCCGGCCGCCCCGACATCGCGCTCGCGAGCATGGGCATCTATGTGTTCGACACGAACTACCTCGTTCATCTGCTCGAAGAGAACATCTCGCGCTCGGCCACCGACCACGACTTCGGCAAGGACATCATTCCGCGCGTGGTGAGCGACGGCCATGCGATCGCGCATCCGTTCAGCATGTCCTGTGTGTCGTCGGACCCGACCGCCGAACCCTACTGGCGCGACGTGGGCACGGTCGACGCCTACTGGTCCACCAACCTCGACCTCGCCTCGACCATCCCCGCGCTCGATCTCTACGACCGCAACTGGCCGATCTGGACCTACCAGGAACAGTTGGCGCCCGCCAAGTTCGTGCGCGACCTCAACGGCCTGCAGGGCTCGGGCACCAACCTGATCGTGTGCGGCGGCAGTGTGATCTCGGGTTCGCAGATCTCGCGCTCGGTGCTCTCGTCGAATGTCGTCGTGCAGTCGTTCTGCAACATTGCCGAGGCAGTCTTGTTGCCACAGGTGACGGTGGGCACGAGTTGCCGGCTGCGCAAGGTCGTCGTGGACCGCGGCTGCACGATTCCCAACGGCACCGTGATCGGCGAAGACGCAGCGCGCGACGCCGAGCGCTTTTATCGCACCGAGAGCGGCGTCGTGCTGGTCACGAGCGATTCGCTGGCGAAGTTGCCCGGCTAGCTGTCCGCCTGGCGCAGTTGATCCGCCGAATCCGATTCGCTCAAGGACGCGCCAACCCGCAAGCAACCCGAGCACCGAGAGGACTGACTCCCGATGACCATTCGCGTCCTGCACGTAGCCAGCGAGCTGTATCCACTCCTGAAGACCGGCGGCCTCGCCGACGTCACCGCGGCCCTGCCCGCCGCGCTGATCGAACAAGGCGTCGACGCCCGCCTGCTGCTGCCGGGCTTCGCGCCCGTGGCGGCGGGCCTCGAGGACCTGCGCCCCGTTGCGCGTCTGGCGCGCACCTTCGGCGCGCCCGAGGCGACGCTGGAACTCGGGCGCCTGCCCGGCAGCGAGCTTGCCGTCTACATGATCCGCGCCGACGCGTTCTACGCGCGCCCCGGCAACCCCTATCTCGACGCCGAACATGTGCCCTACGGCGACAACGCGCAACGTTTCGCGCTGCTCGGCTGGTCAGCCGCGCAGCTGGCGCTGCACCTCGATCCCGACTGGGCGCCCGCCATTGTGCAGGCGCACGACTGGCACGCCGGGCTCGCGCCGGCCTATCTGCGCGCGGCGGCGCGCGAGCGCGGCACGAGCGTAGCGCCCGGCGGCGCGCGCTCGATCTTCACGATTCACAACCTCGCTTACCAGGGCATCTTCCCCGCGCAGCAGTTCGACGCTCTCGGCCTGCCGCGCGACTTCTTCGACATGCACGGCGTGGAGTTCTACGGCCAGCTTTCATTTCTGAAAGCCGGCCTCTATTTCGCCGACAAGATCACGACGGTGAGCCCGACCTACGCGCGCGAGATTCAGACGGTCGCCCAGGGCGGCGGCCTCGAGGCGCTGCTACGCGGACGCACGCACGACCTCGTCGGCATTCTCAATGGCGTGGACTACGCCGTGTGGAATCCATCGAGCGACACGGCCATCGCCACACGCTATTCGGCCACGCGCCAGAGCGGCAAAATGCGTTGCAAGGCGGCGCTGCAGGCGCGCCTGAAGCTCGCGCAGAAGCACGACGCACCGGTGTTCGGCGTGGTGAGCCGGCTCACCGAGCAAAAGGGCCTCGACCTGCTGCTCGCGGCGCTGCCCGAGATCGTCGCGCGCGGCGGGCAGCTCGTCGTGCTCGGGACCGGCGACGCCAGCCTCGAACAGGGCTACGCGCGCGCCGCGCATCAGCATCCCGAATCGGTGGCCGTGGAACTTGGCTTCGACGAGACGCTCGCGCACGAGATCGTCGCGGGCGCCGACGTGATGATGGTCCCCTCGCGCTTCGAGCCGTGCGGCCTCACGCAGCTCTATGCGCTCGCTTATGGCGCGCTGCCGCTCGTGCACCGCGTGGGCGGACTCGCCGATACGGTGGTCGACGCCTCGCTGGAAAATCTCGCCGATGGTCTCGCCACCGGCTTCGTGTTCGAGCGCTTCGAGCCCGACGCGCTCACGGCCGCGATCCGCCGCGCCTTCGCGCTCTATGGGCGCAGTCGCGACTGGCGCGAGACGCGCTCGCGTGCAATGCAGCAGGACTTCGGCTGGGCGGCGTCGGCGCAACGCTACATGACGCTCTATCGCGATCTGGCCGGTCAAAACGTCGTGGCTTAGCGCTTCCCCAAGCGAATGGCAGGCGCTGGAAGCAGGCGCGCACGCAACACCGCGCCTACGCATCCATCGACTGGGCGCAGCGAATTCGGTTATCGTTGCTGCACCTGCGCAAAGGCGCGCTGCATGAAGCGCCGCAAGCCATAACGAAATCTGGACCGGCCATGAAAAACGTTTTGAGCATCCAGTCGCACGTCGTGTTCGGTCACGCGGGCAACAGCGCCGCGGTGTTTCCCATGCGCCGCCTTGGCGTGAATGTCTGGCCGCTCAATACGGTGCAGTTCTCGAATCACACGCAATACGGCCACTGGACCGGCGCCGCCATCGGCTCGGACGAGGTCGTGGATCTCGTCGAAGGCATTGGCGCGATCGGCGTGCTGCCGCGCTGCGATGCGGTGCTATCGGGCTACCTCGGCGCCCCCGAGCAGGCCCAGGCCGTGATCGAAGTGGTCCGCGCCGTAAAGGCCGCCAACCCGCAGGCGCGCTACTTTTGCGACCCGGTGATGGGCACGCTCAACGCCGACAACGGCTGCCGCGTCGAGCCCGGCATTCAGGAGTTCCTCGTGCGCAACATGCCCGAGGTCGCCGACGCGATGATGCCCAATCACAGCGAGTTGCAACGCCTCGTGGGCCGCGAGATCGAGACCGCGGAAGAAGGCGTGCTCGCGTGCCGCGAAGTGCTGCGCCGCGGCCCGAAGCTGATCCTCGTGAAGCATCTGCTCGACCGCAACAGCCCTGCCGACCGCTTCAACATGCTCGTCGTGACCGAGCATGAAGCGTGGCTCGGCCAGCGCCCGCTCTACCCGTTCGCGCGCCAGCCGGTGGGCGTGGGCGACGTGACTAGCGCGGTGTTCGTCGCGCGCCTGATGCTCGGCGACTCGCTGCGCCGCGCGTTCGAACACACGCTCGCGGCCGTGAACGCCGTGGTGAAAGCGACTTACGACGCAGGCCGTTACGAACTGGAAATCGTCGCGGCGCAAGACCAGATCGCGCGCCCGCGCGAATGGTTCGACGCCTGGGCGGCGGACGCCGCGTAGACTGAAGAGGTGCGCGCGCGGCCTATAATGCCGTCCGCATGACTCGCGGCGGCAAAACACAGCTGCGGCGCCCACCGTCTTTAGAGAATGACCGATGTCCGATTCAATCCGTAGCGAACAGGAAGAGTATTTCGAGCAGCTTTGCCTCGCCGTCAACGCCGGCGAGACCCACGAGCAGGAAGCCATCGAATACTTCGAGGAACAAAGCCACGAAAGCGATTTCGACGCCGCCGTGTGGCTCGACATCGCGCTTTACCATGCGCCCGACGTCGCGCGCGGCATCATCGACTTCGTCGACGAGAGCGACCGCGAACGCAGCGACATCGCCCAGACCATTGCCGACACGCTCGACATCTCGTACGGCGACGACGAATGCGAACGCTTCGAGGCGACGATTCGCTTCGCGCTCGCCAACGGCATTCCCGTCGATCTCGACGTGGTGCTCGACGGCTGCAACCGCGCGCTCGACGACCTCGAAGGATGGGCGAGCGCCGACACCATGGCGCCGCTCGTGCGGCTGCGCGACGCGCTCTTCGAGCTGCAAAGGGGCGAGTAGCCTACCCGCGCGACACGGCGTGCGGGCCTGACTGAGCGACTGACTGAGCGACTGACTGCGCGACTGACCGGGCGGCCTGATATATTGCTCGCCATCCGCCGCCTCACGAAGGCGCGCCCCCAGCCGGCGCACATGGGGAGCCTGCTGAGACATCCCGCCCACGCACGCAGCCGTCGCACGACACGTCCCGGCAAGCCGCAGTCGCAAACAGCAAGACCTGAAGACGAGACGCTCCGCCTACGCGCCACGGCCGGTGCGCGACGCGGCGTACCCGAGAAAAACGCACACAAGAACACCGCGCCGCTGTCGCGCAAGGAGTCACGATGAGTCTCGCCGCCGCGCTCAGAACCGCTAGCGTCTACGCATTTGCCACGCCGCGCCGTGCGTGCCGCACGCGCCGCCCGTTCGGCAAGCTTGCGGCTGGGCTCCTGATTGGCGCGCTGGCCACCGTCTGGACGCTCGGCGCCAGCCGCAGCGCCCTGGCCGCCGGCCCGCTCAACGTGCGCATCGGTTTCGTCTCGCCGCTCTCGGGCGACTACGCAAATTACGGCCGCGATCTGGAAAACGGCGTGCAACTCGCCCTCGACGAAGCGAACGCGCAAAACCTCAAGATCGGCGAGCAGACGGCGCATTTCGAACTCGTGCCCATCGACGACCGCAGCGATCCGCGCCTCGGCGTGCAGGCCGCCGCGACGCTGGCGAATCAAGGGGTGAACGCTGTGGTCGGCCACTTCAACTCGGGCTCGGCCATTCCGGCCTCGCGCATCTATGAGAGCGCCGGCATTCCGATGATCAGCCCCGCGGCTACCAATCCCGTCATCACGTCTCAAGGCTTCGCCAACACCTTCATGGTGATTGCAAACGACGCGCAGAACGCAGGCATAGCCGGCGCGTGGGCCGTGGACGTGATGAAGGCCAAACGCGTGGCCATCATCGACGACCGCACCGCCTTCGGTCAGGGCGAAGCCGATGTATTCGAGCACGCGGTGCGCGAGCATGGCGGCAACGTGGTCGCGCGCGAGTTCGCGGAAAGCGTCGCGAGCGACTTCGGCCCGCAGCTCGCGAAAATCAAGGCCGCCGATGCCGACCTGCTCTATTTCGGCGGCCTCGCGCACCAAGGCGCGGCGCTCGTGACGCAGATGAAGGCGCGCAGCATGAACGCGCAGTTCGTGGGCGGCGGCGGCGTGGCGAACGCCGACTTCACCCAGGCCGCGGGCGCAGCCGCCGAAGGCGCGATGGCCTGGGAATACGGCCGCCCGCTCGCGCAACTGCCGGACGGCCCGCGTTTCGAGCAGGCCTATAAAAACCGCTTCGGCACCAACGTGCTCGCCTACGCGCCGTTCGGGTACGACGCGGCATGGGCCGCGATCCACGCGATGGTCAACGCGAAATCGGCGAAACCCGACGTGTACCGCAGCGCGCTCAAGGCGCTCGCCGTCGACGGCGTGACTGGCCGTATTGCCTTCGAGCAGGACGGCTCACTCAAGAACGGCGCCTCGACGCTCTGGCAGGTGAAAAAAGGCGTGTGGGCGCCGGTGACGACGCGCGGCGGCTGAGCGCCCCTCATGGTTCCTGCGGCGCGCTCGCAGCCCGCACGACGATCTGCGCATGCGTATCGCGCTCGATGCGCACGAGCGCGTCGCGCATGTGCGCGAATTCGTCGGCCGTGCACATCTGGTGGCCAAAACGCGCCGAAAGCCGCCGCTCGATCTGCAGCGTGCGCGAGCGCGCGTCGAACACGTAGTACGACGCGTAGTCGAGAAACGCGTCGCTGACTTGCGTGTCTTGCGGCACGTCGGTCACGCGCGCGAACGCGGGCAGCACGATCTGCGCGCTCTCCGAAAACTCCCCGCCGATGCACGCCCAGGGCTGCGTACGGCGCGGCTGCGCAAGCCAGTTGTCGATCTGCGTGGCAATGCCGCCCGTGAAGCTGCTCGTGGTGGGTATTGCGGTCGTGCCGTCGCGCCAGACCACGTGATCGAGCGTGCCTGCCATCGTCACCGAAAATGCTCCGTCGGTCGCATCCGTCGCGCTCGTGCTCACGTGCACGGTGCCGGCGAGTCCGGTGAGCCGCAGGCGCTGCGCCGCGAGTTGCTGCGCCCCCGCGTGCGTCGCGCGGCGAAACGAGTTGCGCTCGGGCTCCGCGCCCGCGCCTTCGTCTTCCACGTAGTAGCTGTAGGCGGCGTCGCCGGTTGCGCCCACGTCGAGTGAAAGGCGCGCCGTGCGCTCGCGCCGCCCGGTCGCGGGCGTACGCGAGAGCACGCCGTCGTCGACGAGCAGCACGGGCCGGTCCATCACGCCCGGCGGCAGGTAGCCGAACGCGTAGCCGCCCGAGGACGTGTCCGCGTACACGCCAAGGTCGGGCAGCCACGCGATCGCATGGTTGATCGCGTGCGCGCCATAGCCCGGCACGTCGGGCAGCGTATAGACGGGGCCGAGGTTGAGCAGCACGGGCTCGGCGCGTATGCCCACTGCCGCGAGCAGCGCGCTGAAGAGCGCCACGTGGTCCTTGCAGTCGCCGTAGCGGTTACGCAGGATGTCGGTCGCGCGATGCGGCACGGCTGCGGTCTCGCCAAGAAAGAGCGCGACGTAGCGGATATTGAAGCGCATCCAGTCGTAAATGCGGCGCGCCTGCTCGCGCGGGTCGCTCACGCCCGCCGTGAGCACTTGCGCAAGCGATGCGATGGCCGGATCGGCCGAGGTGGGATCGGCGGCAGCTTCGCGGTAGCGCGCGGCGAACGCGGCGAAGTCGGGCACCGTCGAAACCATCAGCCGGTCGCCCCAGTTCACGTAGGCCACCGCCCCCGCTTCGAGCGGCGGATAGGGGCCGTGCCGGTAGTCGAACGCGTAGCGGGTACGGCCGTTCGCCGTCTCGGGGGCGAGCGCCGTGTAGCCGCGCGCATCGGCGTGAAGCGGCACGTTGGCGGGCAAATCGAAGATGAGGCGCTGAAACTCGACGGGTTCGCCGGTCGGCTCGACGAAGTACGCGAACGTGCCCGCTTCGAGCGCCTTCGCGCGGCGTTTCGCGAAATGCAGATGCACGCGCGATCCAACCTGGACGCCCGGAAAGATCACCGTGCGCAGCACGCCGTCCTCGAACGTGGGCGCGCCTGCCGAGCGCGGTTCCTGCACGTCGCGAATGCCGCTCGCGCCAACCGCGTGCGCGGTACCGTCCGGATCGATGGTTTCGGCCGCGAGCTTCGTGATCGTTTCGATATCCTTATTGAACCAGACGTAGCGCTGGGCAATCTCGTCCACGCCTGCGGCGGTGTTGGCGCGCAGCACGGTGTCGTCGTCCTCGACGACCGAGCCGTCCTGCTGCACGACGAAGAGATGCTCATCGCGCTCGAGCGTGAACGGCGGGATGTCGGTTTGCGCGGCGGTGTCAACGGTCTGGGCGCGGACGTGGCCGCTCGCGATTGCCAGGGTCAACGCGAGACTCAACGCAAGGCACGACGCGACGCACAAGGCGGCGCGCCTGAACCCCTCGCGTCGCGTCACGGGCGGTTCAGGCGCGCGCCGCCGCTTGCGCGGCGTTCGGCCATGAAGTCTGCGCGAGATGGCGCTCGCGCTGCGCGGCACGCCATGCGCGGGGACTCGCGCCGAACTCCGCGCGAAACGCCGCGTTGAAGTTCGACAGATCGTTGAAGCCGCTCGCGAGCGCAACGTCGACGACCTTCGCTTCGTCTTCGGCGGCAAGACGCAGTGCAGCGGCGCGCAACCGCGCGCGCAGCAGATATTGATGCGGGGTCACGCCGGCAACCGCCGAGAAGGTGCGCAGAAAATAGAACTCGCTCACGCCCGCCGCGCTCGCGAGGCTGGCGAGCGTATGCGCATCGTCGGGCGTTTCGTCGATCAGGCGCAGCGTCGCGACCACGCGTGCCGCCGCGGCGGCGCCCGGCTTGGTTGGCGCGAGCGCGTCCCTGCCGCTCGCGACCACGTGCAAGGTCGTGAGCGCCAGGTCCAGTGCAAGTTCATCCCACGCTCCGCCGACCAGTCCGGGCGCGTGACCCCGCTCTTGCGCGAGCGCGTCGGCGCAAGCATGCGCCACGAGCGGCGCGAGCGCGCGCACCGGCGGCACCCGCGCTGGCCGCCAGCGGCGCGCGCCAGGCGCGAGACCCGCGGCTGCGGCCTGCTCGTCGAGCCAGGCCGGGTCGTAATGGAACGAGAGGCAGCGGTCGCCCGCCGCGTGACGGTGGCCGCATTCGAAGCAGGCGCCGGTTTCACCCAGCATGAGCGCACCGGGCGTCATCAGCGCGCGCGCGTTGCCGCTGCGGTAGCCGAACACGCCTGCCGCCACGATGGCGAGGCACGCGCTCGCGTGGCGCTCCTCGTAGGGCCGGTCGCCGGGCCCGAGCGTGCAGACGACATCGTCGACCGACCAGCCGGCACCGGCCGCGAGCGGCCGCGCGGCTGGCGCACGGCCGCTATCGGCGCGGCCTTCGCGCTCGCGCTGGGCGAGCGCGCGTTGCAGTGAAACGGCGAGACCTTGCACGGCAACCTCGCGGGAAGTTGGCTACGTTCGTGGGCTACGTCTGCCGTTGTAGCACATCGACGCGAGCGCCGCCGGACCGACCCTGGCCGCTATCCCCGCCGTTCTTCGATGGCGCGCAGCAGTGACAGCGCGATGCCCTCGGCTGCAAGGCGCACCTCGTCGAGTGCCGGAAACGACGGCGCAATCCGCAAATGGCTATCGCGCGGATCGACGCCATAAGGGAACGCCGCACCCGCGGGCGTGAGGACGAGTCCCGCCGCCGCTGCGAGTTCGACGGTACGGCGCGCGCAACCCTCGGGCGCATAAAGGCTGATGAAATAGCCGCCGCGCGGCACCTTCCAGCTCACGCCGGGCACGGCGGCGAGGCGGGCGCGGAACACCTCGTCGACCGCATCGAACTTCGGCTTGAGCAGCGCGCGATGGCGCGCCATCAACTCAGTGAGCGTCGCGCGGTCGCGCAGAAAGCGCACGTGACGCAACTGGTTGAGCTTGTCCGGCCCGATCGTGCGCACGGCCGAGTGCTTCTGCCACCAGGCCACGTTGCGCGGCGCGGCGGCGAGCCACGCAAACGCGCCGCCACCGAACGTCACCTTCGAGAGCGAAGCGAACATCAGCGCGCGCCCGGCGTGGCCCGCCGCCGCGCAGGCCTCGAATACGTCGAGCGTCGTGTGCGCTTCGTCGCTCAGGTGATGGAAGCGGTAGGCGTCGTCCCAGAAGAGCCGGAAGTCGGGCGCGGCGGGCATGGCGGCGAGACGCCGGATCACCTCGTCGGACCAGATCGCGCCCGTCGGGTTGCTGTAGAGCGGCACGCACCACATCCCCTTGATCGACGGATCGTCGCGCACGAGCGCTTCCACACGGTCGATGTCGGGGCCGTCCTCGCGCATCGGCACGGCGATCATGCGCACGCCCAGCGCCTCGCAGATCGCGAAGTGGCGGTCGTAGCCCGGCACCGGGCACAGGAACGCGATCTCGCCTTGCGCTCGCCACGGCGCGCCAACGTCCGCGCCCTCGCCCACCGGCACGCCATGCAGCAGCGCGAAGGTCAGCGCGTCGTGCATCAATTCGAGGCTCGAATTGCCCGCCGCGATCACCTGCGCGCCAGGCACGCCGAGCAACCCGGCGCCCAGTTCGCGCGCCTCGGGCAAGCCGCTCGCCAGACCGTAGTTGCGGCAATCGAAGCCGTCGCGCGCGAGATAGCCCGCCTGCCCGGCTTCGTCGATGAGCGCCTGCGAGAGATCGAGCTGTTCAGGCGAAGGCTTGCCGCGCGACATGTCGAGCCGCATGTGCAGTTGCTGGAATCGTTCGTAGGTCAAATCGACGGGCGGCGACATCAACATGGGCTTCTCCGGGAGCGAAGGACGATGCGAAATTCTTCGCAGATAACTGCGCGAAGAACAACGCGACGGGTCGGTACGGCCCCAGTATCGGCGCGTCCACGCGTTCAGACAAACGCGTTATATTGAAGCCTTCGATCAATTTTTCTTATACCAATGAAGACCCTCGACCTCGACGTGCTCGCCATGGTGGTGGCCGTCGCCGACGCCGGCAGTTTCGTGCGCGGCGCCGCGCTCGTGCATCGCTCGCAGGCCGCGCTCAGCATGCAGATTCGCGCGCTCGAGGAATCCATCGGCAAGCCGCTCTTTATCCGCGCGCCGCGCAGCGTCACGCCCACACCCGACGGCCAGACGCTCATCGCCTACGCGCGGCGCATGCTCGCGTTGCGCGACGAAGCGTGGGCCTCGCTCGCGCACCCGGAGGTGACGGGCCGCGTGTCGATCGGCGTGCCCGACGACTATGCGTCCTCGCTCATGCCGCCGGTACTGCGCAAGTTCTCGGCGAACTGGCCGAAGGTGGAAATCCAGGTGATCGGGCTGCCGAGCAGCGCGCTCATGCCGCTCCTGAAGGACAACAAAATCGACCTCGCCTGCATCACGCGCACGCACGGGCTGGCGGGCGAGTTCATCCGCTTCGAGCCGATGGTGTGGGCAGCGCCCCCCGCGGCGGTGAGCGCGGCGAGCGGGCGCGAGATCTGGCGCGAGCGGCCGTTGCCGGTCGCCCTCTTCGGAGGCGGCAGCGTCGCGCACACGAACGCGATCCAGGCGCTGGAGCGCGCAAAGATCGCGTATCGCACATCCTATGAAAGCCCGAGCCTGATGGGCCTGTGCAGCATGGTGGCCGCGGGTCTCGCCATCGCGCCGCTCGCGCGCTGCGCGGTGCCCGAGACGTTCGTCACGCTTGGCCGCCAGCATGGCCTCCCGGCACTCCCGGAGCTGGAAGTGGTGCTCGCGCGCAGCGCGCGCTCGAACCGCCCGCCGTGCGACTTTCTCGCCGACCAGATACTCGCGGAGCTGCGCGTTCAGGAGCGCTGATTTCCCGACGATGATTCGGCAGACGATGATTCGGGCAACGAATCAGTCGTCGCCCAGCCGCGAAAGCAGCGCGTAGAGGCGCGAGACATGCCGCAGCAGCATTTCGCGATGCTTCTCGATCTGCTCGAGGCGGCCTTCGAGATCGGCGCGCACGCGCTCGTCGGGGTCGGCGTAGTTGATCACGTCTTCGATACGCGAGCGCAGCACCGCAGGCTCGACCGGCGGCACGCTCAGCCAGCGTTCGAGCTTGCGCACGTCCTGCGCCGCGAGATCGCGGATCTTGCGCGTACCCGCGAGACGCCGGTGCGCCTCTGGCGTCGTCGTCACTTCCTCGCGCTTCGCGCCCTGGCCAAAGATCGGCTCGACGCGCAGCACGGGCGCCTTGCGCACCGGATGCGCGGTGCCGCGAAAGCGCGCGCGCGGCGTCTCGCTCGCGATCGCTTCGCGCGTCTCGTCGGGCACGTCGGCGCTATCGTGCTTCACGTCCATCCAGCCTTCGGGCAGGCCCGTGACGGCTTCCACGCCGCGCACGAACTCCGCGCTGAAGTCGCGCTCGCCCGACACGATCAGCTTCATGTGGCTCGCGGAAAACGTCATCATGCGCGCGAGCCGCGTGGCGGATCCGACCTCGCGCGTGAGCAGCGCCAGGTTGGCCCGCCACATCGGCATGAGCGTGGCGTTGGCATCGTCCATTGCGGAGCTCCTCCTTCGTTCGCATCACCTGCCAATGATACGGGCTGCGGCGCACCAAGCGCGCTTTCCCGGGCCGTCTGGCCCCAAACACGCGCCCTAATTGGCAAGCGGGTCAGCAATCTGTAAAGGCAGCAAGACGCATGCCGGCGACAGTCGGCGAGGCACAGGGAAAAAGCTGAGGAAATGGAGGCGCGCGACGACGCACGGGCCTGGGCGGCGGGACCTCGGCGGCCCCACCTACGGGGCCCGACCTCGGTTAGAAATGCCCGGTGAAGCGGTAGCGGCTGCCTGGATGCCAGAGATTGGCGACCGAAGCGACGAGCCCGCGCGAGCGCGTGCGCCGGTGCAGCACGAGGCACGGCTCGGCCTCGCCCATGGCGAGGTGCGCGCGCGTCTGCGCCTCGGGGGCGAGCGCCTCGATGCGGTACTCCACGCCCTGCAGCGGCGCGACATGCACGAGGTACTGGTTCGGCGTGATGTGCGTGAAGTCCTGCGCCGCGTAATCGGGCGCGATGGCCGGATTGACCCAGCGCTCTTCGAGCTGCACGGGCTCGTCGTTCTCGAAGGGGAGCACGCGCGAGTTGAACACCTTGTCGTTCGCCGCGAGCCCCATTTCGACGGCGAGCGCCTCGTCGGCGCAATGCACGCCGATCTCGAGCACCTCGGCGCGGTAGCGGTGCCCGCGCGCGAGGATTTCGTCGGAGATGCTGCGGATGGAGACGAGCGTCGATTCGTACTTGGGCCGCGCGACGAAAGTGCCCGCGCCCTGTACGCGCGTGAGCACCTGTTCTGCGGTGAGTTCGCGCACCGCCCGGTTCACGGTCATGCGCGCGACCTTGAACTCGCGCGCCAGTTCGTTCTCCGAAGGCACCTGGTCGCCCTCGCTCCACTCACCAGCGTG
Organism: Paraburkholderia sp. CNPSo 3274; assembly: GCF_024206475.1. Classification (GTDB taxonomy): domain Bacteria; phylum Pseudomonadota; class Gammaproteobacteria; order Burkholderiales; family Burkholderiaceae; genus Paraburkholderia. The sequence goes on from NZ_JAMBPR010000091.1 coordinate 18,711, forward strand.
AATGCGCGCGAGGATGAAGTCCTTGATGCCCTGGTATGCGGGAGCGTTCATCGCGTTGGCCCGTGCTTTGGCTTGGCGCCTGCTTGCGCGTGATTGCGCTTCAATGCGCCTCGGACTCGAACGCGAACGGGCTGTGCGAAGCAATTGCGCCGTTCTGCACGAGATGCGTAATCGCTTCGATATCCGGCGCGAAGTAGCGGTCGAGGTCGTAATGCGGCACCTCGGCACGCACCGACTGCATCACATGCGCGAGCGCCGGGCTCGTGTGATGCGGCGCGCGCAGGTCCACGCCCTGGGCTGCGGCGAGCAGTTCGATCGCGAGGATGTAGGCCGTGTTGTCGGCGATGTCCGCAAGCTTGCGCGCCGCGAACGTCGCCATCGAAACGTGGTCTTCCTGGTTTGCCGAGGTCGGCAGCGAGTCGACCGAGGCCGGATGCGCGAGCGTCTTGTTTTCCGAAGCCAGTGCAGCAGCCGTGACGTGCGCGATCATGAAGCCCGAATTCACGCCGCCGTCCTTCACGAGGAAAGGCGGCAGGCCCGAGAGCGTCGCGTCGATGAGCAGCGCGATGCGGCGCTCGGCCAGTGCGCCGATTTCGGCGGCGGCCAGCGCGAGATTGTCGGCGGCGAAGGCCACCGGTTCCGCGTGGAAGTTGCCACCCGAAAGCACTTCGTTCGTTTCCGGGAAGATCAGCGGATTGTCGGAAACCGCGTTCGCCTCGATGAGCAGCACCTGCGCCGCGTGGCGCATCTGGTCCAGACACGCGCCCATCACCTGCGGCTGGCAGCGCAGCGAGTACGGGTCCTGGACCTTGCCGCAATCGCGGTGCGAGAGGTTGATCGCCGAGCCTTCGAGCAGCGTGCGATAGGCCGCGGCCGCCTCGATCTGGCCGCGATGGCCGCGCAGTTCGTGAATGCGCGCGTCGAACGGCTTCACCGAGCCAGCGGCGGCATCCACGCTGAGCGCGCCCGAGACGAGCGCCGTGCGGTAGAGGTCTTCGATCGCGAACATGTTGTAGATCGCAAGCGCGGCGGAAGCCTGCGTGCCGTTGAGCAGCGCGAGACCTTCCTTGGCCTGCAGCGCGAGCGGCTTGAGGCCCGCAGCCGCGAGACCCGCCTCGGCGCTCGCGCGCTCGCCGCGGATGAACACCTCGCCAATGCCGAGCAGCACCGCCGACATATGCGCGAGCGGCGCGAGGTCGCCCGAGGCGCCCACCGAGCCCTTCACGGGAATGAGCGGCAGCACGTCGGCGTTGAAGAGCGTGATGAGCGCGTCCATCACTTCGCGGCGGATGCCCGAATAGCCGCGGCCCAGGCTCGACAGCTTCAGTGCCATCAAGAGACGCACGACCGGACGCGACATCGGCGCGCCCACGCCCACGGCATGCGAAAGCACCAGATTGCGCTGCAGCAGTTCGAGCTGGTCGTTCGGGATGTGCGTGCTCGCCAGACGCCCGAAGCCCGTATTGATGCCGTAGGCGGGCTCGCCCTTCGCGGTGATCTCGGCAACGGCGCGTGCGCCCGCGTCGATGGCGGCGAAGCTGGCCGGATCGAGCTCGAGCCGCACTGCCTCGCGCGCGATCTGGCGCAGTTGGGGCAGGGTCAGATGGCCGGGCGTGAGGCGGAGAGTCGGGAGCATGGTCGAATCCTGTCTATACAAGTCGCGAAAGTGGCCGAAGTCTAGCCTGGCGCGCCTGTCTATACAACTCCCCTTTGCGCCCGTTGTGGCCTGGGACTATCCACGAGAGCGCCGTAAGCGCCCGTCACGCGTCGAGTTGCAGCCTGCCCCCAATAAACGCGAGAAAACATTGCACGCGCGCCGCGAGCGCCGCGCTGCGGTAGTAGACGGCGTGGATCGGCTGGCGCGACTCGATCAGTGCGTCGTCGAGTACGGTGACGAGACGGCCCGCCTCGCGGTCGGCCGTGGTGAGGAAGTCGGAGAGGCACGCAATACCGCTGCCGGCGAGCGCGAGCTGGCGTATCGTCTCGCCGCTCGACGCCGAAAGCGCGGGCGCGATGGTGTAGCCGTGTTCGGTCTCCTGCGCCTTTGCCGCCGCGCGCGTTTCGTCGCCGCCAGTCACACGCAGCGGCCAGCCGTTGAGATGCGCGGGCGTCGTAAAGCCGATCAGCCGATGCTCGCGCAACGCGATAACACTGCGCGGCGTGCCGTGCGCCGCGAGATAGCCGGGACTCGTAACAATGCGCAAACGGCTCGTGCCGAGCGAGCGCGCGTGCAGCGTGGAGTCCTGCAGCGTGCCAATGCGAATGGCAATATCCACGCGCTGCTCCAGCAAATCGACGATGCGCTCGTTGTTCGTGAGTTCGAGTTCGATCTCGGGATAAGCGTCGGCGAATGCCGCGATGTGCGGCACGATACAGTGAAGCATGAACGGCGTGGCCGCATCCACGCGCAACCGCCCTGAGGGACGCTCGCGGTGGCGCGTGACAGCCTCCTCGGCATCGGCCAGCGCCGCGAGAATGGCGCGGGCGCGATCGAGGAACAATTCGCCCTCTTCGGTAAGTTGCAAGCGCCGTGTGGTGCGCAGGATCAGCGCGACGCCCAGCTGCTTTTCGAGCCGCGTCAGTGCGCGGCTCACGCCCGACACGGTCTGCTCGAGCTTTTCAGCCGCGGCGGTAATCGACCCCGCATCGATCACGGTGACGAATACGAGCAGTTCGTCGGTCGATGTCTTCATCGTGGCTATTCTTGATCCGCAGTCAATATTCATTTGAGACTAACACGGTTTTTGCAAAACCCGGATACCCCGATACTGGCTTCCATCGCAATCAAAACAGGACCAGGAGCCACCCATGAAAGTATTCGTGACAGGCGCAGGCGGGTTTATCGGCGGCTCGATCGCGGCGCATCTCGTGCGCGCGGGCCACACGGTGCGCGGCCTCGTGCGCCGGCCCGAGCAGTTCGCCGACCTCGAAAAGCTCGGCATCACGCCCGTGCAGGGCGATCTCGACGACCGCGAGACGCTGATGGCAGAAGCGCGCGCCGCCGACGCCGTGATCAACGCGGCGAGCAGCGACCATCGCGGCGCGCTCGAGGCGCACATCGACGCCCTCGAAGGCTCCGGCAAGACGCTCTTGCACACGAGCGGCTCGAGCATCGTGGGCGACGCATCGGGCGGCGAGGCGACCGAGCGCATCTATCGCGAAGACGCCCTGCCGGAGCCGACCGCCGACAAAGCGCCGCGCGTGGCCATCGACAATCTCGTGCTCGCGGCCGCGGCGCGCGGCGTGAAGAGCGCCGTGCTCTGCAACACGCTGATCTATGGCGTGGGCGCAGTGCCGGGAGCCGCGAGCGTGCAGCTGCCGCGGCTCATCCGCCAGGCGCAAAAGAGCGGCGTGATGCGTCACGTGGGGCGTGGCCTGAACATCTGGTCGAACGTGCATATCGACGACGTGGCCGAACTCTATCGCCTCGCGCTCGAAAACACGCCGGCGGGCACCTTCTACTTCGTGGAAAGCGGGGAAGCGAACTTCCGCGACATGACCACGGCGCTCGCCGAGGTGATGGGTCTGGGCGCGCCGCAGGATTGGCCGCTGGAAGCCGCAATCGAAGAATGGGGCTACGAAATGGCGTCGTACGGCCTCGGCTCGAACAGCCGCGTGCGCGGCGAGCGCGCCCGCACGCTGCTCGGCTGGCAGCCGCAGCGCACCTCGGTCACGGACTGGATCCGCAACGAAATGCCGAAACCGCAAAGATAAGTGCTGTAGAGCACGCTATTGTTGCGTATCCGTAAGGTCGCTCCGCTAGAATTCGAGCGTCTTGCACTAGCCGCCGGCGCGTTGCGCGCCGGCACCCGATACGCCGATGCTACTCGCGCTGAACTTCTACTGGCTGACCAATCTGCTGGCCGTTCTGTTCATCGTCGCGTGCCTCTACGACACGCGCTACGACGAATACGGCACGCTAACACTCGCCGCCGGCGCGATGGGACTCATCGTGATGGCCATCGAAGTGCTGCTGCGCCCCGCGTTTGAGATGTCGCTCTAGCGCGCTTGTTTCGCTGATGCTTTCGCGAATGGCGCAGCGCGCTTTCGTTGTGCTAACAACCGCCTGCCCCCATCGTCCTCGTTGCGCGGCAACTACTGCTTGTCGTGCGCACAGCACGACGACTGCGCGGGCGCGTCGTCATAGCGATCGTGATGGCGCATCCACTCGCGCATGTCCTTCGCTTCGTTGCGTCCCTTTGCGGTCAACTCCAGCATCGCATACGTGCCGATCAGCATCTCCCCGCCGCGCGCATACGTCGAATACGTGTGGTACACGTTGCCCGCTTCATCGCGATAAAACGCGCTGACGCCGGGCAGCTCGTCGCTCATGTAGTCCTGCTCCGCGAAGTTATAGATTGCCTTGCCGCGCGCCTTATCGGCCTCACTGAACGACACGTGATAGTCGAAGTTGAAGTCGCTCGCATTCGACGACACCCACGGAAAGCGCCAGCCCATGCGCTGCCTGAACGCCTCGATCTTCGCGAGCGGCGCGCGCGAAACGGCCACGTAAGTCACGTCGTGATGCTCCAGATGCGGCAGCATGCCGTCCACGTGATCGGACAGGAACGAGCAGCCCGGGCAACCCTCTTCCCACTCCGGCCCGAGCATGAAGTGATAAATGATCAGCTGGCTGCGCGGCCCGAATAGCTGCGCCAGCGTGCGCGGGCCTTGCGATGTTTCGAACGTATAGGTCTTGTCGACCTTCACCCACGGCAGCGCCTGGCGCTTCGCCACCAGCGCGTCCCGTGCATGCGTGAAAGCGCGCTCTTCGGCGAGCAGCGCCTTGCGGGCCTCGAGCCATTCGGTCTGCGAAACGATCTTGTGCGATTCCATCTTTCGATTCCTCCTTCCACTTGAATGAGCGCCATTCAGTCGAACAGCGCCACCAGTTGATCGATCGAACTCGTCCAGCCCTCGTTGTGCGCGTCGCGCGCCGCCTCATCAAAGAAGCGCTCGTGCTTGAGCGTGAGGTCAGTGGCGGCCCCGTCGGCGCGCAGCGTCACCGTGACGAGCGACTCGCGCTCTGGCGTGCTGCGCCACGCCCACGTGAATACGAGCTTTTCGTCCGGCACGACTTCGAGATACGTGCCGCTCACGTCGTGGTCCTCGCCGTTCGCGCCGCGCAGGATCACGCGAAAGCGCCCGCCCACGCGCACGTCCGCTTCGGCGTGAATGCAGGTGGTGTCGAGCGGCTGCATCCAGCGCATCAGTTGCGACGGCTGCGTCCACGCGGCGTAGACCTTCGCGGCCGTGGCGTTGAGGCGGCGCCGGATGGTGAGGCTCGGAGCTTGACGGGCGGCGCCGGGTCCGGCTGCGGGTTGGGTAGACATGCATCTTCCTCCACAAAAGCGGCGAGTCGATCGAGCGTTTCACTCCAGAAGCGTTGATAGTGCGCGAGCCACTGCATCGCGTCCTCCATCGGCCCCGCGGCGAGCCGGCAGGCCACGGTGCGCCCGGTTTTCGCGCGCGTGACGAGGCCCGCCTGAGCGAGAACGTCCAGATGCTTCATGACCGCGGGCAGCGACATCGCGAACGGCTGCGCGAGCACGCTCACCGAGAGTTCGTCTTGCTGCGCGAGGCGTGCGAGCAGCGCGCGCCGCGTGGGATCGGCGAGCGCCGCGAAGGTGCGGTCGAGGGTATCGTCTTCATACTTAACCATGTGGTTTAGCATAGGCGACGAACAAGCGATGTCAAGGAATGCGTAGGTCATTCGCCAGCAGCGGCGCGCAAGGAGGCATCGCCGCCACTAGAATGGCGATTTCTGCGCGCCCCGCCCTGCTCTCTTTGCCACGTCACGCCATGCCGTCCAAAATCCGCAACTCGCTGCTCTGGATCTTCGACGCCTTCGAGCGCGAGCCCGGCTACCTGCGCAAGCCCATGTTCGGCTGCGACGCCGCGTATCTGGACGGCCTGCTGTGCCTCGTGGCCGCCGACCGCGACCCGCCGTTCAACGGCGTGCTGGTCTGCACGTCGCGGGAGCGCCATGCGTCGCTCATCGAAGCGATGCCGGCGTTGCGAGCGCACCCCGTGCTCGGCAAATGGCTCTATGTGCCGCAAGCCGATGCGGCGTTCGAAGATACTGCCGCGCAGTTGCGCGCGCTCGTCCTCGCGCGCGACCCGCGCATCGGCGTGGAGCCCAAGCCACGCAAGCCGCGCAAAGCGGGCAAGGGGCACAACAGCGTGCTGCCGGAGTAATGCGCTAAACAGTAGCGCGCAAAAGCCACGCGGCCCGCGCCGCCGGGAAGCGACGCGGGCCGTGCAACCGCCCGGACGGGCCGCCGTGGCCGCCGGGCGATGACCGGGTCATCCGACTTTTCAGATGGCCCAGCCGCCCAGGTAGAACGCGGCCAGCACGCCGGCGATCACCACCGTACCCACGTTCAGCTTGCGGATCTCGCCGCTCACCACGCGGCCGATCACGAGCGTGCAGAAGCCCAGCATGATGCCCGTGACGATGTTCGCCGTGAGCACGATGAACACAGCGCACACGAGGCCCGACATCGCGTCGACCATATCGGCCATGTCGAGGCGGCTCACGCTCGACAGCATCATGAGGCCGACGTACATCAGCGCGGGCGCCGTCGCATACGAGGGCACGAGGCCCGCGAGCGGCGCGAAGAACATCACCGCGAGGAACAGCACGCCCACCATGGCCGCGGCGAGGCCCGTCTTCGCGCCCGCTGCCACGCCCACCGTCGATTCGATATAGGCCGCCGCCGGCGCGCCGCCAAGGAAGCCCGAGAAGATCGAGCTGACCGAGTCGGCCGTGAGCGCGCGCCCGCCGTTGACGATACGCCCGTTCGCGTCGAGTTGGCCCGCCTGCCCCGCCACGGCGCGGATCGTGCCGGTGGCGTCGAACACGGCCGTCATCACGAGCGCGAGCACGCTCGGCAGCACGGCGAGCGAGAGCGCGCCCTTGATGTCCATCGCGCCGATCAACGAGGCATGGCCCGGGGCCGAGAGCGAAGGCCACGCGAACACGCCATGAAAGCTCACGGCGGGATCGATGGCGAGACCGAGCGCCGAGATCGCGACGATCACGATCAGAATCGAGCCCGGCACGCGGCGGCGCACAAGGCCGAAGATCGCGGCGAGGCCGACCACGGAAAGGATCACGGGCAGCGAGGTGATATGGCCGAGCGAGACCGGCAGGCCCGCGCCCGGATTCTTGACCACGAGGCCCACGTCATTGGCGGCGATCAGCAGCAGGAAAAGGCCGATGCCGATGCCCGTCCCATGCGCGATGCCGTGCGGCAGGTTGCGCAGGATCCACGAGCGCACGCCCGTCACCGAAATGCCCGTGAACACGAGGCCCATGAGGAACACCGCGCCGAGCGCCACTTCGGGCTTCAGGCCCTTGCCGAGCACGAGGCCGAAGGCGGTGAACGCCGTCAGCGAAATGGCGCAGCCGATGGCGATCGGCAGGCGCGCCCACAGGCCCATGAGCAGCGAGCCGAATGCCGTGGTCAGGCACACGGCCACGAACACGGCGCTGGTGTCGAAGCCCGCCTTGCCGAGCATGCCCGGCACGACGAACACGGAATAGACCATCGCGAGGAAGGTCGTGACGCCCGCAATCGCCTCCTGACGCAGCGAGCTGCCGCGCGCGGCAATGTCGAAATAACGGTCGATGAATCCCGAGGCCTGGCCCAATGAATCTACGGACTCGACATCGGCGGCGGTCGCACCGGCAAGCGGCTGCGCGTGGGGTTCGATCATGGTGAGTGCCTCCTTTATCAGCATGCTGAAACGGTTCACGGCTCACCAGCCGATCCGTCATCAGGTTTTCGTCTCGATTGAATTAGTCGTGTCGACGCGTTGCTGGCGCCTTCTTCAACAACCAGGCGCTCATCGTTTTGACATCTCTTTATGGATGGAGCGAAGGTTAGGCGAACCCGATTTGTGATCCCATCGCACGAGTCGCATTGAGTTCATGCCGCGATGCTTATATGCCCGTGTACAGGGCATGGGACTCGGGACGTCCCCGCGTTTACACCTGGCTCCGAGGCGGGCGGTTTCCGCGCGGACCGGAGCCGGTTTCGCGTGACGAAGTGCCATCGCCCCGGCTCGCACAGGCATCCGGTCGCCCACGCCGTTCGCCCACGCCGTCATTCAGCGGATCGGCCCGGTGCGCGGGTTACACTCACGCATCCCGACCCGGTTTCCCCCTGCCGCGCGCGCGTCGCGCCGGCTGCTCCAAGGAGTTTCAGTAGATGAGACGCGGCTTCTTGCGTTCCGCACGTCCTGTTTTTCACTTCCCGTACGCCCTGACGCTGCTCACGCTGCTCACGCTTTCGGGCTGCAGCCTGTTCCGCCCGGCCCCGCCGCCCGAGCCGGAAGCACCCGTGGCCGCAGAGCCCGAGCCGGCCGCGAGCGAGCCCGAGGCCGCGTCCGCGCCCGAGATGGCGAGCGAGCCGGAAGCGGGGAGCACAGCGAAGCCGGCGCCGAAGAAGCCGCGCCCCGCGCCGGTGCACCGCCCCCGTCCGGCGGCGCCGCCG
>NZ_JAMBPR010000092.1 GCF_024206475.1 Paraburkholderia sp. CNPSo 3274
TCAGCTCGTCGGCGCTCCTCCTTGCTTCGACTGCAGCCTGCGTCGCGTCAACCGCACCCTCCACGGCGGTCGCGCTGATCCGGGCGGTCGGCTGGTCGCCAGTCAGCACCCAGTCACCCTCGACATGCTGCCCTTTCACCGCATCGTCGATGGTTTTCTCGACGACGCCCTCCCACGCTGCGCGCGTGAAGATGCCCGGCACCGTCTGTGTGGTCGTGAAGAGACCGTGCGCGTCAGCGCCGACGAGCAGCGTTGCAAGCGACACGTCGGCGTACTTGCCGCGCGCCTCATCAAGCACGTGCTGGTAGAGCACATCGTCGCTCGCGGCCAGGCCGATCTGGTTGACGAGCGTCGAGCGCATCTGGGTGACCAGCGGGATCGACGGATTGATCCGCCAGCCGGGATGTGCCTTCAGATGGTCGGACCAGAAGCCCGCGAGCCGCTGCGAAACGTCGAGCCATTCGCCCGCGCGCATGCCGGTGGGCGCGGGCCAGACGTCGAGCAGTTGTTTCCTGAGAAAGGTTGCGTCGGTACTCGCCGGGGTGGCGAGCATCAGGTACGCCTTCAGGCGGTTGTAGGCGAGCTGCTGCGCGTCATGGCTCTGCTGTTCGTCTGCACGGACCTGCGAGAATGCGCCAAGTTGCCCTTCGAGCGCCAGCACGACCGGCTGGCGCAGGTTGCGGATAGCCACGGCCTCATAGGGCCGCCAGAGCGCGTCGAGCAGTTCGTCGTTGTGCGAGAGACCCGCGCGCAGATACCACGCTACACCATGGTCCCGGCGGTATTCGAGCGTCTCTATCTGCTGCTGCAGGGCGAGCTGCGAGCGCATCGCCTGCGGCGAACCTGGCGTGGCCTTCAGGGCAACCGCAGCGGTTGTTTCGGCATCCTTGACAAGTGCGTGGTTACCGAGGCCCGAGATTACCAGCAGGACGATCCAGGCGATGGCCCCAACGAGGACAGCTATCGCGAGGGCATCGGGCCAGTAGAAGCCCGCGCGTCTGCCCCGATGGCGGGACGCCCCGCCAGCGATCTCTTTCCATACCGGGAGCAGCGCGGCGGGCTGCTCGCGCGTGACCGTCACCACATGCGGCGTGTCAGCGGGCTGGCCTGGCGTCGCGTCTGCGTCGACGACCGGCACCGGTACGATGGTCGGCCCCGGAAAAACCGGCGCGAACATGACACCCGCGAGCGGCGCACGCAGCCAGTTCGACGCGGCAAGCGCGCCCAGGCTGGTAGCGATCCGCCCGGCATGGTCGCCGACATACTTCGAGACTTCCATCAGCCAGGTCGCCTTCTCCTGGGTATAAAGGTGTACGCCCGAGTCTGCTGTCCACCGCTCGACCTCGTTGAACAGCTCCGGCAGTCTTGCGGCGGATTCCTGCGCCTTCCTGCGCGGCTCGTTGGGCATGAAGGCGCCGACCGCGTCGAAGCTTTCGGACGGCCTACCCTTTGCCTCGACCGGATGCAGGAACGTAACGGGTGCGGCCCAGCCGAGCGCGGTCGCGGTCATCGAGAGCGCGCGGGGTAGGTCCGTATCGGTCTCGTCGGCGCGTGCGACGTGGACCAGACCATCGACCGGGCGACGACTGCGCAGGTTGCGGATCTGGCCGAGCCATTTCCCGGTCTCGATACCGTCCGGCGCAGCGTGGACGAGGACGGTTTCGCCGATGTGCATAACGCCTGCCTGCTTGAGCCCGGGCGCGACCTGATCGACCCGCTCGTCGCTACCGTCGACCATCAACCAGCGCAGACGGTTACGCCAGAACCAGCCATGTGCGACGCGCAGTTCATCGGCCATGCGTTGGAGCCGCGCGTCGCGCTTGAGCGGCTTTGCCGCTTTCGTGCGGTCGCCGGTTTCAGAGCGGAACAGTCTGGCGGCCCCGCCGTATGCAGCCGTCGATACCGCGAACAGGTGGGCGATCACGACGACAACCAGCACGATCGGTATACCGATCAATAGCCGCATGCGAAGTGCGCCATCCGCGATGCCAAGGCGGCCATTCCCGAACCAGACCAGCAGGAGTGCGGCGATGGCGAGGACGAGCGCTGCGAGGGGCATGCCCCAGATCGCCGCGGGGCTTGAAGCCGGTTTGCTGGCGACGGCTTCAGGCTCAATGTTCTTCAGGTTATTTTGGGGAGTCGTCATGCGTGGATGCGTTGGGTTGTCCTGCGGGTATGACGTGGAGAATGGCTGACTGCAGCCCGTCGACAACCAGTTGCGGGCCGTCTGTGGCGCCGGCCTCAATGGCAGCCGCAATTGCCAGCAGGCCGTTTGCCGCGCCCACGTTACCGACAATACGATCGAGCCGGTGCTGTGCGGCGTCCTTCGACGCGGCCTGAAAACCGGCGGCAGCGAGGGCGCGGTCGCTGCGCTCAACCGGACGCGTGATCCACGCGCGCGTCACCGCCGCGGCCTTAGCCTTGCCCCAGATCGCGGCATTCGCAAAACCGTACTCGGCCTCACCGTCGAGCCCCTGGACGGGACGGTGCAGGGCAGCCTTGTGGCGGACTTCCGGCGGAAGCCTGAAGTAACCGGGATCGAGCAGCACGGCACTACAACCTTCGGCACAGCCTTCGTCGATGGCATCGTCGTACCATGCTGCGGCGACCGCGAGAAGCGGACGGCTCTCGCGCGCGTCGAGCCAGCCGTCGGCTACCAGCAGACCATCGGTCGCGGGAACGGCCTGAACATCGAGTGGCGGTAGCGCAGCCAGCCGCAACGCCTCCCCAACCTGGGCCAGGCGACGGGCCGCAGTCTCCGGCCCGGCCAGCACGCGTACCTGCGGCCAGTACGGCTTTTCGTATCGCGTCAGCGCCTGGATATTGCCGACCAACGGTTCAAGCGCAACACGGATCATCTGGACAGCGGTAGCAACCTCCATCAGCACGCCTGCGTCGCCGCCCTCGCTTTCCTCTTCTCCCGCCACGGGCAGCCCGGCCAGCAACGGGTCGTGGTCCTCAAAGCGATTGCACGAGACCTTGCCCGAGCCATGTCGGGCACTCTGCGTCTTCAGGAGCGAGTGCTTGCCAGCGAGAACCTCAGCAAGGGATTTGCCCGCCAGCGGCAGACAATACCCAGCACTAACTACATGCAGCGGGCGCTGCGCGAACCGGACTCTCTCCCTGAGCCAGCGGTCGCGATGATGGTTGCGCCAGTACGCGCGATACCAGAGGACCTCGTAGCCTGCCCGGGCAAAACCGAGCAGAACCAGGAACACGCCGTTCGGTGCGCCGACCATCCAACTCCAGAACTCGAGGCCACGCGCCGGCTCACCCTTCGGCCACGCAAGCAGCACAAATAACGGGCCGAAGACGTTAAACACGAACCACGTAGCCGCCCATGGCCAGAAACGCATTCTGTGCGGATACCCGCTGGCGCGTCCGGCGGGAGAAAGATCGACCGGCATTACTCGATGTTGAAATTCATGAGCGACGAGAGCAGACGGCAGCCGCACGCGCAGCGGGAATGATGGAAGGCAACCTCCTTGCCGTCGCGATCGGGAAATTTGGCGTAGCCCTCGTCAATCGTGGTTGGTCCATGCAGTTCGCAGATCGCCTCGTCGCCCTTCCGGGCGAGCGGCCGGCCCATCACCTCGAACCACGGTGAGCCGCCTGTGACTTCGCCGCCGTGTTCGAGTTTGTCGCCTTTACGGATAGGAGATTGCATAGATTAGTCAGACCTGTTGTCGATTTCAGTTATGTATCGGCACGCTGCGATTGAAAATAAATGCCTGGCCATTCCACAAATATTGATTCAGCGAATAGTCCGGGTTATCTGGATCGGCGACACTGTACTCAAGAATCATCGGGATTCCGGCCTTGTTGACCTGGGCCTTGACGCCGGTTCCATACGAGATAAATTGAAATGCGTACTCGCCATTCTTTTCCGCGAATACCCCGGTGTAGGAGTTGGTCGCCGTCAAGGTCGGCACAACTAGACACACCGAAAGGACCTGTCCGTGGAAGCGCTCTTCGTATTCTTGAAATTGCAACCCGGCCTTGAAATCCCCCATGGAGCACGAGTCGCTTGCGCCACAGACAAATTTCTGCATTTCCGCGTCTGCGGACAGTTTTTCAGCCATTCTCTGCCGCTGAACATCAGTCCCACAAGCGAATACCGGTCCGGGAAAGACAAAAAGCACAAAGAAAATGAATTTCCTTTCATAGCTTCCGCTTCTCCAATGACGCTTGAATGGCGTGAGCGGTTGGTATATCGCAATTTTATTTTTCATTATTTCCGACACTCCACGTTTACCGTTTCCGCAACCCGTCACTGGATTACCGTTTGTGTCAACCAGCGGCTCTGTTGCCATATTTTTTCACCGGATAAGCGTCACTGGTCAACAGGGATACTTGCTGGCGCGGATTTTCGCCCTGAAAAGTCAATAAATTCGACGCTGCGAAGAATATCAAGAGCGTATGGGAGCAGATTACTCTTCGGATCACTAAGGTACATAACGGGTTCACCTCCGCACAAGGCGATGGCTCCGTGAAAAATACAAAATGACAGGTAGCGCTCACGCTGCGCCGGATCGCCATCCCGATCGTCTTGGATTACATAAAATCCGTTCCCGTTGACTGCATCCAGGTTACCCACCTTGGTGAATTTGCTCAAAAGTTTTGCATTTCTTTCGCTATCGAAGTAAGGGATCCAATTTTTTCTATTTCCGTCATAGACAGCACCATGCTGCCGTGCGATCTCCTCTTTGGATTGATCCATCAAACTGGCGCAAACAAAATTTATGCCAGACTTCAACATCGGCGCTTTAACGGGTGGTTCTTCTGTCCAGTAAGACGCATTCAATGGCATTCCGCTGGCTAGATGACCTTTGAAATAGTCCTTGACGCTGATAACACATTTTTGCCCCATGTCGACCACGAGCCTAGATGGCTCGGCAATTGCAACGGCGCTATCCGTAGCATACGAGACGAATGGGATGATTACGAAAATGATCCCAAGCAAAACTACACGCAATTTGTCACGCATGTTCAATCTCTCCGTGGAATACGTCCCTCAGGAAACCCCAGTGAGGGAACCCCAGACGCATCTGGAAATTTGACTTCTGCCAGCACCGCTAGCGCCTGCGCGTAAGCCACGCACCGGGCGATGTAACCGTTAAAAGGTCTATTGGGTTGACCTACCGTACTGGGGAGATTCACAACAGCTGACGCGTCCCGAAAATTCATACTGTGGTAATAGACCTTTCCAACTGGCGAGTTCGGATGGGAATGATGGGGATCAGGTGGTCGCCTGGCAGTTACTGCACGCCGCTCCAAAGCGATCGGTTTATCAGCGTAACGAGCCATGCCCATCTTGGCCCAGTAGTACCCTGCGCTATCGGCGGGAGCAACGGTGTCTTCAAGCGTTACAGGCTGGCCCTCGGCACTGACTTGCTCGCGCCACCCGATCATCACGGGCGTCACGCCACTGACCGGGTCAGCTAAATACATTTGGGCCTGCGCCCGATGTTGATTGGCTTGAGCCTGAGCATGTGCCAAGGCGTCACGTGTTGTTTGTGATATCTGGCCCTTACGTCCCCGAAAATCCCAGTAACCGATGTAATTTGACGAATGCGTAAGCTGAAGAAATCCTCGACCATCCCATGGGTAGTACCACTCACTACGATTGTTCTCATGCAATTTTTCAAACCATTGGGTTTCCTGCAAAGAATTTCCAAAGAACGCCGCCATGCGTTCAGGTGTAGAAATGGTGTATTTTCGCAAAGCACAATTTAACGGAATCCGATGTGTTTTAGCGAGATCTGCTCGACGCCTCGAATAGGCCACGTCTTCGTAATAGAGCCCGTGTGCTCCGGCTTCGCGCAGGACTTCAGTCGGTAACAGTTGTTTGAATTCGCTCGCACTTAACCACGCACACTTCCTGAAATGCCGGATAAACGCCAGCGGATGGAAGAACCAGAATTGCTGCCTGGCGAGTGGCGTCTTGTCCAGAAACTGAAATTTGCTCAGGAAATCGTTGAACTTGATGTACCCATCAGGGTTGGTATCTTTCTGCTTGCCGAAAAAGCCATGCGGATCGTTCAGATCCTTGTACCGTTCCGCGTTGTTGGACGGATCCCACTCGCTGCGCGCCTTGAACACCATCCCCCGGAGCTTTTCGTCCACGCCATCCGTGTTCTGCACGTAGCTGGCAAGCTGCAGGTTGACGTCATTGTTGTTGTTCGGATCGACTTCGAGCGGTTGCGCCGACGGCAGCGAATCCTGAATGCCGGTCAACCCGCAAAGCGTGGCGTAATCACATCGCCCGGCGTCGTTGAACGGCGTGTTGTCACCATCCACCCTTTGCCAACCCGTAAAGAACGGAAAATCCGCGTCGGACAGCTTCTTGATGGCATTCGGCGCGATGTTGACATACCCCAGCGTGCCATGCTCGTCGAATGGCACCGCGATCCAGGTGGCAGGGGGGGATTCGGTTGAGTCCTTATGCGAAAGAATGCGTCCAAACCGCAGCATCTCATAGCCATCGCTCGGACATGCCGGATAGAGGGCCATCGCGCGTTCATACAGGTCGTATTCGTAATGCTTTTGGGCGTTGTCATAGGGGTCCGCAACGGGGTCGGGCGTAAGCAAGGCCACGTTGCCACTGCCACCCCTATCGATCCACGCGCGCGTAAAGCGCTGCCCCTTGTTGAACGATGCCTCGACATAGAGCGTATCGCCTGCACCAAGCGAGCCGCCCGGCACACGGGGAAACCAGGTCTCATCCATACCCGCAGGCTGCGGATAGAACTCCTGCGGGCCGGAAATGACGAAGTAGCTGTGCCCCCAGTAGTCGCCCGTGGCCAGCTGAGCCGGCTTTTTCAGCCCGATCTGTACCGTGTCGAACCAGGCCGTGAAATCGCCGTCCGCCATGAAGATTTCGAAGTGAAGATGCGCCACGCCCTGATGCTGGCCGACGTAGCCGAGCATGTCCTTGCGGTACACCCTCTTCGTACCGCCCATCTGGACCATCCCATCCTTGCCCCCTGCCGTATCGAGCAGCCATTTGGGTAGCGCGTTCGTCGAGCCAGTTTCCGGCGGATCGTTAGGTTGGGGAACAATATCCTCCTGGCTGATCATGTCCAGCAGGTGCATGTAAAGCGAGTAATACGCGAGCGTGCGTCCGTCGCCCGTGTCGGTCGTGTGCCGCAGCAGAACGAAGCCGGCGTTCGAGTTCAGAAAAGGCTGCCCGGTCTTCGAATCGGTCGCGCCGTCCGAGATGCCGTTCTTGCAGACCCGGTACGCGACAACTTCCCCATCGGCGATCGCGCGCACCGGCTCTGCGTGGCCCGCGCCCTGCGTGCCAGGATTCAGATGGATAGCGCAATGAGAACGCCGGTCGAAGGTGACCGGCCAGACCCCGTGATGGCCAATCTCGAACTGGTCGATGAGATCCATCATGGGGTCCGGTTTCGACGCGTCGCTGGCCGTCGGGCCCGACGCCGGAAGAAAGGGAGGGCTGATGATCATGGCTTCAGTGGGATGACGAATACGGTTCGGAATTCTTCAGGCTGCTTTTCGGCAGGGACGGTAGCTGGGCCGGCACGTTGTCGGGTCCAACGAACGTGAACGAGGCCGCGGTGAACGCGCCAGGACAGTGGAAAGTCATGTTGCCGCCTTCGATTACGAGCGAAGCCCCCCCGCTGTTGAGCGTGATTTTCGACTTCGCCGAGACCTGAACGTCTGCGCTCTCGCTCGCGACGCGCAACTGCTTCTGCGCGAACAGGTCCATCCCGTCCGTCAACGCTGCCGCCGTAAACTTCCCCTTCGCAGCGGTCAGGTTGATACCGAGCTTGTGCGCGCATAGCGAAATCAGCTCGCCTGCCGCCATCCGTAGCCGCCTGGCGATGCTGACGTCCAGATGCTGGCCCGCCGTAACGATCATGTTTTCGCCAGCCGAGTGCTGGGCCGAGCGCGGCGTCACGAAGGCCATGCCCGCCGGGGCGCTCGCGAGCAACCCCGCGTCACGAAGCTGATTCAAGCCGTCGAGCAGCGCCGACTGCGTGGCGCGATCGGCAGGATCGGCTCCGGCCTGCGTCGTCGCGGCCGCGAGGTCCGTTACGCGCTGCAGCGCCGCTTCGAGTTGCGCGACGGCGGCAGGCATCTCAAGGTGCGGCGTATCGGGTCCAGCCGCCGCGTCCGCCGAGAAGAACAGCCCCTTCGCCGCGCGCATCGTGCCCCACGACTTCGAGGTAATTTCGTACCCCTCACCGCGAGGGAGCTTTTTGCTGTTGAGCAGATAGCCCTGATTGATCGCAGACTGGCCGTAGACCGTCGCGATACGCGCGCTTTCCTTGCCCTTCAGGTCATTGAAAACGATCTCTGCCCCGAGAAGCGGCGAGCGCCAGATCGCGTAACTAAACAGCGCGTCGGTGCTTCGTACGACATCAGGGTGCGAAAAATCGTGCAGGGCGCCAGCTATATGGAGACGATCGATATCGCCGTGGGCCCCGTCGAGCAAAACCTCGGTGGCGGGAAGCAGCGGCGAATGGAAGCCGCCCTGGTACGACGATGATGGACGTAGCAGCCGCAGGTTCAGCAGCTTGTTATTGGCGTTCGCCGAGCTCTGCAGGAACTTCGGTACAACGGGATAACGCCCGTATTCGTCCACGTATGCGTAGGGGGTCGAGTCCAATGTCGTGACCACGCCGACGACAGGCCCCGTCAGAAATCGCCAGTCCCGCTCGTAGTCAAACACCGGCCGGTAGGTCAGATGCGCGGGCATCGCCTTGAAGCGCGCAAAAGCGGGCTTCGTGCGGCTTCCCTTCATCTTGAACGACGTCACCACGAAGCCGTATTCGGCACTCGGCATCTTCGTATTGGTCAGCTTGATCACTACGCCCGGTGCAATGCCCTTCGCGTCGCTAGCGCCAGCGAGCGTCACTTGACGCGCGATCTGCTCGTCGCGTCGCGCCTGAGCGAGCGTCTCGCCCTGCTGCTGCGTCAGATGGAACTCCGCGCTGCGGCTGATCTGCCCGAACACCGAGCGGTCGTCCGCCTGCGCGGAGACTTTCGCCATGGCCCTGAGCGGGTCCTCCGGCGTCCGGTAGTTCCGCTCCCAAACTTCAATCGTCGCCGGTACCAGGGCGCGCTGCTCGTGAACCTCCTGCGCCGCCTCGTGCGAGTTGCTGTGCAGTCCCGCGCCGGCCAGCAGCGGCAGGTTGATCGACCGGATATAGGCACGCGGGTTGTCCGCGAACACGAGGATGTCCAGCAGCCCGTTCTCGCCGCGCTCCTGCCGGTAGAACCAGAAAATGCCCTTGCGCTTCGCATGACGTGCGATGAAGTGCCAAATCGACTCCTCGTACATCACGATCTGCTGCATCTTCTCCTGCGGCCCTTCGAGATGGAACTCGACATCGAAGGCGTCAAAGTTTTGCCCGTCGACCAGCTTCTTCCTGACCATCTCCTCGAACGTGACATCGTCGAGCACATCGGAGTGGACCATGCGCTTGCCGAGCGCGGCAAAGCGCGGTTCGATGCGCACCTCGTAGGCCGCCTCGTCGCGGCTTGTGCGGATACGCCTCCAGCGCGTCACCACCCCATTTAAGGTGGCCGCCGCATGATCGACGGGCGTCGTCCAGCTCGCCGACGGCACCGCGGCGCGCTCGTCGACCTGCAGGCCCGCGCGCCGCCCGACGTAGTCCTTGCCGTCAATGTCGAGGCGCGCAGACGTGACCGTGACAATGACGACGTAGTCCTTGCAGAATCCGCCGCGCACCTTGAAGTCGAGCACATCGAGATCATTCTCCTGCTTGCCAATCCACAGCCTGAAATGCTGGGTCAGGCGCACGCTCGGGTGACGCAGCGCATCGGTAAAATTCTTCGAGAGAGCATTCATTCCACGCTGTCCTGTGCGGTTGAAAGGAACGAAAACATAATCGTTGCGTCCGCAGCTATCGAGCGAAAAATCTAGGACTGCTCCCACAGTCCGTCAATCGCAATGACCCGACTCCATATGAAATTTCCGGCACTTTTGCCTGGCATCATCAAATAGGATTCCTTCTCTTTTTTGAGATTCGAATGCGCGATAGGGAAATCGGTAGCTAATGGCGCTCAGCGGGTGTGACTCAATCGCGCTGGCGAGCTGTCTGTTCGATCACGGCGATGGGTGAATCCAGCCGACGGCGGCGCTGACTTCGGCTGTATATAGGCGCGACGTCAACGGTGAATCGGCGGGAGCGATGACGCGCGACGATCCGCTCGTCGACATCACGGCGTGGGACAGCCGCAACTGTTCGCTGCGCGCGTAGCGAGGCGGGGTCGGATGCGCCTGCGCGCCGTCACCCGAACCGCACGCAATACACCGGCGGCAAATGCGCCGAAACGAGCCGCCAGTTTTCGCCGCCGTCGTCCGAGGTCCAGAGCGCGCCCGTGGTCGAGCCCATGGCGAGACGCGTGCCGGACTCGTCGATGTCGAGTCCGTGCCGGTACACGAGGTCATATGCCGGTGCGCCCGGCAAGCCGTTCGAGAAGCGCTCGAACGTGCGCCCGCCGTCGCGCGTGCGCGTGACGACGAACTGGCCATTCACGGGAACGCGGTACTGGTCTTTTTGGGCCGGCACGAACCACGCGGTGTCCGGCTCGCGCGGATGCACCGCGACCGCGAATCCGAAGCTGGAAGGCTGCGCTTCGATGCGCCGCCAGTGCGCCGCGCCATCGGTCGAGCGGAAGATAGCGCAGTGATGCTGGGTCCACAGCACATCCGGATTCGCCGCGCATTGCACCACGCGATGCGGGTCCTGCGCGTTGGGCTCGCCGCGCCGCTCGGGCGGCATGTAGTCGGCTTCCATGCCCTCGGCGGTGAGGCGCCAGTTCGCGCCGCCGTCGCCCGTCTGCCAGACGCCGCCGCACGACACGCCCACCGTCACGTGCCGGCTGTCGCGCGGATCGACCATCACCGAGTGAATGCCCGGCGCGTCGTAGCCGCCACCCGCCCATTCGCGCCGCTCCGGGCGGTCCCACAGCGAGCGGTTGAGTTCCCAGCTGTCGCCGCCGTCGGCGGAGCGGAACAGGCCACCAGGGATCGTGCCCGCCCACAGCACGCCCGGCTCGTCCGCGCCGCCCGGTTCGAGCGACCAGATCTGCTGGAGCGACCATGGCGCGGGCAGGCGGCCCAATGCGTCCGGTTCGCTGGCCTGAATGTCGTCGGCCGGCTGTGGCGGATAGACGGGCACCGCGCATTCTTCCCAATCCGCCATGCCCGCACGCCGGCGATGCAGCTTCACGCCGAAGTGGCCCAGGTTGAGTGCGGCATAAAGCGAGCCGTCGCGCGCGTCGGGCATCACCATGCTCACCGGCTCGCCGACGAATTCAGGTTCGCCGATTGTCCAGCCGCCCTCTCCATCGGCTTCCAGAACGAACAACCCCTTGCGGGTTGCGACCAGCAGTCGATCGCTCATCTTGCGTGCCCTCCTGTCGAGCCAGAGTCGGCGCTCTGGTCCCATGCAAAGCTGCGTCTCATCCGCCGGACAGCGCCTGCACGACGTACACCCGGCTCTGCTCGCAGAGCGCGTCGCTCAAATGCTCCCGGTCACGTAGCCGAACACCGTCCACGAACACCGCCAGATGCTTACGCAACGCGCCCTGATCGTCGAGGATATAGCCGCGCAAACGCGGCTGCTCGGCAAACACGGCATCGAACGCTTCGCGAAGCGTGCGCGCGTCGATCTCGCGCTCGGGCGTCGCGACGTGCCGCTGAATCGAAGCTGCGAAGAAGAGGTGCGCCATGGCGGGCCGGCGGTGCGGAAGTAGCCGCATCCGCCGGTTCTGTAGTTTAGGCCATCCACCGCGGGCGTCGAGTCGTTGGCACGCGCCGAAGCCGAAGTCCCGCGGTGCAGCGCAACACACGCGGCGTGGCCCGTCCAGGCCCGCCGGATGCGAGGCGAGCCGCTACGGCGCGCTGCCTTCTGGCTTGGACTTGCCGTGCAGGCACGGTGTCGGCAGACGCATGCGGTACAGGGAAATCGCCTGGATCGTGAGCACGCAGAGAATCGCTGTCCCGTAGGCGGCCAGCAGGTGCCAGCGCGTGAGCGTGAGGCTCAGCACGAAGAAGAACGACGCAAATCCCAGCAGTCCTGTGGTCATGCCGCGCATCAGTTGCTGCGCCGCTTCATGGCCGATCAGGCGGTGCGCGAACACGGCGAGGATGATCGCCATGAACGGGAACGACGCGAGCACGCCGCTCGCCTCAGGTCCGACGTAAGGCGCGATCAGCGTCACGCTCACGACGAGGCCGGCAATCAGCATCATGCGCGACGGCAAATCCCACCACGGCGGCGTGAGCCGCGCAGTTCTTGCCGGCTTGTTGGGAATGAGGTTGAGCGCCAGCGCGATGGCCAGAATGGCGAAGAGATATAGACCGTTGGCCGGCAGCGCGCTCCCTTGCAGCACGAGGGCCACGAGGGCAAACGTCGCGCCTGCGGCCGCAAGCGCCACCTTCCACCCGCGCGCCGCGAGCCTGCAATAGACGACGCAAAACGCCGCTTGTGCAGCCGTTGCGACGAGCGATCCCGCCGTAGCTTGCGCGGCGAACGCCGGTCCGTGCTCCAGCGCGAGAAAAACCGAGACCGGCCCCGATGTGAGCGGCAGCCCCACGAGCAACCCGCCGACTGCTTCGCCCCAGCGGCGAGCAGCGAGACTGGCGGCCAACAGCAACAACGGCGTAACGACGAGCTTGAAGAGCAGAAGATCCATGATGAGCGACGCAATGCGGCGAATGCCAACTTTCAGAAATGCGCGGCGGGCGAGCACTGGTTACGTTACGTCCCGCTGCTTGCTGCCCATATTGAAGGCCGTCAACGTGGCTGACAAACCATTTGTCGTCATATAATGCGTGAGCAAAACTCACACGTACCACACACGTCCGGCTCCATGTTCGACCGCCTTCCCCCGCTGCAAACCCTGCGCGCCTTCGAAGCCACCGGGCGGCTGCTCAGCATGACGCTGGCGGCGCAGGAACTGCACGTCACACATGGCGCCGTTAGCCGGCACATCAAGACGCTTGAAAGCCATCTGGGCGTGGCGCTCTTCCAGCGCCTCACGCGGCGCATCGTTTTGACCGAGGCGGGCGCAGAGTTCCTGCTGGCCGTGAACCGCGCGCTCGCTGAATTGACCAAGGAGTCCGAGCGCCTGCGCACGCACGACAGCGTCACGCGTCTGAAGATCAATGCCAGCGTGTCCTTCGCGAACCGCTGGCTCGCGCCGCGCCTGTATCGCCTCAAGGCCCGCCATCCGGAACTCGACGTCCACCTCGACGTGACCGATAGATACGTCGATCTCAACGACTCGGACGTCGATGTGGCGATTCGCTACGGCAGCGGACGCTATCCGCGCGTGCTGGCCGAGCGCATTCTCGACGAAACTGTGACGCCGGTTTGCAGTGCTGACTATCGGGCGAAGATGGGTGGGATGGCAACGGTCGAGAGCCTCGCGCGCTGCACCTTGCTGCACGAGGGCGGCATGCTCGCGAACTGGGAGCAATGGCTGGCACTGGCGGGGTTGAGCGGTGTGCGCAGCGATCGCGGCACGGCCTACAGCCATGGGAGCCTCGCGATCGAGGCGGCGATACGCGGCGAAGGCGTGGCGCTGGGGCGCAGCGTGATCGTGGCGGACGACATCGCGGCCGGTCGGCTCGTCGCGCCGTTCCCGCAGTTGCGTCTCGAGTCCGAGCGCGGTCATGACCTCGTCTACCGCATTGGCAGCCGCGACGAGCCAAAGGTACGCGCCGTGCGCGACTGGCTCGCCGACGAAATCGGGATCTTTCTCGCAGAGGCCGGTTGAGGGGCACGCGGGCGCAAGGCGCGATCCGGTCAGTAACCGAGCGCCACCTTCGCGAGCATGCCGCACGCCACGCAAACCAGAATGGCGGCGAAGCCCATCTGCGTATACCGCGCGGAAACGCGGTGCGAAACGTGACGCCCCAGCATCATGCCGGCGACGGTCGCGACGCTGAACCACAGCGTGAGGTCGAGCCGCAGCGGTACGCCGCGCAGCACCGTCGCCACCACGCCGCCAGAGCCCACGAGCGCGATGACCATCAACGACGTCGCGACGATGCCATGCATGGAGATGTTCGTGAGCTTGCGCAGCATGGGCACGATGATGAAGCCGCCGCCCACGCCGAGCAGGCCCGTCATCAGCCCCGTCAACGCGCCGGTCGACGCCAGCGCGAGCGCCGTCGTTTTCGACCACACGAGGCGCCCGGTGTCGGGATTCACGCGGCCCACGCAGAGCGGCGACGCTTCCTGCAGCGCGCGCTTTTTCCCGATGGTCTGACGCAGCAGCCGCACCGCCACGAACAGCATCACGCCGGCAAAGAGCGCAAACAGCAGGCGTTGCGGCATGGCTTGAGCGAGGCGCACGCCGAGCCACGTGGTCGGCACGCCCGCGAGCGCCATGCAGAACGCCGCGCGATAGCGCACGAGACGCTTGCGGAAGGCTTCGAGCGCGCCGATCCCCGCGCTGCTCGCCACGGCGATCAAGGCGACCGGCGTGGCCTGCTGCATGGGCCAGCCCATTCCCACCACGATGGCCGGCACGGCGAGAATGCCGCCGCCGGCGCCCGTGAGTCCCAGCAACGCGCCGATCATGGCGCCGAGAACGAGTGAAACGATCATCGAGTGCCGATGTTCATGGTGACGTTGATCGGCGGGATCAAGCGGGCACAGCGGCCGCTGCGGCCGGCAGACACGGCGCCACAGCGCGACGAATGCAGTCCACCGCGAAATCGACGTCGTCCTCCTTCGTGAAGCGCCCGAGACTCAAGCGCACCGTGCGGCTTGCCGCTTCTTCACCAACCCCGATTGCCGTGAGCACGTGCGACGGCGTGCCCGCAGCCGAGTTGCAAGCCGAAGTCGACGAGATCGCGAGGTCGCCGGTCAGCAGGAACGGGAAGAAACCCGGCAGATCGATCGTGAGGCTCAGCGTGTGGGGAATGCGCTTCGCGCGCGCGGCGTTGAGCGTGACGCCCGGCAACGCGAGCACCTCGGCCAGCAGGCGCTCGCCCAGGCGCGCAATGCGCTCGCAGTCCTCTTGCAGCGCCTCGCGCGCAATCACGCACGCCACGCCCATGCCGACGATTTGATGCGTGGCCAGCGTGCCCGAGCGCAGACCGCGCTCGTGGCCGCCGCCGTGCATTTGCGGCGCGATGCGCTCGAACGCCTCGCGGCTCACATAGATCGCGCCGATGCCCTTCGGCCCATACACCTTGTGCGCCGACATCGAGAGGAGATCGATACCCATTGCTTTGACGTCGATGGGCGTCTTGCCGAGCGCCTGCGCCGCATCGACGTGCAGCAGCGCGCCAGCGGCATGCACCACGCGCGCAATCGCCGCGACGTCCGTGAGCGTGCCCAGCTCGTTGTTGACCAGCATGAGCGACACGAGACCGGTTTCGGGCGTGAGCGCGGCGGCGACGGCCTCCGCCGTGATTTCGCAGTGCGCGTTCGGTGCGAGCCGCGTGACCGCCATGCCACGCGCTTCGAGGCTCGTCATCGTATCGAGAATGGCCTTGTGCTCGAGCTGGCTCGTGATGAGATGGCGCTGTTGCGTCGCGCGGTCCGCATAGCCCTTGAGCGCGAGATTGTTCGACTCGGTCGCGCCGGAAGTCCAGACGATCTCCTCGGCATCGGCGCCAATGAGCGCCGCCACGTCCTTGCGCGCCTGCTCGACGAGCCGCCGCGCCCGCTGGCCCGCGCCATGCGAGCTGGAGGCAGGGTTGCCGAAGTCGCCTTCCATGCCCAGACAGCCGAACATCGCCTCGATCACCCGCGGGTCCGCCGGGGTGGTCGCGGCATAGTCAAAGTAACGCAAATCGCCCTTCTCGCTCATCTTCGTTTCTCGCACAACGGAATTTCGAAAATGCTACGTGACGGGCGCTAAAAAATGGTTCCAAAATTAAGCGGATTCTCCAAAGAGAGGAGTATCCATTTCTCCTCGATCGGCCGTTTGCGAAATCAAATTCTCGGCACGTCCCGCCAGGCAGCGTGGCGACGTGGAGCCTCCGCCGACGGCACGCAGGGCCGACTCACCCCTCGGGCGTGGCAATGTCCGCGCGGATCAGCTCATCCGCGAGCGTGAGTGCCTGTTGCCTTGCCAGCGGACCCGTTGCGCACGGGCCCGGACGCGGGCAGCCGTCGAACGGATAGATGAGCCGCCCATCGGTCTTGCGGCGAATACGCAGCAATCCGTAGTAGCGGCCCGCGCCGTCGATCTGCTCGCCGCAGAAGACTTCGTAGTCTTCCGCGGTGGCCGGGCGGCGCGCGGCCTCTTTCGGCCTTTTCTCTGGCATGTCGACACTCCGCGAATATCCAGGGCGAGATATGCGGATGTCCAGCAAGCGCCGCGCCTGCGAGGGGCGTCGCACGGAAGTCGGCGATAACAGGCACAATACGCGCCTACGCCGCCGCGCCGGACGTTGTGTTCGTGATTCGAACGCGCTTGCCGAACCCGCAGCTCGATCGCTCCCGCGCCGCCGCACCGGAATCCGCCCTTTTCACGCTGTCATGACCCACGATCTGCCCGAACGTCGAGCCACCGCCGCACGCCCGGCGAACTCGCCGCGCTTCCTGCTGTTCCTGATCTGCCTGTTCGCCTCCGCCGGACAGCTCGCCATCGACATCTACGTGCCCGCGCTGCCGGCCATGGCGCGCTACTTCGCGACGTCGCCGCAGGCGATCCAGTCGAGCGTGTCCGTTTATCTCGCCGCCTACGCGCTCGGCCAACTCATCTTCGGGCCGATTTCCGACGCCCTCGGGCGCAAGCGCGTGCTGGCCTTCGGGCTCGTGATCTATACGGTCGGCTGTCTGCTCTCGCTGGCCGCGCCGAACCTGGAAACCTTCGTGCTGGCGCGCTGCCTGCAGGGCTTCGGTATTGCCGCGACCAATCTGCTCGCAAAAGCCATCATCACCGACTCGTTCGTGGGCACCGCGCTCATGCACGCGTTCACCTACATGTCGATTACGTGGGGGCTCGCGCCGATCATCGCACCTGTGATCGGGGCGCATCTGCAGGAGCTGTTCGGCTGGAAGGCCTGCCTCGTGTTCCTGCTCGTGTATTCGCTGGTGATGTGGGCGCTGCTGTGGCGCTTTCGCGAGACTTTGCGGCAACCGGTGCATCTGGAACCGCGCACGCTCATCGCAAACGCAGGCAAGGTGCTCGCGAGCCCGGTGTTCCAGAGCTGCTTTCTTGCCCAGGGCCTGTGCTACAGCATCCTGCTCGTATTCAACGTCGTCGGGCCGTTCATGGTGCAGAACACGCTGCACAAGCCGCCCACGTTCTTCGGCTATCTCGCGCTCGGCATCGGCCTGATGTATTTCCTGGGCGGCCTCTCGAACCGGCTGTACGGCCCGCGCCTGCCCACCGCGGAACAACGTCTGCGCGTGGGGGCGCGCGTGATGGCGGGCGCGGCAATCGCCATGCTCGTGCTCGCGCTCACGGTGGGCCTGCGCGTGTGGACGCTCGCCACGCCGGTTCTCGTAATGGGTCTGTGCGCGGGCGCGATGTATCCCACCCTGATGGCCAAGGGCAATTCGCTGTTCCCGCACATTGCGGGTTTGACGAGCGCGATTCTCGGCTGCGCGCTGCTGCTCGTTTCCTCGGCGATGATGGGACTGGCCGGTTTCGTCTCCGTGCACGTGCTCACGCCGCTCGCGGTGTTCTTCGTGCTGCTCGCGCTCACGGTCGTCGTGATGGTGACGAAGCTGCTGCGCCACCTCGCGCAGAGCCAGGCAGCCGCCGCCACGCTCGCGCAGCGCAGCGGCGAGGCGGCGTGAGCCGCTACCGGTCAAGCCATTATCGGATCGCGCGCGCCACGTCCTGCAACTGCGTGAAGGCGCGGTAACGCGCTTCGTGCAGCGCCGCGATCTCGCCCGTGGCCGGTGCGTAGACCTTGCTGATCTGCGACATCGCGGCCATCGCCTCGCGCGCGTTGTCGTATAGCCCGCCAGCCACGGCGCCCAGCATGGCCGCGCCCAGCAATACGGGCTCCTCGGCGTGGGTGGCCAGCACGGGCTTGCCCGTTGCGTCCGCAAGCAGTTGGCGCACGAGGTCGAGCCTGCCCGCACCGCCGCTGATCACGACCTGCTCGATTGGCGCGCCTGCCTCGGCCTGCACCTCGATGATCTGCCGCAGCCCATAGCCGATGCTGGCTATGCCCGCGACATAGAGCGCGACCAGGCTCTCCATGTCGGTCTCCATGCCGAGTCCCGCGATGACGGCCCGCGCGTGCGGATCGGCGAACGGCGCGCGGTTGCCGAGGAATTCCGGCACGACGTGCAGGCCCCGATCGTGCGCCAGGCGCACCGCGCCCGACAACCCCTCCGCAGCTTGCGCCGCCAGCCCGGCAAGCATCGTCGGTAGCGACAGGCCCTCGTTCGCCGCGCGGCTTGCGGCTTCCGTCGCGAGCGGATGCATCGCGAGCAACCGCTCGATCGCCGCGCCCGCCACCGACTGCCCGCCTTCGTTGAGCCACGCCCCGGGCACCATCGCCGCGTAGTACGGCCCCCACACGCCGGGCACGAACACGGGGTCGCGCGTGGTCGTCATCGTGCATGACGAGGTGCCGAACACATAGGCCAGGCACGCCTCTGGCTGCCCTTGCGCGCCAACCGTGCCGATGCCGCCCGCGTGCGCGTCGATCACGCCCGTCGCGACGGCAGTGCCCGCGCGCAGGCCGAGCTGCGCGGCCGCCGCTGGCGTGAGCCCGCTGCCGAGCGGCGTACCCGGCTCGACAATCGTCCGGCCGATGCGCGCGAAACCTTCGTCGGCAAGCACGCCAAGACCCACGGTGCGGAAGTAGCTCTCGTCCCAGCGCTGCTCGTGCGCGAGATAGGTCCACTTGCAGGTCACGGTGCAGGTGGAGCGCGAAAGATCGCCCGTGGCGCGCCACGTGAGAAAGTCGGTCAGGTCGAAGAACTGCCAGGCCGCGGCGAACACCTTGGGCCGGTTTTCCAGCAGCCACAGCAGCTTGGGCGTTTCCATCTCGGGAGAGATCTTGCCGCCCACGAAGCGCAGCACATCGTGGCCCGTGGCGTTGATGCGCTCGGCCTGCTCCACGGCGCGATGGTCCATCCACACGATGATGTCGCGCTCGGCCACTTCGGACGGGCCAACGGGCAGCGGCGTGCCGCCCTCGCCCAGCACGACGAGCGAACAGGTGGCGTCGAAGCCGATGCCGGCGATCTGCTCCGGCGAGATCGCGGCCTGCGCGAGCGCCTCCTTCACGGCCTGGCACACGGCGTTCCATATCTGCGTGCTCGATTGCTCGACAATCGCGCCGCTCTCGTGAAACACGGTGATGTCGTGTTTCGCCGACGCCACCATGCGTCCGGCAGAATCGAAAATGCCGGCGCGGGCGCTGCCCGTGCCCACATCGACGCCGACGGTATGGCGTGCGCCTCCAGCCTGGTTATTTGAGGTCATGGCTCGTTGACTGTGTGGTTAGGGCCTGTTCACGCTAATAACAGGCTTGCGAACGTGCCTTGCCGGCTGCAGTGCAAGGAGCGCGGCGCGCCGTTTGGCCGAGCCAAACAAGCGACGCGCGACGCCGCAATGCGGCCGGCAAGGTACGTTCCCCATACTAAACATTTTCATTCCAGGGGCTGGCCGCCAGAAGGGCCGATCGCCGCGTCATGCTCCTCACGAATACGTCGAGTATTCGCTTCGTCGCTATCCTCGCGCTCGGCCCTTCTGGCGGCCAGCGCAAGCCTGTTATTAGCGTGAACAGGCCCTAAAGATCGACACTGTTCGGCAGAATCACGAGGTCGCGAATCGTGACGTTGCGCGGCCGCGTGAGCATGAATACCACGCAATCGGCCACTTCCTTCGGCTGCATGAGACTGCCCTGGGCCAGCGCTTCGTCCATCTTCGCCTTGGGCCAATCGTCGAGCAAGGCCGTGACCACGGGGCCCGGCAGCACTGCGCCCACGCGCACGCCGTGCTTCGCGACCTGGCGGCGCACGGTGTGCACAAAGGCCTGCACCGCGAACTTCGAGGCCGTGTAAATGGGCTCCCACACCACCGGCACCACGCCCGCCACCGAACTCGTGAAAATAATATCGCCCGCCCTCTGCGCGATCATGTGCGGCAGTACCGCATGCACGGAGCGAAATGCGGCGTTGATGTTCAGGTTGAGCATGCGGTCCCACTCGTCGGGATTGCCGTTCGCCACCTCGCCGCCAATATATGCTCCCGC
This sequence comes from Paraburkholderia sp. CNPSo 3274, assembly GCF_024206475.1. Lineage (GTDB taxonomy): Bacteria > Pseudomonadota > Gammaproteobacteria > Burkholderiales > Burkholderiaceae > Paraburkholderia. Next base: position 20,195 of record NZ_JAMBPR010000092.1, read on the forward strand.
GTTGGCGTGGAAGATATCGAGCCCGCCAGCGAGATCGAGGATCCTGGGCAGCATGGCCGCATAGTCCGCGGGGTTGAGCAGGTCCATGGCGAGCGGCAGCGCATTGGGCCCCAGCTCCGCGCAACATTTCGCGAGCCGGTCCTCTGCGCGGTCGATCAGCACGACTTTCGCGCCTTCGTCCACGAACGCGCGCGCGCACGCGAAGCCGATGCCGGACGCCGCGCCCGTAATGGCGGCGACCTTTCCCTTGATCGATTCAGACATGGGTGACTTTCTCCTTGAGTCAGGTGCCAACGCCTCAGGCGCGGCCATGCGAAACACGCGACTGACGGGCGAGCGAATCGACGGTCACCGCAATGGCGAGCACGGCGCCCGTAATCATGAAGCGCAGCGACGACGACAGGTTCAGCAGTGTCAGACCGCTTGCAATCGACTGGATCACGATAATGCCCAGCACTGCCGACCATGCGCTGCCACGCCCGCCGAACAGGCTCGTGCCGCCGATCACGGCCGCCGCGATGGCGTTGAGGTTGACGTCGCCGGTGCCGGCCTGCTGGCTCGCTGAAGCGAGGCGCGCCGCGGTCAGCACGCCGCCGATCGCGGCAAGGCTCGCGCACAGCACGAAGGCACTCGTATAGATCGCGCCGACCTTGATACCCGCGCGCCGCGCGGCTTCGTGATTGCCGCCCACAGCGTGCATCGAACGGCCCCAGCGCGTGCGCGTGAGCGCGTACTGCATGACGACCGCGAGGCCCAGAAAGAGGCCGAACATCAGCGGCACGCCACGCCCCCGATTGAGATAGGCCACGACGATTTCGAGGAATACGGTCAGCACCGCCGCGCGCCCGATCAGGCCTGCGACAGAAGGCGCCGAAAGCCTGGCCGCATGGCGGCGCGTGCGCGTGCGCATGCCGAGCAGCAGGAGCACGATACCGGGCAGCAACGCAATCACGTGCGAGACGATGGGCGGGATCACCATCAGTTGCCCGAAATTCACCATCGCCGAGCCGTAGGGCAAATTGATCGAACCGGTCGAGCCGAGCACGTAGAGCTGCATACCGAGGATGGCGAGCAGGCCCGCGAGCGTCGAGACGAAACTTGGCATGCCTATCCAGTTGAGCAGCAGCGCGTACAGTGCGCCGATCGCCGCGCCCACGGCAATGGCGGCGACGATGGCGAGCAGCACCGGCCAGCCGTCGTTCACCCACAACGTGCCGACGATCGCCGAAGCGAAGCCGCTCATCGAGCCCACCGAGAGATCGATCTGCCCGAGCAGCAGCACGCAGACAATGCCAAGCGAAATGACGCCGACCGTCGAGCAGTCGAACAGCATGTTCACGAGGTTGTCGGCGGAAAGAAACACGGGGTTCAGGCTCGTGAATACCGTCCAGATGATCACGAGCCCCGCGATGACCGGGAGCGACCCCAGGTCGCCCGAGCGCACACGGTCGACGAACGCGGAGACGCTCTCGCCGACTCCGCTCGCATGCTTCACGCGCACGTCGCTGCGGTCGAGCAGCGTAGATGGCTTCGAATCGGGCTTCGAGGCGTCCTGGGTTTCAGGCTGCGGAGCGCCATGGATAGTCTTGCTCATGATCGTTCCTTTCATTGGACGTCCTGTTGCGCCTGGCGGCGGCCCGCGCGGCGCGACACCGCGTTTTCCGTCGCCCCGGTGATCGCCGCCACGAGTTCGGCGTTGGATGAGTCGGGATAGAAAATCCCGTTGTTACGGCCGAGGCGCAGCACGACGATGCGGTCGGCCACGGCGCGCACGTCTTCCATGTTGTGGCTGATCATGATGACGGCGTGCCCGCGGTCGCGCACACGCTCGATCAGGTTCAGCACCTCGGCGGTCTGGGCCACGCCGAGCGCGGCGGTCGGTTCGTCGAGCATGATGAGCTTCGGGTCGAGCAGCAGCGAGCGCGCAATCGCCACGGTCTGGCGCTGGCCGCCCGAGAGCGAGGCGACCACGTCGCGCACGCTGGGAATGCGCGCCGAAAGCTCGTTGAGGAGCGTCCAGGCCTTCACTTCCATCGTGACCTCGTCGAGCCGGTAAGGGCTCAACTCTCGGCCCAGGAAGATGTTCGCGACGACGTCGAGGTTCTCGCACAGCGCGAGGTCCTGGAATACCGTGGCTATCCCCAAGTCGAGCGCCGTGCCCGGATCGGACAAGTTCACCGGCTGGCCGCGAAAAGTGATCGTCCCGGCGCTAGGCTGGTGCACGCCCGCAAGAACCTTCACGAGCGTCGATTTGCCCGCGCCGTTGTCGCCAACGAGGGCGACCACCTCGCCCGCATGCACGTCGAGCTCGATATCCGTGAGGGCCGAAACCGCGCCGAAGTGCTTCGAGATGCCGCGCAGGCTCAGTACCAGCTCGCCGGGCGCGCCGCGTGTCGTGGATGGGTCAGTCATGGAATGGGTACCTCTTCGTTGCTCTCGAGGCCCGGCGCGCGCCGGGCCCAGCCATGCGCATCAGCCGCCGATGCCGAGCTTCTTGCAGCCATCGGCGTAGCGGCCCGTGCACAGGTCCTTCGTGTTCGCGAAGCCCTTGTCCACCACCTCGGCCTTGATGTTCTTCTGCGTGATGACGGCCGGCTTGAAGAGTTGCGTGGGCGTCTTGAAGAGCGTCGTTTCTCCCTTCACAGGCTTGCCGTCGAGGAAGCCCACGGCCACCTTCGCCGCCGCGCCCGCCACGATCTCGCTGGGCTTGAGGATCGTGTTGTACTGGTCGCCCGCGATGATGAGTTGCAGGCCCGCGGTGGTCGCGTCGTTACCCGTGACCGGCGGAACCGGATTCACGCCCGCCGCCTTGAAGGCCGCGATGGTGCCGCCTGCCGTGCCGTCGTTGGCGGCCACGACGCCCACGATCTGCGGCCCGAAGCGCGTGATCTGCCCGCTCACCCACTGCTGCGCCTTGGGCGGCGCCCACTCCGGCGTGTCGTACTCGGAGAGCGTCTTGTAGCCGCTGCCCTGCAGCCCTTCGTGAATGCCCTTCTTGATGAGCCCCGCGGCGGCGTCGGTCGGCGAGCCGTTCACTTCGAGCACGCCGCCCTTGCTCCCCGCAACGCCCGACGCCTTCAGTTGCTGCACGAGCGATTGGGCGATGGACTTGCCGATTTCCTCGTTGTCGAACGAGACGTAGTAATCGGCCGGAGTAGAAGGCACGGGCCGGTCATACGCAATGACCTTGATGCCCTGGCTCTGCGCCATATGCACGAGCGAAGCCGCGGCCGTGGAGTCCACCGGGTCGAGCACGATGACCTTCGCGCCCTGTGCGATCACCGAATTGAACTGTTGCTGCTGCTGCGAGGCATCCGCATTCGCGTTCTGGTAGAGCACCTTGCAGTCGGGGCAGAGCTTGCCCATTTCGGCCTTGAAACCGGGGAAGTCGTGCTGCTCGTAACGCGTGGAGGCCTGGTCGGGCATCAGGAACGCGACCGTACCGCTCGGCGCGGCGTAAGCCGACGTGATGCCCGTGAGGGCGAGACTGAGTGCGGCGGCGCCGATCAGCTGGGTGTGAAGTCGGGTCATCGGGTGTCTCCGTTTTTTGGTTGAATGCCTGGTAGGGTTGCCGGAACTGTCGTGCTGCCTTGTGAACGTGTGAGTTCGTCCTGCGCAATACGTGAAATGCGCACGGCGTTTGACTCTCTTTTGCTGGGCGATCCTCTAGCCGATGGCTGGCGCACCGTACACGGCTTCGCTCTTGCTGGCCGCGCTCGCGGCGTTGAGCCGCTGATACGATCGCCAGCGCGACGGCGACATTTCCTTGATCAACAGGAACTGGCGGTTGAAATTCGACAGGTTGTTGAAGCCCACCTGATAACAGATGTCCGTGATGTTCAGTTCGCCGGACATCAGCAGCTGGCACGCCAGATTGATGCGCAGCTGGTTCACGTAGCGCACGAACGACACGCCCGTATGGCGGCGGAAATAGCGCGAGAACGCGCTGACGCTCTGCCCGGCCAGTTCCGCCAGCTCCGTTTCGCGCAGCTCCTGCGAGAGATTCTTGCCGATGAAGGCGAGCACGTGATTGATGCGCGTGCCCGCATAGCGGGCTGGGTCGGCGCGATACGCCTCGCTTGCGAGTGCCGTGGGCTCCTCGCTTTGCACGAGCAGATCGAGCAAGTCGATGAAGAGCGTGACACGCCGCATGCCCTGTGCGCCCAGCATCTCGCGCAGGATCGGCTCGGCGGCCGCGCCCGTTTCCGGCGTGAACAGGAGCCCCCAGCGCGACGCGTCGAGCAGAGGTTCAACGCGCCTGAATTCGGGAAACGCATCGATCGCGCGTGCGATGAAATCCGTATCGAACTGGAGGACGAGACAACGTTCGTCCACCGGTTCGTCATGCGGCACGCTGCTCACCCAGTTGTGCGGCAGGTTCGGGCCGATCATCACGAGATTGCCGGGCGCGAAGCTGCCGATGAAATCGCCCACGAAATACTTGCCCGTGGTCGCGGTGATGAGGTGGATCTCGTACTCGGGATGGAAGTGCCAGCGCACCGTCCGATAGGGGTAACCGTGCGACCAGACCTTGAACGACTCGTCGCGCGGCACGGCGACCAGTTCGAGGTCAGGCTGGGAATGGGTGGCGCGGGGCGCGCCTGTGCGCGCCGTGGCTGCCCCAATGGTTTGCATCTCGACTCCTCCTGCACGGTTTTTTTCTTGTTCTGCGACGGCTGCTCGCGCATACGCTGGACCTACCCTAAGACCGCGCGCCGCCATGACTGAAAATTACCCGCCGCGGCGCGCATCCACCACTGAAAATCAGACCGCAGACTGATACTTTCTTGCATCCGGGTTAGTCCTGGGCCGATCCCAGTGTGCCGGAAGTCAACTTTTGTGCATAGCAACAGCCTCTCGCTGGCGAACTGCGAAACAGCTCAATCGCCACAAAAACGGCAATTGTTGCCACCGCTCGATTGAGGGCGAATCCCAAAGAGCGGTCAAAAGTCGCCTCCCCCCGCACGACGGGCACGTGTGATGCACAGGCAGGGAAAGTCCCAATACGAAATCGTCCTATGACATCGGAAACGGAAATTGACAGGACTAACTTGATCGCTCAAGCGCGCCATTCGGGCCGCGGTTCCTGAAACGAGGATGTCTTATGCGATTCGCCGAAACATGGCATTCCCCCACGCCGGGCCGGTCCCTATGGGGCAACACATCTACTCCCGACCACGACCAGTACGCCGCCCCCACCGGTCGCGCGCACACGCTGCCACGCCGTGCGATTGCCGCCGCAGCGCTGGGCAACGCAACCGAGTGGTTGCTTACGCGTCGAGTATAAAAATTTTCGCAAGAGCGTAAGAGCCTCGTCCAGCAAGGCTGAGCGGCCCTCAGCCCTGGATCAGGATGCGCTCGAGCTTCGTTCCTGCGATCCATCCCGGCGCCCTGCCGCGCCCTGACCAGGTGGCGCCGCTGCGCGGATCGCGGTATTTCGGCGGCAGAGACACATGTTTTGGCGGTCGCCCCGGCGTGGCGGAAACAGGTCGTGCTCGCTCAGTTCGTACAGTTTGCTGAGCGGACGTAGCTCGTCGATGAGCGTCTGCTTCTCTTTGGCGCGCGCTGCCTGGACCTATCCGTCATTTCGTGGGCGAGGCATATCATGAGAGGTAAAAATCATGGATATGCCGATGAAGAAGCGCACGGTAGCTTCGCAGGCAGCGGCCCGAGGGCCGCTGCCTGCCCTGCCTGAAGGCCTGCTTGACGAACTGGTCAAGGGGCCGATGACGCCCGCCGAGGTTCAGGACCTGATGCTGGCGTTCAACAAGGCCGTCATCGAGCGCGCGATGGGCGCCGAGATGAACAGGCATCTGGGCTACCCGCCGGGGCAGCCCAAGCCCGAAGGCCAGACCAACGAGCGCAACGGCGCCACCGGCAAGACGATCATCACGGATCACGGCCCGCTCAGGGTTGAACTGCCGCGGGACCGCGACGGTAGCTTCGAACCGATCCTGATTCCCAAACATGAGCGTCGTTTCACCGGCTTTGAC
>NZ_JAMBPR010000093.1 GCF_024206475.1 Paraburkholderia sp. CNPSo 3274
CTCTCCCGGATAGGCGGGGTCGAGCGGCACATAGGCGCCGCCAGCCTTGAGAATGGCCAATAGACCGACGATCATGGCGGCAGAGCGCTCCACGCAGATGGCCACCCGGGTATCGGGCGCGACGCCCAGCGCGACGAGTTGATGGGCAAGCCTGTTGGCGCGCGCATTGAGTTGTGCATAGCTGAGCTGCTCGGCTTCGTGAACGATGGCCACGGCTTCGGGCGTTCGCTCGGTTTGCTCTTCGAACAATTGGTGAATGCACCGATCAAGTTGATATTCCGTCTCGGTTCGATTCCAGGTTTTCAACAACAAATTCCGCTCATCAGTTTCAAGTAGATCGATACGGCCAATCGATTGAGTGGAGTCGTCGACAATTGCGCCTAACACTTTCAAGAAGCGTCTCTGATGAGCAATCAATTCAGCTTCCGAATAAATATCGGGGTTCGCATCGAAATCTATTCTCACCTCTCCGCCATCGGATGGCGAATAAATTGAGACCATCAGGTCGTTGACCGTAGCATTGCCAAGATTATGTGTCGTCGACAAGCAAGAGCCGAACGACAAGCCATAATCGAAGGGCATCAGGTTTACCGTAGGGCCAAAAAGTGGCTGTGTGTGAAGCCGGTCGAGATCTCGCCTAAGCACTTCGCTACGATAACGTTGATGCCGGAGGCCTCGTTGAATTTGCTTAGCAGCCTGCCCCATTAATTCTGTTGCACTATTCTCATGGTGAACGGATAGTCGAATGGGCAGGACATTTGCCGTCATGCCGGGAGTCAAGCGATCCTCGCCCAAGCGGGCCGTGACAGTAAAACCCAGCGATATTTCCTCGGCGCCAGTAGAACGGTAGAGATAGGTGGCAACAGCTACCGTTATTTGATTTGCCAAACGACTATGGTCATTAAAAAGTTCCCGTAGTGATTGAGATGAAATATAAGCAGTCTGGCGGAGGCGATGCCGTAAGGCGGGCGCATACCGATTCGCTAACGTAACGGGGGCTGGCCAGTCCGAGCAACGTCTCATCCAGTATTTCTTGTCGCGCTCGAAAGCAAATGAGCCGCGATAGCGTGCATCGCTTCCTAATAAATGTGATAAGGGAGAAAAATAGGATTTGTCTGCTTTTTTCCCTCTAACGCGCATGCTGTAGAAATGCGCAACGCGACGCGCAACCAGTACGCCACTATGACCATCCATCACACTATGGTGGTAACGTTGATACCAAATAAATCGATCAGAAGCAATCTTGAGTAACGCATAGTAAAATAGGGGATCCTGTTTCATATCGAACGGCGTTTCGAAATTAACCTCCATCCATCTGGTAGCCTCTCTGGTGGGAGCTGCTTTTGAACTGAAATCGATAGTTGGCAACGACCAATCGATGGATGGGGCAACGAATGCTCGGAGCGACCCGTTCACCTCAATAAGTCGGCAACGTAAAGCCTCCGCTTCCTGAACCACTGCGCGTAAAGACTCCTCGAACACTGTGGGATCAATGCAGCCGCGTATTTCGGTGTATTGTCCAATGTTGTGGACAGGGCCGCATGGGTTAATTTGTTCGGCAAGCCAGATCTCCGTCTGTGCTGAGGATGCCGCGAATAGTTGAGGACCGACGTCCTGACACGTGATGTGATTGCGCTCGCCGTCGTCAATCCAAACATTATCAGGATTCGGGTGCTGATCATTAGTAACAATCCGGTGGTTCATGTTCTCCTCGCGACTCCATTACGACAAGGACATTTGAAAGACTGATGCGCAATGATTCGGTTTAGGCGTTGTCGTCAGTTACGATACGGTTCGACGCCGGTGCGATAAATTCGGTGCGTGCTTTGCGCACCGAGTGAAAGACGCCTTGCAAGCCCGGCACCACATGGCACCTTGATGAAGTACTTGTGACGTTACACGCCAGCCTTCTGTTATGGCGTCATCGATCACCACGGTGCTGAACTCGATATCCTGCTACAGAAGCGCGGCCACAAGGCTGCAGCGAAGCGTTTTTTCAAACGCGTACTTGCAGGGGGTCTGCGGCACCGCGCGAGATATGGATGTCGAGACAAGGACAGCCCCAAAGGACCGTAACGCTCGCACTCCACGACCACGGCCTCGCGCTTGCGCCGTGATCTTGTAGGTCCATGAGCGATGCATCCCAAACGACGCGGTAACATCATTTGGATGCTCGGTAATAATGCTATTGCGATTAGCAAGTCACCAAAAGAATTTTCGATTTATAACATATTGGAATCCTTAAAATCTACGATAAGGTACATTCTTGCGACACTAATTAAAAGAAGTGACTTTTTAACCTTAATACCCGATACCAATTCCCAGTCACATGTCTTTTGATCAGCCATGCGCAGCAATGTTTGTGCCATGTGTAAACTAGTAGCAAACTGAAAAAATAGCCGACACGCAGCCTTGATGGCTGTCCTGTTTGTTGAATTCCAGACGACATATGTCGGAGTTGTCACGTCAAAGCGTTATCTGGGGGGAAGCGAATTTGCGATGAGGTGTCATTGTGCACCTCCCAGATCTGGTTTTGTCGCAATAAAGCGGTGCGCTATGATGCGGGGGGGGAACAACACGAAAGACTAATCCAATTGAACTAATGGTGCATGGGCAAAATGAATCTGAGTGAAACCGAGCGCGAAGAGCTGATGTCGATGCAGCGCAGCCGCACCATGGCCGTTTGCCAGGTAAGGCGTGCGCGGTTGATCCTGCTACTTGACGAAGGTGCCTCGCATGCGGCGATCATGACCGAGTTGCGATGCGATTCGCGTTTCATCACAACGTGGCAAACGCGTTTCGCCCGTCACCGTTTGGCTGGCCTGTACGGCAGACATCCAGGCCGGGCGCCGCGACCTGACGGGCCTTGAAGCGAGAGTACTCGACTACACGCTGCGGCGTAAGCCGGCCGACGGCTCGACGCACTGGAGCAGCCGCAAACTGGCGGCACAGCTGGGTATGGCTTTCATGACCGTGCAACGTATCTGGCGCAAGCACGACATTCGGCCACATCGTCTGGATACGCACATGGTGTCGAACGATCCTGACTTTGAGACCAAGGCCGCCGATGTGATCGGGCTGTACCTCAATCCGCCGTTGCGCGCGGTGGTGTTCTGCGTGGACGAGAAGATGGCCATCCAGGCGCTGGATCGCAAGGACCGGATGTTGCCGCTGTCGCCCGGGCGCGCTGAGAGTCATGGCTTCGAATACAAACGCAATGGAACCCTGAGCCTGTTCGCCGCATTGAATTTCGCCACTGGTGAGGTGCTGGGCAAAACCGCGCCGCGCCATACCAGCGCCCAGTTCGTTGCGTTCCTCACCGAGGTGGTATCGGCCCAGCCGCGCGGAAAAGAGATTCACGTAATCTGTGACAACGTGAGCAGCCACAAAACCGATGCTGTTCGAACATTTCTGGCTGACCATCCGAGAGAGCCCTGCTCGGGTCTCGCGCGCGTTGAGCGTTTCGCCCACCACGCCTTCGGAGACCAGCATCTGGCTGCCTCCATAGCTGCGGAAATAGAGCGTGCCCGGCGAGCCGAGATCTTTGAACGCCGGCATGGCGAAGGTGTAGGGCGCGGCTTCGCATTCGAGAGCGAGCACGGTGTGGCGCTCGGGTTTAACCGGCAGCGGCACGCCAATCCACTCGGCGAGTTCGGGCGTCCAGATGTTCTGCGTGCTGATGAGCGTGCCGCAGCCAAAGCGTCCCGCCGACGTTTGCACGCCCACCACGCGGCGGCCTTCGCGCACGAGGCCGGTCACGCGCACCCCTTCCATGATTTTCACGCCGCGGCGGCGCGCGGAGCGTGCGAAGCTGGTCGCGACGAGGTAGGCGTCGGCGAAACGGGCTTCGGGCTCGAAGCCGATCAGCGCGGTGGCGTCGAAGGTCGCGATGGGCAGGCGCGCCTGCGCCGCCTAGCGGTCGAGCAGTTGCACCTCGATGCCCATGTCCTGCTGCGCGCGCAGCGAGGCGGCAGGTCGATAGGCGCCTGGGTACGTCTCATGAGGTGCTCCGCGGACCGCTACGGCAACCGTTTCCTGACGTACATCGAGCCCCACGCGTACTTGCTAGACTGCTTCATGACCTGCCCCCTCAATGCGGCTCAGAGCCCCTGTGTAGCCCACCTCAAGCTTAATCCGCGTACCTTGAGGTGCGGCAGGTAGTGTGTGCGAGCTTTCCCCGCATACGGCAGGTATTCCACGCTCATCCGGCCAGCTTCGTTTGCTCATAAACCCTTCAAGACCGATATCCAATCTTCGGGGTTCAGTCCATCTGGGTGGTGCAACAAAATCGACCTGGACGCGCTCATAGCCGGGCTCGAATTGGAGCGACGGAAATTTCAGGGGTTCCGGCGTGGAACCCCTTGTACCTCGCAAGCTGCCGTCGAGGCAGGGCTCGTTCGAGCGGCGGCAGTGGGTCGAGGGTGTGTGAAAACGCATGGATCGCCTAAACTGGATTAACTCGTTCAGCATGGGTGACCGGATGAAGCGATTCATAGAAGGTGAAGATCGCAAGCAGGTGACGCTGCTTCCAGAATGCCTTGATGACTTCGTCGCTGACGACAATCCGGTCAGGATCATCGAGGCGTTCGTTGAAGAGCTTGACCTTCAACTGATTGCGGGTTTCAAGCAGACTGAAGTTGCATTTGATCAGTAATGCATATGTTTCATGAAATGCATGAGTTGGCAAGACAGGCAAAGCGAAGCGGAAGTCTGATTTGCGAAGTGATCGACATGGTAACGACGCGCGCGGCCATGGCGCAATGCGCCGGCGAAGTAGCGACAGGCCAAAGCCCTGACTTTAACCGCTCCCCCTCGCCAGCTCCGAAAGCCATTCCCGGTGGGGCTCGCAGACAAATTCGGCCCCTTCGGAAAACCCGCAATCAGTTGGGAAAGATGGATCGCGAAAGGGCTTGACTTCCATTGCCCCATAGAAGTCACTGTGAGCCGCCCTTCGTCGAACCCGTCCAGGTCGTACTGTCGGAGCTGCATCGCCGCGTTTCTCAATTCCGCCCTCAATTCCACGCCCGTTGCACCGCCACCGTTGATTGCTACACGCACATTGGCGTCCGTGACGCCCTCAGAGGAACTCGTTCTTGACACGCGTAAGCCTAATTTTTCAAATACGGTCAATATCGTAAATGGTCGTCATGTATGCCCTCCGAGATCTCCAATATTCGGGAGATTCATCCCTCCGTGAGACAAACGACGCCGTTTCCCCGATCCGACCAGTTGCGGTCAGACCGGGATGCTCTATGCGCTCGCCGCGCGAAAAATTAATGCTTCGGCAGTTCCGCGAGCCGGGTCTTGAGCAACGTTAGTAAGAGACGGTCACGTTCGGACGCCAGATCGCGGAAGTCGCGGCTTCCTACTTCTTCTTTCAGTCCGGCGATCATCTTTTCCCGCACTTCCTTCGTGAATTCAAAGTCACCCAACGGAGTCCACCATGTGACTAGAGGACCAGCGAATTGATCATAAAAATGCTCAATACCGCCGACGCCGCCACCGAGATGGTTCAATACCACAGGGCCCATGACGCCCCAGCGCAGCCCCGGACCCCACGAGCAGGCGGCATCAGCATCTGCGACACTGACTACTCCCTCGCTAACGAGCGACATAATTTCACGAACGAGCACCCCCTGGAGGCGGTTGGCGACATGACCCGGTACTTCCTTTTTGAGCCGGATCGTCTTTTTGCCCAGCGCCGAGTAGAAAACATCCGCGCGGTCAATCGCCTCGGCCGCCGTCCGTTTGCCGGCGACGAGTTCGACGAGGGGAATCAGATGCGGCGGATTGAAGGGGTGACCGACAAGACAACGCTCTGGGTGGTGCTCGCACCCTTGCTGAATGTCTGTCATGGTCAGGCCCGACGAGCTGGTTGCAATGATGACATCGGGAGGGAGCAATGTATCGAGTTGCTGATAGAGCTTGTGCTTGAACTCTAGCCGCTCCGGGCCGTTTTCCTGAACGAAGTCGACGTCGGCGATTCCGTGGATATCTGTCCTGAACGTCAAACGCGCCTGCGAGCCCCCGGGGACGACCGCACCTAGCGTTTCCATCGCTGGCCAGGCGTTGGCGACGTATTCACGCAATGCCTTTTCCGCGCCCGGTGCCGGATCAGTCGCCACGACGTCGAAACCCCGAGCCAAAAACAATGCACTCCAACTGGCTCCAATGACGCCAGTACCTACTACACCGATCTTCCGGATATTCGTGCTCATGTGGCAACTCGCAATGACAAGTAGAAAAAAAGGCGCGACCGCTTGCACCGCGCACCGCGTAGTCCCGGCTCGCGAGACGCGGCAACCGTGGCGATACATCATCCCGGGCCGGCCATCGGGCAAGCCGATAATTCACTGCACCGAGCCATGCTCGGATCGTCGCGCATCAGAGTCTAGTCGAGCGTACCGCAGGCATTCCAATACTTTATGCGGCGGCCCCTATGCCTGGAGGCTGTACTCTCCCAATGGGAATACGACACCTCCGGTACTTCCTCGCATTCGCCGAAGCTGGCAGCTTTGCGGAGGGTGCCAAGCTCCTGCGCGTCGCGCAACCGTCTTTGACTCGACAAATCCGCGTGTTAGAGAGTGATGTCGGCTGTGCCTTGTTCGTGCGATCGTGGCAAGGCGTACACCTGACCGACGTTGGCGAAGTGCTGCTCAAGGAAGCCACGCTGGCCGTCGCGCAGCTCGATCTCGCGCTCAGACGCACCCGGGAACACGTGCAGCGCCCCCGTAAGCTGGTGCTCGGCTCTGCTCGGCATGATTCCGGGCACGGAGGACGAACTGATGGGACTCGTGTGGACTACCCTGGGGCCAGATTTGCAGGATGTCTCAATCGACGTTCAAAGCAAGCTGCATCCCGATCTGGTTCGCGCGCTGGAAAATGGCAGCATCGACGGTGCATTCGTCCGTCAGGGTGATATCTGCCCAGAATGGTCGACCCAAACGATCCGAACCGAAGAGCTGATCGCTATCTTGCCGCGTGGGCACCGGCTCTTGAAAAAAGGCGTCTCTCGCCCACCGACCTGTCCGCTGAGCGCATCATCGCGGTCGCCGGCTCCATCGCGCCCGCACTACGCGAGACCATCGACGCGTTTCTCAGCCAGAATGGCCCGCCAGAGACAACGCCGCCTCTCGAAGCCGATGGAATGCTGAGCATTTTTTCTCTGGTCGCGGCGACCGGACTTTGCAGCCTGGTGCCCAGCCACTTTGCCCGCATGTTGCCCAAGGGGATGGCAACGCGCCGCCTCACCACATTTGATAGCAGCAGGCGCGACCTCGTGCTGGCTTACGCCGACAGCCGCGTCTCGCCGATCATGTCACGCCTAGCCGCGCATATCGGCAAAACGACGAGCTGAGAGGCGCCCCCACGCGGCGGCGTGCCGGAGAGATCGGCATCGCGTCAATGGACAATCGCCAAGTTCATCTGCCGTCGCTGCGCATCCCTACAAATCGCGAATCAATGGCCGAGTTTGTAAGTCAAGCAGAGCATGGCGAAATTCAATTCGCACGGGATATGAAATACATAAAAAGAATTCAATTTATTTAAGAAAAACCAAAAACTAGACTGTTCTCAGTTGGGGTGCCTGATGCCCACTCAAAGCGCGCCGCATACGCTTGAAGTGCCCTGTTGGGAAGGACGGCGAGCATGCCGAATACACATCGCCCGAACGGGGAAGCTACAAGGCGTCGACCTCGAAGGCGCCACGCTTTACTCGACGCTTGAGCCATGTACCCACAGGAATCATCCAAAGGTCTCGTGCACTGACCGGGTAATCGACCGGAAACTAAAGCGGGTCGTTATCGGCACGCTTGATCCGAACCAGATGATTCGGGGGCTTGGGGAACTGCGCTTGCAAGATGGGGTTGTAAGCCGGAACCGCAGAAATTTTGGAAGTCCTTTGATTTCAGGTGATTAGAGAAGGTCGAGACCCGGTGCGCAGCATTTACACGCTGCGCTACATGCGCGACCCACAACTGCCGAATGGCCCTATGGCTGGTCGGAGCCAGCGGCGCAGCGGCTGCGCTTCCTGCTTGACTTCGGCTACGCGACGGGTCTGCGCGCGAGCGAACTGGTCGGCGCCGAGCTCGGCAGCATCCGCGTGGACGGGCACGGTGATCACTGGCTGCATCTGGTCGGCAAGGGCAGTAAGCCCGGCAAGGTGGCACTGCCGCCGCACGCGCGTACTGCGCTCGATCAGTACCTTGCACAGCGACGCCTGCCTGTCACGCCACAACGCTGGAACCCGAAGACATCACTGGTCGCGAGTCTGGGCGAAGACGGCGACGCGGGTTCGCGTCTGGGGCGCGTCATGCGCCGCTTCTTCGCACAGGCAGCCGACGTGATCCAGGCCGATCATCCGGTAGCTGCCGAAAAATTGCGCCGCGCGAGTCCGCACTGGATGCGCCACAGTCACGCGAGCCACGCGCTCGCTAGCGGGGCCAAACTGACCAGCGTGCGCGACAACCTGCGCCATGCATCGATCGCGACGACATCGATGTATTACCGGCAGAAAGTTTTTATGCACAGTCTCGGGTACCGCTCATTGATAGCAAAGGATTCCGGTCATAGGAACTCGACATAAATGTTTGTCGGACCTGGAGGCCGGCAGCTGCGATCTTCTGCAGTAGCCCAGCCTCTCCAGTTTGCGCACGGCACAGCAATGACCTGCTCCAACGGCAGGCGGCTTGAAACTTGATGGGGGGAATGCTCCATGATCGAGCTGCTCACAAGCACGGTCGCAATGGCCGTTAGGACTCCCATCATGAGATTTTATGTGCACAAAACCAACGCTGGGGGCTTGCCTACGAAGCCCTTGTCGTGGCTACTGTGCATAAAAACTTTCTGCCGGTAATAGATGTGCTGCAGCACATTTCCTGTACCTGCACGGCGACGACATCCAGTGTGCGAAGGATATGGATCAGGCCTCAGTGACGCCCCGCTTAGCCTATATTTCGGTTGATCCTAACGGGGCCTTCCCAAACCTTGGAGAGCGTTGTGACAACACTTGTGAATATTACCAGCAGTACTCCCGATGCCGTGCAAATTTGGGGATTCCATGATATATGCGACGTGAGCGACGTCGCCGCTGCTCTGAACGAGATTGCGGCGGGGTTGAGCGGTGATGCTAATACGATTCATGTGATGTCAGGTACTCACGGCTACTGCGGCGGACAGGTGGGTGCTGTCGCGACGCGCGAGCAGAAGTTCGCGGAAGAAGATCGAGCTCTCGCCCATCCAAAGACGAAGGACAACAAAGCCGTTGCTGTGGTTGTCCATGACTTCAATACCGGCAAGCTACCGACCCCCGACTACGTGTCTGCGGCAATGGCGAAGCTCAACACCGATATCCGCTCAATCGTGAAGACCGATACCCGGGAAGCATGTTTTCCTCCTCGCCTACTGCTGCAGTGCCGGTACAAAGTAGATTCGCAAATCCAGAAAGAGTGCAGGTCGACGCGACTCCTGAGCATGTGCGTGTCGTTCAGCGCGAGCGGGTTAATCTTACTGTGTCATAAGTGAGGCCTTTGATTTCGTCGGTGGCAGCATGGACACATTGCGAGTCTTGCAATCAACAGGAAGCTGAGTTGATGACGAATCGTGGCGATCGAATCAGCCACGTGGCGCTGTGCGCGCAGGGCTCCCCCGTGGGATGTAATCCGCGGGAAGCGAAGGCGTCTGGCGAGCGGCGAAGTTTTTTTTGGCGCTGACGGAAGCGCCAGCAGTAAGTCGTTCAGAGATGAGGAACCCGTACGCCGCGATACTTAGCGCGGCATGGTGGTGGAAGCCTCGCCATCCTCGGCCTTCGTAATGCCCGAGCCCCAGTTCCTGCTTCAAATCCTGGTAGTCACGCTCGATACGCCAACGCATGTGCGCCTGAGTGACCAGTTCTTCCAGTGCAACGTCAGCCGGAAGGGTCGACAGGAAGTACTTCAATGGGTCAGCGTCTCCAGGTGGCCACTCGATGAGCAGCCACTGCTCGGGCCGCAGACGCGCCTTGCCGCTATTGCCGCCGGCATGACGCACACGCACGGCTGCAAAACGCCCACTGAGCGTTTCGTTCGAACCTTCGCGCCAGCTGATCGTCTGGAAGGCGGCAGGAGGCAGCGAATGCGCCAGGTCCTTGACGTTCACCGGTTGTCGGCTGCGCGTGCGCCGCGGCATCACCGGCGGCCGGCCCATGCCGCTATAGGATTTCGGCGGCAATGGTTCGACGCCCGGCGGCCAGACCACGACTGCCGACGTGATACCGACCACGTAGTGCAAGCCCAGATCGCTCAGACGCTGGCGAAACGCGTTATCCACCCCGTAGCCGGCATCCGCTAACACGCAATACCTGGGCGCGCCAGAGGCCAGCAGCGTTTCGATCTGTTGCAGAGCAATCTCAGTCTTGGTCGCGAACTTTACCTCGGCGGGAATCCCCGCCTTACGCCGCCGCTCGGCATCTTCCGCCCATTCTCGCGGAAGATACAGCTGGTAGGCTACTGGCACGCTCGCCTGTTCGGAGGCCAGAGAAACGCTGACCGCGACCTGACAGTTATCTTGCTTGCCCAGTACCCCGCAATACTGACGCGCGACGCCCACCGAATGCTTGCCCTTCTTCGGGAATCCCGTGTCGTCAATGATCCAGAAGCCGCCTCCAGAAAGATCCATCCGGGGCACCACCCATTGGCTGACCCGGCGCAGCATCTCTTCATCGGACCAATCCGCTTTAGCCACGAAGTGGTGCAGGGCCTGGTGACGGGCACTGGCGTGAAGCGGATCCACTCCCGCCGCCATCGGTTCCACACTCTTGCGAGCCAGCGGCAGCATCAACCCCGTGCAATAGCCCTTCAGCCCTGCATGGCGGTCCGCATGCCCGAGACCCTTCGCCAGATGTTCCATGTATTGCTCAAACCGATCGCTCGCGCTCATCGCTTCTCATGAACAGTACCAGGGAATTCTTATTATATATATTTTGTGACACAGTAAGATTAACATGTACTCGAGAAGTTGAAAACCGACCCCCATTGACACTTGAAGTCATATCAGTCCATTGAACCAGATGAATTGCACCGGATGCGTCGGGTTGGATCGGAATACTTCCATTTCAACGGGGTGGCCTGCATGTTGTATTGGCGGATGTACCGCATGAGTTTTTTATCGAGATCCCGGGTGCTGGTGAATACACCGCGCGTGATGACGTCGCGCTGGATGCGGGCAAACCAGTTCTCGACCTGGTTCAACCATGACGAATATGTGGGGGTGTAATGGATCGAGACATTCGTATGGTCAGCCAGAAAGGTTTGAACAGCTTCGGTTTTGTGGCTACTCACGTTGTCACAGATCACATGAATCTCCTTTCTGGCTGGCTGCGCCGATACCACCTCGGTGAGGAACGCGACGAACTGAGCACTGGTATGGCGTGGTGCAGTCTTGCCCAGCACTTCGCCGGTGGCGACATTCAGCGCCGCAAACAGGCTCAAGGTACCGTTGCGTTTGTATTCGAAGCCGTGACTCTCGGCGCGCCCAGGATCAACCGCGCCCGCCTTACCTGGCCGACGGCCATCGTTCGGCTGCGCTGCATCGACAGAAGTTCTTCGCGCTCGGCTTCACTCAGATTCATTTTTCCCATGCACCTTTAGATCGGTGCAATTTCATTGGTTCAATGGACTAGGCGAAGCTTTGCGCCTCCTCGAGTAAAACCTCGCGCATCCAGATGCTTGCAGGATCACCATTGTGTAGCGAAGGCCATTGAATTGCTTCGGTAAACGAAGAAAGTGGCAGAGGCACTTCTGCGATCCGCAGAGGTGTTAGTTCCGCAAAGTGCTCAGCCAATCTCAAGGGGAGCGTAGCGATACGGTCGGTACGCGACAGGACGGAAGGGACGAGACTGAACGTGGGCACGACAACCTCCTCGCGCCTTTTCAGACCGAGATCGCGCAGGAAAAACTCTTCGATCGAGGGCCTGCGCGCTCGCCCGAACCTCACCGTTACGTGTCCCATCGACATGTACTTCTCCAGCGCAATGCGGTGCGATAGCTGTTTATTCGTCGGACAGCCTTCGCAAACGAGCCTCTCCTCAAAAAGGGCTGCTTTGGGATGGGTATCTGCCAGCAGCAACTCCGGCAGGGCCAGAAAATCGATGTCGCCGCGCCGAAGCAGCCCACCGGATTCATCATCAGGGAAAACGATCTCGAAGCTAACAGAAGGCGCCTCCTGCGCAACGCGGTCGATTACCTTCCGAAAATAGACGAGCGTCATGAAATCGGACAGGCAGACCCTGAAACGGCGATGAGATTTGCTGGGCTGGAACGCGTCGCGCGAAATGATGGAAAGCTGTATGTGCGATAAGGCCTCCCGAACCGGTCCGACGAGTTCCGTCGCGCGCGCTGTTGGGACGAACTCACGGCCCCTCATCACGAACAGATCATCGCCGAAATAGTCACGTAGCCGTGCAACGGCAGCGCTCATTGCAGGCTGGCTCAGATTGACGTATTGGGCCGCGGCCGTCAGATTGCGCTGTGTCATGAGCGCATCCAGCGCAACCAGAAGATTGAGATCCAAGCCTTTGAAACGCATATTCAAAAATCCGTCTTATGTGTGACCCAGGTCGGAGGACTCGATGACACTGTTCCGAAGGCCGCAAAGTTACTGCATTCAAAATCAAGGCTGCTGATCAATTCCACCGCTAACGATTGCCATGCGTTATAGCGTGGACATGCAACGGTAAAAAGCAAAAACGGTGAAGCAACTGACCGTGGCGATGGCGGTCGATCAATCGCAGGATTCGGAGCGCAGCGCACACCTACGCGACGCGAACCGATTCTCTGAGATGAACAGGCTCGTGCCGCGGGCCGAACTTTGTGTGGTGATCGAGCCGTACTACCCGAAACGGGGCAACGGTCGCCCGCCGATCTCGCTGGAGCGCATGTTGCGGATACATTTTGTGCGGCACTGGTTCAACCTTGCCGACCCTGCATGCGAAGAGGTGCTGTACGACAGCATCCAGCCTGCGCCGTTTTGTGGGCATTGAGGCACGGAATTGCCGGGCTCGCCGACCGCGGCGACGATTGCCGCGATCGACCGGTGCCAGGTACCCGGCGTTTTCTTGCCGATCGCCTCAGTGAGCAACGGAGCAACTGCGACGACCGCAGGTGTTTTCGTGTCCGTCAGCGTCCGTGACCATCGACATCCGGACGTGCACTGAAGCGAGGCTCGTCGATCCATGCGGCGAGCCAGTCATGGAATTGTCCCCAGTCGTCGGCAAGGTCGAGTTCACGTGCGTGTAATCCGCTGTGACTGCCATCGTCGCCCTTGCCAATCCACGCATAGATTGTCCGTGCGCCATTCCACCAGGCGATCAGGCCGTCCGTCAGATCGGCTATTGTCCCGGCGGGCATCAAGACCAGCAGGCGCGACAGGCGGGCATCGAACTCTTCGAACCTCATCGCTCGCCTCTCAATGCACGGAGCCGAAGAATGCCATCGCGCCTTCGGCTGGCGTCAGGCCCGCCTTGAAGTAGCCTTTGAGCCGGTCGGCTGTCGCTTCGTCAAGTGTGAAGGGCGGATGGATGTAGCCCACATTGAACGCATGGTCGTACCAGTCGCTGAGCCACGCGCGCAGTTCGATCGCGTCCTGCGGCAATGCGGTCGGAGCATCGTCGTGCATATGCGTTTCCCTGGCTTGCTGAACGATCAGGCCGCCATGCGGCCTATCCCCATTTCCGGACGGCGCTGGCACGGCGGAAACACGTGCCATGTGCCGTCGGCATGGCGAAAGAAGAAGAGTGAAAACGAGCCGGTCGACCGATCGAGCTGTATGCGCACGCACCACGTTCCACCCGAGCGGGAGCGGTCCAGCACACACACGCGCGCCGCGCGGCCCCGCGTCGTGCCAACGAGTTTTTCGACCTGAGAACGCAGGGATTTGTTGCCCGCCATGATTTTCCCCTCGATGCACGATGAGTCGATGCTATGGCGATCGGAGCGTGCGTCCAATCGGCAACGGCGGAATATCGCTTCAGGAAACGCTCGTTTCCGCCGTCAGGACTTCCTGAATCAGAACCAGCATGCAGAACGGCGTTTAAGGGTTTTTACCCCCCCCAACGGGAGCTTTTATGCATGAATGAAACTAAGGATTTCCGGACACGCGAATCAGGATGTCACACCCTGGTTTTCCAGCTTGCGCTGAATGTGGCACGAGTTCTGTTCTTAGATGATGAGCCATCGAAACGTAATGTCGAATTGATGAATCATGATGGGCTATCTGTCGGAGCGGGAGAACGTCGTCGAGCAAATCGACTCGATATGTCTGCGGCTCTTCGACGCCTGGTGCGAGACGCGCAGCGTGACATCGCTTGCGTATCTGCTGCATTGCTGGCCGTTGATAAACAGCACGCCTGACGCGCTCAGGCGCCTGGGCGAAACAATGCGCGATTTGCGGCGTAATCACGCGGATCAGATCGACGAGTACGACTTTCGCGCGTTGTGCGAGGTGGCCGATCTGATCGACGAACTGGCAGCGCCACACACGGTCCGGCTGATGGCCGTGGTGGGCGAGGTGGCGGAGTAGGAAGCGGCAACGCAGGCAAAAGCCGGGAAAAGCGGTTCTGATGTGATGGACGACTGTAAGCGATCCACGAACCTTGCAATTACCCACTTCTTTTTAGCGCGAGCTCATAGCCGATCTGGATGTCAGTCAGGCGTCGCATCCCGCGCCACATTACGGTATTGCCCGGCGGAGGGTCGTTGGCGCGCGCAAGGTAACCACCGAGCTGAGCGAGCCTGATAACGTTGCGCACGAGCGGCGGAGCTTGCGCGTTATGGGGCGTATCGTGAACGATGTGTTCAAGCAGTTCGATTTCGGTGCGTGTGAACGCGAGTTCGGCGGCGGCCTGCGGCGCCGATCGGCCGAGCATGGTGAGCCAGAATATGCGCCAGCTCAGGATGCAGAAGACTGCGATCAGGTTCGTTAGCCTGTCGGCTGTGCGAAGCCGGGACTCTTCGGCTTTGCAACCCGATTTCAGGATCTTGTGGAAGGTCTCGATTTTCCAACGCATTGCGTACCAGTCGAGCTTTTCGATTGCCTCTGCCCGAGAACGGACCGGCAGGTTGGTGATCAGCTTCCATTCGATGCGGGCACGCCCGGACGGCGGATCGCGTTCCTGTGCGTGGAGGACTGTTAGCTGTAGCGCAGGGTAACGGCTCTGCTTGCCGATGGGTGGCAGAACAGTCATATGCTGGTAGCGCAGTTCAAGCGTCGCGGTCATCGGACGGCCTTTCGCGTCGCGAAGTTCGACGCGATGGAGCTCCTTGACCTGAACCTGCTGCATGGCTTTGGAGATCGTGTGCTGACCATCTCCCGCGAGCCTGTCGACGCAGGTACGCACAAGGAAGTGGGTGCAAAGATCGTATGCGGTGCAAAACAGCTCGTAAATGTCGCTTTCCCGATCGCCGATGTGAATGCAACGCACAGGATCGTCGAGAAGCTGAGTCGACTGGCGCATATTCTCCAGCCAGCGCCAGCTTTCCTTTTCCTCAATCGGTACGCGCGTGGGATTGATATGGCGCTTGAGTTCCGAAGCCCCCTTGAACTGCTTTCTCGTCCAGAACTTCACCGCCGCCAGGCCAAGTGGCAATCCATCGGCACTGACAGCAAGACTCGAATGCATCAGGATGCCGCATTGCGTGAGCGGCTGTCGCGGACCCACGCCGTTTTTTCCCGTGCGCAGGGTCGTCTTGCCCGTGTAGCCGATGAGTTCGGGGCGCTCGCGCTGGTACGAGAATGTGGTCGTGTCCTGCAGGACGAGCACCGGCCCATCGGTGGCCTTCACACGTTCAGCGCTCGCCTGGAAATGCCCGCTCAGGATATCGTGTTCGCTGACGCGGTCGTTCGACAAAAACCTGTACGCAGCCTTGGTAGAAGCCCAGTCCTGACACGCGAACGGAATAGTCTGCCCCATGCCATCCCACAGCTTTTCCAGCAGCGTTGCGAAGCGACGGCGCAACCGTGTGTCCCGGAATTCGCTTCCCTGGACTTCAAGATCCATCCACGACCGATCATCCGCCCGTCGCTTGCCGGCCATCTCGCTTGCGCATGGAACATGACGTATCCCAGGTTACCAGGTTTCGCGGCAAAGATGTGGGTAATTGCAAGTCCACGAACGACGCCCTTCAGAGCATGGTTGCGGAGCGCGTGAGGTGTGATAGTGATGCGGGTCAGCGGAGGTCCGCCGGCATTTTCCAGGGAAGCAACGCGTCGTAGTCGTCGACGGTTTTCGCCAGAGGCAGGCGTTGGAACAGCCAGGTGAGGTACCGGTAGGGATCGATGCGGTTTGCCTTGCAGGTCTCGACGAGCGTATAGGGGTCGCTTGAGAAAACGGGAAATAAAGCACGCTAGCGATCGTCGCCGACTGACCCGATATAGCGGTCTTTCCTCGACTTCCAAACCGCTCAACGCGCTCTTCGAATGAATCGATGACGGCTCAAGGCTAGCCTGTCGGTTACTCAACGGTTACGGATTTGGCGAGATTTCGCGGCTTGTCGATATCCGTGCCGCGCGCAAGGGCCGCGTGAAAGGCGAGCAGTTGCATCGGAATCGTGTGCAGGATAGGCGAAAGCAAACCGTAGTACTCGGTCAGCCGGATCACCTCGATGTCCGGACTCGGCGACAGCCCGCAATCGATATCCGCGAACACGAACAGCTTGCCGTTGCGCGCGTTCACCTCGTGCATGTTCGACTTCAACTTTTCGAGCAGGCGATCGTTCGGCGCGATGGCAACCACGGGCATCTGCTCGCAGATCAACGCGAGCGGACCGTGCTTCAGTTCGCCGGCAGCGTAGCCTTCGGCGTGGATGTATGAGATCTCCTTCATCTTTAGCGCCCCTTCGAGCGCAACCGGATAGTGCATACCGCGCCCGAGGAACAGAATGTTTTCCTTGCGCGTCAGGATTTCCGACCACGCGATGATGTGCGGCTCGAGGGCTAGCACCTTGCTCATCGCGTCGGGCAGATGGCGCAATGCCCGCAGATGGGTCCGCTCGTCGTCGTCGGATAGACGGCCGCGCATTTGCGCTAGCGTGAGCGTCAGCATGAAGAGGGCGACGAGTTGCGTCGTGAAAGCCTTGGTCGATGCAACGCCAATCTCGATGCCGGCGCGCGTGATGAAATTCAGTTCGCATTCGCGCACGAGCGCACTTGTCGGCACGTTGCAGATAGCCAGCGTCTTGAGCATCCCCTGCTGTTTGGCGACATGAATCGCGCCCAGCACGTCTGCGGTCTCGCCGCTTTGCGAAACCGCGACCACGAGGGTGTTGGGGTTCGCCACGCTTTCGCGATACCTGTACTCGCTGGCGATCTCGACGTTGACGGGCAGTTGCGCGAGGCTTTCGATCCAGTACTTTGCCGTCAGCGCAGCATGGAAACTGCCTCCGCAGGCGAGCAGCGCGACCGAATCCACCGCATTCAGCACGCGCCATGCACTATCGCCAAACAGTTCCGGCATGATTGACGACACGTCCTGCAAAGTCTCCGCGACTGCACGGGGCTGCTCGAAAATCTCCTTTTGCATGTAGTAGCGATACAGTCCGAGGTCGGCCGCGCCGCTGTGCGCGGCGACGGCGTGGATGGCACGTTCGACACGGCGTCCGTCGGCATCGACGATCCAGTGGCGATGAAGCTGAATGTCCACAACATCGCCGTTTTCCAGGTACGCGATCTTGTCCGTCACGCCCGACAGCGCGATGGCGTCGGAAGCGAGGAAGTTTTCGCCTTCGCCGAGACCGATCACGAGCGGCATGCCGTCGCGCGCACCCACCAGTCGATGCGGTTCGTCACGGCAGATCACCGCAATCGCGTAGCTGCCGCGCAAGCGAGTAGCGGCTTCGCGGACTGCGTCGAACAGATCGCCGTTGTACAGATAGTCGACCAGATGGGCGATGGCTTCGCTATCGGTCTGGCTCGAGAACACGTATCCGTGACCTTTGAGGGTCGCGCGCAGCTCCTCGTAGTTTTCGATGATGCCGTTGTGAGACAACGCGATGCGCGGCGAATCGGCACTGGGCGAGAAGTGCGGATGCGCGTTGTCCGTGACCGGCTTGCCGTGAGTCGCCCAGCGCGTGTGGGCAATGCCGGTATAGCCCGACATCGACAGCTTCGCGATTTCCTGCTGCAACGTGGCGACACGATCGACACTGCGCGCACGCACGAGTTCGCGATCCTGGTACAGCGCAACGCCGCACGAGTCGTAACCGCGATATTCGAGCCGCTTAAGACCGTTGACGAGGTCAGGCAGGATGTTCCGTTGTGCGACCGCACCGACAATTCCACACATCACTTTTCTCCGCTAGGGGTTCGTTGGGAACCGGTGCAGCGATAGTAAAGTCGATTCTGTGAAATTAAATTTCATAAATATAAGTGAAATGAAATGTCAATCTAGCATCAAAGTGTGGTGAAATTTAATTTCATATTCTGCCGATGATTGCGAGGACCGCATGCCCAGTATCACACTCGACGAGCTTGACCTGCGCATACTCGGGATACTGCAAACCGATTGCGCCTTATCGAATATCGAACTTGCTGAACGCGCGCATACGTCGCCGCCGACGTGCCTGCGTCGCGTGAACCGGTTGCGGGAAACCGGCGTGATCCAGCGCGAAATTGCGATCCTCGATCATTCGAAGCTCGGCGCGACGATGACGGCGATCATCGAGGTGAGTCTCGACCGGCAGACAGCGGAAGATCACGAGCGCTTCGAGACGTATATCTGCGCGGAGCCGAGCGTCACGCAGTGTTACCGGGTGTCGCCCGGGCCGGACTTCATCGTGGTCGCGGATGTGATGGACATGGCCGCTTACGACGAACTCGCGCGTCGGTTGTTCACGAGCTCATCGAACATACGCAATGTCCGAACGTTCTTCGCGACGCATCGCGCCAAGTTCGAGGCGAATGCGCCTGTACGGTTTATGTCGGGCAAAGTTGGTACGGAGTGAAGTTGGTAGGTCGGGAGGCTTCTCGTCAACAATCTGGAGGCCTCAATGGAACGTCGGCTTTCGGCCAGCTCTGAGCCGCTCGGCCAGCTTACCCAGGACAGTTGCCGCGCACAACAACCCCATCAGGAAAGGCTAAAGCTGGTGGTGCCGGGCAGGACGCAGTGGCCGGAATCCACCGCGCCGCACGCTCTGGTCCTCACGCCACACGTAATCGCCCGTCAGGTTGATGTGCTCCCAGCCAGGCGGCGAGAGATACGGTAGCAAAACTGCGTCGGGCGGGGCACCGCGTGCGGTCATCGCGTGGACAGCCCGTTCGAGGTAAACGGTGTTCCACAACACGATTGCGGCCGTGACCAGATTCAGGCCGCTGGCGCGATAGCGCTGCGACTCAAAGCTGCGATCGCGGATTTCCCGGAGGCGGTAGAAGAAGACCGAACGTGCAAGCGCATTGCGGGCCTCGCCCTTGTTCAGGCCGACGTGAACGCGGCGGCGCGGTTCGACGTTCTGCAGCCAGTCGAGGATGAACAGCGTACGCTCGATACGACCGATCTCGCGTAACGCAACGGCGAGGCCGTTCTGCCGCGGATAGCTGCCGAGCTTGCGCAGCATCAGCGAAGCGGTGACGGTACCCTGCCGGATCGAGGTCGCCAGGCGCAGGATCTCGTCCCAGTTCCGCCGGATTGCCTTCTCGTTGTACGCGTCGCCAATCATCGGCTGGAGCGCCGGATAATCCTTCACGCTGCCAGGCACGTACAGTTTCATGTCGTGGAGATCGCGGATGCGGGGCGCGAACCGGAAGCCCAGCAGGTGCATCAGTGCAAAAACGTGGTCGGTGAAGCCATTGGTGTCGGTGTAATGTTCCTGAATGCGCAGATCCGACTCGTGGTACAGCAGGCCGTCGAGCACGTAGGTCGAATCGCGCACGCCGACGTTCACGAGGCTCGGGTAGAACGGCGCGTACTGGTCGGAGATGTGCGTGTAGAACATTCGGCCTGGTTCGGCGCCATACTTCGGGTTCACATGTCCGGTGCTCTCGGCGCGGCCACCAGCCCGGAAGCGCTGCCCGTCCGATGATGAAGTGCTGCCGTCACCCCAGTGGGCAGCGAACGGATGGGCGAACTGTGCGTTGACCAGTTCGGCCAGCGCCTGCGAATAGGTCTCGTCACGGATGTGCCACGCCTGCAGCCACGACAGTTTCGCGTAGGTGGTCCCCGGGCACGCTTCTGCCATTTTTGTAAGTCCGAGATTTATGGCATCGGCCAGGACCGTTGTGAGTAGCAATGTCTTGTCTTTTGCGGTCTCTCCGGTCTTCAGGTGCATGAAGTGGCGGGTGAAGCCGGTCCACGCATCGACCTCCATCAGCAGTTCGGTGATCTTCACGCGCGGCAGTATGGTCGAGGTCTGGTCGATCAGCGCCTGGGCAGCCTCGGGAACAGCTGCATCGAGTGGCGTGATTTTCAGGCCCGATTCCGTAATGATCGCATCGGGCAGTCCGTTGTCGGCCGCGAGCTGGTTGACGGTTGCCAGTCGCTGCTCCAGCAACTGCCGCCTCTCGTTGAGATAACGCTCGCAGTCGGTGGTGATGGGTAGTGGCAGCGCATTGTCCCGCCTGATCGCCTGGAAATTTTCCGCCGGAAGCAGATAGTCGTCGAAATCCTTGAACTGGCGTGAGCTCTGCACCCAGATGTCGCCTGATCGCAGCGCATTCTTCAGCTCGGCCAGCGCACACAGCTCGTAGTAACGGCGATCAATACCGGTGTCGGTCAGGACCAGTTGTTTCCAGCGCGGCTTGACGAAGGCGGTCGGCGCGTCAACTGGCATCTTGCGCACGCCATCTTTGTCCATGGCCTTGATCAGGTTGACGGCGTTGAGCACATCGGTCGCCGCCGGTGCAGCACGCAGTTTCAGGATTTCAAGGAAGGCGGGTACGTAGCGACGCAACGTCGCGTAATGGTCGCCTATCTGGTGCAGGAAATCGAACGTTTCGGGCTGGGCCAGTTGCTCGGCCTCGCTGACACTTTTCGTGAATAGCTCCCACGACATGACGGACTCGATGGCCTTGAACGCATCGGCGCCATTTTCCTTGGCCTTCAACAAGGCGCGGCCAAGCTTCCCGTAGAGTCTCACCTTGTCGTTGATCGCCTTGCCCGAGCGGTGGAACTGCTGCTGGTGTTTCTTTTTCGCGGCATTGAAAAGCCGACCGATGATGCGGTCGTGCAGGTCGACGATTTCATCGGTGACTGTCGCCGTCGCCTCCATGACGATGGCCGCCAGGGTCGCATGACGGCGCTGTGTTTCGAACTTCCCGAGGTCGTGTGGCGTCATCTGCGCGCCTTCGCGGGCAATCTTGAGCAAACGGTTCCTGTGCACCAGCCGGTCGAGGCCCGCGGGCAACTCGACGGTGTGAAGGATTTTCAGGCGGTCGATGTGCTGCAGCATCTGCCGGGAACTCGCCTTGCCCGGCGGTAGCCGCAGCCACGCGAGCCACGTCATGCGGCCGTCGTCCCGACGCTTCAGCAACTCGTCCAGTCTTTGCCGGTGACCCTCCGACAGCGATTCCGTGAGCACGTCGTGGATGCGACGCGTCGCGCGGGTGACCGCTTCAGCACAGATCCGCTCGATCACGTTCGAACCCGGCAACAGGATTGCCCGCCGGCGCAGATATTCGAGCAGCGCCTGCGCGAGTACGAGGCCCTTGTCGGTCTGCATTGCCAGGTCGACGAGCGCCAGTACCGCCGGACGGTAGTCGGCCACCGTAAGCGGACGCAGTTGCAGCGCCGCCTGCAGTTCGAACAGATGCTCACGGCGCGTCTGGTCCCGCTGCGCGTACGCCTCCCAGTGCGACGGTGCAATGCCGAGTTGCCCGGCAACGAACTGCAGCAGCGCGGGCGGAGGCTCGACACCAGCGCTCAAAGCGAAGCCCGGAAAGCGCAAGCAGCAGAGCTGGACGGCGAATCCGAGGCGATTGGCCGTTCCTCGATGCTGCCTGATCAGCGACAGGTCCGGTTCGCTGAACGTGTAGTGGCGAATCAGATCATCGTGGCTGTCAGGGAACGAAAACAGGCTGTCTCGCTCGGCCGGCGAGAGAATGGAACGACGGGGCATGGTGGGCTCGACAGAGGATGGGGATGGTGCTGACGGCGGGTTGCAGCGCCGATTCCACTGGACTGGCGGTTCAGAAAAACAGCAGTGTAATACGATCCATTGCCATAATCCTTCTTATGGTGATAGTGATTTTTAATAGATAAACTGGCAAACATGAAAACGCGTCAGTCCCAGCCCACCTCGCACTCCATCCCTACCGAACCGTCGGCGTTTCCGGATGCTGACCGACTTGCCGCGCTGCGCGGCTGGTATGCAGGCCTGTCATCGCGTGCCGCCGTGGACCGCTACCTGCCTCACGTCCGGGCGCAGGGTGAATCTGCGCGTGGCATCATCGGCGCCATCCGCCGTCAGCTTGCCAACCTTGCCCTAGAACGCCAGCGCACCGATCTGGCCGATCTGTTCCAGCACCCCGTCGGTGAACGGGTCGAGCGGGCAGGTGCAATCGCGCACGCGATTGACACCCTGCGTACGCTGCCCGCACCGCAACCGAAAATCGCCGATGACATCAGCCTTTGGCTCACACCCCGTGCTGTGCGCGCGCTGCGTGCGTATGGCATTGCGACGCTCGCGGACCTGACAGTTCGTGT
The DNA here is from genome assembly GCF_024206475.1 of Paraburkholderia sp. CNPSo 3274. Lineage (GTDB taxonomy): Bacteria > Pseudomonadota > Gammaproteobacteria > Burkholderiales > Burkholderiaceae > Paraburkholderia. The sequence goes on from NZ_JAMBPR010000093.1 coordinate 22,664, forward strand.
GCCCCGCCGACGCCGTTGGTGGAGCGTCGTGCCCGGGCTGGGCCAGACCAGCGCCCGTCAGATCGAGGCGTTTTTTGAAGCCCACCCACAGTTGACGGAGCGTGCCCGGGCGCTGGTTGCGGTAAGCGCCCCCAGCGTTGTTGTTCCCTGGGAACGGTTACGGATACCCCATGAGGTCGATGGTTCGCATGGCAGCTTCCGCGCGCCCCGGCAAGCCTGCGCGCTCGACGCAAACAACGATTACGAAGCGGTACAGGCATGGCTTGCCCTGCACGAAACCATCGCCACGCAAAGTGCATACCGCAAGGAAGCCGAGCGCTTGATCCTGTGGGCCATCGTCGAGCGCGGGCGGGCGCTGTCCTCACTCACGTCCGAAGACGCCATTGCATACCGCAGTTTCCTTCGGCACCCGCAGCCGCGCGAGCGCTGGATCGGACCGCCACGACCGCGTAGCGCTCCCGAGTGGCGTCCGTTCGCCGGCAACCTGTCGGCGCGCTCGACCGCCTACGCGCTTTCAGTCCTCGGCGCGCTGTTTCGCTGGCTCATCGAACAGCGCTATGTGCTCACCAACCCGTTTGCCGGCATCAAGGTCCGAGGCAAGACACGCGTGAAACCGCTCGACACGTCACGCGGCTTCACCGAAGGCGAATGGGGGCTGGTTCGCACGATCGCCAACGGACTGGAGTGGTCCTATGGTTGGGGAACACTGGCCGCACAGCGATTGCGCTTCCTGCTCGACTTCTCGTACGCGACAGGCCTGCGGGCAAGCGAATTCATTGGCGCGAGACTTGGGGACATTCGTACGGGTGCAGACGGCGCCCATTGGCTCAACCTCGTCGGTAAAGGCGGCAAGGCTGGCAAGGTAGCGTTGCCGTCACTCGCCCGAACCGCACTCGAGCAGTATCTCGTCCAGAGGCACCTGCCGGTGACGCCGCAGCGCTGGGATCCAAAGACCCCGTTACTGGCAAGCGTTGACGAGGAAGGCGCAACAGCCATCACCCGTTCCCGACTGTGGTATGTGTTGCGTCGATTTTTTCATCTGGCCGCCGATGTCATCTGCGCCGATCATCCCGTGCTGGCCGAAAAGTTGCGACGCGCGAGTCCCCACTGGACACGGCATACGCACGCCACGCATGCACTCGCCCGCGGCGCGGAGTTGACGGCGGTACGCGACAACCTTCGGCACGCCTCGATTGCGACAACCTCGATCTATCTCCAGGGCGACGAAATCAAACGCTACCGGCAGATGGACGAGGCGTTCGCCGCACCATAGGCGGGTACCCAAGCTGCGGATTTCATCCGCTTAGCGTGCTTTATTTTCTGTTTCCTGAAGCGAGCCCTATGAAATCACCAACAGCGGCGCGAATATCAGCCGCGTGCGCGACCGCATCGAGGCACTGAAGAAGATCGCAGAGCGCACCGACCGCGAGGAAGAAGGCCACGACTACACGTACCGCGAGGACACGGAAGATAACCGCGCCGTGTTCCTGTTCGACGCCAAGCCCGCCAAAGACGTGTGCGACCTGATGAAGCGCAGCGGCTTTGTGTTCAGCACGACGCGCTCGCCAGTCGGCCTATGTGCGCAAGCTCACGGCCAACGCCATCAACACCGCGAAATGGCTCCGCCCGCAGCTCGACAAGCTGCTGACTGGCGAGTAATCGCCGCGCCTAACCGGCCCGCTACGGCAGGCCGCAACCGACAGGACGAAGCCATGCAGATGCATTTGATCTTTTCCGATGAGGCCGACGCAATTGAATGCGGCGCTTCGCGCCCACGCTTAGCGAGTTAATCAAGTGGACGCCAACGGCTCGCTGCCGTTGGCGTCCCTTTTTGATTCATCTGCATCGCAAGAATCTTGATTCTTGAGCTCGGCGAACTTGGCGGCCATCGTCGCATTGCCCCGAGTCAGCTTCTTGATCGTTACGTCCTGCGCCTTATCATTCGCAAGGCGAAGGTTCCGATCGGTGCCTAGGAGGGCCTCCTTCGTCTTCTGAAGGTGGTCGATCGACTTGTCGATCTCATCGATCGCCGTTTGGAAGCGCCTGGAGGCGAGGTCGTAGTTCTTCGCGAATGCGTTCTTGAACGTCTCGAGTTCGGTTTCGAAGTTCGTGATGTCTATGTTTTGCGCCTTAACGAGTGCCAGCTCCGACTTGTACTTGAGCGAATTCATCGCCGCATTCCGCAGAAGCGTGATGATTGGAAGAAAGAACTGTGGTCGCACGACGTACATCTTCGGGTACGGGAGTGTCTGAATTTTTGTGTGCAAGGCAGATAAAAGCCTGCCGTCTGGCAGGCTCATCAATTGCATTCTACAAATGATTTCTGGTGAAGCGATCCTCGTAGAGGATCGCGAACTGGTTCATCGCGGCTTTCCAGTCATGCGCGGCACGGCTCCAGTCAGCCGTGATATTGCGCAAGGCCAGCCAGAGCAGTTTGGTCGCGGCCTCGTCCGTCGGGAAGTGCCCACGCGTCTTGACGATCTTGCGTA
>NZ_JAMBPR010000094.1 GCF_024206475.1 Paraburkholderia sp. CNPSo 3274
TCATCCGGGCGCTCGCGATTGCGCGCTCGGACGTTTTGCCTTCCGCTACACAGACAGCGTCGGCACCCGGGATCAGTTTTCTATCGTGGCTCAATGGCTGGCCTGCACGTACCCCTGCCGACGCTTCGCCGACATCCTCGCGGATACCTGCGCACGGCTCGGGGCCGATGTGGTTCGCTATTCCTTCATCGCAGTGGACTTGCACCACCTACTCCTTGCCGGTCTCCCGGCGCACCTGTGTGAAAACGCTCTTCGAGTGTTCGCGTCGAGCGATACAGCGTGCGATTGGAGCAATCGAAGCTCGCGATTTTTCATGGCTCACGCTCAGAGGATTTTGATCGCCCGCTTCATGTTATATGCCAGCACGTTCAGGCTCATCTCGGTTCGCACATTCTGAAGTGTCCTCGTCTAGAAATATTCGGCTCCCATCCTGAATTTCAGGGTTCAGAATGGGTGCTCGACCGTCTGTCATCGTAATCTTTCCGCATTCGGTATCGTGGGTGGAGGTGCTACAGGTTTGATGTTCAAAAAGTTAAATAGATCGAATATTTTCAAAAACACATAAGCGTACGAATTAAATTAAAATTCGACAATTATCTTTATGTTAAATCAACACACGAAGACCAGGCGTGGCTCGGGTCTTCGCGCAAGAGCAATCGCAATCGCAGGCACAACGTCGTCAAGCCCCTCGAGTCCCGCTGTCGACAAAAAGCACGCCGGATCAGCCACCGCCCCTAATCGCGCCGGATTCGCTCCTTAACGGTTTTCGTCTGACTCGACCTCCATCAGGAAACCCTCGATCAACGCAAAGAACTCGTCACGGACCGGTTCAAACAAAAGAAAATGTGTTCCGCGTTCCAGCAACTCAATGCGCTTGCGCGAAGCGCCGAGCCGACGATAAAGCTCCAGAACGATATCTGGCGGCGTATCCTTGTCTTCGGTTCCAACGACCACCAGCGTCGATACGGCGATCGATTCAGGCTGGTAAAGCGGTCGTCCCGCCATCCAGAATCGGGCGATGTCATGTATCGAACCGTTCGGCACGTACATCGGCTTGCCATCGCGCGACTCGAGCGCATTCCTTAGCGTCCGCGTCCATCCCGAGCGGGTCACAATATTTTGGATCTCCGGCGAAAGCCCCAGATACCATCGATCCAGAAAGCGCTCCGGGTCGACGACGCGCCATGCCTCCCCAAGCGTTCGCTCGGTAACAAGCGGAGATGGCGTACTGCGCAACCATTGCGGCGCATATAAAACCAGCGAGCGGATTTGCTGGTCCGAACGGCTCGCGAACGCACCTGAAACTGTTGCGCCCCATGACCAGCCGATCAAATCGACCTGCTCCGAGCGCCGCTTGTGGCAGATGTAATCAAGCGCGTCGGCAAGGTCTCCTAGCGCCTGTCCGGTATCGGCAACAACAGCCGGTGGATCGCTGCTGAGGATGGCTTCATCGACAGTAGAAAATCCGTAACCGCGAATGTCCAGGCTCCAGACGTCCCGGCCGGCTCGCGCAAGATGGTCCATCCACGAATAGCCATCGAGGGGCAAGTCGAAAGCGATGCTGCCTGGCAGCGTCGAACCGTGCACCAGCAGGACCGGAGGGCGAGCTTCCGCGGCGCCCGATAGCTTCTTCCGGCGCAGATACAGTTTCCCACCACCCTCGCCGCGCGTGATGAAGTGTTCTTCCATTTCCGATCGAGTCACGTAAGATGAAATCAGGAGACAAGGCAAGTCGATCCGCGCCATTGCGACATCGCGATCACACGTACCGAGCCTCTCCGCAGATCAGGGACGCAGAAACGCCCCGCCGTTCACATCGAGGGTGATGCCCGTTACGAACGACGCAAGATCGCTCGAGAGATAGAGGCATGCTCCACCGATGTCTTGCGGCATCCCGACACGTCGCAGCGGAAATGACCTCGCCGCTTCATGCTTGTTGACATCCGGGTTTGCGCCGCGCGAGAAGTCCGTCAAGATGAGGCCCGGCGCCACGGCATTGACGCGAATGTTGTCCGGGCCCAGCTCACGCGCCATCGCACGCGCAAGACCCAGCACCCCTGCCTTGGCCGCACAATAATGCGCCCCGCCGAACACGCCGCCGCCCTGCAACGCTGATAGCGAACTCACGCACACAATGCTGCCGCCGCCCTGCTTTTTCATTTGCGGAATCACGGCCTGTGACATGAGCAGCGTGCCGTGCAACACGACCTCCGTCACGAGGGCGTAGTCTTCGGCTGTGACTTCCATTACACCGCGACGCTGTGTCAGACCGGCGTTGTTGATGAGGCAATCGATACGGCCATGGCGCGACAGGACCGACTCGACGGCCGCAGTGCACGATTGCGGGTCCGTTACGTCGCAGGTAACGCCAATGTGTCCATCGCCCAGTTCTCGCGCTGCCTTCGCGGGATCCTCCCGCTCCAGATCGCAAATCGCGACGTCGGCGCCATGATCGGCAAAGAGCTTCGCGGTGGCCAGGCCAATGCCGCGCTCGCGGGCGGCTCCGGTAATCATCACAACCTTCCCTGCCGCAAGACGAAAATCTCGCATGTTGTTTTGCGCTTCCATACCAGTTTCCAGAAGTTAAAGAGTGATTGCCGCGTTACCTGTCTTCGAGGAACCTGAAACGGAACCCATTCGCACAGGAACAGATTCTCCCTGCCGTCGGTGACGGGAAATGCGCGGTAAGCAGCAGGTCCTGCGTATCTGCAAGGCGATCGAGCACTTTCTTTCGTGACTGGTTGTTCATTGCGACGTCATAGTCGTGCTGCGTCTCGAGGCGTGGCTCGATAAAGAGAATGGGATGATGAAACATGTCCCCCGTCATGATCGCTTCGACGCCGCCGCCCTTAACGTGCACGGTAACGTGGCCAACGGTATGCCCAGGCGCAGGCTCGAGCCACACGCCATCATCCAGCGTGCCGTCGACCAGATGGTTCATGTCCACGAACAGCGCCTGGCCCGCCTCCACGATCGGCAAAACACTGTCTTCAAACGCCCCATGATTGACCGGGTAGTCAGGCTTGGCGGCATTCAACCGGTTGAAGTGATCGAATTCATGGCGCGCCATCACGTACTTCGCGTTGGGGAAGGTGGGCACCCAGCGGCCGTCCACGAGCCTCGTGTTCCAGCCCACGTGGTCGGTGTGCAAGTGGGTGCAGAGCACATAGTCGATATCTTCCGGCTGCAGCCCAAAACTCGCGAGATTGCGCATGTAGTCCGGCGAATCGAGCATGTGCTGCCACGCCATTCTCGGCCCACGCGGCTTGTGCTGGCCGTTGCACGTATCGACCAGAATGTTCTTCCCGCGCGTCCTGATGAGGTAGCTATGGAAACTGATTGCGAGGTTCTCGCAGGACTCGTCGATGAAGGTCGGACCGAGTTCAGCGCGCGCGCGTTTGAGCATGTCCGGCTCGACGTTGGGGTACATCCAGCTGGCGTTGAGAAAAATTGTTTCGTATTCCACAACGCGGTCGATGGTGGTCGTTCCCAGTGTGATAGTGCGCATTTCCTGTCCCGACAATGTTGATATAAGTGGTGGTTGTGCGGCCCGCGGGCCCGGCAACCCACCGCGACCGTGCGGGCCATCGGAAGCCGGTGCTGCGCGCGGGCCGGCGAAGCCTGATTATCGAACAACGACTCGCAATTTGAAACGTTTTTAATGCATTGCAAGCAAGTACAGCCGTATCAGTCAAGAGAAGTATGACTTCTGCGGAACAGGATTGCAAGAGCGAATTGGAAACGTTTTTAATTTCGGGTGTTCGATAGCCCGTGTGCAACCTCCAATCGTCAGAACTTGTGGCGAATGCCGACCAGCGCCGCGAGCTGATGATCGCTCGCAGACGGGGTAATTGCATATACCGCCGCAACCGCACGCTTGCCCGTTGAATCGATGCCGCGCGCAAGCTGATAAATCAGCGCGGCGTACAGGTCCGTGCGCTTCGACAAGCCATAGTCCGCAGCGAAGTTCAGCTGGTGATATCGCGCACTGACATCGTTCGGGGACTTCGCGTGGGTGTAGTGATACGCAACACCCAGTTGCAGCGGCGTGCTCACCCGATAGGTCGCATTGATTTCACCGATATTGAAAACGGCGGTGCCATGAAGATTGCCGGGGTTGAGACCGGCGCCGCCAACCGCCCCCACGTCATTGAAGCGCACGTTCGAGTAGACTGCGTGAATCGCTTCGCCGTGAGCGAAGATCAACAGAATCGATAGCCTCAGCATCGCCCTCAGATAGATAAGTTTTTTGACCTGCATGAGCATCGACTCCAGCAACGAGTGACGGGACCCTATCCGAATCGCTGCCGTCGGGCCCAGGGCTACAGCGGCTTTCAGGACGAGGCAAGTCTGCGAGAGCAGCGAAGAGGCGGTAGACCCTTAGTCGTACACGCCAAGAGAAACACTCACGACAGTTCCATCAGCGGCCCTGAAAATCTCAACCTGTAGCTTGTTCACGAACGCATCGCGCAGAAGTGCAACCTGCGCGTTCCGAAGGACCCAGTCCGCTTCGGCAGGCAAGGGAGAAACGCCTGGTGAGTCCATCCACAAAATAATATGCTCGATGGGCCCGCTACTTGGGACAAGGCCAAACTCACAGGCGGTACCCAAAGATGCGTAGTTCAAGAGTTTCACATACGCGACGGTTCCAATGTCTTCTTCTGGCATGGTCGTCTCGCTCAGCAAAGACGGATCCGACTGCCCGACCCGCGCAGGTGACGCAGAAGTTCCACACCGAGCTTCGTAGAGCCGAAGACTCGTATCCGTCGCGTGACGAACGCCTCAAGGGGTGACAACTTGCCCGCCGCGATCTCACGCCAAGTGGAGTGTTTGCACACGATCTGAAATGTTGGGTTAGGGATGGGCTGATGCTCCACGCTCACTTTGTTCTTCATGATGTGAACCACGAAATCCTGCGTCGGCTCGTCGCCTTCCAACCGGAACTGGAGGGTCGCTTCCTGCCCAAATCCTGACAGGAGACTTGCCATGGCGCCGAACGTGGATGCTACGTCGGAGCCGCCCTCAGTGAGATCCTTCAGTTTGGCATAGTCTGCAAACGGATCACTCGTTGTAGTCATCTGTTCCCCCACAATCGCGACGCTCCGCGTGGCACTGCTAAGCTACGTTGCCGCGCCAGTTTGAAGAAGACCTGCCACATGCCTCTAGCTCCGGATAGTGGATTAGGCAAGGAATTTCAGTAATATGCGACCCGTCGGCATTCAATAGCCTCTAGCGATTCTGACCATGCAGTCACAAACGCGATCAGTTTTTCCTGGGAAAAATATCGGGGACTCTCCGGAACCAATAAATTCAGGGAAATTATAGACACCGGATTTGCACATTCAAACGCAACTGGCATTGTCGATTCCAAGGCCCTGGCGCCTCAGCGCCTCCCGAGAGCTGCTTACTTCTTGATGCAGATGCGAGCCCCAGGTGCATGCCGAGCATCTCGAGTGCAGTGCCGAGATTAGCAGATCACCGGCGGCGGCGCGGTTTTCAGGACGAGGCAAGGCTGCGAGAGCAGTGCAGTTGCTGTAGACCATCCTGTGCGCAGGAGTGCGGTGCCGGCGAGCGAATAGACGCTGGTGTCACCCACGGGGATGGCGTTGGCATGTTCCGGACTGGGCATTGCGGCGAGGAGCGCCTGGGCGCCCGCTCGGGCGTCGGCGATGCGGATGTCCAGGTTGTCGTTCGACGCAGGCTTGCCTGTCCCAGACACGAAGGCCTCCCACAGGAAGAGGCCAGGGTGAGGCGAATGCGCGAACGGCTCCCAGGAAGTCGACGACGAGGAGGCCGAGCAGGTGGTTTGGCTACTGAAAAATGCCAACATCTTTGCCGACGTCATCGATCCCGGCTAACTGCCGCCATGGTCTAACCGTCGATAACCGTCCGCTAGAAGTCCTTCACCTCTGAGGTGGCTGGACACCATACTGTGCGGCGAATGCCCCCGAGAACATGACTGCATGCCGAGAAACTCGCGGTGCGCAGTCTTGCATCGGTATTCGCCAAAAGAAGAAAAGCGGCGAAAAACGGACAAAAAGGTGCGGAACGTCGATTTTTTAAGCGTTCGCATATTGAAGCGACAGGAATTGCTTGTCTTGGATGGTTTTGAGGCTTCAATAGGGCACGTTTTGCGCTTCAAAACGACAAGAATTGGTTGTCCTGGCGCGACATTAATTGCTGAACTCTACACACACACTCTCTCTACTCATCATCACCTATCGGACCGATCCGGAGAGATTGATGAAGGTCATACCCGGCCCACTTGAGATGGTTGAGCCGATCGTCAAATTCGAGTTCATCCGGATGCCGAACTCCACGGGCTTTGGCGACTACACCGAAGCCGGTCAGGTCATACCGGTGAGTTTTCAGGGGCATGCCGGCGCTTATGTGCATGCGATGTTCCTCGACGACATGGCGCCCATTGCCGGTGGCCGGGAAATCTGGGGCTTCCCCAAGAAGCTCGCGAGTCCGCAGCTACGAGTCGAGAAGGACACGATCGGTGGCGTATTGCGGTACGGACCCGTTCCGATCGCGGTCGCCACGATGGGCTACAAGTATCGTCCCGCGTCTCACGACCGGATCATGGAGTCACTAACCGCGCCCAACTACCTGCTCAAGATTATTCCCCATGTGGACGGTACCTCCGGGTTTGCGAACTTGTGCGGTGTTTTTGCGAGGACATCACCGTCAAGGGCGCATGGAATGGCCCGGCAGCGCTCGAGTTGTTTCATCACGCGCTTGCGCCTGTCGCCGAACTGCCTGTTCTGGAAGTGCTTTCCGGAGTCCACATCCTCACGGACCTGACACTCGGTCTGGGTACGGTCGTTCACGACTATCTGGCGGAACGGCAGGGCACGTCGTCAGTTCGTGTCGGCTTGCGCATTCGAAATACTTGTTCTTCTGTCTGACCAATAGCGAAGGCAATGATGCTGAGGACGTAAAGATGTACTACGCGAATCTGGCGTAACCAGCAATCACCAGTATTGCCGGGCTTCTGTTCGCTAACCGCTCGCTTCATTGGCCTTCGCTGAGCGCACGTCCTAAACTCTTTGGGACGATGATCAAGCTTTAACGATCATGCGCCAGTCACGCTTTGGTGGAACCTTCGGGAGAACGCCGTGAAGATTGTGTTGCTGTTGGTTTGCTCAATAATCAGTTCAAGCGCACTCGCCGAATGCGCGACCAATAGCCGTGGTCAAACGGCATGTGGCAACGGGTCCAACGCGGGCGGTTACAACCGGAATACGGGCAAGGCATGGACATCCCAAACGAATCAGAATGGTGTTCGGACGACCCAGACTAATCGTGGCGGCGAGGCGAAGACGGCGAACGGAAAAGGCGTGGTACATGGGCCCAGCGGCGCGACCTGTTATCGGACAGCGAATAGTCACGGTTGCAACTAATTGCGCAAGGCTGCCTTGGTCCTCAACCGACCAGGAGAGGCGGATGAAGAGCAAGCATTCCGCTATGGGGGTGAAAGACTACATGCTGCGCTATGCGCGCGACCTGGCGGATTCTGGCCGATACACTGACTGGCGAGCGATCGAAGAACTACTGCGGCAGAGGTACGGCGAAGAGCAAAGCGATCGTTTGCTCAACGATGCGTCGATCCGGGGCGAGTTGGACCGCCGCTGCGAGAATGCCAGCAAAAACCAACAGCAGACCCGGCATTGACGTGCGTGATGTCGGCGGGACTACATCGACACGCTCCCGGCGTTGCTTTCAATATCAGCAGTTTGACCGAACTCCGATGGCCGGTTTGCGCCGGGCTTTCTTACCCGAGGATTGCGGCGTGGCGGTTGCACAGGCAACCGCGAGTCCTTGTCGTGCGGGGCAAGAGGCATGCGTACTTGGGATATCGGACCAAAGTCCCATTGTTTTTGAACAGGACGACTACCAAACTTGACGACTACGGGCGCCGTGACGATACGACTCCGATACCTGGGCGCTGGGCAGCGCCGATGGCGCTTTCGAGCGCGGCGCCCCGGCCAGAGAACAAATAGTCAGTTCGGTCTTTGCACAAATCATCGGGGCGCGATGTATCGAGGGAGTCACAGCCGGCATGGGCATTGTGTCCGTGAGCGGTAAGTCGGCTGGCCCCGTCCTGGGCAGCGTCGCGGCTAGTGCAGTGTACGGATCCTTGCTGATCCGGATCGCGAACAGTATGCGGGCAACGAGGCGGTAACCATGGCGCGCGCGCACTGGGGCGATGCGCAGGTCCGGCGCGTTGCGGGAGGCCATTCATGAGCGGACCGTTCTTTCCCGAGCATCGACCGTCACCCCGGGTTGCGGCACGCCGGGGCCGCCTGCCGCTAATCCTCGTCGTCGTTGCACTGACGCTCTTCGCCGGCTGCAAGAAGGCATCGGGGCCGCCCGCGCTCGGCGCGCCGGAAGTCACCGTGATGACGGTCGCAGCTCAGGACACTCCGGTCCAACTCGAATTCACCGCACAGGCGCAGAGTTCGCGTGAGGTCGAAATTCGTGCGCGTGTGGACGGCTTTCTCGACCGGCGGACGTACTCCGAAGGCGACAAGGTCAAGGCCGGCCAGACGATGTTCCTGATGGATCCGAAGCCGTTTCAGGCTGCGCTGCAGACGGCGCGCGGCGAGCTTGCGCAGCAGCAGGCGCGGCTCACGGTGGCGCAGCAGAATCTCGCGCGGGTCAAGCCCCTGGCCGCCCAGCAAGCATTGAGCCAGAAGGATCTCGACGACGCCATCGGCAACGAGAAGCAGGCCCAGGCCGCGGTGATTTCCGCTCAAGGGCAGGTGGAGACGGCGGAACTCAACCTCGGCTACACGACGATCAAGTCGCCGCTGGATGGACTCGCGAGCTACGCGAGACAGCAGGACGGCAGCTATCTGATCGCCAATTCATCTGGTCTCCTTACGTTTGTCTATCAGCTCGATCCGATCTGGGTGAACTTCAGCATTTCCGAAAACGAATTGCTCCACTTTCAGGACGAGATTTCGGCAGGAAAGCTGATCTTCCCACCGAATAGCGAATTCGTCGTGGTAGTGCTACTTGCGGACGGCACGGAATTTCCGCAGCACGGCACCATCAGCTTTGCGAATCCGGCGTTCAGCACCGACACGGGCACGTTCCTCGTGCGGGCCTCGCTCGCGAATCCCAAGGGCACGTTGCGGCCGGGGCAGTTCGTGCGCGCGCGCGTGTCGGGCGCCACGCGGCCGAATGCCATTCTCGTGCCGCAACGGGCGGTGCTGCAGGGTGCGAAGAGCCACTTCGTATGGGTCGTGGACAATGAGTCGAAGGCGAAGCAGCGCGTGGTGGAAGTTGGCGACTGGAGCGGCGACAACTGGTTCATCAACGATGGCCTGAAGGCCGGCGAGCGCATCGTGGTGGACGGCGCGATTCGCGTCGTGCCCGACGTGCCGCTCAAGATTGCCGGAACGCTCCCCTCGACGCAGACCGGCGGCAAGGCGGTTGTCGAGAAAGGCGGGGCGTCAGCGCCGCAGGCGAGTGCGGGCGCGCGCGCGACGGCGCCTGCCGCAAGCAGCGGCGCGTCGCAGTAAGGGGCGACTCGATGAACATCTCGCACTTCTGCATCGACCGGCCCATCTTCGCGTCCGTCATCTCGATCGTGATCACGCTCGGCGGCGCATTGACTTTGTTCTCTCTTCCAATCGCGCAGTATCCGGACGTCACGCCGCCGCAGATCACGGTCTCCGCGACCTACCCGGGGGCCAGCGCGGACGTCGTGTCGAACAACGTGGCGGCGCCGATCGAGCAACAAGTCAACGGCGCGGACAACATGATTTACATGTATTCGTCCGGTTCGTCCACGGGCAACTACACGCTCAACGTCTTCTTCGGGATCGGCACCAATCCGGAACTTGCCCAGGTCGACGTGCAGAACCGCGTGAACCTCGCGCTGCCGCAACTGCCGCAGCAGGTGCAGTCGCAGGGCGTCCAGGTCCAGAAGAAGTCGAACGCGTTCATGATGGTGATCGCGATCTACTCGCCGGACGACCGCTTCGATCCGACCTATATCGCGAACTACGCAAACGTCTACGTGCTCGACACGCTCAAGCGGATTCCAGGCGCGAACCAGTCGTCGATCTTTGGCACTCCGGATTATGCGATGCGGATCTGGTTGAAGCCCGATCGCATGGCGCAGCTCAGCATCACCGCCGGCGACGTGCAGAACACCGTGCGCGCCCAGAACCAGCAATTCGCGGTCGGCACTGTCGGCCAGGCGCCAACCGGCAACCCGGTTGAGCAGTCGTTCGCAGTGACGACCACCGGGCGGCTCGCGACGGCCGCCGAATTCGACAACATCATCATCCGCGCAGCGAGCAACGGCGCGGCGATCGTCCGCCTGAAAGACATTGGCCGGGCCGAACTGGGGCAAAAGAGCTATTCGAACCGCACCACCTACCAGGGCAAGCCCGCGACGATCATCGCGGTCTACCAGCAGCCGGGTGCGAACGCGCTCGACGTTTCGAAGCAGGTACACGAGACGCTCGCGCAACTCAAGACGTCGTTTCCTGAAGGGCTCGACTATCAGATCGCGTTGGATACGACGGATTTCACGCGCGCTTCGATCGCAGACGTGATTCATACGTTCTTCGAAGCGCTCGTGCTGGTGGTGATCGTGGTGTACGTGTTCCTGCAGAGCCTGCGCGCGACGCTCATTCCGGTGCTGGCCGTTCCGGTGTCAATCGTCGGCACGGCGATGGGGATGGCAGCGCTGGGCTTTTCGATCAACATGCTGACGTTGTTCGGCATGGTGCTCGCAATCGGCATCGTCGTGGACGACGCGATCGTCGTGATCGAGAACGTCGAGCGCAACATGACCGTATTCAAGCTCAGTCCGAAAGACGCGGCCAAGCGAGCGATGGACGAGGTGTCGGGCCCGGTCATCGCGATCGTGCTCGTCATGTGCGCCGTGTTCGTGCCGGTTGCGTTCCTCGGTGGGATCACCGGACAGTTGTACAAGCAGTTCGCAATCACGATCGCGATCTCGGTGGTGTTCTCGGGCATCGTTGCGCTCACGCTGTCTCCGGCGCTGGCCGCCATTCTGCTCAAGCCCACGCACCATGAGAAAAAGGGCTTCTTCCGGTGGTTCGACAACCAGTTCGCGCGGATGACCGCCGGCTACGGGCGCGCAGTGCAGTTCGTAATCCGGCGTTACGTGTTGGGCCTTCTTGTTTTCGGCGCCGTGATCGTGCTTGCGGTCCTCATGGGCAAGTCGATCCCCGGCGCTTTCCTGCCACCCGAGGACCAGGGTTATCTGCTCGGTGCGATCATCATGCCGGATGCCGCGAGCCTCGACCGCACCGCGGCGGTGGGCGACAAGGTCACCGACCATTTCATGAAGCAGGCCGCGGTCAGCAGCATCACGATCATTAGCGGCTACAGCTTGCTCGACAGCCAGAACAAGAACAACGCGGGCACGTTTTTCGTCGGCCTGAAAGGGTTCGACGAACGGTACAAGTTCTCGAACATCCGGGAGCAAAACGCGCGCGCCGTGCTGATCAAGGCTTACGAAACGCTCTCGAAGATTCAGGAGGGCATCGTCGTACCGGTGAATCCGCCGTCCATTCCAGGCCTTGGTACCACGGGCGGCAGCGAAATGTGGATCGAAAGCCACGGAGACGGCTCCATTCAGCAGCTCGCGGGCGTCGTGCAGGACTTCATGACGAAGGCGAAGGCGCGCCCCGAACTGACCGGCGTGACCACGACGTTCAACGCAAGCTCGCAGCAGTTGCTCGTGAACGTCGACCGCGACCAGGCCGAGACGCTCGGCGTGCCGGTCGAAGAGGTCTACAGCGCGATGCAGACGATGTTCGGCTCGCTTTACGTGTCGCAGTTCAACAAGGACGCTCGCCTCTGGCAGGTGATCGTTCAGGCGGATCCACGCTACCGGCTCACGCCCGCCGACCTCGACCAGATCTACGTGCGCAGCCGCTCGAACAACATGGTGCCGATCAAGGCCGTGATGACTTACAAGTACGTCACGGGACCCGACCTGATCACGCGCTTCAACAACTTCCCGGCGGTGAAAATTACCGCGAACGCGGCCCCGGGCTACAGTTCGGGCCAGGTGATCGGTACCCTGAAGGAACTCGCCGGGCAGATGCCGCCGGGCTACGCAGTCGGATGGAGCGGCGAGGCGTTCGAGGAGATCAAATCGGGCTCGACCGGGGGGCTCGTGTTCGTGTTCGGGATCATCATGGTGTTCCTGATTCTCGCCGCGCAATACGAGAAGTGGTCGTTGCCACTCGGTGTGCTCATGGCGGTGCCGTTCGCGCTTTTCGGCGCGCTGCTCGCGATCCTGCTGCGCGGCCTGAACAACGACGTGTACTTCCAGATTGGGCTGACCATGCTGATCGCGCTGGCCGCGAAGAACGCGATCCTGATCTTCGAGTTCGCGGTGCTGAACCGGGAGGGTGGCAAGTCGCCGTACGACGCTGCGCTGGTCGCCGCGGAAGAGCGTCTGCGGCCGATCGTGATGACTTCGCTTGCGTTCATCCTCGGCTGTGTGCCGCTCGCCATTGCGCTCGGCGCCTCGCAGAACAGCCGCCATTCGATCGGCACAGGCGTGATTGGCGGGATGCTGGGCGCGACCGCGATCGCCGTGTTCTTCATTCCGATGTTCTACTGGGGGATCGAGTCGCTTGGCACTCGCAAGGGCGGCGGCAAGGAAACGCCCAAGCCGGATAGTGGAACGCCGCCGCCTGCCTCGGGCGGCTCTGGCTCGCCGACCATCACGCCGTCCGCGCGGCACGAGGACGACTGACATGCGCGCCGCAGCCTTCGCGCGCGTCGCCGCGCCAGTCGTGCTGATCGGGTTGCTGAACGGGTGTCTCCTTGGGCCCAACTACGAACGGCCGAAAGTGGACGTGCCGGCAACGCACCGCTTTGCGTACCCGGACGTGGCCGACGTCGCCAATACCGCGTGGTGGGAGCAGTTCGACGACCCAGTGCTGAACGACCTGGTGAAGACCGCGCTCGAGAACAACCTCAATGTGAAGCAGGCGGCCGCGCGTGTCGACGAGTTCATGGGCCAGTTCGTGAGCACGCGTTCGGCACTGTTCCCGCAGGCGAGCGCCGGTTTCAGCGCGGCGCGCGAGCGCGCGTCGCAGAACGGGCCGACGCCGATACCGGCCGGCGTCTCGCCGGTCTTCAACGAGTACCAGGCGAGCGTGTCGGCCTTCTGGACCATCGACCTGTTTGGCCAGGTACGGCGCGAAACCGAGGCCGCGCGTGCCAACGTGAACGTGGCCGAACAGAGCCGCCGTGCGACGATCCTGACGCTCGTCGCATCGGTCGCGACGTCCTATATCACGCTGCGCAGCCTCGACGCGCAGCTCGAAATCGCACAGAGCACAACCGTGAGCCGTGCCGATTCCGTGCATGTGTTCACACTGCGCCAGCAGTTCGGACAGACCTCGGATATGGAGCTTGCCCAGAGCCAGTCCGACTATGCGGCGACAAAGGCGACCATCCCGCAATTCGAGCAGCAGATCGCGCAGCAGGAAGACGCGCTCTCGGTGCTGCTCGGCAGCAACCCGGAGCCGATCCTGCGCGGCCGCGCATTGGTGGATCTCTCAACGCCCACTGTGCCTGAGGGCGTGCCGTCGGACCTGCTCGAACGCCGGCCCGACCTGCTGCAGGCCGAGCAGAATCTGGTCGCGCAAAATGCGCTGATTGGCGCGGCGCGCGCGCTGTATTTCCCGCAGATCTCGCTCACGGGGCTCTTCGGCTCGGTGAGCACGCAGTTCTCCAATCTCTTCACGGGACCTGCGCGGGTGTGGACGTTCGCCGGCTCGGCAGTGATGCCAATCTTCACGGGCGGCAATATCTACGGCCAGAACAAGCAGGCCGAGGCGCGTCAGCAGGAGGCGCTGTTCGCCTACGAAAATGCGATCAAGGTGGCGTTCCAGCAGGTCGACGACGCGTTGATCTCGGTGCAGAAGTCACGCGAGCAGTTTGAGATTCAGAGCCAGCAGGTCGAATACCTGCGCAAGTATCTGCGGCTTGCGCGGCTGCGCTACGAGGGCGGATATACGAGCTACCTGGAGGTGCTGGACGCCGAGCGCAATCTGTTCAACGCAGAACTGCAGCAAACGCAAACCCGGGCTGCGACACTAACGAACCTCGTCAACCTCTACATGGCGATGGGCGGCGGCTGGGTCGTTCAGGCGGAGCAGATGAGCGTGCCACAGCCGGCGAGCGGACCGCAGCCGGCGCAGCCCGCTACACCGGAACCGGTTGCGCAGGTGCCGCAATGACCCTCGGGGGGCGCATGCATTGCCACAATTGCGAGCGCCGGCCCGTCGCTTCGGTAGTTCGCAACTATTTCGTGGATCGGGAGGCGAGGCATGTGTCCTGCAAACGCCGATACAGCAGAGGAAACGCGCCTGAACGAGTCGCGTACCGCGCAACTGCCGTGGAAGAAGTGGGGGCCGTATTTCAGTGAGCGCCAATGGGGGACGGTCCGCGAGGACTACAGCAGCGACGGCGACGCCTGGAATTATTTCACCCATGATCAATCGCGCTCGCGTGCCTACCGATGGGGAGAAGATGGGATCGGCGGTCTTTGCGATGACAAGCAAAGATTGTGTTTCGCGCTTGCATTCTGGAACGAACACGACTCAATCCTGAAGGAGCGCCTCTTCGGTCTGACCAATAGCGAAGGTAACCATGGCGAGGACGTGAAGGAGTACTACTTCTATGTTGACAGCACGCCTACGCACTCGTACATGAAGTATCTGTACAAATATCCGCAGCGAGAATTTCCATATCGGGATCTGGTCGAGACAAACAGAAAGCGTTCGCGCGGTGAGTTCGAGTACGAACTGATCGACACGGGCGTATTCGATGACGACCGGTATTTCGACGTGTTCGTCGAATACGCGAAGACGGCGCCTGAAGACATCTTCGTGCGCGTGACGGTGCACAACCGCGCAGGGGAAAAAGCGCGGCTTCGCGTCCTGCCAACGCTATGGTTTCGCAATACCTGGTCGTGGGGCTACGACGATTACAGGCCATCGCTATGCGCAGCGGACTCAGGCGTCATTCGTGCGACGCATCGGGAACTGGGTGAATACTGGCTCTATTGCGACGGGGAAACGGAACTGCTCTTTACGGAAAACGAAAGCAACGCACGGCGTCTGTGGAACCAACCCAACGCGTCACCCTATGTGAAGGACGCGTTCCACTCGTATGTCGTTGACGGGCAGCGCGACGCGGTGAATCCGGCGGGCAAGGGAACCAAGGCCGTCGCGCATTACGTATGCGATGTACCCGCGGGCAGCGCCGCGACCATCAAGCTGCGCCTGAGCGCTGTCAAGCGGGACAGTCCCTTCGAAGACTTTGAGAGAACTTTCGACGATCGCGTGACCGAAGCGGACGCGTTCTACAAACGTATCGCACCAACGGTACTGACCGACGACGAACGACGTGTACACCGTCAGGCGCTGGCAGGCATGCTGTGGAGCAAACAGTATTACTACTTCGATCTCGAGAGGTGGTTGCGCGAGCACCAGAGCCATCCATTGCTGGAAGCCAGCCGGCATGCGGTGCGCAACACCGAGTGGTTCCATATGCTGAACGCCGACGTGATCTCCATGCCGGACAAATGGGAGTATCCATGGTTTGCGGCGTGGGACCTCGCTTTTCATACGATCGCGCTGGCTCCTGTCGATTTCGATTTTGCCAAGGAGCAGCTACTGTTGATGCTGCGCATCCTGTATCTTCACCCAAGCGGCCAGATCCCCGCCTACGAGTGGAACTTCAGCGACGTGAATCCACCCGTGCATGCCGCTGCCACGCTCTGGCTCTACAAGTATGAGAGAGCATTGGGACGGGCCGATCAGCGCTTTCTCGAGCGCTCGTTCCAGGGCTTGATGCTCAATTTCAACTGGTGGGTCAATCGCAAGGACCCGTCAGGTCGAAGCGTCTTCGCCGGTGGCTTTCTTGGGCTCGACAACATTGGCGTGTTCGATCGCAGCGCTCAACTTCCCACAGGTGGTTCGCTCGAGCAGGCGGACGGCACCGCGTGGATGGCCTTTTATTGCCAGAGCATGCTGGAGATGGCCATGCTCCTGGCCGAGCACGACCCCATCTATGAAGAGATTGCCTTCAAGTTCGTTCAACATTTCATGTGGATTGCCTACGCAATGAACCGGCTTGGGGACCAGCCGGACGACATGTGGGACGAGCAGGACGGATTCTTCTATGACCTGTTGCGCCTACCCGACGGCCAGACGATGCGCTTGAGAGTCAGGTCGATGGTCGGCTTGCTGCCGCTGTGTGCGTCAACGGTTTTCGAGGCCGATTCAGTCTCGCGCTGTCCGCGACTCATGGAACTGATCGCACAATTTCGAAACCGTTACCCCGAGTTGCTCGCCCATGTGGCCCCGACAGATGCTGGCTTCATCGGCCATAGAGAGCGCCGACTCCTGTCGATCCTGAATACGCGGAAACTGCAGCGCGTGCTCGGATATCTGCTCGACGAGAACGAATTCCTCGGGCCGTACGGCATCCGTTCGCTGTCTCGCTACCATCTCGTCCACCCGTACATACTCAATGTGGGCGGGCAGGAATACAAGGTGCAGTATCTGCCTGCGGAGTCGAATACTGGCATGTTCGGCGGCAACTCGAACTGGAGGGGGCCGGTGTGGATGCCCGTGAATCTCTTGATCGTCAGGGCGCTGACGAATCTATACGGCTTTTTCGGTGACGAGTTCAAGGTTCAATGCCCGACGGGATCCGGGCAGATGATGACACTGTTCGAGGTGGCGCAGGAGATCGTCCGCCGTCTGACGGCTACGTTTCTTCGCGGCGTGGATGGTCGGCGCCCCGTGTATGGCGGGACAGGCAAGTTCCAGGACGACCCGCACTGGCGCGACCTGATCCTGTTCTACGAGTATTTCCACGGCGACAACGGTGCAGGGCTCGGTGCGAGTCACCAGACGGGTTGGACTGGGCTCGTCGCGCCGCTGCTGGACCTGTTCAGGCGCATCGACGCACAGACCGTACTGGAAAGCGATCGCTGGCGTGTGATGGCAGGTGTCGTCGGGCAGGAACTGGATGAGCGGCACTGAGGGATTCGAATCGCCAGAAACGCGGTGCTGGGAACGCGGTCGAACGTAATTTTAGATAAAACAATGATCGCATTTTATTAATGTTTACGAACCTTATTCGTAGGCGGGTGCATGGAAGGCATTTACGTGACGACAAGCGGGCATGCCGACATCTAGTGCAAGCGACCGCATTGCGTTGGTAGCGTGGTGGTCGACCGTGAGCGACCGATGCGGATGTTGCTGCTCGACCCACTACGGTCGTTCGCGCCACAATTTGCGGAAGACTGCTATGGAAATCGATAAGACGTTCGGGTGACTCATTTGGCTCACTCTCATGAAGGAGCGTGGCGACTAGGCCAACATTTGCGAGTTGATGTTCGGAAAAGAAGAGTTCTGCATATATCTGGCCATTCTTTGTCAAAAATCCATCGAAGAGACACCGACAACCTCTACTGGTGCCGGACGTCGGTAGGGGTGGCAGCGCTCACCGTCGCCTTGCCGAAGGCGTAAGTCGTCCCGGCCGCGATGATCTGCTGCGATCCCGCCGACGCATAGCCACTGTAAACGGGGCTGGACATGTTCGACGCACTCGCCGATGCCGCCGTGTTGCTGGCCGGGTTGTTGCCAAAGAAGGTATAGTTCGGCGAATCGATGTGCGTAATCGCAACGCCTGCGCTGAGCGAGCCACCGTTGTAGGCTCCTGCAAACGACCACGCCTGGTTCTGGGAAACCGAGCCAGCGACGCCGCCAAAGCTGTACATGCCCGCGACGTTGAAGCCGGAAAACGCCGGGCTGACGTACTTGATCGAGTTGTTGAGGCGGTTGGTGGCGTCGAGATTGTCCACGTCGCCGGGATGCGCACCGTAGGCGCTCGCCCACCGCCCCACCCCCCACCCGCTGCGACAAGGCGTTGGCGCTCGTATAGCCGCCAATGTACTCGCCGGCCAACTCGTATTGCCTGCCGAGAGTCAAAGAGCCAACAGGTCCATTTACGCCGACAAGGGCCGTTCTGCCGAAGAGGCTGCCGCCCTGGCCCAGCGCACCGTTGTTGAGGTTGAAGCCATTCTCGAAAATGAAAATGGTGCTCCAGCCTCGCCCAGGTCGTGTGCGCCGCGCATTCCGAACCGCGACCCCTGCAGGTTACCGGACGCCAACTGGTACTGGCGAGCCGACTTTGCGTTTGCGTTGAAGAGAAAACCTTCGTCTATCAGACCGTACAGCAAGACGGTGTCCTGCGCACGCGCCTGCCCGGCCAGGGCAAAACCAAGCCCGGTAGCCAGCAGCACTGCCGTTTGACGATGTTTCATATTTTTGTAGTCCTTATTGATTAAAAAGGCACGGGGTTACTACACTTTGGAATTAACGCAGGTGCGCAGCTTTTTCGGCGAGCGGGACTGCAACGCGATATGCGTTGATCCGCCAGACGAATTCGATGATTTTTTACGAGCGTCCGCGGGAGAATGAGCGAAGGCCCGTGGAACTACAGGAACCGCAGCCCCAACCTCAGGCCGCGACGATTTGAACCCGGCTGCTGAACGTCGTTCTGCATTAGCAACGACACCGGTTAATATAGATTTCTAATTATTATCAGCCTTTTAATGGCGATACCCTAACGTCTCTTTTTTCTCGACGCTGCTATCGGCGCCTATTTTCGAGGCGCCGCGCCCGACTTGCGTATTACAAGCTCCGTGGGCATCGTGATTTTCTGGTAACGCGGCTGCCCCGTCTTTTTCCCGCTCAATCTGGCCATCATGAGTTCGCCCGCCACGCGCCCTATTTGAGGCACGTCCCATTTGAGCGACGTGATGGACGGGCTGGCGTACTGCGTGAGATCAGTATCGCCCACGCTGACGATCGAAAGATCGTCTGGTACCGTCAGGCCCTTCGTCGATACCGCCTTCATGACGCCTGCAAGCATGTGGGTGCCAAGGGTGATGATCCCCGTGGGAGGATTATCGAGTTCCAGCAGTGAGGACGCCGCGCTATACGCGAAGCTCGTCGATGCGGGCTGGGGCACGACGAGTTCCGGGTCGTACTTGATGCCGGCATCTTCGAGCACGGCGCGATAGCCGGCCGTGCGTTCGCGCGCGGGCTTGACTGCCTCGCCTGGCACGAGCAGCGCGATCCGCCTGTGCCCGAGGGCCACGAGGTGCCGGGTCGCTTCAATCGCGCCCCCGCGGTGATCCACGCAAACCGTGTCCCGCTTTGGCGAATCCCTGTCGACGAGGACGACCGGACACTCCAGGCTCTCCAGAGCGGAAGTGATCTCGTGGTGCGATTCGCTACCGCCAATCATGATCAACCCGTCCACACGCCGCCGCCGGATGAGGGAAATCGCCGCGGCCTCGCGCGCAATGTCATGTCGCGTCGAGATCAGCATGAGCAGGTAGCCTGCCGACTGCACATGCTCCTCGAGCGCATTGATGTACTCGGCGTAGATAGGGTTCGCTACGTCCGGAACCATGCAGGCAATCGTCTGGGTCGACTTGAGCCGCATGCTTTGCGCGACGCTGTCGGGCTCGTACCCGAGTTGCGCCACCGCGCGCATGACACGATCGTTGAGGTCCTTGCTCGCGTTCGGGCCGCCGTTCAATACCCGGGAAACACTGCCGACGGAGGCTCCGGCAGCAGCGGCGACATCGCGAATTGTGATCCGGCGAGTAGGCGTTTTAGTCATGCACTGGAAACGTTTCAATATAGATTTTTCGGAGATGGTATAGCTATGCGTCGCAACGCGTCAATCTGGGAAAATACTCCCTTTTGAATCGTTTCAAGATCGCTCGCGGGTACCGAAGCCGCCCATTCAGGGCAAGTATTCCGCGCAAGCCGTGGGCACGTACCGCCCCTGCTACGCCCTTCTCACGCACGCGAGATGTGAAGCATACCCGAAGGCCGCGCGGCCGCCGGGCGCAACGCCTTTCGGCGCCGGACCTGCGGCCGCCGAACTCCGGCGCGGCCTGGTAGGTCGCCCTGCCTCCCGATATGTCAAAGATCGCGCCGGTGGAAAAGCTGCATGCCTCGCTCGCGAGCCAGCGAACCATTGCCGCGACTTCATCGGGCTGCACGAAGCGCCCAAGGGGCACGCGCGACAACAGCTTCGCCTCCAGCGCCGGCGTCATCTCCCCGAATATGTCGGTGCGGGAAGCCGAGGGCGTCACGCAGTTGACCAGAATGCCGTGCCCGGCCAACTCCTTGCCGAGCGACTTCGTCAGCGCAATCATCGCAGCCTTGGAAGCCGAGTACACCGCGGTCAGCGCATTGCCCTCCTTGCCGGCCACCGAGGCAATGTTGACGATTCTGCCGGCGCGCCGCGCCTTCATATTCGGCAGCACTTCCCGGAGCACGAGGAACGTTCCGGTCAGGTTGACGTCCATCGTCGCCCTGAAGTCCGCGAGCGCGACTTCCTCGAGCGGCATGCGCGGACCGATGGCGCCCGCATTGCTCACCAGTACGTCGATGTCTGAAAGGAATTCACGGCTCTCGGCGAATGCCCGCCGCACCTCGACCTCCTCGCGAATATCCGCAAACACGGGCAAGCAGGACGCGCCGGAAGGAAGCTGCTCGACGGCAACCTGCATCGCGCGACGATCGCGCCCCCAAAGCGCCACCTTGTACCCATCTTCGAGCAATGCCCGCGCGACTGCCTGCCCCAACCCTCGTGTAGCGCCCGTCACGATTGCCGTGCGCGGTGCCCGGCCACCATCCGACGTAGTCATCAATTCCGCCTCCAGTACGTGAAGGTTCGCATGATGCGTGAAGACTAAAAACGTTTCAAACAGAGTTAACCCCAATAAAATGTGCGATACATCGATTGTAGACTGGCGTAAATTTGAAATTTTGGAAACGTTTCGAATCTCAGGAAGCGTGGACGAATCGCCATTTTCTGGATGAGGACAAATGCAGAACGCTGGGTCGACAGCGGTGCACCCTTGCGTCCGCTCATGGCGGTAGTGATCTTCGGCGGCTTTTCGCCTGCGATTCTCACCTGGCTCGGCAGCTTCGCCGGTCTGCTCGCTCCGGCGTTTTACGTGATGACGGCGGCAGCGTTTCCCTTTTGGCGGTTCTGCGTCTTCCTGCAGGCTCGCTGGCAGAGGTTCGTGCTTCGCCGGCTCCTGGCATGGCACCGCTGCGCGAAGGCGCCCGCTCGCTTTGACCGCATTTTCCGAATCCCACCATCGGTCTGGACCGGTGGCAAGTGACGCCCTGCAGGCCATTTACCATCTTTGAAAAAGGAGCACGCATGAAAACGATCAAGGTTACGCCGGAAGAGATGGGCCGACGCACTGCCAGGTTCAAGGACCTGGTTCCGTACAGCAAACAGCATTCGGGCGGCAGCGCAGTGCCCATGGAGGTCATGGAGAAGTTGACCGCCCACCGTGTCTACTCGATCATGGCGCCGGCGAATTATGTCGGCCGTAGCGCAATGGCTCCCATCAAAAGCGTGCCCGGCGCCGTCATCTCGATCGCAGAATGTCCGCCCGGCGACGGTCCTGGCCTGCACTGCCATGAGACGACCGTGGAAAACTTCTTCTGCCTCAGCGGCCGTTTTGAACTGCAATGGGGCGACAACGGCGAAGATTCGATGATCCTCGAGCCGCTCGACTTTGTTTCCGTCCCGCCCGGCGTCAGCCGTCGGTTCGTCAACATCTCAGAGGAAATCGGGCGGCTCTTCGTCGTCATTCAACCCTCGGGCGAGCAACAGGATCGCGTTGCCTACGCGCCGGTCGTCGGCACGGAAATCGAATCGGCCTACGGAACCGGCGTGCTCAACAATCTCAAGGATCTGGGCTTCAAGTTCGATGCGGGTGTGGAGAGCGAAAAAGCCTGATCCCCATTGAAACAACGCCAGGCGCACCTTCCACGTTAGCGGAAAGGTGCGCCGGCAACGAATCAGAAATTTTGCTAAGGAAAGAAGATGTCAAAGCGACTTGAAGGCCGAATCGCGCTGATCATGGGTGCTGGCTCATCGCAGGAAGATAACGGAGTGAGCAACGGGCAAGCAGTGGCGCTGACCTTCGCACGCGAGGGCGCCACGATCGTCGCGGTCGATCTGTCGCTCGCCGCCGCGGAGAAAACCGCGGGTCTCGTCAGAGAGCAAGGCGGCACGTCGATCGCCATCGCCGCAGACGTGAGCCGTTCGGAGGACGTCAAGCAGGTCGTCGAACAAACCACAGGAAAATATGGCCGCATCGATATCCTGCACAACAACGTCGGCATCGAATATCTTGGCGGCCCTGTAGATACGCCCGAAAGCGAATGGGACCGCGTCCATGCCGTCAATCTGAAAAGCGTGTTTCTCGCCTGCAAACACGTCATTCCGCACATGGAGGCGCAGGGCGGCGGCTCGATCATCAACGTTTCGTCGACCGCCAGTCTGCGGGCCAGTACCGAGACGTTCCTTTCATACAGTTCGTCGAAGGCGGCCGTGAATCACGTCACCCGGGTCATCGCCGCGCAGTATGCCCGCAAGCAGATCCGCTGCAACGCGGTGATCCCGGGAATGATGGCGACGCCTCATGTGCGCACACTCTATCGTCATCTCGACGACGACCAGTTCAAGGAAGTCATGGCGCGTCGGGATGCTTCGTGTCCGATGGGACGTCAAGGATCGCCATGGGACGTCGCAAATGCCTCGCTGTTTCTCGCCTCAGACGAGGCGAGCTACGTGACCGGTTTGCTTTTGACAGTGGACGGCGGTCGATCGATCTGAACAAGGGCGCCAGCGCTTCCGCGCTGAACATACCTACCGTTACGACGAGTGCGGCTCTCATCAGCATTTGGTCCGACGTTACCTCAAACGCCCCTTCGGCCGCACTGCTGTCTGCCCGCATCTGGGTGCAGCCGGGTCGCCCAGATGACCAATATTAATGACAAGGAGACGAAATGCATCAAGCTAGCGATCTGTGGGCCGACCGGCCCATGACAGGCAGGCAAATCATGGTGATTGCCATGTGTTGCATCCTGAACGCTTTTGACGGCATCGATATACTTGCAATCAGCTTTGCTTCGCCGGGGATCGCCGCGGAGTGGGCCATCAACAAGGCGGAACTAGGGGTCGTGCTCTCGATGGAACTCATCGGTATGACCATAGGCAGTGCGCTATTCGGATATCTCGCTGATCGCCGCGGTCGACGATTCGTGGTCCTTTCTTGCCTTATGGTCACTACCTTGGGCATGTGGGCTGCGACGCAGGCAAACAGCGTGTCCATGCTATCGATGGTACGTTTCGCGACTGGTCTTGGCATCGGTGGCATGATCGCAACTGCTCACTCGACTGCATCCGAATTCGCAAATGCCAAACGCCGTAATCTGGTGATTGCCTGCGTCGGCCTTGGTTGGCCGATCGGCGCCATCGTAGGTGGCTCAATTGCCGCCGAGTACGTGAGCTTGACGCACTGGCGACACCTGTTCATTGCCGGCGCAACCATCAGCACCGCCTTTCTCCCCGTTGCGTGGTTCGCACTTCCAGAATCGGTATCCTACCTGATTGAGAGGCAACCCCGTAACGCGCTGCAACGTGCGAACAAGGTCTTGGCGTTTCTAGGGCACGCTCAGATCGCCCGACTGCCTTCGATCGGCGAATCGTCGACGGTCTTGACAAGCAGCAAAGGAAGCATGCTGTATGGGTTGACGGCCGCCCTCGCAACTGCATATTTCTTCGACTGTATGACCTATTACTTTTTGCTGAAGTGGTCCCCGAAGATTGTCACGGACCTAGCAGGTTGCGGAAATACCTCGCGACCGAAGCGGCCTTTCTCTGTTTTTTTCGCTCGCGACCGCTAAAGCTTTCGCATTGCGAAAATTCAATGCGATTTCCACGTTTTTTCGGCGGCTTGAGGCCAATTTCAGGCCCCATTGCCGCGCTTACCTCGACTATGGACGGACTTGTGCCAGCGATCGCATGCGCACAAGGTTGTAGGCCACCATGTTCAACACGAACATCTGGTCCACCTTCTTCAAGCCGCGCACCATCACCTGGCGCATGCGTCCCACGGTCTTGGC
>NZ_JAMBPR010000095.1 GCF_024206475.1 Paraburkholderia sp. CNPSo 3274
GTGCCGGTGCAGCCGCAGGCGCTGCGGCGGGTGCTGCCTCAGCCGGTTGCGCGTCGCCTTGCGGCGCGGCGCCTCGGCCGATCGAAATCTGTTTCTCGTCGATCACGAAGCAGCACACCGCGATGATGTCGTCGGAGGTCACATCGGTTTCGAGCCACAGCGTAAGGTCGTCGCCGGTCTTCACCTGGCCGAGAACGCGGCCGAGGTTGCCGAGCTCTTCGACGAGCAGCTCCTGGTCCTTCGCGTCGACGGCGCGCAGCGTGACGCGCAGGTGCGGACCTTCCGCGCCCGCTTCACTGCCGGCAGCGGGCGCCGAGGCTGCCGCATCGATCGCCTCGCTCACGACGTGCTCGGGCGCACCCGAGCCTGCAGCCGCCAGCGTGCTGTGCATTTCGAAAGCGGCTTCGAGATCTTCTTCCGAATCGCCAGCGCTCGCCTGTGGGGCCGGCGCGGGCGCGGGGGCCGGTGCCGGCGCGGGTTCAGGCGCGGACGCGGGTACGCCGCGGCTTTCCGCGTAGAGGCGCTCGAGCTTCGTGCGCACTGCGGCAGCCGCTTGGGCGTCGGGCTCGGCGCTCGCGCGGTAGGCCCCGAGCTGGTCGGAAAGCACGTCCTTCGTTTCGAGGAACGTGTCGATCATGTCCTTGCGCAGCACCAGCTCGTTGTTGCGAGCGCGGTCGAGCAGCGATTCGAGAATATGGGTCGTCTCGGTCAAGGCCGTGAAGCCGAACGTCGCCGCGCCACCCTTGATCGAGTGCGCCGCGCGGAAGATCGCCGCCAGATCCTCGGGATCCGGGCGACCGACGTTCAGGTTCAGGAGAAGCTGCTCCATCTGCGCGAGCAGCTCGTCCGCCTCGTCGAAAAATGTCTGATAGAACTGAGTGATGTCGAGAGTCATTGCTCTTTCACCGCGTTAATTGCCTGGGGGGTGCCTGGTCGGTCGCCGCACGACACCTCAAGGGTGGGCCTCGCCAAGCGCGCTCGCCAGGTCGACGAGCAGCTCGGGGTCCACCGGTTTTTCGATCCAGCCGGTCGCGCCTGCGTCGCGTACGGCTGCCTTGAAGCCTTCGTCCGATTCCGTGGTCAGCACGAGGATGGGCGTTTCGAAGTACGAAGGGTTCGCCCTCAACTGCTTGATCAGGTCGAGCCCGCCCATGCGCGGCATGTAAAGGTCGGTGAGCACGAGATCGAAGCGCTGGGCGAGCGCATGCTCGAGCCCTTCTTCGCCGTCGCCCGCCACCGTCACTTCGTAGCCTGCCGAGCCGAGCGCCGCACGCAGGATCTCCCGCATGGACACCGAATCGTCGATCGCCAGAATGTTCCTGATCATCCGTTCCTCGTTGTCATTGCGCTGCCGGCGCGACGGCTGGGGCGACCGCCGGCAGCGCCGGCGCTACCGTTGTTGCGACCTTCGGCGCGATCGCCACCGGGGCCGGCGCCGCCTTGCCCGGCACGGCGTCCGGCGTAAGCGCGGGCAGGCTCTTGCCCGAACCCGCTGCGTCGTCGGAGAGCGTGGTGGTGGTCGAGTCGTCGTGCATGAGCGCGTCTTCGGACTTCTTGTTCAATACGATGATGCTGATGCGGCGGTTCTCCGGGTCGAGCGGATCGGCCTTGTTCAGGTTCTGCGTGGAAGCGAGACCGAGCACGCGCAACACCTTCGATTCGTCCATGCCGCCCGCGATCAACTCGCGGCGCGAAGCATTCGCGCGGTCTGCGGAAAGCTCCCAGTTGCTATAGCCCTTCTCGCCGCCGGCGTAGGGCACGGCATCGGTGTGGCCTTGCACGACGATGCGGTTGGGCACGTCGTTGAGCGTCTTGCCGATCGCCTGCAGGATGTCGCGCATGTACGGCTCGACCACGTCGCGCGCCGTTGCGAACATCGGGCGCTTCTGCGAGTCGACGATCTCGATGCGCAGGCCCTGCAGCGTGGAGTCGATGCGGATCTGCTGCTTGAACTGGCGCAGCACCGGGTTCGCCTCGATCGCGGCCATCAGCTTCACCTGCAGGTCGTGCAGGCGCACCTGCTCCTTGCGTTCGAGCGAACCTTCGAGCTGCTTCGTCGCGTCGTCGTCGTTGTGCTTCGCCTGGTTGCGCTCCGAGTGCTCGTTCGCGCCGTCGCTGCGGCGCGTGATGCCCTGGTCCTGCGACGAGATGTCACGGCCGCCGCCCTTCAGGATGCTCGAGTCTTCGGCGCTGCGGTCTCCGCCCCAGAGCGTGATCTTCAGCGGCTGGTTGAAGTAGTCGGCAATGCCGCGCAGCTGCACCGTCGACGCCGACGACAGCAGCCACATCAGCAGGAAGAACGCCATCATCGCGGTCATGAAGTCCGCGTAGGCGAGCTTCCACGCGCCGCCATGATGGCCGGCCTTCTTCGGCGCGGCGCGCTTGACGACGATTGCGCGGTCCTTGTTGTTGCTCATGGGCCGTCCCTTACTTCGCCTTCACGCGGCGCACGTGCTCTTCGAGTTCCGTGAACGACGGGCGCTCGGTCGAGAACAGCACCTTGCGGCCGAACTCCACGGCAATGGCCGGCGCGTAGCCGTTCAGACTCGCGAGGATCGTCACCTTGATGCACTGGAACATCTTGGTCGACTCGGTCACGCGCTGTTCCGCGAGGCTCGAGAGCGGGCCGATCAGGCCGTACGAAAGCAGAATGCCGAGGAAGGTGCCGACCAGCGCCTGGGCGATCATCTCGCCGAGGACCGCGGGCGGCTTGTCGGCGGACGCCATGGTGTGAACCACGCCCATCACCGCCGCGACGATACCGAACGCCGGCATCGCGTCGCCCACTTTCGCGAGCGCGTGAGCGGGCGCCTCGCCTTCGGCGTGGTGCGTTTCGATTTCCTCGTCCATGAGGCTTTCGATCTCGAAGGCGTTCATGTTGCCGCCCACCATGAGACGCAGGTAGTCGGTGAGGAATTCGACGATGTGATGGTCGGCCAGGATCTTCGGATACTGCGTGAAGATCGGGCTCTTCTGCGGATCGTCGATATCCGCTTCGAGCGTGAGCGTGCCTTCCTTTCGCGCCTTCGCGAGCAGGACATAGAGCAGCGCGAGCAGCTCCATGTACACGTCCTTGTTGTATTTGGCGCCCTTGAACAGCGTGGGAAGCACGCGCAAGGTGGCCTTGATGGTCTTGATGCCGTTGCCGAGGATGAACGCGCCGACGCCAGCACCACCGATCATGAGCAGTTCCATCGGCTGCATGAGCGCGCCGAGATGGCCGCCCTCGAGTGCGTAGCCACCGAAGACGCAAAGGATCGTCAAGAGGGTTCCAACGATAATCAGCACTGCCGGGTCCTCACTAGAAATGCGCCGCGAACCGCCGTCGGCCCGCGCCCTTAGCTGGGTTTACGGCAACGGCGCGAAAAACTTTGGGTTTGAATGGGCGCGGATCGTAAGCCGGCCGGGCGTCTGCCGCCTGCTTTGCATCGGCATGACGGATGAATCTGGGGCCGGTTCGCAAAGCCGCGCTGGAAGGGGTTGCAGTTCGTGCCTGTGACTGCGTGTGACGATGCGGCCTCGCTGCGGCAAGCGCCGTCCGGCGGGGCCGCGCGCCCTGCGCGCCGAGACCGGCCGGGTTTATCCGGAGTCTCGGCCTGCACGTGCAGCGTCAAGCGGCATCAAACAGCGTCAAGCCGCGTCGATCTGTCTCAAGCGGCGATCTGCGACGCCAGCGCGCTGCGCCGTGTGCGCCCCGCCCGCGAGGGCGGCTGGCACAGCCCGCAGACAAAGCCGCGTTGCGGATCGTGCGCGTGAGCCACGTAGCGGCCGCCGCAACGGCTGCACGGCGTCATCTGCAAGAGGCCCGATGTGAAATAGCGCACGAGCGTCCAGGCGCGGGTGAGGCTCAGCGTGGGCGTTTCGTCGTGGAGCCGCAGGTGCTCGAGGTAGAGCCGATAGCTCTTCACGATCGCGTGAATCGGCTCGCAGCGGGCGTGGCGGCTCATGAACACGAACGTGTTGTAGAACAGCGAGGAATGGACGTTGGGCTGCCAGGTCATGAACCAGTCGGTCGAAAACGGCAGCATGCCCTTGGGCGGCGACTCGCCCTTCACTTCCTTGTAAAGCCGGATGAGCCGGTCGCGCGAGAGCGAGGTCTCCGCTTCGAGCAGTTGCAAACGCGCGCCCAACTCGATCAGCTCGATCGCGAGCGCGATTTCCTTTACCTCCTGCACCACACTCTTTGTCGCCATAGACACCCGTTGGAAGCCGCAAAGGAATGCGCCTGGCCCCTGCCGCCGTTCGCGGGCAGCAAGGGTGCAATGCGCGGCCGCGCGCTGCGGCGCGGGGCGAAGCGGTTCAGCCGATCTGCTCGACGTCCTGGCCCGCCATGATGATCGCCGAGTGGGTCAGCGCGGTTTTGCCCTTGTCGGCAAGCGCGCTCAGAATGGCGTGGTCGTCGAACCGGAAGCGGCAAAGCAGCTGGTTCGACGCGGCAAGGCGTACGGTCTGCGCGAAAGAGAGATTAGCGAGCACCTCCGCAGACTGCTCGGAGATGCCCATGCGGAACATGCCTGTCGGCTTGTCCTCGCGCAAAAGACGTTGCGCGAGCAACAGGTACGACAGGTTCACTTCCTTGATCTCATTGAGCATGTCGCTGTGCGTCGTCGCGCTCATGGATTCCCCGAATCAAATCGCGGTGGCTGGTCGGACCGCCCGCGGAAAACGTTTGCTCGCCCAGATGCAACCCAAATGCATCCGAACGGCCTGTTTATGGTCGTGGGTGCATTGTGGCTGGGGCGGGAACAAATGAAAATCGGACGGATGCCGCGACGCGTTGCGAGAAATACTTTCGCTAACGTGTAGGAATTTTTCTGACAAAGACGCGGGAGCAGCGGTGGGAGGCGGCGCGCGTCATGTCATGCGCATAAGCCGCGAAATTGTTCGCTGATTATAGGTTTTTTCACGGATGCGTCACGCGCGCGTGCTACTCGCCTCGCGCGCGACCAACGCGCAGCCCTTGCGCCAACGTCTTTCGACCCTTGTGCGGGCGCCCGGGCACGCGGCTTGCGGAGTGCGCGCCCAAGCCACGTCACGCTTTGCAATGGCCCACTTAACCGGCTGTATCCCGCTGTAACAACATTAAGTGTTTGCAAAACCACGTGTATTGGGCCGCGAAATGGCCATAATCGGTCTCAGGGATAACCCGATACCGTTGTACCGCCGCAGTGCCACATCACGGAGTTCGTTGCACACGCGGCTTTTTGCCAGGAGATCGAACAATGCGAATCGCACAAATTGCGCCACTTTATGAAGCCGTTCCGCCCAAGCTTTATGGCGGCACCGAGCGCGTCGTGTCCTACCTGACCGAAGCGCTGGTCGACCTCGGCCACGACGTGACGCTGTTCGCCAGCGGCGATTCGGTCACCTCGGCAAACCTCGAAGCCGCCTGGCCGCGCGCACTGCGCCTCGACCCGACGATCCGCGACGCGCTGGCGCCGCACATGGTGCTGCTCGAGCGCGTGCGCCGCGTCGCACACGAATTCGACGTGCTGCACTTCCACCTCGACTATCTGCCGTTCCCGCTTTTCACGACCATGGACACGCCGTTCGTCACGACGCTCCACGGCCGCCTCGACCTGCCGGAGCTGCAACCGGTATTCGAGCACTTCCCGAACGCACCGGTGATCTCGATTTCGGACTCGCAGCGCCAGCCGTTGCCGCAGGCCGCATGGCAGAACACGATCTATCACGGACTGCCAAAGAACCTGCTCACGCCGAAGGCCGATCGCAAGCCCGAGTACCTCGCGTTCCTCGGCCGGATCTGCCCGGAAAAGCGCGTGGACACGGCGATCAAGATCGCCGCGCTCTCCGGCCTGCCGCTGAAGATCGCCGCCAAGGTCGACAAGGTCGACCAGGACTACTTCAAGACCGAGATCGAGCCGCTGCTTTCGCAGGCCCACGTGGAGTTCATCGGCGAAATCAACGAAGAGCAGAAGCCCGAGTTCCTTTCGGGGGCGAAGGCGCTGCTGTTCCCAATCGACTGGTCCGAGCCGTTCGGCCTCGTGATGATCGAGGCGATGGCATGCGGCACGCCGGTGGTCGCCTTCAATCGCGGCTCGGTGCCGGAAGTGATCGACCCGGGCGTCACGGGCTATGTCGTCGAGGACGTGCAAGGCGCCGTGGCCGCGCTTCAGAATATCGATTCACTTTCGCGCGTGGCGATTCGCAACCAGTTCGAACACCGATTCACGTCGCACATCATGGCCGGTAATTATGTCGACACTTATACGGCGCTGATCGAAGCCGCACAGCGTCCGGTACTGCGTCGTGTCGCCGCCGGCTGAGTGCGAAGCATTCCAGGTTTCGCGATAAATCCAGACGAATACACGACGTGAATCGTTTGCGAGTCGTCGAATAGCGCCATTACGCGTTCATTACAGAAGACGCACAAAAAGAGCCGCATGAAACATGCGGCTCTTTTATTGCATTTGCGGTTGCAGCGGTATGGCGGCCGGGCTGTTCCCCGGGGGTCAGGCGATCAGGTAGCGTTCGCGGTTCTTGCCCGCGATCCACTTGGGCGGCTTGCCGCGCCCGCTCCAGGTCGCACCGGACTTGGGGTCCTGATAGCGCGCGGGCAGCGGCGCCTTTTTCGGCGGACGCCCGCGGCGCGCGGCCTCGGCGAATCCCAGGTCCTGGGCGGAAAGACCGTACTCGGCGATCTTTTCCCTGATCGTGGCGATGACGTCCGCGATCTCCGTGCGCCGCGCCTCTTCGGCCTGAGCCTGGAGTTTTGCGATCTGCGCCTTGATTTCTGTATATTGCGACATTTCTATTCCCCCTTCATTGCTCTTGAAACCGGCTCGATCGGAGATTAGACGTAAATAACGGAATTCGCAATCGCTATTAATACTGCTTTTTTCACGCTATTCTTCAATTTAACGATCGGCTGGCTCCGGTGCAATTGCGTACACATCGATCGCAATAATTCGATCAATTACGTCGAAATTGACAATCCTTGACAGCACCGAAAAGTGCGACTGCCTGGAATCTGGCATTTCCCGGTGCCGGTGCATTACGCGGCCCCTTCAAGAATCGACTTTTCGAGGTGTCACGCAATGCACTTATCCAGGCGGCTCATTGCTGAACTGATCGGCACTTTCTGGCTCGTTCTGGGCGGCTGCGGCAGCGCCGTGCTCGCGGCCAACTTCGCCGGCCCGGTTCACGGCCTCGGTATCGGCTTTGCCGGCGCAGTGATCGCAGGCATCGTCTACCCGGCGGTGGCGGGGCGGCGCGAAGCGGTACCGGTAGCGGCTGTCGCCGCGCGCGAGACGGCCTGACGCGTTCTGACACGTCTGCGCGGCTCAGCCGCCCGATGGTGGCCGCGCTGCTAGAATCGGGCGACTTTCCCACTGACTTGCCACCTGGAGCATCACGCCCAGCATGAAGCGCTTACGCCTCCGCCCAATCCGGCTCGCCCCGACGCTCGCCGCAGGGCTGAGCGCACTGCTATGCGCCTGCGCGCCGCTGCCGCAAGCCAGTGGGCCCGCCAGCTCCGGCGAGGCAACGCAGGCGAACGCGAACGGCGCGCCAGCCGCGCGCAACGTCGAAACACTCATCTTCGTGAGGCATGGCGAAAAGCCGCCAGAGGGATTCGGCCAGCTCAACTGCAAGGGGCTGAACCGCGCGCTTGCGCTGCCGGCCGTGATCGCGGCCAAGTACGGCAAGCCTGATGCCATCTATGCGCCCGACCCCGGCGAGCAAAAGGAAGACAACGGCCGTTCCTACTATTACGTGCGCCCGCTCGCGACGATCGAGCCGACCGCGATCCAGTTCGGCATGCCGATCCAGACGCCGTATGGCTATTCGAAGATCGACGCGCTGCAAAGCGCGCTCATCGATCCGCGGTGGCGCGGCCGCACCGTGCTCGTTGCGTGGGAACACCGGGAGATCGAGACGCTCGTGCGCCGCGTCGTCGCCGCGCACGGCGGCAGCGCGAACGATGTGCCGCGCTGGGAGAGCGCGGACTTCGACAGCATCTATGTGGTGCGCATCGACTGGAGCGGCGCCGCCGCTCTCGCGCATTTCTCGCATGAGCGCGAAGGGCTCGACGGGCGCGCGGACGATTGCCCGTGCGCGCAACTGCCCGCCGCGCAGTAACCGGCCGAATGGAATCGCGACAGCGGTGACGGCGCTAGCGACCGCGCCCGCGTGAGCTACGACGCGAGTTCGCCGTTGAGCGCGAACAGCTTGCGTAGATGATGCGCGACACCGGCCTCGAAATTATTGCCGATGCGCGGCACCGACGGCAGCCGCTTGATGAGATCGGGATTGGCGTTGTTCATCATGAACGGATGACCCGCCGTTTCGAGCAAATCGATATCGTTCATGTTGTCGCCGAACGCGACGCAACCCGCGGCGTCCACGCCAAGCCGGTCGAGCACGACGCGCAGCGCGCGGCCCTTCGAAACGCCGGCCACCATCACTTCGAGACACTCTGGCAGGGAGTACGTGACATAGAGCGCGTCGCCAAACTCGCGCGCGAGATTCTGCGCCACGTGTGCGAGATCTGCCGGATCGCCAATATAGAGCGCCTTGGCAATGCCTGCGCCTGCGTAGTCGCGCAGATCCGCCACGCGGTACTCGAAGCCCGAGTCCTGGTGATAGGCGAGCAGTTCGGGCGCGTCGCGGTCGATGAGCCAGGCGTCGTCGGTGTAGATGCTCACGATCACGCGGCCGTGCTCGCCCACGGTCTCGGCAGCAACGAGACGCTCGACCATGGGCGCGCTCAGATTGCTCGCGTGGATCAGCGTGTCGTCGGGCGCGTGCACGCGCGCCCCGTTCGCGGTAATGAGATATGGCCGGATGCCGAGCACATCGCGAATGCCGGCCACGTCGCAATAGTGGCGGCCGGTCGCGATCACGAACGGCAGCCCTTGTGCATCGAGTGCGCCCAGCGTGGCAACCGTAAACGGATCGACCTGATGGTCGCTATTGAGCAGCGTTCCGTCGAGATCGGTTGCAATGACCTTGTACATGGTGATCAGACAGCTAGCGGGAAACGTTGAATCGTAGCATCTGCAGCACGACTATGCCCTTGACCTACGTTCGCGCCCCCTGTCGCCCGCCACTCAGTTGTCCGCGGCGGCGTGCGCCAGCCGCTGGGCTTCCATCTGCGCGAGCCGAAGCGCGCCGGTCGTGGAATCGGCGAGCGGCGCGCGCAGGCGATCGCGCACCGCTTGCGGGACCCACTCGCGCAGCGGCTGCGCAAGGCCGCCCGAGAGCGCCGCCGGTAGCTTGCCCGAAGGATCGAGCGCGGTGATGAGTTTCGCGATTTCCACGCCGGCTTCGGCGAGCAGCCTCGCGACGAACGGATGTTCGCGATGCGCGAGGACGACCGGGGCGAGGCTGGCATAAGCCGTCTGATTGGCCGCGCACTGCCATACGATGAGACTGTCGCGATCAGTGGCCCGCGCATGTGCGAGCAGTGCCCGTGCGAAGTCGTCCATGGGCACGCGCGCATCGAGCGCCTGCTGCGCCCAGACGATCGCGCGCAGGCCGAACCAGGCGCCACTCGCTTCGTCACCCGAGGGAAAGCCGAAACCGCCCGCAATGCGGCACTGACCGTCCTCACCGAGCACCGCTGCGATGCTGCCCGTGCCAAGGGCGACCACCACGCCCGGCGCGCCGCCGTGCGCGCCCAGCAGCGTCGTGTAGGCGTCGCTTTCCACCGCGAGTCCGGCCACCGGCGGCGCGGCAGTGAGAAACGGCGCCAGCCAGTCGGGGTTGTTCACGCCCGCGAGCCCGCAGCCAAGCACGCATTGCGACCAGTCGAACGCAAGGCCCGCCTGTGCAAACGCAGCGCGGCAGCCTTCCTCGATCGATTGCCAGGCCCGTTCGATACCGAGTCCGAGCCCCGACGGCCCCGCAGCCGCTCGCGCGAGTTCGACGCCATTCGTGTCGCCAAGCGCGATGCGCGTGCCCGTGCCGCCGCCGTCCGCGCCAATCAACCAGGTGTATTTCTGCATGATGTCCGCCGCGCCTCGCGCGCCTGTGAGTCCGGTTCGAAAGCAAAATTTTTGTCGTGCCGCAGAGACTAACGGCTTCCCTAGGTTCGCACAATCGGCCATCCGGCCAGGGCGGCGGCGGGGCACCGATCCGCTATGCTTGCGTGGCCTGAACGATGTCTCGCAAGGAGAACTTACCGTGACACACCGCTGCAACTGGGTATCGGCCGGCGCGTCGCCGCAGTATGTGCAGTACCACGACGAGGAGTGGGGCGTGCCGTCGCGGGACGACCAGCATCTATTCGAAATGATCGTGCTCGAAGGCGCGCAGGCAGGACTCTCGTGGTCCACGATACTCAACAAGCGCGAAGGCTATCGCCGCGCCTTCGCCGGCTTCGACATCGCGAAGGTTGCGCGCTTTACGCCCAGGCACGTCGAAACGCTCATGCAGGACGCCTCGATCGTGCGCAACCGGGCCAAGATCGAGGCCGCCATCGCCAACGCCCGCGCCGTGCAGCAAATCCAGGCGGAACACGGCTCGCTCGCAAAATTCGTTTGGTCGTTCGTGGACGACACGCCCATCCAGAACGACCTCGCCTCGTATCGCGACGCACCGGCCTCTACCGAGATCTCGGACGCCCTTAGCAAGGCCCTCAAAAAATACGGCTGCAAATTCGTTGGTACGACGATCTGTTACGCGTTCATGCAGGCAGTCGGCATGGTCAACGACCATGAGCGCGACTGCATGCGCCGCGAGGCTTGTGCAGCGCTTGGCAAGAAAAAGCGCCGCGCCTGAGCGCGGCGAAATGCACGCGACCCGGGAAAGTCGCGAGCGGGGCGGACGCGCCTTGCAAACCCCTTGTCCGGCATGGCCTTGTGACGCGCCAGAGCGATTGCGCCCCGCGCCGGCCAAGCCAATTTTTGATCGCTAAGGTGCGCCAACCAACGGTTTTCCACAGGCGTGCCGTTATAACGGGAAGTGAATGCAGGCGTGTCAGGGGAACCGGTAGCGATGCCGGCTGGAAGGCCGGCGGCGCCGCATTAGAAGGGAATTAACCTGTGCCCGGCACCTGGGCAACAGGGGGTTGAAATGAAAAACGTCCACTTCCTGAGTCATCAGGAGATCTTCGACCGTGCGGTGGCCCATCTCTTTGGCCAGGGGCGCGCGGCACTTCTTCCACGCGGCGGCGGCGCCTATCGGGGCGGTGGCTGTGGCGGCGGCTACGGCAGCGCACACAGCTACGGCGGTTGCCCGGTGGGCAGCTTCATCCGGCCACGCGACTATATGAGCGCCATGGAAGGCATACCCGTGCGCTACATCGGCCGTGAGACCAACGACGTGCCGCTCTATATGGACGTGGGCGTTGCCGCGCTGAAAAAGGCGCTGCTACGCGCCCACATCAATATTTACGACCCCGCTACGATCAATCTGCTGAGTTGCCTGCAGAACGTGCACGACGTGTTTGGCGTGTGGGAATGGCGCGAGCGCCTTTGCTCGATTGCCGCGCAGTTCGGCTTGTCGCCCGAGCAACTGAAGGACGCCGCCTGATATCGGCAGGCGCGCACAACGCGCGCCGCGCTTCGGTACGCAGGTTCTACGCCCAAACGCAAACGGCGGCGCTGCTTCTTGCGAAGCATGCGCCGCCGTCTGGCGGAACACCGAAAAGCGAAAAAGCTTAGTGGAGCTTCTTCGGCAGCATCTGGCTGCGCAGGCGCTTGTGCAGGCGCTTCACAGCAGCTGCCTTCTTGCGCTTGCGAACCGCCGTCGGCTTTTCGTAAGCTTGACGCTCACGCAGCTCGGCGATCAGGCCGTTCTTTTCGATTGCGCGGCGGAAGCGGCGAATCGCCACTTCGAACGGCTCGTTTTCCTTCAGAAGAATCGTCGTCATGTATTTCCTAACTCAAATCGCTTAATACGGTTCAAAGGCGCGAGCGTCGAAGCCGCTCACGCGCCGGCCCTCCGGTCGTTCGCCACATTGGGGCTAAACGAGAGGCAAGGCGGCCACGGAGGCCGGAAAAGAGAAGTAGGGGGTTCACAGCGGAACGCGATCAGGTCGACCTTGCTGCAACACACCTGACCGCCGGTTTGCGGCCGCCAACAGTAACGAACACGGCAACAAAACAGGCAAAGATCTCAATTCACTCTCAATCATATCAGGAAAGGATCTGCCTGACCAGGGTTTCTTGATTCTACTCAGGGACTTGCGCGGCTCGCCAAGGCCGCCGCGCCCGCCCTGTCAATTAGGACACCTGGATTAATCCCTTTCCCGTCAGGCGCTCGCGTCGTTGAGCGCCTGGATGTCGGCCGGATCGAGCTTCAACCGTACCGCCGCCGCAAGGCTCTCCAGTTGATCCAGCGAGGTCGCGCTCGCGATCGGCGCGGTAATGCTCGGGCGCGCGATCAGCCACGCCAGCGCAACGGCCGCAAGCGTGCTGCCGTGACGCTCGGCCACGTAGTCGAGCGCCGCAAGGATCCGGATGCCGCGGTGATCGAGGTACTTCTCGACGCGCGAGCCGCGCGTGCTCTTCGCGAGATCTTCGCGCGAGCGGTACTTGCCCGAAAGAAAGCCGCTCGCAAGGCTGTAATAGGGCACGACCGCGAGCTTCTGCGCCATGGCCACGGGTTCGAGATCGGCCTCGTAGTGGGCGCGGTCGTACAGGTTGTATTCGGGCTGGATGATCTGGTACGCGGGCAGGCCAGACTTCTTCGAAACCGCGAGCGCCTCCTCGACGCGCGCGCCCGTGTAGTTCGACGCGCCGATCACACGCACCTTGCCGGCCTCGATCAGTCGCTGGTACGCGCCGAGCGTTTCCTCGAGCGGGACTTTCTGGTCGTCCTCGTGCGAGAAGTACACGTCGACGTAATCGGTCTGCAGACGTCGCAGCGAATCCTCCACGGCAGCCGCGATGTTGGCGGCGGAAAGACCCGGGCGGCGCGCATCTTTCGCGACCTTCGTTGCGATCACCACCTTGTCGCGTTTGCCACTCTTGGCGATCCACTTGCCGATGATCGTCTCCGACTCGCCGCCCTGGTTGCCGGGCACCCAGGCTGAGTAGACGTCGGCAGTGTCGACGAAGTTGAGGCCGGCGTCGGTGAAGGCGTCGAGAATCGAGAACGAAGTGGCTTCATCTGCGGTCCAGCCGAAGACGTTGCCGCCGAACATGAGCGGGGCGACCTGCAATGAGGAAGTGCCGATCCTGCGTAGTTCCATGGGGCCTCCAGAAAAAGGGCGAACGGGAACCCGCTGAGGATACGCCGCCTCGCGGCGCGCTGCAGCCGGCACGGGCGCGCGGTCACGGAAGTGCCGCCGCCGGCGCCGCCCTAAACCACGCGCGATACCTGCCGTAAACACGCTTGCAAACTGCAAGACGCAGAAGTGCGTGAGGGAAGCGGGAAGCACAGAGCGCGACGCGACTGGACTTTTTATGCACCGCGCAAATGAGGTCTCGATTGTCGGTGCTTCCCCTCAAGTTTTTTTTACCCACGCCGACAACCTTCACTGAGGCGGCCGGCAATGAAAGATTGCTTCCGCCACGGCCATAGTGGCTTGTAACGGGCTTCCAGCCCGCTTAGGAGAATTTCCATGCTCGGAATCAACAGCAACATCAACTCGCTCGTCGCGCAACAGAATCTGACGGGCTCGGGCAGCGCGCTGTCGCAAGCGATCACGCGCCTGTCGTCGGGTAAGCGCATCAACAGCGCAGCTGACGATGCAGCAGGCCTCGCGATCTCGAACATCATGCAGACCCAGATCAACGGTCTGAATCAGGGTGTGTCGAACTCGAATGATGGCGTTTCGCTGGTCCAAACGGCATCGAGCGGTCTGTCGTCGCTGACGAGCAGCCTGCAGCGTATCCGCCAGCTGGCCACGCAAGCGGCCAACGGCTCGATGACCTCGGACGACCGCGCAGCGCTGCAGCAGGAAGTCAACCAGCAAGTTTCGGAAATCAACCGTATCGCTTCGCAAACGACGTACAACGGCATGAACGTGCTGAACGGCACGCTCGGTAACGTGTCGTTCCAGGTTGGCGCGAACGTCGGCCAGACGATCAGCCTGAGCCTGAACCAAAACATGTCGGCAGCTTCGATCGGCAGCGGCGTGCCGCAAGCTGGCCAGACGCTCGGCTCGTACAGCGGCCTGAGCCTGAACTCGGACGGCACGGCGGATGTCAACGCAAACGGCGGTTCCGTTGCCGGCGCAGCCATCACCTCCATCAACGTGGTTTCCGACGGCAGCGGCGGCTTCACGTTCACGGACCAGAACAACCAAGCGCTGAATTCGACGGCCGTCAACGCTCTGTTCTCGGCAACCGGCGCTACGGTTACCGCAGACGCCAACGGCAACGGCGTTATCCTCGGCTCGGGCACGGCACTGTCGCTCACCGACACGAACCTCGAGGGTCTGGATGTGGCAGCAACCTCCGGCGCGGGCAACTCGACGGCCGAAGCCGCAGTGACATCGCAGATCAACTCCTACAACGTGCCGACGGATGTTGCAAACGTCAACATCAGCACGGCAAGCGGCGCAAGCATGGCCATGGAGTCGATCGACAACGCACTGAACACCCTCAACAACCTGCAGGCCACGCTCGGCGCAGCACAGAACCGCTTCACGGCAATCGGCACGACGCAGCAAGCCCAGTCGACCGATCTGTCGACCGCTCAGTCGTCGATCCAGGACGCCAACTTCGCAGCAGAAACGGCGAACCTGAGCAAGGCGCAAGTGCTGCAGCAGGCTGGTATCTCGGTGCTCGCACAAGCGAACTCGCAGCCGCAGCAGATCCTGAAGCTCCTCCAGTAACACGAGCTTCTCTAGCCCAAGCGTTGCGTGCCCGGCCGCCATACCCGTGAACGCAACGCAAGCCAATCGGGAGGATCGCCTCCCGATTGGCGTTTTCCAGACTTGAACCGATTCGCACTGCAACGCCGATGCACGGAGCCCCTTCATGTCCACCGTATCCAGTTCGACAACCAGCACGATCGCAAGTAGCGTCGCCGCTACGACCGCAGCGAGCAATGCCGCTTTGCAGCAAGCCGCCCAGTCGATCGTCAGCGGCTCGACCGGAAACTCGTCGATGGACGTGAATTCGCTCGTCACCGCGCTCGTCAATGCCAAGATTGCCGGCCAGGCCGCGACGATCAGCGCCGAGCAGACGCAGGACAACACTGAAATCTCCGCGTACGGCGCGCTTTCCGCCGCGCTTTCCGCACTCCA
The DNA here is from genome assembly GCF_024206475.1 of Paraburkholderia sp. CNPSo 3274. Classification (GTDB taxonomy): domain Bacteria; phylum Pseudomonadota; class Gammaproteobacteria; order Burkholderiales; family Burkholderiaceae; genus Paraburkholderia. The sequence continues at coordinate 15,164 of NZ_JAMBPR010000095.1, forward strand.
GGCAGGCCTCTCGCCGCTCACGGACGGCACGACCCTCAATGCATTCAGCACGACGACCAGCGGCACCGGCATTACGGCCACCGCAGGCAGCGGCGCGGCAGCAGGGACGTATTCGCTCGACGTCAAGCAGGTGGCACAAGCTCAGGTGCTCACCTCGACGGGCTACGGCGCAACAACGGCGCTCGTCGGATCAGGGGGTTCGGCCACGATGACGCTGACCGTCAACGGCGCCAGTACCACGATTTCGCTCAACAACTCCAACAGCACCGTCGCAGGCATTGCATCTGCGATTAATTCGGCCACGAATAATCCGGGCGTGACGGCAACCGTCGTCAACGGCGCCGACGGCGCGCACCTCGTGTTGCACTCCACCTCGACCGGCGCATCGAACGGCATCAGCATCGCGATCAGCGACTCGAATTCCAGCGACGCGTTGAACAACCTCGCCGTGACGACCACGGCAGGTACGGCGATCACGAGCGCAAGCGCGACGTCCGCCAACCTCACCGCCAACCAGTCGACGATCTCCAACACGACCAACTGGACGCAGTCCACGGCCGCACAGGACGCCTATTTCACGATCGACGGCACCGGCTCGACCAGCACGACGAACACCGTGACCTCCGCGCTGTCTGGCGTCACGCTGAACCTCACCGCGGCGGCCGTCGATACGTCGAGCACCGGCAGCGGCGCACAAACGCTCACGGTGGCGCAGAACACGAGCGCCGAATCCAGCGCGATCAACAATTTCGTCACGCTGTACAACACGCTCGTGACGACGATGGCCACGCTCACGTCGTTCAGCTCGACCTCGACGTCGCAAGGCGTGCTGCTCGGCGACTCGACGCTGAACATGATTCAGAATCAGCTCGCGACGATCGTGGCAACGGGCGTGAAGAGCGGCAGCACCACGACCAGCCTTGCTTCGATCGGCGTTACGCTGAATTCGGACGGCTCGCTCTCGGTCGACAATGACACGCTGAACACCGCACTGCAGAATAATCAGTCGACCGTAGCCGCGCTGTTCAATTCGACCAACGGCGTGGCCGCGCAGTTGAACAACAACATCACGAGCTATTCGTCGAGCGCGGGCGTCATCACGACGCGTACCAATTCGATCCAGACTGACCTGACGAACCTTTCGACACAGCAGTCGAACCTCGCCGAATACCAGTCGCAGCTCACCAGCATGTACACCGCGCAGTTCACCGCGCTCAACACGCTGATGGCGACGATGAACAGCAACCAGCAGTACCTCACGCAGCTCTTCGGCGGCACGAACAGCGCAGGCGCGCTGGCCACCAACAAGAGCTAAGCGCATCGCGCAGGAGAGACGACATGGAATTCGCAGCGCCCATCGATCGCATCTGGCAGATCACGAAAGACATCGAGCAGGCGGCAGCCGTCGGCGAATGGGAAAAGGCGGCCGAGTTCGCGAACGAGCGCTCGCCGCTTCTCATGTCGCTCTCCGCGAAGCAAACGGGCGCCGCGCTCGACGTGCTCAAACAGGTTCACGCGATCGACACGCGTATCGCCGCGGTGGCACAGTCGGCGCAGAGCGCACTGAGCGCTGAATTCCGCTCGGCCATGCAGGCTACGCGCAACGTGAACCAGTATCAGCGCGTCGCGCAGTTCTGAAACCCAGGCTTCGCTGCGGGCTCACAAACAATAACCAACGATTGCGTCCTTAGCGGCGCATTTGCGTACCTCGGCCCGCCTTGTGCGGGCTTTTTCTTTGCCCGCCCTTTTATTGCGCTGCGGCCAATGCACTCTCGCGGTTGAATTGGCAGCCGTTTTGACGCCAACTCGGCGCATTACCGAAAGGCATCGGCCGCCATAATTTCCTTACCATCGCTTTCTGCGGCGCAAGCTCGCCTTTGTCATGACTGCTTTCCCGACTCCGACCGAAACCAACACGCTGGCGCCCGAATCGCAGCCAGGAGGCGACATCGAATTCGCCATGGAAACCGCGATCGAACATCATCGCAAGAAGGAATACGGCCCTGCCGCCGCACTCTACGCCGCGGTCCTCGAGCGGGTAAGCGATCATGTCGATGCCCATTACCACCTTGGCGTGCTGCGCATGCAAACGGACCAGCCAGGCGAGGCCGTGGCGCATTTCGAAGCCGCGCTCGGCCAGGTGCCGGCAAACGGGCAAATATGGGTCTACTACATCAACGCCCTTGTCCAAAGCAATCAACTGGAAGCGGCGCGGATCGCACTCGGCATCGCGCATCGGGAATACGGCCTTCCCGCTGAGGCCGTTGAGACGCTGAGCGCTCGCATCAGCAACGCCAATGCCTCGAGCGGGGCCGCGCCGGCACCCTTGCCCGCGGCCGCGACGCAAAGCGAAACGCCTGTGCAAGACGCGGCTGAGGCGCCGCAAGCGGTGGCCATCGAAAGCGATACGCGCCGTGCAACTCCGCGCGAGCTGCGCGAATTTACGCAGCTCGCCGGCACTGGAAAACTCGATGCCGCGCTGAAGGTTGCCGAACGCCTCACGAAGCAATATCCGTCGCATGGCGAATGTTGGCTTGCGCTCGCAACCACCCTGCGAAACGCGGGCCAGTATCCAGAGTCCGTGAGCGCCGCGGAGCGTGCCGCCGACTTGCTGCCCGACGATCTCATCGCCCAGACCATGCTGACCGACGGGCTGCTTGTCACCCGCCAGTACCGGAAAGCAGAAGTACGCTGCCGTCAGGGTCTCGAAAGGCATCCTGAATGCGTAGCACTGCATCGCACGCTGGGCAGTGCCTTGCAGGCTTTGGGCCAACACGCCGAGGGTCTCGTCCATGCCCGGCGTGCAGTGGAACTGGCGCCGAACGACGCTCTCGAAGTCGACGCGCTTGGCAACGCCCTGATGCTGCATGGGCTGTATGACGAAGCGGAAGCCACCTTTCGCCGTGCACTTGAACTGGCACCCACGCAGGCCGCAACACGCAGCAACCTGTTGTTCTGCCTGATGCACAAGATCGATCTCGATGCGGCAAGCGCATTCGCGGAATTCCGCGAGTTCGCGGCGCACCAGGAAGCCCCCCTGCGCGCGCGCTGGCCGAAGCATACCAACGATCGCAATCCGTCACGGCGCCTGAAAGTCGGCTTCGTTTCGGGAGACCTGGTCAATCACCCAGTCGCTTATTTCTTTCTCTCGGTGCTGGAGTATCTGGCGCGCGACCCCAGCCTGTCGCTGCACATTTACTCGAACTATGTGGTCAGCGACGGCTTCACGAAGGAAATCCGGGCACACGCGCACGAGTGGCACGAAGTCTTCAGCCTGAACGCCACCGCATTCGCGCAGAAGATCCGCGACGACGGCATCGACATTCTGATCGACCTGTCCGGCCATACCGGCCGCAACCGGCTCGTGACCTTCGCGCACAAACCGGCGCCGGTCCAGGTCAGCTGGATCGGCAATCCGGCCACGACCGGCCTGACGGCCATCGACTATTACATGTCGGACCGTTTCGTCACGCCGCTCGAACAGTTCGCCGATCAGTTCTCCGAAAAGCTCGTGTTTCTCCCGGCGCTCGCGCCATTCAAGCCTCACCCGCAGGCACCGGACGTGAACGCGTTGCCGGCCCTGAAAAACGGCTACCTGACGTTCGGAAGTTTCAGCCGGCTCGTGAAGGTCGGGCCGGAAGTTGTCGCGCTCTGGGCACGCGTGCTGCGCGAGGTGCCGAATTCACGCATGCTCATTGGCGCCATTACGGCGCCGGAGCAAATGAGCAAGCTCGCGAAAATGTTCGCGGACGAAGGAGTCTCCCCGCAGCGCATCGGCTTTCTGCAGCGCAAGGGTGTGACGACCTACTTGCAGCAGCACAATCTGATTGACGTGTGCCTCGACGCGTTCCCCTTCGCCGGTTCGACCACCACGATGCAGGCCCTGTGGATGGGCGTGCCCACCATGTCCCTGCCCAGCGTTTCGATGGCTAGCCGCGGCAGCACGGGATGGCTGTCGCACCTCGGGCTCGACGAGGCATTCGTCGCGCGCGACAAGGACGACTTCGTGCGCAAGTGCGCCGCGCTGGCCGACGACCTCGACGCGCTCGCAACGATACGCCGCGAGCTTCGTCAGCACTGCATGCAGTCGCCACTCATCGACGCGAGCACGATCGCCGATGCAGCGTCGCGCGCGCTGCGCATCATGTGGCAGCGGTGGTGCGCGGGGCTCGACCCCGTGCATTTCGAGGTGCTGGCGCGGACCGAGGATACGCCGGCGCTGCCGGTCGCAGCCCCGGCGTGCGACCCGCAACCGGTGAGACGAGAAATCATGGTGATCGACACCGGCGGCCTTCCCGCAGGAATGAAGCCCATTCGCTTTGTCTGCGGTACGCGTTGCAACCGCCAGCAATTCTTTAGCGAAACGGCTCTCGGGCGCTCGCTGAATCTCTACGAAAACCTGCCCGGCTTACAACTGCAGTTGTTCGACAACAATACGCGCGGACTCTCCAGTATCTACAACGAGGCAATCGATTACGCGACGCGGCATCCGGCCATTCTCGTATTCGTTCACGATGACGTCTGGCTTAGCGACAACTTCTGGAACGAGCGTATCCGTGAGTCACTCGCCCGTTTTGACGTGGTTGGTCTCGCCGGCAACGTGCGCCGCTTGCCGCGCCAGCCGGCATGGTGCTATCCCACGCCAGACCTGCGTCGAGAGGAGCCCCAGTACGTGAGCGGAACCGTCGCCCATGGCAAGGGATTCCCGAGCAAAAACGTATTGACCTTCGGCCCTGCCGGAAAGGAATGCAAGCTCCTCGACGGCCTCCTGCTGATTGCCGATAGCGAGACGATCAACAGCCGCGACGTGCGTTTCGATGAGCAGTTCAAGTTCCACTTTTACGATATGGACTTCTGCCGCCAGGCCGAACTCAAGGGCCTGCGCATGGGGACGTGGCCGCTGAGCGTGGTTCACGAAAGCGTCGGATCGTTTGGATCGCGCTCGTGGCGCGAAAGTTACGACCTCTATTTGAGCAAATATAAGGAGTAGTACGGTGGATCAAACTCCCGTTCACCAGAATCACAACCCGGATTTGCTCAAACTCATGCCATCAGGCGCCCGGCGCGTGGTGGAAGTGGGTTGCAGTTCAGGGGCCCTCGCGCGCGAATACAAGAAGTCGAATCCGGCGGTGCACTACACCGGCATCGAAATCGTTCCGGCCTATGCCGAGATGGCGCGTGAGCACTGTGACCGTGTGACCGATGTGGATATCGAACGTGTACCCATCGAGCAATTGCGCACGGACTTCGAAGCCGACTGTTGGGTGTTCGGAGACGTGCTCGAACACCTTTACGATCCCTGGGCGCTGTTGAAAAAACTCCGCGAGTCGATAGGTCGTGGCGGCTGTGTCGTAGCGTGCATTCCCAACGCGCAGCACTGGAGTGTGCAGGCGCGTTTGAGCATTGGCGATTTCCGGTATCAGGATTCCGGCTTGTTCGACCGCACGCATATCCGGTGGTTTTCGCGCGTCACAATGCTGGAAATGTTTCGCAATGCGGGCTTTGTCGTCGACGCCGGCAAGGCCCGTGTATTCAACGAACCGCAACGCGAAGCCTTTTTGCCTGTTATTCGCGCGATGGCGACTGCAGCGGGTGCCGATGCGAACGTCGCGGTCGAGGACTCGAAAGCGCTTCAGTACGTGTTCAGAGCAAGCGTGGTGTGAGCGCAATCTAACGGTAGTTCGCGACACCATCGCCTCGGCCCGCCTCGCGCGGGCTTTTTTCTTCCGGTCAAGGCCCGGGCCGGTCCGGCGTACGAGCCAGGCAGTCGACGCGGCGCCGATTCATTCGCGCCGCGTCTCTTTTTCATGCCGTTGCCCTACGCGGCGAGTTCGCCCACCACGCGCTTGAAGTGCTTCTCGAGATTGCGCACGAACTTGGGCGTGTCGTAAAGCACCCCACTCTCCTTGACCTGCGCAAGCTCGCCTCGCAGGCGGCGCAGTTCCGCCGGGTCGTCCGCGAGTGCGACCGCCTTTTCCTCGTAGTTTTCCCAATTATGGGTAATCAGCTCCGGCAGCCCGGCCGCGGTCAAGAGCGCGCCGGCCATGCGCGAGGCGAACGACTGGCCCGAGCAGGTCAGAAGCGGCAGGCCAGCCCAGAGCGCGTCATTGGCCGTCGTGCCCGCGTTGAAGGGGAACGTGTCGAGGAACAGGTCGGCGACAAGGTAGCGGGCGAGATAGTGTTCCGGCGTCACACGCGGCGCGAACACAAGGCGCTGCGGATCGACGCCGCGCTTTTCCGCTTCCTTGCGCAGATTGGCTTGCGCCCAGACGTTGTCGGCGAGCAGCCAGAGCACGCTGCCTGGCGTGCGCGAGAGAATACGCATCCAGACGTCGAAGACTTCCGGCGTGTATTTGAAATTGTTATTGAACGAGCAGAACACAACGGCGTCTTCAGGCAATCCGCTGTCCTTGCGTGACGGAGCCGCGGCAATCACGCGCTGACGGTCGCTCACCTGATACACGTCGGGCATGTAAAGCGGCGCCTCGGTGTAGTACTTCGCAGACTTCTTCGGGATGACGAACTGATCGGCGACGACATAGTCGATGAACGGAAAGCCTGTCGTGGCGACGAGTCCGAGATACGTCACCTGGATCGGAGCCGGGCGCGCGGCGAGAATTTGCGGGCGCGCACCGAGTGTCTGCCCGTGCAGGTCGACGAGAATGTCGATCTCGTGCTTGCGGATCAGTTCCGCTGCCGCCTGATCGGTGAGGCCGTCGATGCGCTCGAAATGATCCATTCCGCGAATCACGCGCTGGCGCAGCGCCGAGCCGTCCTCCTTCGTCCAGCAAAAGCCGTACACCTCGAAGCGCTTGCGGTCATGCAGTTCGAACAGTTCGGCCGCCAGCATGGCGATCGGATGCAGGCACAAATCTGACGACAAGTAACCAATACGGATCTTCTTGTGTCCGTAGTTCTTTTTCTGCGCCAACGCGGGCACGTCGCAATCGAGCTTGGAGGCGACGAACTGGCGCGCGGCGGCGAGCTGTTCCTCGAGATCGTCCGATTGGGAAATCATGCCGAGGGCGGAGGTCGAGCGGCGCATCAGTGCGGGATCGACGCCTGGCAGCGACACATAGACCGGCCATTCGCAGGCCCGCGCGCGCAGAAAAACGAGATGATGCAGCACGTCCGGCTGCGACGGATCGATTTCCAGGCTCTTGATGAGCCAGTTCATCGCCTCCGCGTAATTGCGCTTGTTCTCATGAATGCGGCCGAGATTGTTGAACGCCTGCATGCGCAACGGCGCGTTCTCGGCGTCGGTGGGCGAGACGGTATTCGCAACCCACGTCCATTCGGCGATCGACGAGTCGATCTGGTCGATCCGCTCGTAGATGATGGCGAGATTGACGTGCGCTTGCGCAAACGAAGGCGCAAGTTCGACGACGCGCAGAAATGCGCTCTTCGCCTCTTCAGTCAGCCCGAGCGCGTTGTAGCTCGCGCCGAGATTGAACAAAACGAAATGATTGAACGGCGTGTTGTTGCGGGCGAGCCAGGTCTGGTAAAGCACAGCAGCGAGTTCATGCTGGCCGGCCGCGCCAAGCTGCGAACAGTAATCCACGACCTCGTTCAGGCTGAGGCCTGCGCGCCAGGCCGACACGAGCTTGCCTGTGTATCCGGCATCGACCGGATTCGTCTGGGAAATCATAAGTAGAGGGTGTTGAGCAAACGTTGTCGGACAGTCGCCTCAAATGGCAGTAGCCCTCAATAAAAGAGGCCAAGCATACCTTGGGGTGGTAGGCCTGGCCTCGTGAATAAAGCGTTCTGTAGTGTCTCCGATACGTCCCCCACGCGGCCCTTTCGGGCGCGCGCGAGAGCGTAGCCGTGCGCTAGCTTCAGCGCTTAGTGAAGATGCAGGGCCTGGAGCTGATCGCTGCTGAGACCAGCCACCTGAGCCGACGTCAACGCGTTGACCTGGGTGCTGCTCAGCGAGCTGAGTTGGCTGGTGGTCAAGCCGTTTGCCAACTGGCTGCTGGTCAGGCCCGAGATCTGGCCCGTCGTCAAGCTCTGCAGAGCGCTGCTACTGAGGCCTGCGAGACCCGCGGTCGACAGCGAACCGACTTGACTCGAGCTGAGCGACTTCGCTTCGGCCGTCGTCAGGTTCTGGAGCTGCGACGAACCGAGGCTCGAGAGCTGCGCGGTGCTCAGACCCGCCACCTGACTGGTCGTCAGCGAGGCGATTGCCAGCGTTGCCAACTGTGCCGTGCTCAGCGAGTTCAGCGTTGCCGTGCTCAGCGCCTGCACCTGCGTGCTGTTCAACGAGGCGATGCCTGCCGTGCCGAGACCCGCCGCGAGTTGCGAGCTGTTCAGCGCCTTGAGGTCAGCCGAGTTCAGCTGCTGCACCTGCGTCGAAGTCAGCGCCGCGAGCTGGCCCGTGCTCAGACCCGAGACCTGTGCGCTCGTCAGCAGGTTCACCGACAGCGTCGCCAGCTGCGACGTCGTCAGCGCGTTCAGCGCCGTCGAGGTCAGCGACTGCACTTGCGACGACGTCAGCTGGCCAACGCCCGCCGAACCCAGTGCCTGCACTTCAGCCGTGGTCAGCGCGTTCAGGTCAGCCGTGCCGAGCTGCGCGACCTGGCTGGACGTCAGTGCCGCGATGGCCGCCGAACCCAGACCGTTCACGACCTGGTTCGTGCTGAGCGCCTTGATGTCAGCCGAACCCAGTTGCTGGACCTGGCTCGAGATCAGGCTCGACAGCTGGCCCGTGCTCAGACCGGCCACCTGACCCGTCGTCAGCGAGGCGATTGCCAGCGTTGCGAGCTGGGCCGTGCTCAGCGCGTTCAGCGCCGTCGTGCTCAGCGACTGCACCTGCGTGCTGGTCAGCGAGGCGATGCCTGCCGTGCCAAGACCGTTCACGAGCTGGCTCGTGCTC
>NZ_JAMBPR010000096.1 GCF_024206475.1 Paraburkholderia sp. CNPSo 3274
CCCGCCGGATAACCCAGATGGTGTCCAAGTTCGGCACCCAGCGCCCGCTCGATCAGCGCCTTCTTGAACGCGGCTGAAGCGGCGTGCACCGCTTCGGCGGTCATGGGTCCCTTCACGAACTGGTCGATCAGCTCCTTCGGAATGGACGGTAACGCTGTCTGCGCTTCGGTAGTTGTCTTGGGTTTGCGTGGCATACATGCTCCTTGAGCTACATGTTATGCCTTGAACACAAAATCTATGACAGACCCCATAAAAATTCTACCGATTGCAGTCGGCGAGCTTCGCAAGAACTCCAGTTCGAGTGGAGAGAAGATCGTTGTATTGCAGACCTTGCATACGATGTTGCGAAGCATAAATCGCTTGTCATCAGCACCCATGCCCGCTGGAATCATGTGCTCGGCACTGAAGGGACCACTGCTCGGACAGTAGATGCATTTACCCTCGATTTGGTCTTTCGGCATACGCGCTCTCAGGTGTTGTTTGATTTTTTTGCGCCCAGTCGCCCGAATCTAGGTCGCATCCCGGTCCGCGAAATGATTAATGCGCTAGCGGCCATCCACGCTCGTACATCAGCAGGTGCAGGAAGACGGGCTGCGAAGCGTAGCGGAAAATTGCTTACACCGGCCCTTACACGGATTCCAGAAAGCAAAAAGCCCACTCGCAGGAGTGGGCTAAGTGCTTGAATTCTTTGGGGTGGCTGATGGGACTCGAACCCACGACGACAGGAATCACAATCCTGGACTCTACCAACTGAGCTACAGCCACCGCTGTTTGCTTAACCAGCGCTGCTTTGAAAGCGGCGTCAATCAAGAATAAAGATTATATACATACTAAAGCTGCCTTGCCTAGCCCTTTATTCAAGAATTTCGTCCGGAACGCGCAGATATTCGCGGGCCTCGTCGAAGATCGCGAGATCTGCCTTCGCGAGCTTGCGGCTGTCCGAGAGGATGCGGCGCCATCCTCGCGCACCGGCCACGCCGCGATAGAGGCCCAGCGCATGGCGCACGATCGCGCCCAGGTAAGTGCCGCGCGCAATTTCGCTCGCGCAGTACTCGATGAGCCGCGCTTCCACTTCCTCGCGCGTGAGCGCAGCATCGGTTGCGCCATAGAAGCGCGCATCGACGTCGGCGAGCACGTAGGGGTTGTGGTAAGCCTCGCGGCCGAGCATCACACCATCGACATGCTGTAGATGCTGCTCGACTTCGTCGAGCGCCTTGATGCCGCCGTTGATGATGATTTCGAGCTGCGGGAACTCGCGCTTGAGCTGGTACGCATAGTCGTACTTGAGCGGCGGGATCTCACGGTTTTCCTTCGGGCTCAAGCCCTTCAGGATCGCGTTGCGCGCGTGGACGATGAAAACCTCGCAGCCCGCTTCGGCAATCGTGCCGACAAAGTCGCGCACGAACGCATAGTCCTCGACCGTATCCACTCCAATGCGGTGCTTGACCGTGACGGGCACGGATACGACATCGCGCATCGCCTTCACGCAATCCGCCACCAGTTGCGGTTCGTTCATCAGGCACGCACCGAACGCGCCCCGCTGCACGCGCTCGGACGGGCAGCCGCAGTTCAGGTTGATCTCGTCGTAGCCCCACTGTTCGCCGAGCTTCGCGGCGCGCGCGAGGTCGTCGGGTTCGCTGCCGCCCAACTGAAGCGCGACCGGCGCCTCGGCCGGCGTGAACGCGAGATGGCGCGGCACGTCGCCGTGGAGGAGGGCGCCCGTCGTCACCATCTCCGTATACAGCCACGTGTGCCGGGAGACGAAGCGATGCAGCGAACGGCAGTGGCGATCGGTCCAGTCCATCATCGGCGCGACGGATACGCGGCGGGGGCTGGGTTGACGGTTGGCGGTCATGGCGATGGGAAACCGATGAGTAACGGCTGGCGTGGATCAACTTTGCATTTTAACGCATGCGGGCCTCGCTCTTCGTACCCTTTGCGCACTGCGCCAATTTGCCGAATTCCCATGCAGGAAGCACGCCCGATAGCCATTTTTGGCCGAAAAACCCTGCGCGCGGTATGTGATTCGCGTGGAATTTGCTGCGTTGCGCAAATTATTTTGGCCGCCGCTTTAGGGTCTGTTCGTCGCTCAGCCCCGTCAGAATTGCCTGACGAGATTGTTGCTGAATGCAGAATAGTAAATTCGGATTATCGCGATTATTTTCTGATAGTAGGTGTATACACTGAGTTTCGTTGACGCAGCTCGTGGGCACTGACCTCCCAGGCGCGGCGCCTTCCCGATCCGCCATTGAACCTGATATTGGAGTCCACCATGAAGACCAAACTCATCGCAGCGCTGCTGGTCGCAGCTACCGCTTCTGTTGCCGCTCCGGCGTTCGCCAGCGGCTATGGCCCGGCACCGTTCTATCGCCCGGACGTCGGCGCGCCGGCTTCGCAGCGTGGCCAGAGCGTGCAGACCGTGGCCGCCGAGCGCGTCCAGGAACAAGGCGCCCAAACGGCTTACGGCGGTGTCGCCGGCTCGGCTTCGCAGTCGGGCAGCCACGCGAAGGCCACGGGCCCGCAATCGGTCTTCTTCGGCCAGTAAGTCGCGCCGAGGTTTCCGATTCGTTTGCGGGCCGCCCGCGCGTCGGGCGGCCTGAAAGCCGGATGTCGTTTCGACGTCCGGTTTTTTGCATTTTTGCGCCTGTTCGGTTTTTCCCCTGGGCGACGCTCAGGAAACGGCGCGCACGCGCTTGTCGATAGCCTCGCGAATGCGGTCGAAGGCCGCGTCGAAGGCGTTGTCCTGGGTCGGAAAGCGGCCAGCAGCGATGCCGTCAACCGGAACGTTGCCGTTTTCGGCGTCCGTGAGGCTTTGAATGATTTGCGTCGAGACGAAAAAGCCAGATTCGTGGTCGCCGTCCACACCGGCTGTCATGTCGAAACCCATGTATTCGTAGCTGCGTCGGTTTTCCATGCCGATTTCTCCTCGTAGGCGCATGTGCGGATTCTGGCACGTCTCCCGGCGAACGGCGCCGTGACCCGCCGGGGCACATTCGATCGAATTCGGCCGTATTCGGCAATTCCTGAAAAAATCCCCGTGACGTGATAGTTTGCGCGTTTCCCTACCCGAACTGATGGACAACGTTTCCATGGAATACCGCACACTCGGCGATACCGACGTCAAGGTGAGCCTGATCGGGCTCGGCACGATGACGTGGGGCGAGCAGAACACAGAGCGCGAGGCGCACGAGCAGATCGACTACGCGCTCGACCAGGGCGTCACGCTGATCGATGCCGCTGAAATGTACCCCGTGCCGCCGCGCCCGGAGACGCAGGGACAGACCGAGCGCTTCATCGGGACGTGGCTCGCGCAGCATCGCGCAGCGCGCGAGCGCATCGTGCTCGCCACCAAAATCGCGGGCCCGGCGCGCCAGCCGCACAATCCACAGCACATTCGCGGGCCGCAGAACCAGTTCGACCGCAAGAATCTGACCGAAGCGCTCGACGGCAGCTTGAAGCGCCTGCAGACCGAGTACGTCGACCTGTATCAGCTGCACTGGCCCGACCGCAGCACGATGACGTTCGGCCGCAGCATGTATCCGTATCTCGACGATGCGTACACGGTCCCGATCGAGGAAACGCTCAGCGTGCTCGCCGATTTCGTGAAGGCGGGCAAAATCCGCCATATCGGCGTGTCGAACGAAACGCCCTGGGGCGTCGCGCAGTTCCTGCGCGCCGCCGAAAAGCTCGGGCTGCCGCGCATCGTCAGCATCCAGAATCCGTACAGCCTGCTCAACCGCACGTTCGAAAGCGGCCTGTCCGAATTCGCGCACCGTGAAGGCGTGGGTCTGCTCGCGTATTCGCCGCTCGCGTTCGGCTGGCTTTCGGGCAAGTACGAGGGCGGGGCGCGTCCGGAAGGCGCGCGCATCACGCGGTTCGAGCGCTTCAAGCGCTACAGCAAGCCGGAATCGGTGGCCGCGACGACGCGTTACGTGGAACTTGCCCGGGCACATGGCTACACGCCCGCGCAGTTCGCGCTCGCGTTCGTCAACAGCCGGCCGTTCCTGACCAGCAATCTGATCGGTGCGACCTCGCTCGACCAGTTGAAGGAAAATATCGCTAGCGCCGACGTCAAGCTCAGCCCCGAACTGCTCGCGCAGATCGACGCGCTGCACGAGCAGCAGCCGAATCCGGCCCCTTAAAGGGAAAGCGGAGAAGCCGCGTTGTCCCTTGCCGGGCCGCGCGGCGCCGCGCGAACGCCAACGCAGCAAAGTCGTTGGCGATTCGCAAGGCATACACTACGATCCAGCATGCGCCGTTCGGGGCGCCATCACGCCTCGCGTGACGGCGCCCCGCCGGCCGTTCATACGCTCAATCCCGGAGAATTTTTACAATGACGAGCGCACGTCCAGCGCAATCGCCCCCGTCTTACGGCTGGCCCATTTTCATTTTGCTGGCGGTGGCCGGCCTCTTCTACGTGAAGTGGTTCCCGTACTATCACCGCGCATTCACCGCCGAGGAAACACACTCCATCGGCAAATCGATCCTGACGGGCGGCGCGGCCACGGCCCCCGAGCCCTCGTTCTCCGCCGCGCTCGATTACGCCTTCGCCTACGGCAAGGCGATCTGGCAGGCCATGGTGCTCGGCCTGCTGCTCGGCTCCGGCGTGCAGGCGCTCCTGCCCGTGCAGTGGGTCGCGCGCGTGCTCGGCCGGCGGGGCTTCGGCAGCGTGGCGGCGGGCGGCCTGCTCGCGGTGCCCGGCATGATGTGCACCTGCTGCGCCGCGCCCGTGGTCGTGGGCCTGCGCGCGCGCAACGCGTCGGCGGGCGGCGCGATTGCGTTTTGGCTCGGCAACTCCGTGCTCAATCCCGCCACACTCGTGTTCATGGGCTTCGTGCTCGGCTGGCAGTGGAGTGCGCTGCGTCTGGCGCTGGGCCTGCTGATGGTGTTCGGCCTCGGCTGGGTCTGCAACCGGCTCGTTACGCCCGAGGAATCGCGCGCCGCCGACGACCGCCTGGCGCAACTCGCCCAGCAGCAGGCCGAAGGCGGCAACGTCTTCGTGCGCTGGGCGCGTATCTTTGCGCGCATGGCCGTACGGCTGGTGCCGGAGTACATCGTACTGGTGCTGCTCCTTGGCGCCGCGCGCGCATGGCTTTTCCCGCACATCGGGCCGGAGGTCACGAGCAGCCTTGGCTGGATCGTCACGTTCGCCGTGGTCGGCATGCTGTTCGTGATCCCCACGGCCGGCGAGGTCCCCATCATCCAGGCGATGCTCGCGCTCGGCATGGGCGTGGGTCCCGCGGGCGCGCTGCTGATGACGCTGCCGCCCGTGAGCGTGCCGTCGTTCGCGATGCTGGCGGGCTCGTTCCGGCCGCGCATGCTCGCCGTCGTGGGCACGACGGTGGTGTTCTTCGGCATCGCCGCCGGGCTCGCGGCGGTGGCCCTGGGCTTCTAGGGACGCCGGGAGGAGCAAGCGCCATGCGTTCAGCGTTGGCATTCTTGTAATACGCGGGCGGTTCGCCGTCCGCCACGGAGCGGGCCGCGGCCCGAAAACCAGCATGGCAAAGCAAAAAACCAATCCGAAACTCGAGCAGGCGCTCACGCGCGGCGATCTCGCCATTCGCCAGGCCAATTCGGCCCGCGCAACGGCGGTGCTGCGCGCGCTCGGCAAGATGATCGTCGAGGCTTCGGCCACCATCGGCGTCGAGGCGGATACCTCGATTCCCGACGGCGATCGCATCTACGACCCGGCCGATGGTCTCTGGCCGCAGTCGCTGCTGGTTTCGCTCGACGGCCCGGTGGAGGAGTCGGATCCCGAAGAGATCCGCACGGTGCGTTTGCTCGCTCAGACCCAATCGACGATGTTCCGCGTGGAATGGCATCGCGCCGACGGCAAGGTCGGCCGCCAGGAAGGTGGTCCGTTCGCGACGGTCGCGTTTATTTCGGACGTCGATATTCCCTGGGGGGACGACGAGGACTGAACGCCTCGCGGTGCTGTTTCAGCGCATCATGCGCCGGCGGAACAGCACGGAAGCGATCGCGAACGGCACCACCACGTAGATCGCAAGCACCAGCAGATGCAGGCCGGCCTGCTCGACAGGCCGGTCGAGCATGGCAGGGCGGATCAACGCAACGGCATGCGCGAGCGGCAGCATCAACGTGATGTGCTGCGCGGCGGCGGGCAGTTGCGCGATCGGAAAGAACACGCCGGAGAGCAGCAGCATCGGCGTAAGCACGAGCGTCTGATAAAACATGAAGAAGTCGTAGGACGGCGCGAGCGCGGTGACAATCATCGCGCAGCTCGCGAACGCGAGGCCCGCGAGCGCGATCACGGGCAGCGCGAGCAGCATGGAAGGAAAGCTCGCGTAGCCGAGCAGGCCCGCGACCACCATGATCGCCGCGCCCGAGAGCATCGACTTGCTCGCGGCCCACATCACTTCGCCGAGCACGACGTCGCCAAGCGTGAGCGGCGTGTGCATGATCGCTTCCCACGTGCGCTGCACGTGCATGCGTGAAAAGCCCGAGTACATCGACTCGAAGCTCGCCGACATCATCACCGAAGACGACACCGTGCCCGCCGCGAGAAACGCGATGTACGAGACGCCATCGACGTGCCCGACCATCAGCCCGAGCCCGAAGCCCAAACCGAACAGATAGATCATCGGGTCGGCGAGATTGCCGAACATCGACGCGAGGGCGAGCTTGCGCCAGACCAGATAGTTGCGCCGCCACACGGCCACCCAATGCGTGGCGTTCGAAGGCAGCGCGGCGCGCGGCTCGGGCGCAGGCGCGGGGCGCGAGGGCGTCGGGTTGTTGGTGCGTGTCTGCATGGTGTCCTTGGCGAGTCGTACGCCGCCGTTGATCCTGCCGCCGTTGATGCTTGCGACGTTAATCTTGCATCTCGCGGCCCGTGAGCCGCAGGAACACGTCTTCGAGATTCGCGGGCCGGTGCAGGTAGCGCAAATCAGATCGATGGCGCAGCTTTGCATGCACGGGCGCGGGGTCGTCGACATAGCAGAACAGCGTCTCGCCGCTGATCTCCATGCGCTTCGCATCGCCCGCGAGTTCATCACGCAACGCGACCGGGTCCGGTCCGTACACCTCGATCACATCGCAGCCGATCTCCGATTCGATCAGCGCCTTGGGTGCGCCCTCGGCGATCTTGCGGCCTTCCTCGATTACACAGACGCGATTGCAAAGCCGTTCGGCCTCCTCCATGAAATGCGTGGTGAGGAGAATCGTCTTGCCGCGCGCGAGCAGCGAGCGAAGCCGCTCCCAGATCAGATGCCGCGCCTGCGGATCGAGGCCCGTGGTGGGCTCGTCCATCACAAGCACATCGGGGTCGTTCACGAGCGCGCGCGCGAGCGTGAGACGACGGCGCATGCCGCCGGAGAGTTCACCCACGCGCGCGTCGGCCTTGCTTTCGAGGCGTGCGAACTCGAGCAGCGGCGCGATGAGGTCGCGCGTTTGGCGCGCGGACAAGCCGAAGTAGCGGCCGAACACTAGCAGGTTCTCGCGCACGGTGAAGTCGGGGTCGAGATTGTCGAACTGCGGCACCACACCCACGCGCTGGCGGGCGTGGCGCGCGCGCGCCGGCACCGGCTCGCCGCACAGGCTGATGCGCCCCGCATCGGGCGAAACGATGCCGAGCAGCATGCGCAGCGTCGTGGTTTTCCCCGCGCCGTTCGGGCCGAGCAGCCCGAAGCATTCGCCAGGAACGACGTCGAACGACAGGCCGTTGACGACCGTCCTGTCTCCGTAATGTTTGATGACCTGCTCGAATTCGATGGCGGGTGCGGGCATGGACCGGTTAAACGTGAGTCGAACGGGCATCGCGCGAGTCGATCGAAGAATCGAACGAAAAAACGCACGAAACAAGGCGGCCCATTTTAGTGCATTGCTGCGTGGCGGGGCGGGCGTCGCTTCGAAGCCGTTTGACGATGCGCGAGGCGAATGCATGTCGCGGCAAGCATCCAATCATTGCACCAGACGCGTGCGCCGTTCGGGACGCATCTGGCGTCTTTCGATGAACACCTGGCGTTTTCCAGGCCTTGCGTGTGGAATTGCGGCGCACCATCATGAGAATCGCACAGCCTGCAAACCGCGCGGGCGGGGAGAAGCGATCATGGCGAGCTATAAAAAAATTCTGCTCTGTTACGACGGCTCGCGCGAAGGCCGCAAGGCACTGCGTTGCGGCGCCGATCTTGCGCTCGATCTGCAGGCGGAAACGCACTTGCTCTCGGTTGTCGACATGCGTTCGACGATCGCCCAGAGCGCCGGCCTGCTGACCGACGTGGCCTGCGGCCGTTTTGAGGAAACGGCGCGCGAAATCCTTCAGGAAGGCGTGGACTGGCTAACCGAGCGCGGCGTGCATGCCCAGGGGCACTTCGCGTTCGGGCATCCGATCGACGAAATCGCGAATCTGGCCAACGAGCTGAATGCCGACCTCGTGGTGGTGGGCCACCGCTGCCGCACGGGGCTCTCGCGCTGGTGGATGGGCGCGGGCAACACGCCGCTGCTCGACCGCGTATCGTGCAGCATTCTCGTGGCGTGTTCGTCGGCGGCTGAGGAAAAGCAGCAGCAAGCCGCCGCGTAGAGGATCAAGCGGGCCGGCTCGCACAGAACCGGCCTGTTTCCGCGTTCACTTCTGATTTGTCTCAGTTCGAGACGTTTCCTTCGTTTAGCTCGACCGCCGAGAGCTTCCACGAGAAGAGCCCGTGACGCTGCAGGATGGCGGCGTAGTGCTCGCCCGTACTGCCGCGGTCCCACGTGAGCGCGAACTCATTGAGGCCGCGATAACCGGCCGTGGTAACCGGCCGAGGCGCGGGCGCGGGGTTGCCGGATGCCGCCGGGGCCGGTGGCGCGGCGGAGGCGGGTGCCGGTTGCGCCGATTCTGCCGATTGCGTGCCGGATTCCGCTGGCGGCGGCGCGTGCGGCTGGTCGCCGGGCTTGCCCGTCGGCGGCATGCCATTGAGCAGGGCGGCCACGCCTTCCGGCGTGGCGTAAGCATCCACGAGCGGACTAATCAGTGCCGCGCCAATCACGGCGCCGAGGATCAGCAACGGATTGCTGCTGTGCTGCCCCTCGACACGCCGGTGCAGCAGCTCGCCAACCTGCTGTTTCAGGCTCAAGCGCAGCGCAGGGTAATCGACGTACTCGTTGAGCGCGACGGCGTCACGAGCGTCGGCGGCGGCTTTCATGTGTTTCACCGCGATATAGGGCGACGCATAGGCGTAGCCGATCGCGGCAACAACCATGGCGAGCGCAACCGTGATCGCAACGGGCTTTTTCCAGCCTTGGGTCTTACGCGGGGTAGAGAGAGATTCCGTCATCGGCATAGGGCAAATCGTTCAAACACGGTGTTGACCGCAAACCAGGCCAAACGATCCCGCCCGTAACCTCTTCTCACATTTGAGCAGCGTTCCTGCTTACTTCGCGAGCGCTGCGGGCAGGTCGCTGTGCTGCTCGGCGATGCAGCGGTCGATCGCGCGGCAAACCGCGTCAACCGTGCCGACGAGGATGAGCCGCGACGGACCCTGATAGACGCGCACGGGCGCACGGCGCATCGGCTGTTCGGTGTTGAGCGTGCTGTTGAGCGACACGCGGGCAAACGCAGGCTGGGCCGAGGGCAACACGGGCAGGTCGGCCGTGCTGGCCGCCACCATCTCTGGCGAGTCTTCGAAGAGCGAGCCGCTCAGTGCGGCAGTCGAATCGCGTACTTCGCGAACCGCACACGAGGCGATTCCACGGAGGTGGCGAAGACGGCCGAATTGGCGGAAGGGCAGCAAGCGGGCAAGGCGTTCCATGACTCTCTCCAGGTAGTGCGCAGATGGTGCGCAAACTGCGGGCAGACGGATTGCTTAGAATTCGGTGGGGCGGATCAGGCCGACCGCAATGCCTTCGAGCGCGAATTCCGCGCTGCCGGCCTCGACAAAAATATTGTCGTAATCGGGGTTCTCGGCGATCAGTTCGAGCCCGTTCGGACGGCGCTTCAGGCGCTTCACGGTGACGTCGTCGCCAAGGCGCGCCACGATGATCTGGCCGTCTTTCGCTTCGGCCTTCTTCTGCACGGCGAGCAGGTCGCCGTCGAGGATACCGGCGTCGCGCATGGAAAGGCCGCGCACCTTCAAGAGGTAGTCGGGGCGGCTCGAGAACAGCGCCGGGTCGCACATGTAGTTCTGCGAGATGTGCTCCTGAGCAAGGATCGGGCTACCCGCTGCGACGCGGCCGACGAGCGGCAGCGAGAGCTGCATGATGCTCGGGTGCGGGAGCGTGAACTGGTGCGGCAGGTCGTCGGGCCCCGGCATGAGGCGGATGCCGCGCGAGGCGCCCGCAGCCAGTTCGATCACGCCCTTGCGCGCCAGCGCACGCAGATGCTCCTCCGCGGAGTTGGCCGAGCTGAAGCCGAGTTCCGCCGCGATCTCGGCGCGTGTGGGCGGGAAGCCCGTGCGCTCGATCGCCCGGCGAACCAGATCGAAAACCTGCTGCTGTCGTGCGGTGAGTTTGGTCATGGCGCCACTGTATGTTTGAACAGGTAACTGTATTTTTATACAGTACTCGCCACTTTTCAAGTGTTACTTGAAGTTCGTCTACTGAGCGTTGCCATCACGCCGCTTTCCCGTGTTTGCGCGGATGAAACCGCGCTCGAGCAGCGACTTCCTCTGTCCTTACCACTTTTGCGTATTAAAAAATGAAAAAACATCATTTTTAATAATGTAAGCGGATCGCTAGACTGGCCTCCATCGTTAGGTGCACTTCACCAATGAGCGCAAACGAGCACACACGAGAACGGAGAACAGATAGATGGGCACGACAAATACGGGGCGCGCGGGCTGGCTGAAAACACTGGCGGCAAAACTGGTTATCGGCGTGGCGCCGCTCGCCGGAGTCACGGCGATGGCGGCCATGGCGCCTGTAGTCGCTCACGCGGATACATCGCTGCTCAACGTCTCCTACGATCCGACGCGCGAGCTGTACCAGGACATCAACGAAGCCTTCGTCAAGCAGTGGAAGGCGAAGACGGGCGAAACGCTCACCATCAAGCAGTCGCATGGCGGCTCGGGCGCACAGGCGCGCTCGGTGCTCGACGGCCTGCAAGCCGACGTCGTGACGCTCGCGCTGGCATGGGACATCGACGCGCTCGCCAACAAGGGCATCGTCGCGAAGGACTGGCAAAAGCGCCTGCCCGACAACGCCTCGCCGTACACGTCGACCATCGTGTTCCTGGTACGCAAGGGCAATCCGAAGCACATCAAGGATTGGGACGACCTGACCAAACCGGGCGTTTCGATCGTCACGCCGAATCCGAAGACCTCGGGCGGCGCGCGCTGGAACTATCTCGCAGCGTGGGCGTATGCGCTGCACCAGCCGGGCGGCAACGAGCAGAAGGCGAAGGACTTCGTCTCGAAGCTCTACAAGAACGCGGGCGTGCTCGACTCGGGCGCGCGGGGAGCCACGACGAGCTTCGTGCAGCGCGGCATTGGCGATGTGCTGATCGCATGGGAGAACGAAGCATTCCTGTCGCTCAAGGAATTCGGCCCGGACAAGTTCGAGATCGTGGTGCCTTCCGTGAGCATTCTGGCTGAGCCGCCCGTTGCCGTGGTGGACAAGGTCGTCGACAAGAAGGGCACGCGCAAGGAGGCCGAGGCCTACCTGCAGTTCCTCTATAGCGAAGAGGGCCAGGAGATCGCCGCGAAGAACTTCTACCGTCCGCGTTCGGACAAAGTCCCGGCGGTGCTCACGGCGAAGTTTCCGAAGCTGAAGCTCTACACGGTCGACGACACGTTCGGCGGCTGGACCAACGCGCAGAAGACGCATTTCGCGGATGGCGGCGTGTTCGATTCGATCTATCAGCCTCAGTAAGCGACGTCATCACGCGGTACCGCAGTACCGGTCAGCAGTCGATAACGACGCGACCGCATAACAACGAAGCGCGCCCACGGGCGCGCTTTTCGGCGCCGCTTTGAATACAGGAAGCGCGCAACCCATGTCTGGATGACGAGCATGACCACATTTAGATTCCGCAAGCCTAGTGCGCTGCCCGGATTCGGCTTGACGCTTGGCATCACGGTGGCTTACCTGAGCCTCGTGGTGCTTATTCCGCTTGCCGCCACCTTTCTCAAGACGGCGACGCTCGACTGGAACCAGTTCGTGCGCGCCGTGTGGTCGCCGCGCGTGATCGCGTCGTACCGGCTCACGTTTACCGCCGCGCTCGGCGCGGCGTTGATCAACGCCGTATTCGGTTTCCTGCTTGCGTGGGTGTTCGTGCGCTATACGTTTCCGTTCAAACGGGTGATCGATGCGCTCGTCGATCTGCCGTTCGCACTGCCGACCTCCGTGGCCGGCATTTCGCTTGCCGCCGTGTATGCGGGCAATGGCTGGATCGGCCAGTTCCTGCAACCGCTCGGTCTCAAGATCGCGTTCACGCCGCTCGGCGTGCTCGTGGCGCTGACATTCATTGGCTTGCCGTTCGTCGTGCGCACGGTGCAGCCGGTGCTCGAGGACTTCGAGCGCGAACAGGAGGAAGCCGCCGCGTGCCTCGGCGCCTCGCGCTGGCTCACGTTCCGCCGTGTCGTGCTGCCCGCGGTGCTGCCGGCGCTCCTCACCGGCTTCGCGCTCGCGTTCGCGCGCGCGTTGGGCGAGTACGGCTCGGTCATCTTCATCGCCGGCAACGTGCCGATGAAGTCGGAAATCACGTCGCTGCTCATCATCACGAAGCTCGAACAATACGACTACGCGGGCGCAACGGCACTCGCCGTGATGATGCTCTGTGTTTCGTTCGTCATGCTGCTCCTCATCAATTCGCTGCAGTGGTATCTGCAACGCCGCACGAGCCGGGGTGTAACGGCTGGCAGCGCGCCGAATGCCGTTGTGGGCGCAACCGTCGCGGGAGGTGCGCAATGAGCACGCTGCCGCAACAACGAAGCACGCTCCGGCCGGACCCGGTCACCGAAGCACCGTGGGTGCGCTGGCTCCTGACTGGCATCGCGCTCGCGTTTCTCGCGCTGTTTCTCGTGGTGCCGCTCGTCGCCGTGTTCTGGCAGGCGCTGTCGAAAGGCATTGGCTTCTACTTCACGTCGCTCGTCGATCCCGACGCGCTCTCCGCGATCAAGCTCACGCTCATCACCGCGGCGATCGCGGTGCCGTTGAATCTCGCCTTCGGGCTCGCGGCTTCGTGGGCGATCGCGAAGTTCGAGTTTCGCGGCAAGGCGCTGCTCACCACGCTGATCGACCTGCCGTTTTCGGTTTCGCCCGTGATTTCGGGTCTCATCTACGTGCTGCTGTTCGGCGCGCAGGGCTGGTTCGGGCCGTGGCTCGAAGACCACAACGTGCAGATCATTTTCGCGGTGCCGGGCATCGTGCTCGCCACGATCTTCGTAACGTTCCCGTTCGTCGCACGCGAGCTGATTCCGCTGATGCAGGCGCAGGGAAACGACGAAGAGGAGGCCGCACACGTGCTGGGCGCCTCGGGCTGGCAGATGTTCCGCCGCGTGACGCTGCCCAATATCCGCTGGGGCTTGCTGTACGGCGTGATTCTTTGCAATGCGCGCGCGATGGGCGAGTTCGGCGCGGTTTCGGTGGTGTCGGGCCACATTCGCGGCCAGACCGACACGATGCCGCTGCACGTCGAGATCCTTTACAACGAGTACAACTTCGCGGCGGCGTTTGCCGTGGCATCGCTGCTCGCGTTGCTCGCGCTCGTCACGCTTGGCCTGAAGCTGCTCGCGGAGCGCCGTCTTTCGGCGGAACTGCGCGGTGCGGATGAGATTCCCGCCTACGCCGGCCCGCAACCTGTGACCGTGCAACAGGTATCACAACACGCAGCGCCTCGCGCCGTGCGCCAACCGATTCAAGTAGGGGAGCAGTAACCATGGGCATCACCGTCAGCAATCTGCAGAAGCGCTTCGGCGACTTCACCGCCCTCGACAACGTTTCGCTCGACTTTCCGCCGGGCGAACTGGTTGCGCTGCTCGGACCGTCCGGTTGTGGCAAGACCACGCTCCTGCGTGTGATCGCGGGCCTCGAATATGCCGACGCGGGCCAGGTCGCGCTGCAAGGCCAGGACGTGGGCGAAGTGGGCGCGCGCGAGCGCCAGGTGGGCTTCGTGTTCCAGCACTACGCGCTGTTCCGTCACATGACGGTGTTCGAGAACGTGGCGTTCGGCCTGCGCGTGAAGCCGCGCAACGAGCGGCCCTCGGAGGCCGTGATTCGCGAGAAGGTGCATGAGCTGCTCAAGCTCGTGCAGCTCGACTGGCTCGCGCAGCGCTATCCGTCCGAGCTTTCGGGCGGGCAGCGTCAGCGCATCGCGCTTGCGCGCGCGCTCGCCGTGGAGCCGAAGGTGCTGCTGCTCGACGAACCGTTCGGCGCGCTCGACGCCAAGGTGCGCAAGGAGTTGCGCTCATGGCTGCGCCGCCTGCACGACGACTTGCACAT
The DNA here is from genome assembly GCF_024206475.1 of Paraburkholderia sp. CNPSo 3274. Classification (GTDB taxonomy): domain Bacteria; phylum Pseudomonadota; class Gammaproteobacteria; order Burkholderiales; family Burkholderiaceae; genus Paraburkholderia. The sequence continues at coordinate 14,374 of NZ_JAMBPR010000096.1, forward strand.
CTCGACGATCTTCGTCACGCACGACCAGGAGGAAGCGCTCGAGGTGGCCGATCGCATCGTCGTGATGAATCATGGGCACGTGGAGCAGGTGGGCAGCCCGCAGGACGTCTATGATCATCCGCAGACGGCGTTCGTCTACGAATTCCTGGGCGCCGCGAACCGGCTGCGCGGCAGCGTGGACGCGCGCGGTTTCGTCGCGGACGGCGCGGCGCAGCCGATCTCGGTGCACGCGAGCTTCGCAGGCCCGGCGCTCGCCTACGTGCGGCCGCACGACCTCGTGCTGCACCGCGAAGCGAGCGATCATCGCGACGGCATCGTCGTCGACGTGCGCCGCGTGGTGACGCTGGGCGGCTCGGTGCGCGTGGAGCTGGAAAGCCGCACGGGCGGCGCGCTCGAAGCCGAGCTCGACCGCGAGTCGTGGCGCGCGCTGGGGCTCACGGTGGGCGAGGGCGTGACGGCGGTGCCGCGCGGACTGCGCGTATTTCCGGCGCATTGAGCGCTGTAAAAAGCGGCCCAGCGAGCGTTACAGTGCTCATATCGACAAAAACGAACAATCGGTCAGCAGTCCCGGAGAGAAGACCATGAATTTTCAGCAGTTGCGCTTCGTGCGCGAAGCCGTGCGGCAGAACATGAACCTGACCGAAGTGGCGAACGTGCTGTATACGTCGCAGTCGGGCGTCTCCAAGCAGATCAAGGATCTCGAAGACGAACTCGGCGTGGACATTTTCATTCGCCGCGGCAAGCGCTTGACCGGCCTCACCGAGCCGGGCAAGGCCGTGCATCAGCTGATCGAGCGCATGCTGCTCGACGCCGAGAATCTGCGCCGCGTGGCGCGCCAGTTCGCGGACCAGGACAGCGGTCACCTCGTGGTCGCGACCACCCACACGCAGGCGCGTTACGCGCTGCCGAAGGTCGTGCACCAGTTCCGCGAAGTGTTTCCGAAAGTCCACCTCGCACTGCGTCAGGGCAATCCGCAACAGATCGCGCAGATGATCATCAACGGCGAGGCCGACATCGGCATCTCGACCGAGGCGCTCGATCGCTTCCCCGATATCGTGACGTTTCCGTGCTACTCGTGGCATCACGTGGTGGTCGTGCCGAAGGCGCATCCGCTCGTAGGCCGCGAAAATCTCACGCTCGAAGACGTCGCCGAATATCCGATCATCACGTACGACCAGGACTTCACGGGCCGCTCGCATATCGACCAGGCGTTCGCGAAAGCCGGCGTGGTACCCGACGTGGTGCTGACCGCCATCGACGCGGACGTGATCAAGACCTACGTCGAACTCGGCATGGGCGTGGGCATCGTTGCGGCGATGGCCTACGACCCGAAGCGCGACAGCGAACTCGTCGCGCTCGACACGGAGCATCTCTTCGATGCGAGCACGACCCGAGTGGGCCTGCGCAAAGGCGCATTCCTGCGCCAGTACGCGTACCGGCTCATCGAAATGTTCGCGCCGCAGCTTACCGAGCAGCAGATCGCGAGCCAGTTGCGCGAAGCAACCTGAAAAGCGGGCTGATTTTCCCGGCGGGCGGCGGATCGCTTAAAATCGCCGCCATGAATACTTCCACTTCCTCTCCCGCCGCAGCGCCCAGGGCACTCCCGCGCATCGCCGTGCTCGCCACGGGCGGCACCATCGCGGGCTCCGCTGCGGACGCCGCGAACACCGCTGGCTACCAGGCCGGCGTGATCGGTGTCGCGCAGTTGCTGGCAGCCGTTCCGGGCCTCGACGCCATCGCCCGGATCCATGCCGAGCAGGTCGCGAGCATCGACAGCAAGGACATGTCGCTCGCGCTGTGGTCCACGCTCGCGCAGCGTGTGAACGAACTGCTGGCAAGCGACGAGATCGACGGCGTGGTGATCACGCACGGCACGGATACGCTCGAAGAAACCGCGTATCTGCTGCATCTCACGGTGAAGAGTGCGAAGCCATGCATTTTGACGGCCGCCATGCGGCCCGCCACGGCGCTATCCGCCGACGGCCCGCTCAATCTGCTCAATGCCGTCACGCTCGCCGCGAGCGAGGCGGCGGCCGGGCAGGGCGTGCTGGTGGCGTTCAATAACCGCATTCATTGCGCACGCGACGTCGCGAAGGTCAGCACCTACGCGGTCGAAGCATTCCAGTCGCCTGAAATCGGCGCGCTGGGTTGGGTGCAGGATGGGCGCGTGGAATTCCAGCGCCGCGCGCTGCGCCCGCATACGGTCGATGCGCCGTTCACGGCATCGGCGCAATGGCCGCAGGTCGAGATCGTGATGAGCTACGCGGGCGTGTCGCGCGCGGCGGTCGAAGCACTCTTTGCCGCCGGTGTGGATGGGTTCGTCGTGGCTGGCACGGGCAATGGCTCGATTCACGGCGCGTTGCAGCAGTCGCTGGCCGAGGCGGCCGCCAAGGGCGTGGCCGTCGTGCGCGCCTCGCGCGTCGGCTCGGGACACGTGATGCACAACGGCGCCGCCAAGGACGATACGCTCGGCTTCGTCTCTTCGGGCACGCTTAGCCCCTACAAGGCGCGGGTGCTGCTGCTGCTTGCGCTGGCAGCGGGCACGACCGACAAGTCGGGGCTGCAGGACGTGTTCGACACGTACTGAGCCTGGCCGCGCACGTCGAAAAACGGGCCTCGCGGATCGCTCCGCCAGGCCCGTTTCGTTTCGGGCCGTGTTTGCGTGTTGCCGCGCTTACTGCAGCGGCGGAATCACGAGCACCTGACCCGGATAGATCTTGTCCGGGCTCTTGAGCATCGGCGTGTTCGCCTGGAAGATCACGTCGTTCTTCGCGCCGCTGCCGTAGTACTTTTCGGCGATCTTCCAGAGGTTGTCGCCGGCCACGACCGTGTGGTGCTGCGCTTCGGGCGCGGGGTTCGTCACGGTCATCTGGTCGTCGACCTTGTCGACGTTCTGCACGTTGCCGGCCGCGACGAGGATCTTCTCCTTCGTAGGCTGGTCGGCGGCGTTGCCGGTGACCGTCACGGTGTGCGAGACGCCGTCGTAGGTCACGCCGAGATTGTCGGCGTCGAGGCCTTGTGAGCGGATATAGGCCACGATCGCGTCGCCGGCCTTCTGGTTCAGTTCGGCGAGATTCGCGGCGGGGTCTGCCGGTGCGGCAGCGGGTTCCGCGGCGGCGGCCGGCGTGGCAGCCGCGCCGAACAGTTTTTCGCCTGCTTCCTTGATGAAATTGATAATGCCCATCGATCACACTCCTCACGTGCTGGAAATGATTGGGTGGTCACGCCTCGGCTCCGCCTTGACCGGTCTGCGTGACAGCCAGATGAAAGCACGATTTTAGAAACGCGGCCGCGAAGGCGTCCATCGGGGCGGCGTCAAAGAGTGTGAAACCAGGGAGAAATAAGAAGGCAAAGAAAAACGGGCATCCGACACGCGGACACCCGATGACGACGTCTGACCGACCAAGGCTTCCCCGCCGTCACCGGGTGCCGCTTTCGGACCCCACTGGCCGCCCTCAGCCCAGAGCGGCACCGATTTGCCTCGCGACGGTTGCCGCCGCCGCGAAGCGCCCCACGGGAGGCTCGTGCGCCTTAGTCTCTGCGCGCGAGCCGGTATGCGTGATCCGTTTCCGCGGGCGGTTCGCACGTTGCGTGCGAACCGCCGTCCAGCTACCGCTAAAACTTAAGCCACCTTCACCTGCGCTTGCGGTTCGGCGATCTCGAAGTTCGCCATGATTTCGAGTGCGCGGATCATGGCCGAGTGGTCCCATGCCTTGCCGCCGTTCGCGGCGCACACGCTGAAGAGTTGCTGCGCGCTTGCGGTATGCGGGAGCGCGATGCCCAGCTTGCGTGCACCGTCGATCGCGAGATTCAGGTCCTTCTGGTGCAGTTCGATGCGGAAGCCCGGATTGAACGTGCGCCTGGTCATGCGTTCGCCGTGCACTTCGAGAATGCGCGACGAAGCGAAGCCGCCCATGAGGGCCTTGCGCACACGCTCGGGGTCCGCGCCCGAACGTGCTGCGAACAGCAGCGCTTCGGCCACGGCCTCGATGTTCAGCGCGACGATGATCTGGTTCGCCACCTTGCAGGTTTGGCCCGCGCCGTTGTCGCCGATGAGCGAAATGTTCTTGCCCATCAATTCGAACAGCGGCAGCACGTGCTCGAACGACTTTTGCGGGCCGCCCACCATGATCGTGAGCGTGGCTTCGCGTGCGCCGACTTCGCCGCCCGAGACCGGTGCGTCGAGATAGTCGCAGCCGAGCGCGTTGATCTGTTTGGCGAACTGTTGCGTTTCGAGCGGCGAGATCGAGCTCATGTCGATCACGAGCTTGCCAGCCGAGAGACCCTTGGCGACGCCGTCGTCGGAGAACAGGACGTTGGCGACATCAGGCGTGTCCGGCACCATCACGATGACGATGTCCGAGACCTTCGCGACAGCCGTCGAATCGGCGACGACTTCAGTTTGCGTGCGCAGGTCCTCGGGCACCGGGTACTTGCCGTTCACGGCGAGCGTGTGGCCGCCCTTGATGAGGTTGCGCGCCATGTGCGCGCCCATGATGCCGAGTCCGATAAAGCCAATCGTTGCCATCTTGTGTCTCCGTTAAAGCGAATGCGTGAATGTGCGTAGGGGCTCAGGCGAGTTCGGCGGTGCGCAGCTTCGCGCTGCGCAGCCAGCCGAGGCCTTCGACGGTCGTCGTGCGCGGCTTGTATTCGCAGCCGATGTGACCTTCGTAGCCGAGCGTGTCGAGCAGATCGAACAAGAACGGGTAGTTGATTTCGCCCGTGCCGGGTTCGTTGCGGCCAGGATTGTCGGCGAGCTGGACGTGGGCGATCTTCGCGAAGTGCTTCTTGATCGTCGCGGCGAGCTCGCCCTCCATACGCTGCATGTGATAGATGTCGTACTGCAGGAACAGGTTGTCCGAGCCGGTCTTTTCGATCACGTCGAGCGCTTCGGCCGAGCGGTTCAGCGCGAAGCCGGGAATGTCGTACGAGTTGCACGGCTCAACGAGCAGGCGGATGCCTTCGCGTTTCAGAACGCCCGCCGCGTAGCGCAGGTTCTCGACGATGGTGGCGAGTGCCGTTTCGCGATCGACGCCGGCCGTCGGAATGCCGACGAGGCAGTTCAGTTGCGGCACCTTCAGGGCCTTCGCGTACTCGATCGCGCGGCCAACGCCTTCCTGGAACTCGCCGCGGCGCTCGGGCAGGCAGGCAATGCCGCGCTCGCCCGCTTCCCAGTTGCCGGCGGGCAGGTTGTGGAGGACGAGCTTCAGCCCGTTGACCTCCAGACGCTCGGCCAGCTCGGCGGCCTTGTACGGATACGGGAACAGGAACTCCACGGCGTCGAAGCCCGCTTGTGCGGCCGCTGCGAAGCGGTCGAGGAAGGGCACTTCGTTGAACAGCATGGTGAGGTTCGCGGCGAATTTTGGCATGGTGCTGGGTCTCGCTGGTCGGTCAGTAAAGGAAGTCAGGCGGGAAGTCACGCGGTAGATCAGCCAGGCAGCGCGCCGATGCCGGGCGCGCTGCCCGTGCTGCGGTGATGCGTGGTCGAGTGCGCTCAGTCGAGGGCATTCAGTGCGCTGATGGCAGTCGGCGCGTGCTCGGGCTTTTCGGCGAGTTCTTCGAACTCGTTGACTGCGTCGATCTCGGCGCCCATCGCGATGTTGGTCACGCGCTCGAGAATCACTTCGACGACGACCGGCACGCTGTGCTCGGCGGCGAGCGCCTGGGCCTGTTTGAGCGCCGGGGCGATCTCTTCCGGCTTGAACACGCGCAGCGCCTTGCAGCCGAGGCCTTTGGCGACCGTAACGTGATCCACGCCATAGCCGTTCACTTCAGGCGCGTTGATGTTCTCGAACGCGAGCTGCACGCAGAAGTCCATGTCGAACGCGCGCTGCGCCTGGCGGATCAGGCCGAGATACGAGTTGTTCACGACCACGTGCACGTACGGCAGCTTGAACTGCGCGCCCACGGCCAGCTCTTCGACCATGAACTGGAAGTCGTAGTCGCCCGAGAGCGCCACGATGGGACGCGTCGGATCGGCTGCGCGCACACCGAGCGCGGCGGGAATCGTCCAGCCGAGCGGGCCCGCCTGGCCGCAGTTGATCCAGTTGCGCGCCTTGTACACGTGCAGGAACTGCGCGCCTGCGATCTGCGAAAGGCCGATGGTGCTCACGTAGCAGGTGTCGCGGCCAAACGCCTTGTTCATCTCTTCGTACACGCGTTGCGGCTTGATCGGCGTGTTCTCGAAGTGCGTCTTGCGAAGCATCGTGCGCTTGCGTTGCTGGCAGTCGGCCACCCACGCGCTGCGATCCTTCAACTTGCCCGCGGTCTTCCATTCCTGCGCGATTTCGACGAACAGTTCGAGCGCGGCCTTCGCGTCCGAGACGATGCCGAGATCCGGGCCGAACACGCGGCCGATCTGCGTCGGTTCGATATCGACGTGCACGAACTTGCGGCCCTTCGTGTACACCTCGACGCTGCCCGTATGGCGGTTAGCCCAGCGGTTGCCGATGCCCAGCACGAAGTCGGAGGCGAGCATCGTGGCGTTGCCGTAGCGGTGCGAGGTCTGCAGACCGACCATGCCGGCCATGAGCGGATGGTCGTCGGCAATCGCGCCCCACGACATGAGCGTCGGGATCACGGGCACGCCCACCGTTTCGGCGAACTGCACGAGCAGGTCTTCGGCTGCTGCGTTGAGCACGCCGCCACCCGACACGATCAGCGGCTTTTCGCTGGCGTTGAGCAGTTCGAGCGCGGCCTCGATCTGCTTGCGCGTCGCCTTCGGCTTGTAGACCGGCAGCGGCTCGTACGTTTCGATGTCGAATTCGATTTCGGCGAGCTGCACGTCGATCGGCAGATCGACCAGCACCGGACCCGGACGGCCCGAGCGCATCAGATGGAACGCCTGCTGGAACACACGCGGCACGAGCGCCGGCTCGCGCACCGTGACGGCCCACTTGGTGACGGGCTTGGCGATCGACTCGATGTCGACGGCCTGGAAGTCTTCCTTGTAGAGGCGCGCGCGCGGCGCTTGGCCCGTGATCGCGAGGATCGGAATCGAATCGGCCTGGGCCGAGTAGAGGCCCGTGATCATGTCGGTGCCTGCGGGGCCCGAGGTGCCGACACACACGCCGATGTTGCCCGGCGTGGCGCGCGTAAAGCCCTCCGCCATGTGCGAGGCGCCTTCGACGTGGCGCGCCAGCACGTGCGTGATGCCGCCGGCCTTTTTCATCGCCGAATAGAACGGATTGATGGCTGCGCCCGGCACGCCGAAAGCGGTATCGATGCCTTCTTTTTCGAGCACCAGAACAGCGGCGTCGACGGCTCTCATTTTGGCCATGGTTGTCTCCTGAATGTCTCGTATGCGAGGAATGGGTAAGCGTTGAGGCCCACTTTAGGGGCGCAGGAAAGGTTTGATAAGATCAGTCCAGGTCGTTTATTCCGAAACAAAAAGTATGGAATGCTGGCGGGATGGGGCTTCCGGCTCGCAACTCGACGGTGGAGACACGCAATGGACCGCTTCAAGCAGATCGAAACCTTCGTGCGCGTCGCAGAAGCGGGCAGCCTCGCGGCGGCGGCGCTCGAGGAAGGCGTTTCGCCGGTCATCCTCGGGCGGCGTATCGACGCGCTGGAAAAGCGCCTGGGCGTGAAGCTCATTTACCGCTCTACGCGGCGGCTCGTGGTGAGCGAGGAGGGCGCGGCCTTTCTCGAACGCTGCCGCGGCCTGCTCGCCGACTGGGATCAGGCCGAAAACGAGCTATCCGCCGGGCGTCAGGTGGTGAGCGGCCATCTGATCGTGTCGGCGCCCGCCGCCTTCGGGCGCAAGCACGTCGCGCCGCTCGCGCCCGAGTTTCTTGCCGACAAGCCCGAACTCCAGGTGTCGTTCAATCTCACTGACCGCGTGGTCGATCTGGTGCGCGAGGGTTACGACCTGTCGATCCGCATCGGCGGCGCGGTGGACCCGAACTTCGTCGCCGTAAAGCTCGCCACGAACCGGCGCGTGGTGTGCGGCACGCCCGCGTATTTCCGCAAGCACGGGCGGCCGCAAACGCTCGAAGACTTGCCGAATCACAACTGCCTGGCGTTCAACCTGCAGGGCGGCCAGAACCGCGGCTGGTACTTCAGCCGCGGCGGCAAGCTCGTCACCGTGCGCGTGGGCGGCACGCTCGACTGTAACGACGGCGAGTTGCTGCACCGCTGGGTGACCGAGAGCCTCGGCCTCGGCTGGCGTTCGACCTGGGAGATCGACGCCCAGCTCGCGCGCGGCGAACTCGAAACGGTGCTCGACGAGTACGCGCTGCCCGACTACGACATCCTCGCGGTGTATCCACAGCAGCGCTACGTGCCGGCGCGCGTGCGCTACTTCATCGACTATCTCAAGGAGGTCTACGCGCGGCCGGGGTACTGGGCCGGCGCCTGAATGCGCGGTTCGGATTTATTTTTCGTTTTCGTGCGCAGAGAGCGGGAATAAACTGGCCCGAGCTTCGGTAGTGCCTCTATGCGGCCACGGTCGCGCAAGCCAAACGAAGACGCAAGGGGACGACGTGGGCGAATCCGCGTATGAACAGGATGAGGCAGGGCGCAGCCGCCGCTTTCAGGCGCTGGCGCTGCCGCATCTCGACGCGGCCTACAACCTCGCCCGCTGGCTCTCGCGCAACCCGGGCGACGCGGAAGATATCGTCCAGGAGGCGTTTCTGCGCGCGTTTCGCTTCTTCGACGCGTTTCGCGGCGACGAGGCCCGCCCCTGGGTGCTCGCGATCGTGCGACGCGTCTGGTACGACGAATGGCGGCGGCGCGCGGGCGCGGAAGAGGTGGCGCCGTTCGATGAGTTGCGCGACGACGCGCCGCTCGAAGGCTGGGAAACGGGCGGCGTCGATCCCGAGACGCTCGCGATCCGCGCCGAAGACGCCCGCCACGTGCACGACGCGCTCAGGCGCCTGCCGGTGGAATATCGGGAGGTGCTGGTGCTGCGCGAGCTGGAGGAACTGGGCTACCGCGAGATCGCGGCGATTGCCGATCTACCGGTCGGTACCGTGATGTCGCGGCTCGCACGTGGCCGCAGGCGTTTGGCGACGCTGCTGGCGGCGTACCACGGCGGCGAGCGCGACAGGGCAGCGGCGGGTAGTGCAGTCAATGAGACTGCGAGCGATTCGGTTGTCCGCGACCACGGCTGCGCGGACGACAAGGCAGGAGTCGGGGAAAGCAATCAAGCCAGGAGACCATCCGGCCGGGGGAACGGCGGTCGGTTCCGCGAGGAGCCGGCCGCCGACGGCGGAGCGCCGTTGCGCCCTCGCTCTCACGCCGAAGGCCGAACGACGGAGGCGCCCGATGAACTGTAACGAAGCGCGCCCGCTGGTCGACGCGAGCGTCGACCGCGAACTCTCTGCCGCCGACGAATGGCGTGTGCGCGAGCATCTCGCAGGCTGCGAGCCGTGCCGCCGTGTCGCCGCCGACGTGCAGGCCATCTCTCAAATAATCCGCTCCGCGCCATACCACCGCGCGCCGGCTGGGCTTGCCGAGCGTATCGTCGCGGCATTGCCGGCAATGGACGCGGCGCCTGCGCAGGCAACGCCTTCGCCAGCCCCCGCGCGCGACTCGGGCGGCTGGCGCGGTTGGGTGCGCAACTGGTGGCGGGGCAGCGGCGGCGTGCGAGGCGATGT
>NZ_JAMBPR010000097.1 GCF_024206475.1 Paraburkholderia sp. CNPSo 3274
CACCCAGATGCGCTCGACGCTCGTCAACCAGATCGGCCTGGCCGCGAGCGACGATGTGCTCTACCAGCACGTGCTTGATGAGGCGCGCGGCAAGTACGCCGACGTGTCGCTTGCAACGCTGCTCGTCGGCGCTGACGCGCACGGTCTCTTCACGACCACACAGACGGTGCCGGGCATCTTCACGCGCGCAGCGTGGGAGGGCGTCGTCGAGAAAGCCATCGACGATGCGGTGAAAGGGCAGCATGTCGAGGGTGACTGGGTGCTGACCGGTGACCAGCCGACCGCCCGGATCAGCACCACCGCCGTGGAGGGTGCGGTTGACGCGACGCAGGCTGCAGTCGAAGCAAGGAGGAGCGCCGACGAGCTGAGAAAGCGCCTGCGCGACCGGTATTTCACGGACTACACGGAAGCCTGGGCGACCATGCTCAACAGCTTCCAGTGGCTCGCGGCGACCAGCTTCTCGGGGGTGATCGACCAGCTCACGCGTCTGACCGATGCGCAGACCTCGCCGCTGCTCGCGGTCATGAAATCGGTACAGTACCAGGGTGAGGCGGCCCGCCCTTCGCAGGCACTGACCGATACGCTCGTACGTAAGGCGCAGGGGTTGCTCAGTGGGAGCGATAGCGACCAGACCCAGGCTCCCGTTCTGAATCCGCTTGACCGTTCGTTTGGCCCGCTGCTTGCGCTGATGGGGGACACGAGTCCGGCTGCGGCCAGCGGCAGTGCGGGTAAAGCTGCAGGCGCAAATGCCGCCGCGTTCAACGGCGTCAGCCTCTCGCGCGTGCTGACCGCCGATACGACCGTGCGGCTGAAACTTCAGCAGATCCAGGCGAGTCCGGATGCGCAGGCCATGGCGCGGAGTCTCGCGCAGGCGGTATTCCAGGGCAAGCTCTCGGATCTCTCGCAGGCGCGCGACGACGCGGCGCTGACCGCCGCGAGCCTGGGCGCACAGTGGGCAGGCTTCGGCCAGACGCTGTTCGTGCAACCGCTCGACGCGGCATGGCAGGCCGTACTCCAGCCCGCCGCCGCGAGCCTGAACGAGGCATGGCGGGCGGGCGTCGCGGCCCCCTTCGCCTCGTCGTTCGCCTCGCGCTATCCGTTCTCGCCGGCGAGCGCCGACGCGTCCTTTGCCGAGTTTGGCCGTTACGTGCGGCCCGAGACGGGGCTGATCAACCGCTTTATCGAGCTTGAGCTGTCCGGTGTGCTCAAGCGCCAGGGCGACCAGTGGGTCCCGAACGAACTCGCGCCGCAGTCGCTGCAGTTCGACCCGAAGTTTCTCGCCATGCTCCGGCTGATGGGTCCGCTCGGCGCACGTCTCTATGCGCAGGGCGAGGCGGGTTATCACTTCGGGATCATGCCGCAGCCGACGCCGGACGTAACGCGCACGGAGCTGACGGTGGATGGCCAGCAGATCGTCTATTTCAACCAGCGCGAAACGTGGACGCCGCTGGCATGGCCGGGCAACGGTCTGAACGGCCATGCGTCGTTGAACTGGCAGACGCTCAACGCAGGAGTGCGGATCGCGTTCGATGCGACAGGCGACTGGGCCCTTCTGCGGATGCTAGAAAAAGCGCAGGTCAAACCGCTCGACGATACGCGCTACGAAATCGTCTGGAATGCCGGGGCGGGTGGCGACGCCGCGAAGGCCGCTTCCGCGACGTCCGGTGACGGTACGAACGGCAAGGTGGCGCCATTGCGCTACGTACTGCGCGCGCAGGCGGGATCCGGACCGCTCGATCTGCTGAAACTGCGAGGCTTGCGCATGCCCGAGCGCATCTTCGTGACGGGCCGCGCCGGTGTGATCTCCGGATTGCCCGCATTGCCGCCCTTACCCCCGGAGTCGCAGCCATGACGGCACCGTGGAAATCCACGCAGCAGGAAGGCGCAAACCCGTTCCTGAGATATTTCGACGCCGAGATGCGCTACCTGCGCGAAACCGCTCGCGAGTTTGCGCACGACCAGCCCGAGGCCGCGCGGCGCCTGGGCATGCAGTATGGCCAGGAGAACGACCAGGTCCGCGCGGTCAACGAAGCCTTCGCATTCGTGATGGCGCGTCTGCACATGAAGCTCGACGACGGCATGCAGGAACTCACCGGCGAGATGCTCGACAACATTTACGAGCACATGGCGCACGCGATCCCGTCTCTGTCGATCATCGAATGTACGCCACTGAACAGGGGCTCGAAGGTGGCGCAGATTCCCGCCGGGGCCGTGGTGCGCTCGGCACCGGTCGGTCCCGATCGGGTGCAGTGTCCGTTCCGCACGACGCAGGCAGTCGAGTTGCTGCCGCTTTCGGTCGAGGATGCGGGGGTGACAGTACGCGCCGACGGGCGCACGGTCATCCGCCTGGCGTTCGGTCTCTGGTTTGGAGACCAGCGTGAGGCTGTCGACCTGTCGCGCATCCGCCTGTACCTGCATGGCGACCGGCCTGCCGCCGCCGCGCTGTACGCGGCGCTCATGCGCCAGGTCGCCTCGGTCGGACTGCGCCTGCCGTTGGTGCTCGACGGCTCGCTGCTGCCGCTCGACGGGGTGCGCTTTGTGCCGGCGGGGTTCGGCCCGTCGACGCGGTTGTGGCCGGTCACGGACTCCGCGCGCGACGAGTCGGTGGACCGCGAGCAGACACTGCTGGAGTAATTTCGTGTACCCGCAGAAGTTCCACTTCGTCGACCTGTGCGGCTTCGACAGCACGATGGTGCCGGCAGGCGAAACGCGCATGATCCTCGAGATCGAACTGGACGGGCGTATGCCTGGCGACCAGCCGATAGGGCGCGAGAGCTTTCGCCTCTTCTGCACGCCCGTGATCAACCTGTTCGAGGTCGATGCACGGCCGCTGCAGCCCGCCGACTGGCATGACAAGGAGCACCGCGTGCGTGTGCAGCCCGCCGTGGAGCGTCACGTCGAACCGTACGACCTGCTTGAGGTGACCGCCGCAAACCCGGAGGGCAGCGCACGGTACGCTTACAGGCCGTTCAGGAGCTTCAGGCATCGCGGCTGGATGCTGCACTACGAGAAGCCGGAACGGTACTTCCGTACCTCAACGCGCTACGGCGTGGTGGGGCAGGAGCTGTGGGTGACCCTCTCAGGGCAGCTCTGGGCCGGGACATACCGCCACGCACAGGACGATGGGGCGCGTCCACGGCCCGACCGCCATGTCACGGTGCGTGCGCTCGCGAACAACGGACGCCTGCCGCGCATGGCGCTTGCAGAGGCAACGATCACGGAGACCGTCACGGGTTTCACCGGCATCGCGTCGGTGCGCAATGTGACGGCGCCGAGCCTGCCGCAGTATCCGCCGCGCTACTACGCGGGTTACGACTGGCGCGTGCTTGGCCACTACACCGCGAACGGGTGCGAATGAATTCAACCGGATGCTGATGGAGGGCGCGCCGGTACTGCGCGAGATCCTCGAACTCTACGACTGGACGCCTGACGACGCGGTACCGCAGCGCATCGACGCGATCCGGACCGTGCATTTCTCGGAGGACCAGGAAATCCTGCAGCATGGTTACGTACTGCGGATCGTGCGCATCCACGTTGACCTTGACGCGGGCGGCTTCGACGGACCGGGCGACGCGGTCCTGTTCGGCGACGTGCTGAACCACTTCCTGGGACGTTACGCGAGCGCGCAATGCTCCATGCAAGTGGTACTGACCATCGACGGCAAGGAGACGGTGTATCCACGCACCGACTTTAAGGGGGCACCATTCTGATGCGTGCTGGAATCCATACCGGAATCATGTGCGGTGCGCTCGGCGTGGGTCTCGCGCTGACGGTTTCTGCGTGCGGCATGTGGCAGTCGGACAGGGACGGGACCGTGCATGCCGCGCGCGCGGTGTTCGAGACGAGAATCGAGCAGATGAATCTTGTCATCACGGCACGCGGCGCGCTGAACCAGAACGAGCGCGGCGCTTCGCTGCCGGTCGTGCTGCGCATGTACCAGCTCAAGGATGACAAGCCCTTCGCGACTGCGAGCTATGCGCAGCTGCTGGAGGGTAACGATGCGCTGAAGGCCGCAACGCTCTGGAGCCGGGACGTGATGCTGGGCCCGGGGCAGACGCTGAAGGTGTCGGAGCCGATCGGCGAAGCGGCGAACTATATGGGTGTCGCGGCGTTCTTTCGCGACACGGCGAACACCGAATGGTCCGTACTGGTGCCGAAATCGCAGTGGAAGAAGACCGACCCGGTGAGGCTGGTGGCAGTGGAGCGCACGCTGGAAATCGACACGGGGAAACGATAAAGCCGTTGCACTATCACGAACCACAACTATCGCTGGCGCGACGCGAACGGCGCGCCCCATGCGCCGTCGGGTGATCACGGGCGGGATCGGCCACAACCTGCCGCAGGAGGCGCCGCAGGCCTTTGCGCAGGCCGTGGTCGACGTGAACGCCTTCCCGGCCGCCGTTATCCCTCCGCCTGAAACATCGTCATGCGCCGCAGGATCCAGTCGAGCAACTCATGCGCGGCCGCGACGAGCGGCCGCCCTGACTTCACGAGCACGCGCGCCTTCGTGCCTTGAAAGAGCGCGTGCTCGATCGGCACGGTCACGAGTTCGCCGGCTTCGATCTCGCGCGAGGCGGCGAATTCGCCGATCAGCGTTGCGAAGTTTTCCACGGCGACAAAGCGCTTGAGCGCGGTAAGCGAATTCGTGGTGAGCGTCGCGCGTATCTCGACGTTCTCCGCGAACGCCAGCATGTTCGCGAGATGCCCGATGCCGAACGTGCTGGGCATCAACGCGAGCGGCCACGCAAGGAGGTCGTCGATCGTCACGGGCGTGCCCCGCAGCGCGAGCGGGTGGTCGCGGCGCACCAGCAGCACGACGGGCTGCGCTGAACTCGCGCGGTATTCGATGCGCTCATGCGGCGGTGGATTGAACGCGAGTCCGATATGCGCGCGGCTTTCGGCAACCTCGCCCAGCACGTCGTCGACAGGGAGCATCGTGAGGCTCACATCGAGCTTCGGATATTGCGCGCAGAACGGCGTGATGACCTTGGCGACCAGCGCATCCACGTAGCCTTCGCTCACGGCCAGATCCACGCGGCCTTGCTGGAGCCCGCGCAACGCGTGCAACTGATCCTCGAACTTTTCCTGCTGCGCTCGATAACCGCGCCAGAACTCCAGCAGATGCGCCGCCGCTTCGGTGGGCTTCACGCCGCGCGCCTGGCGCTCGAACAGTTGCGCGCCCAGTTCGTCCTCCAGCAGCTTGATTTGCCGCGTGATGACCGAGGGCGACGTGTTCAGGCTGTCCGCGGCGCCGCGGATCGTGCCGTGCGTGAGCACCTCGTGGAAATATCGCAGCCGCTGCTGATTGATTTCGCGCATCGCGCCCTCGTTCGCGTAAAGGGACTGTTGCCTGAAAAAGAACGATATGTGAACTTTGTTGCTCTTGCTAGCGAGGTATGCCCTGGCCAGGATGGTATTGCGCACGACGCAGACCAAACAGGAGACAGGACATGGCCGCCATTCTTCCCCGCGCGAGAAGCCTCGACGCTTCCGCGCTCTACAGCAGGATTAACGCGCGATTGCTGCCGTTTCTGCTGATCTGCTATTTGTTTGCTTACCTCGACCGCGTGAACGTCGGGTTCGCCAAGCTGCAGATGCAGACCGACCTCGGCTTCTCCGATGCGGCCTATGGCGTGGGCGCCGGCATTTTCTTCATCGGCTATGTGCTGTTCGAGTTGCCGAGCAATCTGCTGCTGCCGAAGATCGGGGCGCGCAAGACCTTCGGGCGCATTCTCGTGCTGTGGGGCATCACGTCGGCGTGCATGCTGTTCGTGCGCAGCGTGCCCGCGTTCTATGCCATGCGCTTCCTGCTAGGCGTGTTCGAAGCGGGCTTTGCGCCGGGCATGATCTTCTATCTCTCGCGCTGGTACGGCCCCTCGCGCATGGCGCGCGCCATTGCGATGGTGTTTCTGGCCGGACCCATTGGCGGCATTGTCGGCGGTCCGGTTTCGGCGGCCATCATGAGCCTGCTTGCGGGGAAGGCGGGCCTTGCGGGCTGGCAACGGATGTTTCTCGTCGAAGGCCTGCCGTGCATCGTGCTCGGCATCGCGACGTTCCTCTATCTGCCCGACCGTCCGGCCGATGCCGCGTGGCTGAGCGACGCCGACAAGCGCCAGCTCGAAGCCGAAGTCGGCGCGCCCGAGGCGCACGCCACCTCCTTTGGCAGCGTGCTGCGCGATCGCAAGGTCTATGTGCTGGCGTTCGCGTACTTCTGCATCATTGCGTCGATTTACGCCATCAGCTTCTGGCTGCCCGCCATTCTCAGGGCGCAGGGCGTGAGCAATCTCATCACACTGGGCTGGTACACGTCGATTCCGTATGTCGCTGCGGCAGTGGGCATGCTCTATATGGGCCGCCGTTCGGACCGGCTCGGCGAGCGGCGCTTTCACTGCGCCGTGCCGGCAGCGGCCGCCGCGCTGCTTTTCGCGGTGTGCGCGGCGACGGGCAATCACCTGGCGCCCACGCTCGCGCTGCTCACGCTCGTGACGATGGCGCTGTGGATGGCCTACACCGTGTTCTGGGCGATTCCTCCCGAGTACATCAAGGGGCCGGCCGCGGCGGGCGGCATTGCGCTCATCAACACCATCGGGCTTTCCGGCGGATTCTGGGGCCCTGCGGCCATCGGCTGGATCAAGACGGCGACGGGCAGCCTCCAGCCGGCGCTGCTCGCCATGGCGGGCGTATCGCTCATCGGCGCGCTGCTGATTCTTTCGGTGAGGCTCGCGAGCGCGAAGCACTGAACTGCGCCATCAAGGCGCAGCACGAAATCTGTTTGCTAAGTCATCCTATGCAAGTGAGGTAAAGGAAAATGAAGATTCTCATCGCGGGCTTCCAGCACGAAACCAACACGTTCGCCCCGACGAAAGCCAGTTATCAGAGCTTCGTGCAGGGCGAGGGCTTTCCTCCACTCGTACGCGGCGCCGACGTGCTCTCGCTGCGCGACGTGAACGTGCCCGCCGGCGGCTTCATCCAGGCGGCAGAAGCGGCGGGTCATACGGTCGTGCCAGTCATCTGGGCCGGGGCGAGCGCTTCCGCGCACGTGACCGAAGACGCGTTCGAGCGCATTGCCGGCGAAATCGTCGATGCCGTGCGTCGCGGCGGCTTCGACGCGATCTATCTCGATCTGCACGGGGCGATGGTCACCGAGCATCTCGACGACGGCGAAGGCGCGCTGCTCGCGCGCGTACGGGCCATCGTGGGCCGCGAGATGCCCGTGGTGGTGTCGCTCGATTTGCACGCCAACGTGACCGAGCAAATGTTCACGCACGCCGACGCCATGGTCGCGTATCGCACCTATCCGCACGTCGACATGGCCGAAACGGGCGCGCGCGCCGCGCAGATCCTCATGCGCCTCGTAGCGCAGCCCGAGCGCAGGCTCAAGCGCTACGTGCGCCGCATTCCGTTCCTGATTCCCGTGAACGGCATGTGCACGCTCGCGGAACCGGCTCGCGGCACGTACGCGCATCTCGCGCAGTTAGAGGACGATTCGGTCGTATCGCTTTCGTTCGCGCCGGGTTTTCCGGCCTCCGATTTCCCCGAGTGCGGCGCGGCCGTGTGGGGTTACGGCTTCGATGAAGCCGCCGTCATTGCGGCGGTGAACGAGTTGGCCTCGGCTATCGTCGGGCAGGAGCGCGACTGGGAAGTGCGCTTTCTCGACCCCGACGCCGCCGTGCGCGAAGCCATGCGCCTGGCCGAGCACGCCACGCAGCCGGTGGTCATCGCCGACACGCAGGACAACCCGGGCGTGGGTGGCGACTCGAACACGATGGGCCTCGTGCGCGCGCTGTTGCGCCAGGGCGCACGCGACGCGGCCGTGGGCCTGATCTGGGACCCGCAGGCGGCCGCGAAGGCGCACGAAGCGGGCGTGGGCGCGACGATCGAGCTTGCACTCGCGGGCGGCACGGGCGTGCCCGGCGACGCGCCGCTCAGCGGGCGCTTCGTGGTCGAGCACCTGGCCGACGGGCGCGTACGCTTCGACGGCCCGATGATGAACGGCATGTGGACCGAGATCGGGCCGGTGGCGTGCCTGCGCATCGACGGCGTGAGGATCGCGGTCAGCTCGGTCAAGATGCAGATCTTCGACCGCAATCTGTATCGCGCGGCGGGTATCGAACCGGAGCGCATGAAGATTCTGGTGAACAAGAGTTCGGTGCACTATCGCGCCGATTTCGACGCGATAGCCTCGGCGCATCTCGTGGCGAAGGCGCCTGGCCCCATGGCCGCCGACCCCGCCGACTTGCCGTGGCAGCGCATCGATACGCGCTTGCGCCTGCGGCCGAACGGGGTGTCGCTGAGCGAGATGCGGGAGTAGCGAGGGGGTCTTGTATCCTTGTGTATCCATCGTGGCTACGTACAAGGAGGCTTGCAAAAGCAGGGGTTCGCGGAAACAAGCGGGATACGTGCGGGAGTTCAAATACACCCATGCCAGTCAGCGACGTCGCACAAGAGACATCGAAAAGACTGGATGCGCGAGCCACGCAATCGTGGTCCGAACCAACTCATGCTTGCAGGTGGATACCATGAAACTCATCAAGTCGCTGATCGTTGCTGCTGTTGTCGCTGTTCCCGTCGTCTCCTTCGCACAGTCGGCCGAGCCGCTCACGCGTGCCCAGGTCCGCGCCGAACTGGTGCAGCTCCAACAGGCTGGCTACAACCCGGCGGCTGACTACAACGACTATCCGCAGCACATCGAGGCCGCCGAAGCGAAGGTGAGTGCGCAGAACGGCGCGGCGGCATCGGCGTTCGGCGGCGTGGCGAATGGTTCGTCGGCAGCGGGCGCGCCCACGGCTTCGGCTCCTCACGACATTCCCGGCTTCGGTTCGCTCTACGCGCATCGGTGATGGGTGAGTGAAGGCGTGAACGCAAGGGCGGCCCGCTTCGAGCGGGCCGCTGCACATGGTGCGACTTGCCTCATTCTCCGTCCCGGCCTAACCTGTGCCGGATACGACGACCCCGAGCCCAGCATGCAAATCCATCCCATACGGCTGTCTCCTGGCGACGATCTGCGCGTCGCCGTCGAAGGCTTGCTGGGCCAGCAAGCCTCGCATGCGGCTTTCGTCATTCAGGGCATCGGCAGCCTGAGCGTCGCGCAGTTGCGATTCGCGGGCGCTGAAACGCCGACCGAATTGCGCGGCGACCTGGAAATCCTCACGCTGGCGGGCTCGGTGTCGCCCGATGGCGCCCACCTGCACATGTCCGTGTCCGACGCGCAAGGCTGCGTGTTCGGCGGCCACGTCGCGCGCGGCTGCACAGTCCGCACCACGGTAGAACTGCTGCTGGTGCTGCTGCCAGGCCATCGTTTCTCGCGAGAGCTCGATTCCGCGACCGGATACGCGGAACTGCAGATCCGCAACGCGCCAGGCTGATCCGCCTGCGCCGCAATCCGGGCGGCCCCACGCACCGTCACAAAATTTAAAAGCGGCTTCGCTATGCTTCGGCGTTGCCTCGCTCCTGCCTGTGCTGCGCGCGAGGCCCCGCTCGGGCCGCTCCTCGAGCCGTTGTTGTGCCTCTATCTGGACGGAGACTTCGATGACGGTCGAATCCGCGCCGGCGCGTTTGCCATGGCAAAACGCGTCGCGCAGACGTTTGAGCCTGCCCGCTGCATACACGACGATGCGTGCGCCCGCCATGCTGCTTGCATGCGCAGTCGCGCTGTGTTCGCTTGGCGCATGCAGCGCACGCGATAGCGACGCGCGCGCCGCGCTCACCACGAACGCCGCACGCGAACTCGCGCAAGCGCAGCCAGGCAGCAATCCACAGAGCCCGCCGCTAGCCAACGCATTCACGCTGGCGTCGGATGCGGCCGCATCGAATCCGCCAGATCGTGCAAACAGCATGGCAAACGTCGGCGTAGCCTTGCCCGCGAACGCCGTACGCTCGCCGGCGAAGCCACCCGCGAGCGGGAGCGCGCAAGACGCACAAGCCGCGCAGATCGAACCGCTTGTCACACCCGTAATCCACACAGCTGATTGACGTCCCCGGCCGCGCGGCCTCGCCGCCTGCCGCCCGTCAAGGCGGCGTACCGAGCGTGCCTTTCTCAACCTGAAGATGGAAACCACAAGATGACATCGAGAAGCCGCCGTGACTTTCTCCGCACCGCCGCGATGAGCGCCGGTTCGGCCACCGCCCTGACGATGCTGCCGCAGGGCATCCGCAATGCGCTCGCGATTCCCGCGAACAACCGCACGGGGAGCATCCGCGATGTCGAGCACATCGTGATCCTCATGCAGGAGAACCGCTCGTTCGACCATTACTTCGGCACGCTGCGCGGCGTGCGCGGCTTCGGCGACACGCGCGCAATCACGCTGCCCACCGGCAAGCCTGTGTGGAACCAGCCGCTCGCGGCCGGTGTGGGCGAAGTGCTGCCGTTCCATCCCACGGCGGCCAACCTGGGCCTGCAGTTCATCCAGGATCTGCCGCACGACTGGACGACGACGCACGCCGCCTGGAACGGCGGCCGCTACGACCAGTGGGTGCCCGCCAAAGGCACGACCACGATGGCCTACCTCACGCGCGACGACATTCCGTTCCACTATCAGCTCGCCGACGCGTTCACGATTTGCGACGCGTACCACTGCTCGACGATGACCGCGACCGACCCGAACCGCTACTACATGTGGACCGGCTGGGTGGGCAACGACGGCAGCGGCGGCGGCCCGGTGATCGACAACGCGGAAGCGGGCTATGGCTGGTCCACGTATCCCGAAGTCCTGCAGAACGCGGGCATTACGTGGAAGATCTATCAGGACGCGGGCGAAGGCCTCGACGCCAAGGGCTCGTGGGGCTGGACGGGCGACAACCCGTACATCGGCAATTACGGCGACAACTCGCTCCTGTATTTCCATCAATACCAGAACGCGCAGCCCGGCAATCCGCTGTATGACCGCGCACGCACGGGCACGAACGTGCTGGCGGGCGGCGGTTATTTCGATGTGCTGAAGCAGGACGTGGCGAACAATGCGCTGCCGCAGGTCTCGTGGATCGTTGCGCCCGAGGCGTACTCGGAGCATCCGAACTGGCCCGCGAACTATGGCGCGTGGTACGTCGACCAGGTGCTTCAGATCCTGACGTCGAACCCGGACCTGTGGAGCAAGACCGTGCTGCTCGTGAACTACGACGAGAACGACGGCTTCTTCGATCACCTGGCGCCCCCGTTCCCACCGGCTTCGAGCGCGAACGGCCTCTCGACCGTCGACACCATCAACGAAATTTTCCCGGGCAACAGCACGTACGCGGCGGGCCCGTATGGCCTCGGACCGCGCGTGCCGATGCTCGTGGTCTCGCCGTGGTCGCGCGGCGGCTGGGTGTGCTCGGAAACGTTCGACCATACTTCCGTGATCCGCTTCATCGAGAAGCGCTTCGGTCTGCATCACGACCTGCGTGAGCCGAATATCACGCCGTGGCGCCGCGCGGTGTGTGGCGACCTCATGTCGGCATTCAACTTCGCCACGCCTAACGCGGCAATTCCCGCGCTGCCTTCCACGACGGGCTATGCGCCGCCCGACAAGCTTCGTCACCCCGACTATGTGCCGGTGCCGCCGATTGTGGGAAGCGTGCCGAAGCAGGAAGCGGGCGTGCGCAATGCGCGCGCGCTGCCGTATGAACTGTTCGTGCGCTTCGACGCGAATGCCAGCTCAGGCGAGGTCGCCACGCGCTTCGTCAATTCGGGCCGCGCCGGTGCCGTGTTCCTCGTCTACACGGCGGGCAGCACCGATGCGCCGCGCACCTATACGGTCGAAGCCGGCAAGCATCTGCAGGACAAGTTCGCGATTGGCGCGAGCGGCGCGTACGACTTCAGCGTGCACGGACCGAACGGCTTTCTACGCCGTTTCGCGGGCACCCAGGTCAAGTCGGGCTGGTTCGGCGGCAACGAAACGGCGCGCCCCGAAGTGGCCGAGGGCTACGACGTGGCGAATGGCAACCTGCAACTGCGCCTCGAGAATAAGGGAAGCGCGCGCTGCCAGTTCACGATCGTCAACGCGTATGACCCGAGCACCAAGATCCAGCGCACCGTGCCCGGCGGCGACACCGAGCAGCTTTATCTCGACCTGCGCAACGCGCACGGCTGGTACGACCTGACGATCACGGTCGATAGCGATTCGACGTTCGTGCGCCGCATTGCGGGCCACGTCGAGACGGGCCACCCGAGCTATAGCGATCCCGCTCTCGGCGGCTGATGCAGCCTAAGGAGCAAGGGGAGCCACGGCTTTCGCGGGCCGTGGCTTTTTTTGTTTACCGCGTAATCAAGCAGGGGCACCGCTATCGCCAGCGCGGCGGCGGCGGTCCCCAGCCGGGATGCCGGACGTGTCTCGGACCCCTGAAATGCGCAGGATGGTGCCACGGAGAAAAGCCGTGGCGCGAATACACAACCGGAGGCGGCCACATCGGCGCGGGATGCATGAAGAGCACGGGCGGCGGCGGCGCGTAGAACGCCCCCGGAATACCGATGCCCACGCCCACATTGACGTTCACGCGTGCCTGTGCGGTTTGCATCGCGCACAGCGTCGTCGCGATGCAAAGGAATGCAAACTTCAACACACGGAGTTTCATCGTGGATCCTCCGTCGCGAGCGCGCGTTGCGAGCGCTCGCGGCTGGTTATTTCGTGTGCGCTTCAGTGGGCCGGAAAGCGGCGTCCGCAAGCTTCTTCTGCGAGTCGGGCATCTCCGCGTAAAGCGACGAGAAGGCATCGAGCATCGCCTTGCTGCCTTCGGCATTCGCCTGGGCAATCTCGTTCCACGATTGAAGGTTCTCCACCGCGGTTTGCTGCTGCGCATTGTCGTGCCGCTGCTGGATCAGATCATCCACCGTTTTAGCGTTATTGCGCATGACGTCGGCCACTTTCGCCCACTGATCCTCTTCGGCGGGAGTAATCTTCAGTTCGGCATGCAATTCTTTCACTCGGTCGTCGACGGTTTCAGCGTGATGCTGATGCGACGACCCAGCCGGAGCGCTGGCCTGCGCCCAGCACGTGGAAGTGCCGAGCAGGGCGAGTGCAAGCAGGACAGGTTTCATGTCAGTTCTCGCGAATAGCGTTCGCCGGCAATGGCCGGCAAGTCGGAACGAACCGTTTTGATCATAGCAGCGGCGGCAACCAATATTGGCATCCTCTATGTAACAGCGAATAACAGGGAATAGGGCGCGATTCCCGAAAGCACCACGCTTCACTCGTAGAAAAGCATCGGCTGGATTCGCCGCGCGGCGAATCATTCTGGCGATACAAGGAGGCAACGTGGCGAGTCGAATTGCATCTTGCGGTGAATCCGCTTCCCGTTCCGAACAACGCGTCCGGCTGCCATGGGGAAGGTTGGCGTGCCTGGCGCTGGCCGTGGCCGCGCTCGCAGGCTATGCGCCGGCGAGCCGCGCCGCCGTGTCCATCATGCGGCCGCCGCGCGAGGCCAGGTCCGACGAGCCGCTCGTCGTGACGATTGCCTACACGGGCGACGCGCCCTCGGGCACCTCGGTCGACGTGCCACGTACCTTGAGTATTACGCTCACTAACGGCGAGGAGTTGCCGAGGGCTGTGGTGCTCACGCGCGAATCCGGTGCACCCGAGCATGTGCGGCTCGCGGCCGGAGAAATGAAGGCGGTGAGTTATAGCGCGCCGTGGCCCGAGTGGGCGCGCGGCGCTTTAAGAGTGGACGTGCCCGGCGTGGACGTATCGCCCTCAGTGGTCCTGCTTACGCGCAAGCCACACGAGGCCACGGCGAATGCCGCCTCGCCGGCATCTGCAACCGCGCCCGCGGCGGCCGTTGCGCCCGCATCCACTCCGCTTGCCATCGTGCCGGCCGAAGGGCCGATGGCAGGCAATGCTTCGCTCGCCGCACAAATGCCGCCTTCGACTGTGAAGCCTTCGAATTCGCTGGTGCCGGACATCGGCACCTTCCTCGCGGGCCGTCTTTCTTTCTACCAGCCGAACTATTTCTCCGACGGCTGGTCCTCGAGTGACGCGGATCTCGCACGTTTCCAGATCAGTATCAAATTCCGCTTTGTGTTGCCGGACGATCCGCGCTCACGCGGTCTCCTCGACAACCTCTATTTTGCCTACACGCAGACTTCGCTCTGGGATATCCGCGGGTATGAGTCGCCGTTCCACGATACGAGCTACATGCCCGCGCTCTTCTACTACCTTGAGGACACCGGGTGGAGGACCCGCTGGTTCACCCGAATGGGTGTCGAGACGGGCTACGAGCACGAGTCGAACGGGACCGCCGGTTCCGGCTCGCGCGGCATCGACTTCGTGTATGTGAAGCCTATCTTGGATTTCGGCGACCTCAACGCCAACCACCTGACCATCGCACCGAAGATCTACGCGTACACGCACATCCAGGATACGAATTCGGATATCGCCGACTATCGCGGCTACGTCGATCTGCTAATCAAGTACGGCAGCCCGGATGGCTGGCAGCTCGCGACCACATTGAGAAAGGGCACGAAATCAACCTATGGAAGTGTCGATGTGCAATTTACATACCCGCTCGCCAAGCTATTCGGCAATGCATGGGGCGGGTATCTGTTTCTCAACTATTTCAACGGCTACGCCGAGGATCTTCTCGATTACAACCAGCACCGCTGGGCGGCGCGCATCGGATTCGCCGTGTCGCGTTGATAGGGGGTGCGGATGTTAGGAAACGCTTGTGATCGAGCGTTGCCTAAGCAATGGATTGACCCACTACGAACCTGTGGCCATCCGGTGTGGCCACGGTGCATTCGCGCATGCCGTACGGGCGATCGACCGGAGGCTGGAGAACGATGGCCCCTTTCTGCGCGATTTCATCGTGTAGCGCGTTCACGTCGTCGACTTCCAGGTAGCCGAAGTAGTTGTGATCGCCCGTTGCCGCTGGGGACAATGCATCGGGGCAATGGCCGAGCATGATTCGCACGCCGCCCCTCGTGAGGATGCGCCAGTCGGTCGAGTCGGCCCAATCCACGCGAAAGCCGAGCACGTCGCGAAAGTATGCGGTGTTGCGTTCGAGGTCCTGGACGGCGAGAACAAAAGCGAAGGGACGTAGCGCGTTCGTGTCGGTCATGGACGATTTTCCTCAGCAGGGATTCGATGATAGTGGCGTGAGTATGACGTACGCGTCGGGCACCGTGTTTGCTCGCTGCAACGCTGCTCACGCACACACATCGGAGGAGTGACCATGAATGACCAACGGGAAGAGCGCGTCCGGCGACGCGCCTATCAACTCTGGGAAGACGACGGTGCGCCGGAAGGTCGGGCGGACGAATACTGGAGCCGCGCCGAAAAACAGATTGCCGCCGAATATGACGCAGATGGAGAAACGCCGAATATCGCCAGCGATCAGGCCGGCAAGCGCCGGCTAGCCGGGGAACCCCTGCAGGAAAGCGACACTATGCCGCCGAGCGAACTGGCGCGAGACAAGCGGCGCGGCGGAGGGTGAAATCACGAATGGGCCGCGCTTCAGGCCGTATTCATGCCAGCTGGCACGATCTGTTCGCACATCAATGATGCGCGAACAGATCGTTGCGGCCCTCGTGCGACATGAACGCGCCGTGGCGCGACGTTTGCGCAAGTGAGCCATTCGAAGTGCCTGAGCTTTCCATTCCATAGCCGGAGTTGTCGGCGCGTTGTGTGCTGGCGTGCTGCGGGTTCGCCGGTTGCTGCATCTGCGTGGCTTGTGCCGGGGCTTCGGCGTTGTGTGCAAAGGCGGCGGGGGACAATGCGGCGCCGAGCGAGACAATAGCAGTAGCAAGTAGAAGTTTCATGATGCAGACTCCATGCAATAGAAAGTATTTCGGATTACTGAAAAAAGTGCGAGGGTTGCAAACCCGTTTTTGCAACCGCTCATTCAACATTGCGCCGTCCGATGACCACGACGCATGTCCCCAGACTACGCAGCCAACCTTAGAGTTTGCTTATGCGCAGGCAACGATCCGCGTTTAGTGCGTATCCAGTCGTGGTTAAGGCTTAGTTAAGCAACAGCAGCATATAGTCCCAAGCTGTTTCGTTCCGCCCCTCATGCGGCGCAAGGAGTATTCATGTCCACCACCACTCGAAGTCTCATCGAAGATGCGGTCAGCAAGGTCCCCGCCGTGACGCTCGGCTTCTGGATCATCAAGGTTGCTTGCACCACGCTCGGCGAAACCGGCTGAGACTGGGTGACGATGTCACTGAATCTGGGCTATCTGGTCGGCTCGCTGATTTTTCTCGCGTGTTTCGTCGTGCTGGTTTCGGCGCAGATTAGCGCGCAGCGCTTCTACCCGTGGCTCTATTGGGCGACCATCGTCGCCACGACCACGCTCGGCACGACGCTCGCCGACTTTTGCGACCGCTCGCTCGGCGTAGGCTATCCCGGCGGCGTATCGATCATTCTTCTGTTGCTCGTGGCCAGTCTCGCGATCTGGTACAGAGTGGAAGGCACGGTTTCGATCGAGAGCGTGGCGACGCCGCGCGTCGAGTGGTTTTACTGGATTACGATCCTGTTTTCGCAAACGCTCGGCACCGCGCTGGGCGACTGGGTGGCGGGCGAAGACCGTGGTGGCCTTGGCCTGGGCTACGAATACAGCGCCGCGATCTTTGGTGCGGGCCTCGTTGTCGTGGCGCTGCTTTGGTTGTGGCCGCGCGTTTCGCGCACGGCGCTTTTCTGGTTCGCGTTCGTGCTCACGCGTCCGCTCGGCGCGACGCTGGGCGACCTGCTCGACAAGCCTGTCGCGGATGGCGGCCTGCACTTCAGCCGCTTTTATGCATCCGCGCTGCTGCTGATCTTTATCGTCGGCTGCATCGTGGTAGTGCCTCAGCGTGCCGCTCGCCGGGCGCATAACGCGTAGCGCGCATGGGTCATTGCGGCATCACGCACGTGAAATTAGTCGCGCGATTCAAATTGCCCTTGCCCAAATAGCGCGGAAACGCCGGGTAGCGGCACAGCGGCCGCGTGCGGCCGTTCGTGGCCTGGGCAATGTCGGTCACGAACAGCGTTTCCGGCGCGCTGCCGTGCGTGACCCAGTCGTCAAGCGCGCCGAGCAGATCGACGGACGGAATGAACACGCCGTTGCCGTGCTGGTAACCCGGCACCATGTATAGCCGCATGAAGCTGTCGACGCGCTCTTCGCCGTAGCGCCCCACCAGCCCCTGGTAATACGCGATTGTCTGGTTCGGGCTGATGACCTCGTCGGCGAGTCCCTGCAAGGTGATGAGCTTGCCGCCTCGTGCGATGTAGCGCGAGACGTCGGGATTCATCGCGCCGATCGTTGTCGACAGCGTAAAAAGCTGCTCGCGGTAACGGCCCGGACGCATCACGTCGAAGTTCGTCGAATCGAAAGTCCGATCGTGCGTGATGAAGTACTTGAGGTACGCATCGCCCTGCGCGTAGAGGTAGCCATTGGAGACGAACCCCAGTTGAGTCAGCCGCTGTGGCGAATGCGCGAGGCCCAGCATGCTCGTGAAGCGCGTGCCCTGGAAGACGTTGTAGCCGCGATAGCTGTCCGCATCCCAGGCGAGCGCGTAGGGCAGGCGCAGGCCGTCGCGCAAGCTTTCCAGCGTCGCGATCTGCGGCGGCGTGAGGCAGTCGTCGTCGGCGTGCTGGCGATCCGTCTGATCCTGTGACGAGCAGCGCAGCGAGTCGATGATCTCCGGCTCTTTCGCGCGGCAGGATTCGACGTCGCTGATGACGCCGTCCGCAGCGCCGTCGAGCGCATCGCACACCTGCATCACGCGCTCATACACGTGCTCCAGCAACTGTGGCGAAAGATAGCCGCCCGGTGTGCGGTATTCGTGCTGACCCACCACGACGCCTGTCAAGCGCACACCCGAGAAGTTCAGCGCGGGCGAATTCGCTATCACGCCGTCGTAGTCGTCGGGATAGCGCTGGATCACGGTGTAGCCTTCGCGGCCGCCCGTCGAGCCGCCCGCGAAATACATGTGCTCCGGAGGCCGCCCGTAGACGAGGGCGATCAGTGCGAGCGCGACGTCATGCGCCTTCTTCAAATGCGCATAGCCGAAATTGGTCACGGCTTCTTCGAGCAGTCCGAAGTTGGCCTCCGACGACGTGCCGTTGTGGCCGGAGTCGTCGCCGAAGGTCGCATAGCCGCGCGCGAGCGGCGCGCGGTCGGGCGACAAAGGCATCGGGCCGGTTCCCGTCACCACGACGCCGCTGTAGCCGCCACCGCCGAATTGCAGCGCGCGGCCGTTCCAGCGGCTCGGCAGGTTGACTTCGAAACGGATGTCCGGCGTTCCGGCGCTCTGCGCGCGGATCACGCCGGTCAAACGGCAGAAGTCGCCGTTGAGATTGCCTGTGGCGGTCGCGGGGGTCATCGCGGCGCTCTGCACGAGCGCACCGTTGGTCGGCAGGCCGATGCTCGCGGGCGGCAGCAGCGCGCCGGCAAGGTCGGTGCAATGCAGCGGCAGCGAAGGCATGTGCTGGGCGAAAGCGTGGCCGCTCGCGATGAGCATCAGCGTGGCGATGGCGATCGCCTCGAGGGATTCGAGTGCACGGCTGCCCCGTCGTATCATCCGCAGCCGGCTCCTTTGACGCTCGCACGGGCCTTGTCCTTCTGGCGATGGACGAAATACGCCGCCACCATGGCAATGCCGATGAAGTTGACGATGCGCGTGAGGGCCAGATGCTGTTTCATTGCCCCAGGCATGGGTTGAGTCAGGACGAACCATTTAACCGCCGCGAACAGCGCCACCGCGGCGAACGCGAATCGTACCAGTCAGCGCCCGGTTTCCGAGGTCTGGAAACCGGGCGGAACCGGGTGCAGCCGGCAGAGCATGCCGAATACGAACATCAACTGCCACGCGAATGGGTTGAACGGCCAGTTCGCGAACGGGCTCGCGCCGATGATGGCAGCCAGCAGCGGCGCGAAGGCCCAGAGCAGCAAGTTGCAGACCAGTGTTGAGAGCCGCGCGCGGCGGGCGAAGGGCACCGCTGCAGGCACGCACAGCGCAAATATGACATACATCGGCAGCACGCTCGACAGATACGGCTGGCGGGCGAGCAGTACGAGGTGGAATGTCTCGCGCACCGGATGCGCGGCAAACGACGCCCAGCCGCTCAGGTCGGCGGCAGCAGGGTTCAGGTGCAAGAGCGCGAGTATCGCGCCCGAAAGCGATGCGCGCGCACGGCCATGAAGGCCGCGACCGACGCGTATCCGACGGGCCGCTTACTTTGCTGCAGCGGCGCGCTCGATTCCGGCGATGTCGATCTTGCGCATCTGCATCATCGCTTCCATCGCGCGCTTGCCGGCTTCGCGATCGGCACCGAAGACGCATTCGAGCAGGCGCTTTGGCGTGATCTGCCAAGAAAACCCCCAGCGATCCTTGCACCAGCCGCAGTCGGATTCCTCGCCGCCGTTGCCGACAACGGCGTTCCAGTAGCGGTCGGTCTCCTCCTGGCTTTCTGTCTCGACCATGAAGCTCACGGCCTGGTTCGCCTTGAAGTTGGGGCCGCCGTTCAGGCCCACGAAACGCCGGCCGAGCACCGTGAATTCGACCACCAGTTCCGCCCCCGCGCCGATGCCCGGTATCGGGGAGACATGGCCAGCCACGACATGACTGTCCGGAAACGTCGTGGCATAGAACTCCGCCGCTTCGCGCGCTCTACCTTCATCGAACCACAGGCAAGTCACAAGTTCCGCCATCATGATCTCCTTTGACGAGGCGCCTCATTGCCGGCGCGTACCGCCCATTGTGACAAAGCCTCGGCGGTGTGTGGGATTTTTGCTGGCTGGGCATGGCGGCTAGTCGATGCAACGTTTGATCGCGAGGGACTGGGCGGACTGGGCGCTGTGCGAATCGATCTTGCCGCGTTCCGAAGGTGATTCGGACTGCGATTCAAGACACAGCGCAAGATTGGCGCGGGTGCTGTGTGGCGCGAACATGAGCGTAAGCGTCAATGTCACTACCGGCGTGACCAGAATAGCGACGGCGTGCAAGATTGCGCGCAGAGCGGGCGACAAGGGGGCAATGGCCCGGTCGCGCTTCAAAACATGGAGCCACGCACGGCGGGATCGAGGAACTTACGACTACTTCAGGAATGCTTGACGATAGACATTCGGCGCGGCTCCGAACGCGTCGCGAAAGCGATGGCTGAAGTGGCTCGCGTTCGCGTACCCGCACTCTGCCGCAATCCGCGCGAGCGGCAGGGCGGTCGTGCGCAACAGGACGCGGGCCCGCTCCAGACGCTGGGCTGCGATCCACGCGTGCGGCGGCTGCCCGAACGAGGCGCGAAACATGCGCGCGAGATGGTATTCGGAAAGGCACGCGACATCGGCCAGTGCGCCGAGCGTCAGTGCCTCGCCCAGGTGGGCGTCGATATAGTCGCGCAGGCGGCGCCGTGTCGACACGGCGAGGCCGCCCTTGAGGTCCGCGCCGGTGCGCCGCACGCCCTGGCTGCGCAGCAGCAGACTCAGCACTTCGTGCGCCGTTTCGTTGCTGCGCAAAAGTCCGTCTGAATCGGCCCAGTCCTCGTTGGCCAGCGCCTGGCAGAGCACGGCAATGCGTTCGTCTTCGAAATACGTGCGGTCGGCCAGCGTGAGTTCGCGCGGTTCCCGGTCGAGTTCGCGCACCGCGCGCTGCGTGAAGTGCTCGGGGAGGAAATACAGATGCATGAAATGCATGTGGCCGCGCACCCACCAGCGCGATTCGTGGTCGCCGGGAAGCGCGCAGAGGCGGCTTGGCGCGCCGTACACGCCGGGCAGTTTCTGCCGTTCCGTGCGGTAGCCGCCGTCGAGATAGCACGACAGCGTGTGATGGCCCGGCCGCTCATAGACGGTTTCAGCCTCGCGCGTTTCGCGCGTCCAGACGGCGGCCGCAAACTGGTCGCCGAGCCACGCAAAGCGCTCCAGCGTTGCATTGGCCGCGCTCAGCGTGCGGCACACCGAGTGCAGCCCAAAGGGCGTCTCGGCGAGGGCGGGAGCGGGAAGCGGCAGCTGGGTGTTCACGGTCGGGGCGGCGGGCTGCAAGTCGGTGTTGGGGGCGTCAAAGCGGATTTTCAAAGCGGGTTGCCAAAGTATACGCGCGTACCCCCGCTGTTGCCGGCCGTGGCCGGGCGCAGGCAAGAAATGCGCAATCCTGGACAAGTCCGCTCCGCCCCCTTGCGCCATAGTTGGGGCATCGACTCGAGGTTCTTTTCCGGCAATGAATCTTTTACTCTACGTGCTCACCGTCCTGATCTGGGGCTCCACCTGGATCGCTATCAAGTGGCAGCTTGGCGTCGTGCCCGCGCCCGTTTCGATCGCCTGGCGTTTCGGGCTCGCGGCGCTCCTGGTGTTCGCACTGCTGGGCGCGATGCGCCGCCCCATCTGGCCGCCGCGCGCGGCGTGGCGCTATCTCGTCGCCCAGGGGCTAGCGCTCTTCTGCCTCAATTTCCTGTGCTTTTACTATGCCGAGAATATCGTGCCGAGCGGGCTGGTCGCCGTGGTGTTTTCGACCGCGCCGCTCCTGAATTCGATCAACGGGCGCATTTTCATGGGCCGGCCGCTGCAACCCACCGCCGTGGGCGGCGCCGTACTCGGCCTGATCGGGATCGTTTGCCTCTTCGTGCAACAGATGGCCGGCCATATCGGCGATCAGACCGCATGGCTCGGGCTCGCCGTGGCGTTTCTCGGCACGCTGTGTTTCTCCGCGGGCAATTTGCTGTCCAGCCGCATGCAGTCGATGGGGCTCAACCCGCTCGTCACGAATGGCTGGGCCATGCTGATCGGCACTGCGGTGCTCGTGGCCGGCAGTGCGATCGCCGGATTGCCGTTCAGGCTCGACATGGATGCACGCTACCTCGGCGCGCTGGCCTGGCTCGTCGTGGCAGGGTCGGTGATCGGTTTTACGGCCTATCTGACGCTGGTTGGCCGGATCGGGCCCGAGCGCGCGGCGTATTGCACGGTCTTGTTCCCGATCGTGGCGCTGGCGGTCTCGACGGTCTACGAGGGCTACCGCTGGTCCTTGCTCGCCGTTATCGGGCTTTTGCTGGTCGTCTCGGGTAACCTCGTGGCGTTCGACCTGACACGGCGCCTGTTTGCGCGGCGCGCGCCAGTTGCGTGAGCGAGCTTCAGCGGGCCAGGCTGGCCTTGAGGGTGTTGGCATAGCGCCGGTATAGCCAGGCGGAACATGGCGCGCCAAGATAGAGCGCGCCAAAAGCGGCGAGTGCGGTGCCCAGCGTATTGTGGGTGTTGAGCGAAGCGAGACCCTGGTGCCCCGTCGCGAGGTCGGATGCGGCGACCAGGACCCAGGCCGCGAGCGTTGGCAGTCCGGCGCACCACTGTATGAGCCAGATGCTCCAGCAATGCCCTCGCGTATCGGTCCAGACTTCCCGTATCCTGAGCGTGCCGCCAATGGCGACATGCGTGTGGAGCAGGCTCAGCCGCGTGAGCACGAAACAACTGATGCCTCCGGCAAACAGCGCGAAACCTCCCCCGACGATCGGTATCAGGATGTGCGCCTCGACAGGAAACTGCGCAATCGCGGTTTTCGCTGTGTGAGCGAGCCAGATCATCAGCCCGGCATACAGCGCCATGGCCAGGAAGACGAGCACCAGCGCCAGGCAGACGAGCACCGGCGCGAGCATGGTCAGTCCAAAGGTGCAGCCAAGAAATCGCCAATAGCTCGGCCCCGAGATCGGCTGCGCCTTCGTCGAATCATTGTCAAGCAATACGAAGCGTATGGCGTGCATGATGAGAAGCGAAAATAGCGCGCTGTCCATCAGTGCGAAGACGCCCAACGGGACATAGGTGAGGAGCCGGAACGGCGGCGTGCTGTCGGGGCGCAGTACGTTCACGACGGACGACGACAGCCACGCATAGAGCGGGAGCAAAACGGCAAATGCGGGGCGGTGACGGAGGTATCGCCAGCCGTCGCGCCATGCGCCCTTCACGCACTGACCAAATGTGATCGGCTCCATGCGAACCCCTTGCGCGTTGTTTTTCGCGGTCGCCTCGGAGCGCCAGTCGGGCGTTTATGTGTTTTGCATCATGCGCCGCTGGCCCCGCGCGGCCGCGTCGATTGTGACGGGATGCGGGCCGCGAGTATGTGGGATGGCAGACCAAACCTTCCCATGGATAATTCAATTGAATTTTGGATGCCTTCATTTTTATTACAGAAGAGGCGGCCTCCATTAATTCATCGTTTGCGCTAAAGATTCGTCTGACGGTTGCCGATACCCTCGGATGAGCAGATAAATATGAATGCAAACACGCGGCGTGCCAGCCGCTCCGGGGTTACCGCGTACGCCCGCGCCTGCGGGGACTGAAAACGAATGCAAAGCCGAAGGCCTATCTGCGCGTGCAGCCCACGCCCGCGCTTTTCACCCTCCTGGCGAGCGCGGTCCCCACACCGCTGTTCAGTTTCGCCGCCGCAATCAAGCCCAATGGCACTACCACGAGTCCAACGGGCGGATAAGCGTATGGCATTGCAGACAATGCGAAATTCGTCCAGTGCGTCGCGGGATCTGCGCCGGGGACAGGGACAAGACAAAGACGGGAGAGGCCAGTAATGAAGGTTCACGGTAGTGCGCTCACGCTGCTGCGCTGGCTGGCGCAACGCGAAAGCGCGTCGGTCAGCGAAATTACTGCGTCGGGATTGATGAGTTCGCGCGAAGCCTCGGATGTCGTTCGCTACGCCATGCGCAACGGCGCCGCCGAACGCGTCAATAAGGGTGCGAGTGCGCGAGGATCCGCGCGCTACCGCTCGACTGGCGTGCCTTTGCCGGAGCCACGGCCGGCGCCGGCCGGCGCGTCGTTTGACGGCTTGTTGAGCGCATGGGGAAGGGTCTGTCATAGATTTTGTGTTCAAGGCATAACATGTAGCTCAAGGAGCATGTATGCCACGCAAACCCAAGACAACTACCGAAGCGCAGACAGCGTTACCGTCCATTCCGAAGGAGCTGATCGACCAGTTCGTGAAGGGACCCATGACCGCCGAAGCGGTGCACGCCGCTTCAGCCGCGTTCAAGAAGGCGCTGATCGAGCGGGCGCTGGGTGCCGAACTTGGACACCATCTGGGTTATCCGGCGGG
>NZ_JAMBPR010000098.1 GCF_024206475.1 Paraburkholderia sp. CNPSo 3274
GATCTGGTGGACTTCCGATTCCAGTGACGCGTTCGACGAGGAGATCCCTGACGACCTTGAGACTTCCGATCGCTACCTCGCGATACCGCACAGGAACGAGCTTGATCTCGGAAGCCGTCTCGCCTTGCGCTTTGTCGCACAGACGTTGCCTGCATGTTACGACCAGGTCGAAGGATTTTTCCGGAGGCGAGGGGCTTATGCGCGTTTCAAGGAATTGCTGGAACGTGAAGGCGTTCTCGAGCGCTGGTACTCGTTTGAAACCGATGCTGTCGAAAGCGCGCTGAGGCAATGGTGTGCCGAAAACGGGCTTGAGCTTGTTGAGACGTGAAGGCGCTGTGGGTTTTCGCCACGCCAGATGTGCTGAATCCGCGTCCGGCGCGGGGCCGCTCGATCGGCCGTGTGCCATGCGAAAATCAGCGGCCCCATATCGCCGGGAGCGATCGCACATGAGGTCTGGTATCGCGTGAAGAGAAGGCTGATTCCAACGGACGAGCAGCAGGCGGTGATCGAGGCGGCGCTGCGCCTCGGGGACCTGAAGGTCAAGGCCGTTGCCGGCGCGGGCAAGACCTCCACACTCCAGCTTGTGGCCGAACACTTCGGCCAGCGGCGCGGCATGTACCTCGCGTTCAACCGGGAAATCGCGGCAAGTGCAGCCCGGCGCTTTCCTGCGCACGTCGACTCGCGGACGATGCATTCGCTGGCGTGGGCCTCCATGAGCGCATCGCTCAGAAGCCGGGTGAGCCTTCAGGGCGAGCCGCCACACGAACTGGCGGCACGCTACGGGCTTGGCCCGCTTGAAGTGCGGACGGTGACGGGCAAGGCCG
The DNA here is from genome assembly GCF_024206475.1 of Paraburkholderia sp. CNPSo 3274. Taxonomy (GTDB): domain Bacteria; phylum Pseudomonadota; class Gammaproteobacteria; order Burkholderiales; family Burkholderiaceae; genus Paraburkholderia. Next base: position 825 of record NZ_JAMBPR010000098.1, read on the forward strand.
TCGAGATCGCGCCGTTCGAGATCGGGCGGATGATTGCCGATGGGCGGGACAGGTTCTGCCGGTCCGCGGACATACGGCCGGCAGCGCACCATATTTTGTCGTCGATGAAAAGATCGACGAAGCGGTCGCCGCGCAACTGCGCGCCTACCTGCTGCCTTACGTCGGACGCCTGTGGGAAGAGGGCGCGGCAGCGCGCGCCACGAGCGCCATTTCGCCTGACGTGCTCCTGAAGCGCTGGGCGCTCTCGGAGCCACGCATCGCAGCCGATTTCATCCTGTTCGACGAGGCGCAGGACAGCGATGGTGTCATGCTTTCGGTCCTTGGCCGGCAGCGCCACGCGAAGCTTTTCCATGACTTCTCCTGTGATTTAAGTGAACAATGCCAATTAATTATGACCGTCAACGACCTTGATCAGGCAATGACGAACGCATTGTCAACCACGCGACGGATTTGCTCGGCGCGCGGTTGCTCAGGAATCCGTATCGATGGATGCACCATTGCGTTGATCCGCAACCACAACAACGCCGCACGCCCCGGACCATCCAGGGCCAACTGATGACGCCTGTAGAGGAAAGCGTGGCTCATCTGCGCAAAGCGCCCCTTGATGAAGCTGCCGCGGAAAAAGCCGAAACGCCCAGCGTGGCGAAGGCGTTGCAATCGCTGAGCGACACGCGGGCCCCGAGGTCCTGAACGCGAAATGGTGGCATCGGCCGATCCTCTCGCAGCCAGGACGGCAGATGCCTGACGCGATGAATGGCTTGCTGATTCGCGACCTGAGCGGTCGATGGCAAGGGCCTCTCAGCACCTTCCGGAAGCAGACTGCTGCAATCACCTACCGCGAATATTCGATCATCGCCTCTGGCTTGCAGATTGGGAGCAACGACGACCTGCCGCGCTCGATCGAGCTCAAGGCCACTGGCGTCGAAGATCTCAGAAGCGCGGATACCGGCGGCCCACACCTTCACGTCCGCGTCCACGGGCGTGCCCTCCTGATCAAAAGGATGTCCGTTTTCGCGGGTCAATCTCAGAGACCCCTGCAGCCAACGGTGCTGACCATTTGAGCCCTGCTGGATCTGACTCGACGCTGATCGCGTAGAACCCTGCGTGCATCTTCGGCAGAGGGAACCGTTTTCTGAGTAATGGCTTTCGCCGATACGATTTCTAAACGACCCCGACACAAGCGCATCTGGCTAACGGGCTGGAGGAACCGCAGCCGGCAGTATTTCCGATACGGTGCAAAAGGACACGCATGCATATGCTCGGTGTCAAACAAGCGACTTGATGTCCTGGGAACTCAGTCATCAAGTCAAGCGGCGCACATCGCCGGTCGTGTTGCTGCTGGGGGAAATACATACCATAAGCCGTCATCGTGTCGGAAGAAAAATATCGCCAACGATCGACCAGGCTTGGTGGACTCAACACAGACACAGCGTCCTTCGCGATATACCTTGTCGCTGAACTGGAAGCGCTTGATGCGAATCGGTGAGGTGTCGGAGGGGGCAAGCCACTTGTCGATCAACCTGCGCAAACAATACCCATCGTAGTTCATCGTACTCTCCATGACCCGTCACCGCGACTCGACCACCTTGTGAGTCCGCACCTTGGCGCATGCGGTACCGCCAAGGCGCGGGTGCTCCGATTGCCCTCGGGTAACCTGACTTCCGGACGGGCGTCGGGCATCACTTATTGGTCGTCTGACTGATTTATACAGTCATACGACGGATATATCAAGGCCGTCATCGCCAGGAAAATCACCTATTTCCCCGACAAATGGATGTTATATATGTGGGGTCGGAACTTTATATGCTCGATTGACTGGTAATTATCCGTCCAGTGACATATTCTTCATGAGAAGGTGGTTGCTCGCTATGGTGGCTAGGGCGAGGACCGATGAACTGACTGCGATCGCTCGGCCGAGGGAACGGTGATATTTGAGCGGTTGGACTGTCCGACGCGCACACCGGCGGCTGCCGGCAAGAGGTCAAAGATGAGGGAACTGGTGATTGAACTGACAGAGGCTAAAGAGTTAGCCGACGAGCCAAAGCGCCGCGGCAACAGAACGACACGAATCCCCGAAATCGTGGAGGCCGCGATCAATGTGCTTGCGCAGTACGGTAACGCTGGCTTCGCTTTGCGCCGCGTGGCGAGCGATGTTGGGATCCACCTGGCGACCTTGCAGCACTACTTCCCGACCAGAGAAGACCTTTTGCGAGCGGCGATGGAGGCGGTGGCAACACGATATCTGACGCTCTATGAAAGTGTGGTCGACGACGATGATCTATCGCCGGAGGCTCGGCTAGATGCCATCGCAGATATCGCCTTTGACGAGTTGGTCAAGCGTGGTACACACATTGCACCATTTTGCCTGGAAGGCTGGAGCATGGCCGAGCGCGAAGAATTTGCCCGAGAATTGGTGGCAAGTTTCAACCGTCGATTCCAGGAGACGTTCGCCCGATTGCTGGCCAGGATCAATCGATCGCTTACACCCCGGGAGTGCGCGTTACGCGGTCGTCTGCTGTACTCCCATTTGGCCGGTTTGATCGTTTTAGTCCGGCCGGCACATGGCGCAACGTCAGACGATGAAGCACTTCGCGCTGCGACGAAGGCTGTCTGGAGGGCGCTCAGTTGCGCTCCACAGTAGCGCGGCACGAGAAGGTAATACAACGTAAATGACCCACTCATGATGGGGGAGACACATGTACGCACCTATTCAACAGTTGTCGTCCGATCCACAAGGCTTCGAGCGTCTGACATCGCAGCGGCTGTGCGAGGCGTTTCACGGCGACCGGTTGGAACTCGAGGCTTCCCAGAATCGTTTTGAGCCGGTCGGAAAGATTACGAGTCGCCGATTGAGTCGCATTGAAATGCTGCGTTCCGAGGCGGCGGCCTCCAGTCGTCCGTTTGGAATCCGTCGAGATTCGAAAAGCAGCAGAGGAGGGCAGGACGAATTATTTCTAGTTGTCGTTCTGGCAAGTCAACTGTCATGTGAAATCGGGAATAGCTACTACGCTCTGGCCGAAGGCGACATTGCGCTCATCGGCTCGGAGCACCCTACCCGGATGGAGTTCTCAGCAGGCTTTGATGGGCTATGGGTACGTCTTCCGAAAATCGAATCACACATTAGACGCGTGATCTTTCAGGATGCGGTAGACAGAAAATTTGATAGCCGGCACGGGATCATGCATGTCCTGTTGAGAACGCTGCTGACCACATACGAGTCGGCGAACTCGATTGCAGGGGACAGCGTCCCGTGGCTGGAGAGCAGTTTGCTGGATCTCATCGCGGCGGCGGTAAGCGCCAATTCGACCGTTGCGAGAGAGGGGCTTGCAACGACGTATAGTCGCGCGACTCTGCAGCGGATCAAATCTTACATCGTCGCCAGGTTGCACGACGACACCCTTACCTCATCTTCCATCGCAAGCGCCATGGGCATAAGCGTTCGTCGCCTGAATGAACTCTTCGCTCAATGTCAGACGACGGTAACAGAGTGGATCATCGCGGAGCGACTCGAGCGATGCAGAAATCGATTGCTTCATAGAAGCCAGGTAAGGGAAACAATTTGCCAGGTTGCGTACGAAGAAGGATTCAAAAACATTAGCCACTTCAATCGGGCCTTCAAGAATCGATTTGGCGAAAGCCCAGGCCAACTGAGAGACCGCATCCGCTGCGAAAGCCTTCCGTCAGTCGACGCCGAAAGGGGCGTCCAGATGGAAGTCATGTGAGCATCTGTGTGCCCGTGCCCGCGCTGACGCGCCACGTTCCACTGCGCGAACGCGCTATCAACTAAAGTCCCTCGGTCTCTGCGGTATGACGCTCGTCATGCCGTCACAACGGGCATCCCTCCCAACGTTTCCACTCTGCGGCCGGCAGCATCATCCATCGATGCTGTCCCGCGAAGCATCGCCATGTGATCCGCGGATGTCGCTGCCCGACAAGCAAAGCTTTTCCGCGCTGTGAGCAAAGGTGGACCGCCCGCGAACGCCTATCGTTCCAGTAACGGAAATGCGCGCGACGCTCACACCAACGGCCGCATACCGCAATAAGAGCCGATGCTTCGCCATGGGCAACTATCTAGGAGACGCAAGTGCCTGATACCACCATTCAAGGCTATCCTGCCTCTGCGCTGTTCGACGAAGAGGCGGGGACGATCAGTCCACTGGTCTACTCCGACCAGGGTATCTACGAGCAGGAACTGGACCGCATCTTCGGGCGGTCGTGGCTGTTCATCGCTCACGAGAAACATATTCCCAAGACCGGGGACTTCCTCTCCACGTACATGGCGGAGGATCCCGTCGTTGCAGTTCGGCAAAAGGACGGGTCGGTCGCCGTCATGCTCAATCAGTGCCGTCATCGCGGCATGAAGATTTGCCGTGCGGACCAGGGCAACGCGAAGGCATTCACATGCAGTTACCACGGTTGGGCCTATGGGATTGACGGCGCTCTCGTGAACGTCCCGTCAGAGGAGCACTACGGGCCGTGTTTCAACAAAGAAGAATGGCCTGCAAGGCGCGTCCCTCGAGTTGAAAGCTACAAGGGCCTGATCTTCGCCAACTGGGACGAGCATGCACAATCGCTGAAAGAATCGCTCGGCGAAGCCGCGCTGTATCTGGACGCACTGCTCGATCGGTCGCCTGCCGGTACGGAGCCGATCGGCGGGATCTACAAGTGGGTCATCCCCTGCAACTGGAAGCTTGCCGCTGAGCAATTCGCCAGCGATATGCACCACGGGATCATGTCGCATGTGTCTGTGCAAGTTGCGACAACACCGGAGTATGCGGGCAAGGAGCTGCCGCTGCCAGGGCGTCAACTGTTATCGGACCAGGGACATGGCACGGGCTTTTTCCTGGCCCCGGGCCTTCATGAAGACTGGATTGTGTCGCAGGCTGGCCAGCGCGAGCCGGGATACGATTCGATGGCCCTTGCTCAGCGGCACGCCGCTCACAATGCTGGCGTGAGCGCGATTACTGCGCAACACATGACCGTGTTTCCCACGTTCTCGTTTTTCGCGGGCGTGAACAGCTGCCGCGTCTGGCATCCGCGCGGCCCTGGCGAAATCGAGGTCTGGGCATTCTGTTTGGTCGACTCCGACGCTTCACCTGCCGAGAAGGAGCAACTCCGGCAAGCCACGTTGCGTACCTTCTCGCCCGCAGGAACATGGGAACAGGACGACGGCGAGAACTGGGTCGAGATCCAGCGCGTGCTGCGCGGACATCAGGCACGCCGTACCACCATGAGCATTCAGATGGGTAAGGATCTGAATCCTGCTGCGGATCCCGCGTTCCCCGGCACTGTCGAGGGCTGTTACAGCGAGGAGGCCGCACGGCGACTCTATAGCCACTGGCTCAAGCTGATGTGCATTCCGACGCAAAACGATACGTGCGCCAAGGAGGCCGGCCATGGTTGCTAACGAAATTGCCGCGACGCGCGCGAACGCCGTTTCGGCAGCAGAGCACTTTGCGATCGAACAGTTCCTCTTTCTCGAAGCCGAGCTTCTCGACGGCAGGAACATCGCGGAGTGGATCGAGCTGATGGCCGACGACCTCCGTTACGTGATGCCGATCCGCCGCAACGTGGGGCCGCGCGAGCGAAAAGTGGAATGGACCAGTCCTGATGAACTCGCGTATTTCGACGAAAGCAAGGAGAACCTCAAGCTTCGTCTGCGCAAACTCCAATCGGGCGCCGCATGGGCCGAGGAGCCGCCGTCTCACACGCGGCATCTGATCACGAACGTACGCGCAAGCGCTGCTGGGCAGGGCGAATACTTCGTCCGCTCGAACTTCCTCGCATATCGCAGCAGGTCGGAACGACAAACCGACTACCTGATCGGGGAACGCCATGATCGCCTGCGCTGCGTCGAGACGGACGCGGGATTTCAGATCGTCAGTCGGCGCATTTTGCTCGATCAGACGACGTTTCTCGCGAACAACCTCAGTTTCTTCCTTTGAGGGTTAGCGTAATGTCGTTTACCGATGTTTGCTCAGTATTGGACGTCCCGAGCGACGCCGGGCTGAGGATCGACGCTGGACCCGAGGCGGTCGCTGTGTTCAAGATCGACGGCAATTTCTATGCGATCGAGGACAAGTGTCCGCACGGCGACTGGTCCTTGTCAGACGGCTATCTGGATGGCGGCCTGATCGAATGCAGCCTGCATATGGCGAAGTTCTGCGTGAAGACCGGGAAGGTCTGTGCGCCGCCGGCGATACGCGACGTCAAAGTGTTTCCGATCAAGGTAGTGGGTGACCGGGTACTGATCGATCTTGAACCTGAGGCCGGCATATGAAACAGCCGCTTGCGATTGTCGGTTCGGGCCTCGCCGGTGTACGCGCGGCGCAGACGCTTCGTGCCAATGGGTATAGCGACAGAATCATCCTGGTCGGCGAGGAGGCCCAGCACCCGTACGAGCGACCTGCGTTATCCAAGGAAGCACTGTGCGGGGGCGCTCCGCCGGTGCTGTGCTCGACGGAAGACTTGAATACGTTGGAGCTCGACTGGCGTCGAGGGGCGCGCGCGGTGTCGATTGACGCAGGCGTACTCGCGCTTGACGACGGCACGTCGGTCGCGACCGACGGCATTTTGCTGGCGACCGGCGCCCGGGCTCGCAAGGTCGACTTGCCCGGCGTGTCGTTGCCAGGCGTCTATACGCTACGTGCGCTGGATGATGCGTTCGCGCTTCGAGATGCGCTAGCGGCGCAGAGCGAGATCGTCGTCATCGGTGGTGGCCTGATTGGGTGCGAGGTCGCGAGCACCGCGCGCAAGGCAGGGCATGCGGTAACTGTCGTCGAGTCTGGCGAGGAACTGATGGAGCGTGCGCTCGGGCGAATGATGGGCCATTGGGCGCGGTTTCAACTCGAGCAACTCGGTGTGGTCATTCATCGATCCGCGACGGTCGCTTCGATCGAAGGCCATACACGGGCGCGCGGCGTGAGATTGTCGAACGGCGCGTACTTGCCGGCTGACGTCGTTGTCTTGAGTGTGGGAGCTCAACCATGCGACGAACTCGCCCAAACCGCAGGTGCGGAGTGTATGCGCGGCGTGGTCGTCGATGCCGCGGGCCGCAGCACCGTTCCCGGAATCTTCGCTGCCGGTGATGTTGCCTCGTGGCCGCTCGTAGAAGGTGGGCGCCGCTCTCTCGAGAGTTTTCTCAACAGCCAGGCGCAGGCGGCCGTCGCAGCATGCGCAATGATCGGGCGCGTGAACGAGCAGCCTCAGATCGCGTTCTCGTGGACCGAAATTGCAGGACGAAAGATTCAACTTGCTGGCGAGCTCACGGGTCCGGGAGGGATGGTTATACGGGGCGATGAGACGGGCGCGTCCTTTTCCGTATTCCGCGTATCGAGAGGACGGGTGGAAGGCGTTGCGACAGTTGACGCCCCGCGTGAGTACGCGATGGCCAAAAGGCTCGTCGAGTCGCAAATTGCTGTGCCGACCGAACTGCTAGCCGATCCCTCTACCGAGCTTCGCAGCTTGCTTAGCTACAAGGTGAACTAAATGAAAAAACTGGAAAGCCAAGTCGTGCTGGTGACAGGAGGCGCGTCTGGCTTGGGCCGCGCCATCGTCGAGCGGTTCGTTTCGGAGGGCGCGCGGGTGGGCGTGCTTGACCGCTCGGCTGATCGGATCGCCGAAATCCGCGCTGCACTCGGTGATGCTGTGATGGGTTTTCAGGGCGATGTTACGTCGTATGAGGACAACCTTCGCGCAGTGAATGGATTGGTCGCTCAGTTCGGCCGCCTGGATTGCGCGATCGGGAACGCCGGGATTTGGGATTTCAAGACCGCACTGGTCGATCTCTCCGAAGACAAACTCTCTTCGGCGTTCGACGAATTGTTCGCCGTGAACGTGAAGGGCTATCTTCTTCTCGCCAAGGCCGCTTTAAAAGCGCTGGCCGAAAGTCGCGGGAGTCTGATCTTTACGGCATCGAACGCGTCGTTTCAGTCGGACGGTGGCGGCGTCCTCTACACGGCCAGCAAGCACGCAATTCGCGGCATCGTTACGCAACTCGCTTTCGAATTGGCGCCGTTCGTCCGCGTCAACGCCGTTGCTCCGGGGGGAATGATTACGAACCTCAGCGGCGTGAAGTCGCTCGGACTCGCGGATGCCACGATTCCGGCGGAGCCCTTTGTCGAAATGGCGCGCCATGTGGTGCCGATCGGTCATCTGCCGACTCCGGCCGACTACACCGGCGCCTATGTTTTCTTTGCATCACGAGAAGACAACGTGCCGGCGACCGGAACGGTCCTGAGACACGACGGTGGGTTAGCCGTTCAAGGATTTATCGATAGCCGCGGCGGAGCCGGGTTGCTCGAAAAACTTTCAATCAATCAGGAGACGGTCGCATGAAGGTGCAATCGTTGGGTTATATCGGAATCGACGCTTCCGACTTATCTGCCTGGAAACGTTACGCGACCGAGTTCCTGGGCTTGATGCCTGGAGAAAATGGCGCGTCCGGTGATCGCTATCGTATCGATAACCGTCTTTGGCGGATTTCGGTTGAACAAGGTGAACGCGATGACATCGCCTATGCAGGGTTCGAACTGGATGGGCCGGAAGCCCTCGCGCAAATGGTCGGGCACCTGCAGGACCTGGGTTACAGCGTCGAAAGCGATTCCGGCGAGCTCGCGCGCAGCCGGCAGGTGCGCGGGCTAGCACGTTGCGCCGATCCGTCCGGCATGCAAGTGGAACTCTACTGGGGCGCGACCGAACGCGGCGAAGCGCCGTTCCGATCGGCTGTGGTCGACGGTTTCGAAACCGGCGACCAGGGGCTTGGGCATATCGTGCTGCTCGTTCCTGACGTCAAGGCAGCGCTCAAATTCTACTGCCAGGGATTGGGCTTCAAGCTGTCCGACATCATCACGATGCCGATCGGTCCTGACCGCACGCTCGAACTGCATTTCCTTCACTGCAACCCGCGGCATCACACGTTGGCATTCGCCGAAATGCCGGCTCCAAAGCGCCTCCAGCACTTCATGTTGCAGGTCCCGTCGATCGACGACGTCGGCTTCGCGCTCGATCGCGCAACGCAGCAGAGCGTGCCGGTCACGATGACGTTGGGTCGCCACACCAACGACCAGATGGTCTCCTTTTACGCGAGAACGCCGTCAGGGTTTGAAGTCGAATACGGCGCGGGAGCGGTGAGCGTCGACGAGTCGTGGACGGTGGTGAGTCACGATCGGATCAGCGTGTGGGGCCATCAACGTACCGGCCATTGAGATTGGGAGAAAAACATGAGTGAAGTGAATTTCCACAGCGCGTTTGTCGAATTCGAAGGCACCCGAATTCACTACCAGGAGGCGGGCGAAGGTCCGGCTCTGATCATGCTTCAGGGATCGGGACCGGGCGCGTCCGGTTGGTCGAACTATAGCCGCAATGCGCCGTTCTTCGCGCGCAGCCACCGTGTCATCGTGCCTGACCTCGCCGGGTGGGGCAAATCCGACATGAGGCCGGTTGGCGTATCGATTCCTGGCTGGTGGGCGAACTCGATTCTCGGTCTCATGGAATCTTTGTCCATTACGCAGGCTGACGTCATCGGCAATTCGCTCGGCGGAATGATTGCCCTAAAGATGGCCTTGACTGCTCCGGAACGTATCGGCCGCCTCGTGCTGATGGGGCCGGCCGGCGGCTTCCCGACGCTTGGCCAATGGCCCACGCCCGCGATCCGCACGTTGGCGACCGCCTATGAGGGCGATGGCATTACGGCGGAAAAGGTGAAGAGTTTCATCAGCGAGAGCTTGTTCGATCAGTCGGCGATCACCGATGAACTGGTCAAGGGCAGACTTGAAGCGGCAATGGATCCGCGCATCATTGCGCAGCCGCCGATGCGCCTGGAATCCGGACAACCAATTGAAGAACTCTGGCGAGACCCGGGCCTTGCGACGCTGCCGCACCAGACACTGATCATTTGGGGCAGAGAGGACCGCGTGGTTCCGCTCGATACCGGAATGATCTATGTCAAGCGTATTCCCAATGCGCAACTCAACACCTTCCCGAAGTGCGGCCACTGGGCGCAATGGGAATGGGCGGATCGGTTCAATCGAGTCGTTTCGTCCTTCCTCTCGGAAGAGCGTTGACACGCGCGGGAGAAGCGCAGGGCGGCCGACGAGAATACGACGCCGACGATCGTTGAATCATGACGTAACTGGGATCTTTCATGGCAATGACAGGCCGGATGATGAGCACGCCCCTGCTCATCTCTTCGATCATAAGGCGCGCGGCCCGATACAACGGCGGCGTCGAGATTGTTTCGCGCAGAAGTGATGGCGACATTCATCGCTATACCTATCGGGAGTGCGAGTTCCGCGCGCGTAAGCTGGCCCGGGCGTTGGAGGCGCTCGACGTGCGACAAGGAGATCGCATCGGCACACTGGCGTGGAATAGCTATCGCCATCTGGAGCTTTACTACGCCGTGCCAGGTGCGGGTGCGATCTGCCATACCATCAATCCACGATTGTTTCCTGAGCAAATCGTCCATATCGTCAACGATGCCGAAGACACGTACGTGTGTTTCGACGCTCAGTTCTTGCCGCTCGTCGAGGAAATCGGAGGACGGTGCCCAAGAGTCAAGGCATGGATCATGATGGCCGGTCGCGAGGAGATGCCCGCGACTAGCAACGTTTCCTTGCTCTGCTACGAAGAATTGATCGGTGCGCAGGACGGAAATTACGAATGGCCGATGTTGGACGAGAACCTCGCATCGGGCCTTTGCTATACGTCCGGTACGACCGGCAACCCGAAGGGCGTGCTGTACTCGCATCGTTCGACGGTTCTGCATACGTACGCTTCCGCCTTGCCCGACTCGCTGAGTTGTTCGGCGTCGGAGGTCATCATGCCCGTGGTTCCCATGTTCCACGTGAATGCATGGGGGCTGCCGTATTCAGCGGCGCTCGTCGGCGCGAAGTTGGTGCTTCCGGGGTCCAGGCTCGACGGCGCTTCTCTCTACGAGCTGCTCGAGCGGGAGAAGGTTACGTTCTCCGCCGGCGTGCCGACTGTGTGGCTGGATTTGCTCGAATACGTCCGGTCGAACAACCTCGCGTTCTCGACATTCCGTCGAACAGGTATCGGCGGGTCCGCCGTCTCCCGTTCGATGATTCGCGCCTTCAAAGGATTGGGTGTCGACGTGCTTCATGGCTGGGGCATGACGGAGACTTCGCCGTTGGGCACCAGCTGCACGCTGCGAGGTCAGCATGCCGCGCTTTCCGTATCCGAGCAAGAAAAGGTCCTCGAGAAGCAAGGTCCCGTGATTGCAGGCATAGAGATCAAGATCGACGATGGTGACGGTCACGAATTGCCCTGGGACGGCAAAGCGGCCGGCGACCTCTTCGTGCGTGGCCCGTGGGTGATCGATTCGTACTACGGCAACGACACGTCGCCACTGGTGGATGGCTGGTTTCCAACTGGCGATGTGGCGACGATCGATGCGGATGGCTACATGCAGATCACCGACCGCAGCAAGGACGTCGTCAAATCCGGAGGTGAATGGATCTCGTCGATAGACATCGAGAACATCGCGGCGGCTCACCCAGCGGTACATATGGCCGCGTGCATTGCCGTGCGCCATCCGAAATGGGGCGAGCGCCCATTACTGGTCGCGGTAAAAAAAGCCGGCGCGAATGTCAGTCGAGATGAATTGCTGCAGTTTTTTGAAGGAAAGGTTGCGAAGTGGTGGGTTCCGGACGATGTGGTTTTCGTCGATGCCATGCCCATGACCGCCACCGGGAAATTTCAAAAAGCCGCACTGCGAGAGCAGTTCAAGGAGTATCGATTGCCGACGGGCTGAATTTCGAAGCTTATCGATGAAACACATTACCTATTCCAAGGCTGCGGAACGAACGACAATCCGCGCCGAAGATTTTGGTTCATGACGGTTGGACGTATGGCTAATTCATCTATTCTTCAGCAAGCTGCGGATGTCTTACACGAAGCCCGCAGTATGCGTATCCCGGTTTCCAGGATTTCGGAAAGGTTCGGGATCGAGAGTCTGCACGACGCGTATCGGGTAGCGGCGATCAACACGAACCGTGCTATCGACGCTGGGAAACGAATTTGCGGGAAGAAAGTTGGACTGACATCGGTTGCGGTCCAGCGACAACTCGGGGTCGATCAGCCAGATTTCGGCGTCCTGTTCAGGGATATGGAGTTTGTCAGCGGCGCAGACATTCCGGTCAGTAGCCTGATTCAGCCCAAGGCCGAGGGCGAGGTGGCTTTCGTCATAGGGCGCGACCTGACCGAGGAACTGAGCTGGGGCCGATTCCTGCATGGCATCGAGTATGCATTGCCCGCGATCGAGGTTGTCGACAGCGCGATCGAAAACTGGAACATCACGCTCGTCGATACGGTGGCGGACAACGCCTCGTGCGGCCTTTATGTCCTCGGCACGGATCCGAAACGCATTTCCGATCTCGATCTCGCTACTTGCCAGATGCGCTTCCTGAAAACGGGCGAGCTTGTCTCGGAGGGTCATGGGGCCGCATGTCTGGGCCATCCGCTTCTTGCCGCCTGGTGGCTCGCCCAGACGATGCAACAACTCGGCGATCCGCTTCGCGCTGGCGATGTCGTGCTGTCGGGGGCGTTGGGGCCGATGTTCCCTATACGCGAAGGCGACACATTGCAGTTGGAAGTCGACGGGCTAGGCAAAGTTTCCTGTATCGCCGCGTAGGCGATCGATTTTAACGAGCGGGAGAATTCATGGCAGGCAAGTTGAAAGTCGCGATCATCGGTTCGGGCAACATCGGCACCGATCTGATGATCAAAATCATGCGACATGGTGATCATCTCGAGATGGGTGCGATGGTCGGCATCGATGCCGCTTCCGACGGTCTCGCGCGTGCTGCACGTATGGGCGTCGCGACGACGCACGAAGGCGTCGAGGGGCTTACGCGCCTGCCGGTGTTTGGGGACATCGATATCGTCTTTGACGCTACGAGCGCGGCAGCGCATGTGAAGAACGACGCGTTCTTACGGCAGCTCAAGCCCAACGTTCGCATGATCGACCTGACGCCGGCCGCGATCGGCCCGTACTGCGTGCCGGTCGTGAATCTCGACGCACACGTCAATACGCTAAACGTCAACATGGTGACTTGCGGCGGCCAAGCGACCATTCCGATGGTGGCAGCGGTGTCGCGCGTCGCAAAGGTGCATTACGGCGAGATCATCGCCTCCATTTCGAGCAAATCCGCTGGGCCCGGCACGCGCGCGAACATCGACGAGTTCACGGAGACGACGTCCAAAGCGATCGAGCAGGTTGGCGGCGCGGCAAAAGGGAAAGCCATCATCATCCTCAATCCGGCCGATCCACCCCTCATCATGCGTGACACGGTTTATTGTCTGTCCGATTCGGCCGACGAGGAGGCCGTGGAGCGGTCGATCGAGGACATGGTCGCCGCTGTCAATCGCTATGTGCCCGGCTATCGCCTCAAGCAACGGGTGCAATTCGATCGGATAGAAGCCCACGCACCCTTGAATATCCCTGGTGTGGGCGCGCGTATGACAGGGCTCAAAACCTCGGTGTTTCTCGAGGTCGAGGGCGCCGCGCATTATCTGCCGTCCTACGCCGGCAATCTCGACATCATGACCTCCGCGGCGAAGGCTTGTGCTGAGCGCATGGCCGCCGAGATGGTCGCCCATGCTACGACCTAGGGGAAACACGGCATGACACTCGGCAAAAAACTGTACATCTCCGACGTGACGCTGCGAGACGGTTCGCATGCGATTCGTCATCAATACAGCGTGCAACAGGCGGGGGCGATTGCGAAAGCGCTCGACGAAGCCAAAGTCGATTCGATCGAGGTGGCGCATGGAGACGGGCTGCAAGGATCGAGTTTCAATTACGGATTCGGCGCTCATACCGATCTCGAATGGATTGCCGCGGTGGCGGAAACGGTCAAGCACGCGAAGGTCGCGACATTGCTGCTTCCCGGCATCGGCACGATTCACGATTTGCGCAACGCCTATGATGCTGGCGCTCGTATTGTCCGCGTAGCCACCCATTGCACCGAGGCCGACATCTCCAAACAGCACATCGAGTACGCGCGAGAGCTCGGGATGGAGGCGGTGGGCTTCCTCATGATGAGCCACATGACCACCCCGCGCGACCTTGCACAGCAGGCGAAGCTCATGGAGAGCTACGGGGCGACGTGTTGTTACGTCGTCGATTCCGGCGGCGCATTGGGAATGAATGACGTACGCGAGCGGTTTCGCGCCTTCAAGGACGTGTTGAAGCCGGAGACCGAGACAGGCATTCACGCGCATCACAATTTGAGCCTGGGCGTCGCTAACAGCGTCGTCGCCGTCGAGGAAGGCTGCGACCGCATCGATGCGAGCCTTGCCGGCATGGGCGCCGGTGCGGGAAACGCGCCGCTCGAAGTGTTTATCGCCGCGGCCGAACGGCTCGGCTGGAACCACGGCTGTGATCTCTATAGCTTGATGGATGCTGCCGATGATCTGGTTCGTCCGCTACAGGACCGGCCCGTTCGTGTCGATCGCGAAACGCTGGCGCTGGGTTATGCGGGCGTCTATTCGAGCTTCCTTCGTCACTCCGAAAGTGCCGCCGAGAAATACGGACTGAGAACCGTCGATATCCTCGTTGAACTGGGCCGCCGCCGCATGGTTGGCGGGCAGGAAGACATGATCGTCGACGTTGCACTCGACCTTCTTAACACTCAGCACGCGTTGACAGGACGCGATGGTGGGTGACCGGTTCGCGAATCGAGCTAAGCAGTAGGTTATCAGGCTGAAACAAACAGATGGGCAATGTGCTTAGAAATTCGCATACCTAATTATATCGCCGGCTAATAGTGGCCATTGAGAGCCGCGTCGAAGTCTTTTTTTAAGACTGAGATAGCCGAAAAAACGATGGAGACAAGCTATGAGGAAACAGCTGAATTCAGTTGTATTGGCGTTTTCGATGTGTGGTCTGGCGAGCACCGCATTCTCGCAGGAGGCGGGGAGCGTTGTCGTGACGGGTGGTGCGGCGTGGATCGACATGACGCTATCTAGTGCGGAGGAAGTAAAAAGCAGCTCCCAGTTCGGCACTTTCACTTCTCCTGGAA
The DNA here is from genome assembly GCF_024206475.1 of Paraburkholderia sp. CNPSo 3274. Classification (GTDB taxonomy): domain Bacteria; phylum Pseudomonadota; class Gammaproteobacteria; order Burkholderiales; family Burkholderiaceae; genus Paraburkholderia. The sequence goes on from NZ_JAMBPR010000098.1 coordinate 15,866, forward strand.
CAGGCGCGGAAATTCATAACACCTTCACGGGAGAGCTTCTCGTAACTTACTTCGCAACCGAGCATATTGCGATCGAAGGAGCAGTGGGGATTCCGCCGAAATTGAATTTTTACGCCCATGGCGTTGTCGCCCCGCTTGGGCCGCAGGGGCCGTCAATGCCGGTCGGCGATCTCAAGCCATTGGTATCGGCTCGGGTGTGGGCGCCCACATTGTTCGTGAAGTACTACTTTGGACAGAAGGACAGTGTGTGGCGGCCATTCCTGGGTGTCGGAGTTAACTACACGTGGTTCAGCTCTGTCCAGCTTCATCCGGCATTTAGTGGGGCGCTCGGACAGTTTGCCGGACCTGGCGGAAGGGCTGACGCATCGGCGAGTTCGTCGTGGAACCCCGCCTTTTCTGCGGGGGTGACCTATCGCCTCAACGACAGATGGTCAGTGTTGGGCTCGATTACCTACATTCCGCTAAAGACGACTGGAAGATTCAATGCAGTCAGCGCCAACGGAACCACCGTTTTGAGCAACACGTCGAGAATCACGGCCAATCCCATCATCGGCTTTGTTGGGGTTTCTTATAGATTTTGAGCAGCGGCTCGAGTCTGAATGGTATAGCGAAACAGGAGATTTCACCGTGGACGACGTAAAGGTCCAAGTTGATGGGCGGGTGCTGATCCTCACGACATCGAGGCCGGAAAAGAAGAATGCGTTGACTGGAGCGATGTACGGCGCGCTTGCGGATGCGCTCGAATCAGCTGCCGCTAATGGGCGCGTGAACGCCGTCCTCATTCAATCTGATGGCGACACCTTCTCGGCGGGAAGCGACCTGGGCGAATTCTCCGGCGAGGCAATCCGTGACGGCATCGGCAAGAGCCGCGGTGCGCGGTTTCTACGATGTCTGGCGGCAATGGAGGTTCCCGTCGTGGCCGCCGTACAAGGCAAAGCCATTGGTGTCGGAGCCACCATGCTGTTGCATTGCGACTACGTCATCCTTGCGAACGACGCGCAACTCAGCGCGCCGTTTGTCGACCTGGCGCTTGTTCCTGAAGCGGCGTCGGGCTACCTGCTTCCGTTCCAGGTCGGAAACATTCGTGCGTTCGAGATGATCGCGCTCGGCCGCCCTGTCGATGCGCAGACCGCCGTGGAATGGGGAATCGCCAATCGATCGGTGCCGGCTGATCAGCTTCGAGCCGAAGCGAAGGCGATTGCGGGGGTGATCGCTGCGAAGGCGCCGGGCGCGATCAGAGCGACGAAACGGTTGATGAGTGAGCGCAGGAGAGTCATCGATCAAATGAACGCGGAATTCGATGCGATCGACAAGCAATTGGCAGGGAACGAGTGCAGTGAAGCCTTGGCTGCATTCAAGGAAAAGCGTCGTCCCGATTTCTCGAAGCTTCAATAACGTGATGGATAAAAGCAACACTGATACACGGTCGCATGAGGCGGCCATTAGGCGAGCCCCTGATTTCGACGTGCGGCGATTGGAATCGTGGCTGGGCGGAAATTTGCGTGGTTTTAGCGGGCCACTCGAAGCATCGCAATTTTCGGGAGGTCAGTCGAATCCAACCTATTTGCTGACGACGCCATCCGCCCGCTATGTCCTGCGCCGCAAGCCGTCGGGCACGCTACTGCCGTCCGCTCACGCGATCGATCGAGAATATCGCCTGATACGTGCGTTGAACGGATCCGCGGTGCCGGTCGCGCATGCGCACTGCTATTGCGACGACGTATCGGTAATCGGCGCCGAGTTTTATGTCATGAGCTATGTGGAAGGCCGCGTGCTTTGGGAGCCCAGTCTTCCGGGCATGACGCCCAACGAACGCCGCCTGGTTTTCGATGAAATGAACCGTGTCATGGCGGCGCTTCATACGCTGGACGTGGACGCCATCGGACTCGGTGATTACGGCAAGGCTGGCAGTTACTTCGAGCGGCAAGTATCGCGCTGGACCAAACAATATCGCGCCTCCGAGACGCATCGCATCGATTCCATCGAGCGGCTGATCGAGTGGCTTCCTCTCCATTTGCCGTCCACGGAGACGACCAGGGTCGTTCACGGCGACTTCCGTATCGACAACCTGATTTTCGCGCACGATGCCCCGAGCGTGATGGCTGTCCTGGATTGGGAGTTGTCGACGCTCGGCGACCCGATGGCGGATTTCGCCTACCTGTGTCTCGCCTGGCACCAGCCGGCCGGCAGCCTGCGCGGGCTCTCAAACTTCAGCGACGTGGAGCTGACGGAACTGGGAATACCGCAGGAGCGGGAATTCGTCTCGCAGTATTGCCGCCGCGTCGGTATCGAAGAAATGGAAGCGCGCGACTGGAACTTCGCGTTCCAGTCGCGAACATGCTGCTTGCTGAGGGCCGCGGCTTCGAGATTGCGCAGGGACGTCTCGGGCCCGGACGTATCCATCATTGCATGCGGTTGATTGGCCTGGCGGAGCGAGCGTTGGAGATCATGTGTAAGCGCAGCTTGTCGCGATCGGCGTTTGGGCGGCCGATTGCCGAGCAGACGCTGACGCAGCAGCGCATCGCCGACGCTCGAATCGCCATCGAGCAGACACGCCTACTGGTGCTCGATGCCGCACACAAAATGGACACGATCGGCAACAAGGCGGCAGCCCGGGAAATTGCAATGATCAAAGTTGCGGCTCCCAGCATGGCATGCACGGCGATCGACTGGGCCATCCAGGCCTGCGGAGGTTACGGTATGCAGGATCGCTTTCTCGCGCAAGCCTATGCCGCTGCGAGATCGTTGCGCATCGCAGATGGCCCGGACGAAGTGCATCGAAATCAGATTGGGCGCATGGAGCTGGCTCGCTATCGTGATGCCCGCTGATTGATCCAGGCAGCAGCCCTGTACATCGCACATAGAAAGGAAGGAACATGACTGCACACTACAGCGCGCATGAAGATGTGGCGGTTATCACGCTCGATAATCCCCCCGTCAACGGCCTCGGCCATGCAACGCGTCTCGCTATCGTAGAGGCAATGGAGGCCGCAACGGATGACGTCCGGGTGCGAGCCATCGTCATCACGGGGGCGGGCAGCGGCTTTTCGGCCGGGGCGGATGTGCGCGAATTCGGCACGCCCAGCGCAACGCAACAGCCGAGCATACACACGGTTATCGCGGCGCTGGAATCCAGCGCCAAGCCGGTGATTGCCGCGAGTCACTCGTTAGCGATGGGCGGCGGCCTGGAATTGGCGATGGGTTGCCATTATCGACTCGTCACGCGCGGCGCTCAGATCGCGCTGCCCGAAGTGAAGCTCGGCGTACTCCCCGGAGCAGGTGGGACGCAGCGGCTCCCCAGAGCCATTGGCCTCGAAGCGGCGCTCAACATGATTGTGTCGGGCCGCGTCGTCTCTTCGGACGAACTATCGGGCAGCGGCCTGTTCGACGTAGTGGTAGAAGGCGATTTGCTGACGGGCGCCATGAAGTTTGCACGGCAAGCAGCGGAGCGTGACGAGTTACCGAAGCTGCGCGACCGCCGGATCGATCATGTCAGCCCGGACGCATTCCTGCAATTTGCTCACCACACGGTCGCAGCTGCGAGCCGCAATTTCCCCGCGCCGCTCAAATGCGTCGAAGCAGTGCGCGCTTGCGTGCAGCGATCGTTCGATGAGGGCATCGAGTTAGAGCGCAAGCTGTTCATGGAGCTGATGAACATGTCGGAATCGCGCGCGCTTAGGCACGCGTTTTTCGGAAAACGCGCAGCTGCGAAGATTCCTGACCTGCCGCCCGATACACCGGTGCGGACGGTAACGCAAGTGGCTGTCGTCGGCGCGGGCACGATGGGAACGGGCATTGCGATGAACTTTCTCAGTGCGGGCCTTCAGGTCACGATTCTTGAGACGCGGCAAGACGCGCTCGAGCGCGGTGTCGCGGCGATCCGCAAAAACTACGACGACAACGCCAGAAAGGGCAAGCTCACGCAGGAACAGGTCGAGCAGCGTATGTCCCTTCTGACACCGACGCTCTCCTATGACGACCTCCGGCACGCCGACCTCATTATTGAAGTGGTGTTCGAGGAAATGGGCGTGAAGGAAAGTGTGTTCCGGGCGCTGGATGCTGTCGCAAAGCATGAAGCCATCCTGGCATCGAACACCTCTACCCTGGACGTGGACAAGATCGCCGCGTTCACGAAGCGGCCTCACGACGTGGTCGGTATGCATTTCTTCAGTCCGGCCAACGTGATGGAACTTCTCGAGGTCGTACGAGGTGAGAAGACCGCAGACGACGTGCTGGCGACAGTCATGAGTCTCGCCAGGAAGATCGGCAAGACGGCAGTGGTATCCGGTGTTTGCGACGGCTTCATTGGTAACCGGATGATCAATCAGTACCTGCGCCAAGCCGGCTATCTGCTGGACGAGGGCGCGCTACCGGAACAGATCGATCGCGCAATCGAGAAGGTTGGCTTTGCGATGGGCCCGTTCCGCATGCTCGACCTGTCCGGCAACGACATCGTCTGGGCGATCCACAAGCGCCATGCGGTGGAAAGGCCGGATATCGTGTATTCGAAGACCACCAATCTGCTCTGTGAGATGGGGCGGTTCGGCCAAAAATCCGGTGCAGGCTGGTACGACTACAAGGCGGGCGATCGCAAGGCGTATCCGTCACCGGCTGTCAATGACATGATCGTCCAGCAATCCCGAGATATCGGTCTGGAGCGGCGTGTGATTTCGGACGACGAGATCGTCGAGCGTCTTGTCTATGCGCTCGTGAACGAAGGTGCCCGGATACTGGAAGAGGGCATCGCATCGAAAGCATCTGATATCGATGTCGTTTATCTCACGGGCTACGGCTTCCCGATGTTCCGCGGCGGTCCAATGTTCTATGCCGACACCATAGGCCTCTACAACGTGGCGCATGCGACGCGCCGCTACGGCAAGGGGTATCGCGGCGAAGCGTGGCAATCGGCCTCGTTGCTCGAGCAGCTGGCCGAAGTGGGCAAAAGTTTCAACGATTGATGTGGAGCACGAATATGACTGAAGCAGTGATTGTTTCCACCGCTCGGACGGCCCTCGCGAAGAGCTGGAAGGGCGCTTTCAACATGACGCACGGCGCTACGCTCGGCGGGCACGTCGTCAGGCACGCGATCGAGCGTGCACACATCGAGCCGGGTGAAGTGGAGGACGTTCTGATGGGCTGCGCCGTTCCGGAAGGCGCGACTGGCTGGAACATCGGGCGGCAGATCGCATTGCGTGCAGACTGCCCGGCGAGCGTGCCAGGTGCAACCATCAACCGCTTTTGCTCTTCTGGACTGCAGGCGATTGCGACGGCCGCGCAGCGTGTGATTGCCGGTGAAGGCGATATCTTCGTTGCGGGCGGTGTCGAATCCATTTCCTGCGTCCAGCAGGAAATGAACCGACACATGCTGAACGACGGTTGGCTTGAGAAGCACAAGCCCACCATCTACTGGAGCATGCTGCAAACCGCTGAAACCGTCGCGCGGCGTTACAACATTGGGAGAGATCGTCAGGACGAGTACGGCGTGCGAAGCCAGCAGCGGGCGGCGGCTGCCGTTGCCGCCGGAAGGTTTGCGGACGAAATCGTGCCGATCACCACAGTGATGGGCGTCGCCGATGCGAAGACCGGAGCACTCGGCACGCGCGACGTCACGGTGTCTGTCGATGAAGGCATCCGTGCCGATACAACGCTGGAAGGCCTTTCGAAAATTCGTCCTTCTTTGCCGGGTGGCGTGATTACGGCCGGTAATGCGAGCCAGTTCTCCGATGGTGCATCAGCTGCTGTCGTCATGGACGGCAAGCTGGCCTCCGCCCGCGGCCTGCAGCCACTCGGCGCATTCCGGGGTTTTGCCGTTGCCGGCTGTGAGCCGGATGAAATGGGTATCGGGCCGGTGTTCGCCGTACCCAAGCTGCTTGCGAAGGCCGGTTTAACGGTCGATGACATCGGCCTTTGGGAGTTGAACGAGGCATTCGCTGTCCAGGTGCTTTACTGCGCCGACAAACTCGGCATTCCGATGGAGCGCCTCAACGTCAATGGCGGCGCCATTGCATTGGGACATCCGTACGGTGTTTCCGGCGCTCGCCTCGTCGGGCATGCGCTGTTGGAGGGCAAGCGCCGTGGTGCTCGATTTGTCGTTGTTACGATGTGCGTCGCGGGTGGCCAAGGCGCAGCAGGGCTGTTCGAGGTATTTTGATGTCTGCGCAAGAAGCGTCGTAGAAACAGGAATAGTGCGGAGTAGACACAATGGGTACGCTCAAACAATTATTCGATCTTTCAGGCAAGACTGCGCTCATAACTGGCGGCTCACGCGGGCTCGGTCTTCAACTCGGCGAACTTGGCGCACGCATCGTTCTGTCTGCGCGCAAAACCGGCGAGCTGCAAGAGGCGCAGGCGCATCTGGCGTCGCTCGGCATTGAGGCCGACTTCATCGCAACCGCAGCCAACAAGGTGACGGTAACCGAATTCCGACTCATCACGAGCGTGACCTCGTTCATCACCAGGGACCGTTGACTGGCTTCGAATTTCGCGGATTGCGACGTCCTGTACAGCGAAGACATGCACCACGGTAAAGTCGTCTTCAATCGACTGAGCCTGATCAACCCGTTCTTTTGAGACCGTGTGAGACGTACTGCTCTCGGCGGCCCAGACGCAGCGGAGGGCCGCATTCAAAAGCTAGTCCGAGCCCGCCGCTTGAAGCGGCTATCATTTTACATAAGGTTATTTATCGCATTTTTTGATGTGGGGGCTACGTCCTAATGTCGTGTTCTGGCTATTTACAGATGTCGTGTTTTTGAGCGCTGGCAAGCTGGCAGACTGCTGCAACCGCTGCGGGGCCTGCCATGAAGCCGGACACGACGCTGGTGAGTTTGAGCATGCGCGAACTGGACAGACTGAAGGTTATACAGGCCGTCGTTGAGACGGGCCTCAAGCCCGGCCGTGCCGCCGAACGGCTGGGTCTGACAGTACGTCAGATCGAACGGCTGGTG
>NZ_JAMBPR010000099.1 GCF_024206475.1 Paraburkholderia sp. CNPSo 3274
GGCTTGAAGAAGGTGGACCAGATGTTCGTGTTGAACATGGCGGCATACAACCTCGTGCGCATGCGATCACTGGGACAAATCCGCTTATAAGTGGCGGAAAGCGTGGCAAGGAGGTCAGAAGTCGGCCTCAAGCCGCCGAAAGAACGTTGAATTCGCGTTGAGATTGCACAATGCGAAAGTTTGCGACTGGCGGGCGCGTACATCGAGGCGCACCGCTTCCGCCGGGGGTGTATTTCCGCAACCTGTTAAGGGGCGCCCACCTCATACCGGGTACGACCTAGCAGGCCGCTGAAGTACCGCTGAAACACGTCATCGCGCAGAGTTCGTGAAGCGTTGATAGATGGACCACCACTTGCCCCACAGAGATTATGCGCGGCGCCGACACGTTCACCGAGAGTCTGTTTTCCATGCGCAAACTGGACGACTTCGTCCCCAAGTCGCATCCGTTGCGATCGATCCGCGTGATGGCGAACGAAGCGCTGGTGAAGATGGATCGACTGTTCGCGGGGATGTACGAAGCCGACATAAAAGGTGGACGGCCGAGCATTGCGCCAGAGAAGTTGCTGCGAGCCATGCTGATCCAGGTGCTTTACAGCATCCGCTCGGAGCGCCAACTCATGGAGCAGGTGCAGTACAACCTGCTGTTTCGCTGGTTCATCGGCCTGGCAATGGATGACGAGGTGTGGGTGCCCACGGTCTTCACGAAGAACCGCGAGCGTCTGATCGAGCACGATGCCGTGATCGAATTCTTCAACGGCGTGGTGGCCATCGCCGAGAAGAAGTGCCTGCTCTCGGGTGAGCATTTCAGCGTGGACGGAACGTTGATCCAGGCGTGGGCCGGGCACAAGAACGGCGACGATCAGGACAACGACGGTGGCGGCGCGGGCGACTTCAAGGGCGAGAAACGCAGCAACGAGACACATCAGTCGAGGACCGACCCCGATGCGCAGCTCTATCGCAAAGGCAAAACGACTAGCGAATTGCGGTACATGGGCCATACGCTGACGGATAACCGGCACGGTCTGGTGGTCAACGCGCGCGTGACACACGCTGACGGGCATGCCGAGCGTGAAACGGCCAAGATCATGATCCACGACGCACGGCAAGCGGCAGAGGATCTGGACGCAGTAATCACGCTGGGTGCTGACAAGGGTTACGACGCACAGGAATTCATCGAGGCGTGCCAGCGGATGAACGTCACACCGCACGTTGCGCAAAACACCTCGGGGCGGCGTTCGGCAGTGCCCGATACGATTGCCTCGAGCGTGGGTTACGCCATTTCGCAGCAAAAGCGCAAGTTGATCGAACAAGGTTTCGGCTGGGCCAAGACCGTGGGACGCATGCGCCAGGTGATGGTGCGTGGCTTGAAGAAGGTGGGCCAGATGTTCGTGTTGAACATGGCGGCCTATCTGACACGGCATGGTGTGCCTCATACGCCGGATGAATTGCCATCCCATCGGCTTATCGCGCGGCGGTTCCTGGGCGGTCAGGTTGCACCGTGGAATTTCAAGGCCAAGGACGGAAGCATTACCACGCTGGGTCCCGCGAACAGAGCGATGCTGATGCTGTCCGCACCCGAATCGCTCGCTCAGGCGGCATGCGACAACGTCGGGATTGCCCAGGTCGGGGTTCATCTGGCCTGGGATCACCTGCTGTCCGGCGCGCTGAAACTCGTCCTTCACCGATCCCACCTGCCCGGAGCCTATGAGATGGTGATGCAGTACCCCCATCGGGCGCTGATGGCGCCACGCGTGCAGGTCACCGTAAAACATCTGCTGGATGCATTCGCGGCCGATAAAAAACTGCATGTGCCATTGAATGCCTTGGACGCCTACGCCGCGTAATATCCAGTTCAACGCCATGCTTGCCTGGCGGCTTTGCAAATCAGCGCAGCACGGACGAAAACCAGTTAAGGATCACCTGCGCTATCTGCACGTTATTTTTGTCCCACATCATCATGTGGCTATTGCCGCGCACTCCGCGATCAGGGACATGCCATAACTCGGCCTTCTCACCTTTGGATCGCAACCGTTCGACCAATATGCGGCAATCGTCCATGCGCTCTTGCCACGCTGCGCCAGGCAGTCCGGTGGGATTGGACAGGTGGTCGCCGTACAGAATCAGCGTCGGCACCTTGGCCAGGTTTTCAATCTGTTCGTCGGTCCATACCGCGCCATTGCAATTTCCAGGTTCTACGATGACGGACGCCATGATCCTTGAAGGGTCCATGAGTACTGTCTCCAACGGAAATGCCCCGGATTGGGAGTGGCGATCAATACGACCTTGTCCAGCTGATGCGATAACGAAACGAGCGCCTGACAAGTCGGGTTAGGCGACGGCAGCATCGCATTCAGATCCGGAATGCCCCGCTGCGAAGCTGCGTCGATTGCCTCGATCGGGAATTGCGTATCGGCGAACGCTTGGCGAGGGGCTGGCCCAATACGGAAGTTCACCCATACGCCGATGTCGTCGCCAAGCCGCACTATCTGCGGCTGCAACGATGGCGACGCATCGCCTGCGCCGACCTGATTGAAAATGGCCTGATTGAAGCCGGACCTTCCTCTGCCTATTTGGTCGACGACATAGGTGGCATATTCTTGCCGGACAAAGTACTCGAACCGCCCTATTCGGCCGTCGGGCGTGGTGTCATAGCTGTTTCCGCTCTGGCCGACTCCGTGAATCAGGACAGCACGTGCAGCCTTGGCATTCGGCCGAACCATGTAATCGACGTACATCTGGTCAACCGTTATCGTGTCGGCTGCTCTATGGCTGCCGAGATCGACAAAAGGCTGCGGTACGCGACGCCCACCTACAATAATGCTTCCGCGTTCCTTCAGGACCAGATAAGAGGCGTCTGATTCGATGTCGTCAGTCACGCTCCGCCTCTCGAAGTTTGCTGACGATTTCAAGCATCTTCCGGCCGGTCGGCGTGCCAAGGTCTGGCGCCAGGCGCATCAGCAAGCTACGTACCGAGGTGACAACACCACCCAGTATTTCGATTTCACGGATTGATGCCATTTCCGTTCGCTTCGAGCGGCTTGCCGTACCGTCTACGGGCACGAAGACATCGAATCCAGCCGCGCGAGCACCGATAACACTCTGAATAACAGCGACTTCAACCGTATAACCAGCGACCACTAGCGTTCGGCGCTCGTTGCCATTGATGTGATGCGCAATACGCGAATCCAGAAAGGGGCCCGTCACGGTCCGGGTAAATGAAACATCGCTTCGTGCGTACTGAACAAGCTCTGGCACCGAGACAGGTTCCCGTCCCGGCCCCTCCGGCGCGAAAGCGAAGGTCATGGGACATCCCAGCAAATCAGCGCCTTCCGCCAGAACCCCGGCCGCAGCCGCAAGAATATCCGGCGCCAGAGTTCGACTTGAAGCCATGATCTTTGGCTGCAAATCAACGAAAAGGAATTGTGTGGACGAGGGAATAAGCTCACGCATCATGGCATTCATGGCGACCTCTCGGCGCCCCAGGCGCGCGTCGTCATATCGATCATTGACGTATGCCTGGGCAGAGCGCTGAAAGGTTAGTACATCTGGCTGGTTGGCCGAAATAGCACTTCGTTGACGTCTACGTTTTCGGGTTGACTCATCGCGAAGATCACGACGCTTGCGAACGAATCGGGCGAGATTGCCTGCTCATACACGGCGCTCATACCAGCCGCGACGTCAGGGTCAGTGATCGTTCGCGTAAGCTCGGTGGCGACGGCCCCGGGGGAAATGATCGTTGTGCGGATGTTGTAGGGCTTCACTTCCTGGCGCAACCCTTCGGAAATTGCCCGGACAGCGTGTTTCGTCGCCGCGTAGACCGCGCCGCCCGGACCTACCTTGTGACCCGCGACCGACGACACATTGATGATATGCCCGCTCTTTTGCCGGATCATGTGTGGCAGAACGGCTGCAATGCCGTAGAGCACGCCCTTGATGTTCACGTCGATCATGCGGTCCCACTCATCGACGTGAAGTTTTTCCAGCATGGAGCTTGGCATGAGCCCGGCGTTGTTGATCAGAACGTCAACGCGGCCGTGCAGTTGCACAGCATGATCGACCAGACGCGCGACGTTATCGCGACAAGCGACATCGGCATCGTGCGCCTATCCCGCAGGCAGGAGGCAGCATCCGTCTATAGATCTGACGGGTCATAGCCCGGCTTTTGATACAGCGCGTCCCATCGATCACGGAGATCGGGGTCATAGACGTCCCGAACCCAGGCGGACGGCTGCACGATCTCGATACCGACGGAAACGGATGCCTTCCCGTATCCAAGGATGCTAGTCACGGCACTGGTGATCTCGTCGGACAGTTGCTGTTTTTGCTGTTCGGACTTACCGGGCCACATTTTCACGATGACGTGCGGCATGGCGAGCTCCTGTTAGCGTGCAGCGGTCGAGCCCGGATACTGCTCATCGCTCACGTGTTCGAGCCAGTCGACGGCCTTGCCATCGACCGTTTCCTGGATGGCGATATGCGTCATCGCCGTATCGGCGGATGCGCCATGCCAATGCTTGACGCCTGCGGGAATCCAGACCACGTCGCCCGGTCGAATCGTTTCGAGCGGCCCATCCCAACGTTGCACAAAGCCGCAACCGGACGTCACGATCAGTGTCTGACCGAGCGGGTGCTCATGCCAGGCGGTGCGCGCTCCCGGCTCGAAGGTCACGCTACCGCCAGCAGCCCGCGCCGCGCCGGTCGGCTGAAACAGCGCATCCACGCGAACGCTGCCCGTGAACCAATCGGCTGGCCCCTTGAAAGCGGGAACGCTCCCGCAACGTTTGACTTCGATTTCCATTGCCCCACTCCTGTTTGGATCTTTACTCGTGACGACGGGATGCGCCGCCTGATCGATGAATGAAATGTACGTCTCGATCAGTTCCACCAGTAACTGCTAAACTTCGCAAACAGATATGAATAACATTCATAATGAAGAATCTCGACCTGAACGTCCTGCGGGCATTTTTTGTCGTCGCGCGTGAGCGGAGCTTTACCCGTGCAGCGGCGCAGCTGGGTGTGTCGCAATCCGCGCTGAGCCATTCGATGCGCGGGCTGGAGGAGAAAATCGGGTTACGTTTGCTGACCCGGACCACGCGTGGCGTTTCGCCAACCGAAGCTGGGGAACGTTTGTTGTCTAATGTCGGCCCGTACTACGACGGAATCTCAGCGGAGCTGGAGTCGCTAAGTGCGCTGCGGGAAAAGCCTGCAGGATTGATCCGGATTTCAGCGCACGACCACGCGGCGGACACCGTTCTCTGGCCAAAGCTGAAGGAAGTACTGCGAAGTTATCCCGACGTTTCGGTCGAAATCAATATCAACTATGGCATGGTCGATATCGTCGCGGATCGGTTCGATGCTGGTGTGCGCAGCGGCGACTTGATCGCGCAAGACATGATCGCCGTACGTATTGGTCCGGACTTCAAAATGGCCGTTGTCGGTTCACCGGAATATCTAAGATTGAATGGGCGTCCTGTCTCGCCGCATGATCTGGCCGCGCACAACTGCATCAACCTGCGCCTCCCAACGCGGGGCGGGTTATATGCGTGGGAATTCGCCAGGAAGCGTGAGGCATTGCACGTAAACGTGCATGGTCAATTCATCTTCAACACTACGCCTCAGATGCTCGATGCAGCGCTAGAAGGATATGGGCTGGCCTACGTGCCGCACGATCTGGCTGCGCCACATTTGGCCGAGGGTCGGCTGTCGAGCGTACTCGAAGAATGGTGTCCGACCGTGCCTGGCTATCATCTTTACTATGCAAGCCGGCGGCAAACATCACCGGCATTCGCGTTGATCATTGATGCGCTTCGGCACGTTTCACGCGCTGTCTGACGGTGGCTCTGCGCGATCGCCATGACTCAATCTGCCGTCGCTTCGCGCGATGTACAAGCCCTGTACAACAGCAATGCGCTTCCGCGAAACTGCCGTGCATGCAAACGCCGGATTGCATGGGAAATTCCAGGCTTTCCCCGGACGCGAATTTCCCGCAACGCCTTTTCTGGCGGGGGCTTTTCAGGATTTCAGGGGATTTCTGCGGAAAACTTCTTGGCGCGCCCGGCTGGGATCGAACCAGCAACCCCTGCCTTCGGAGGGCAGTACTCTATCCATTGAGCTACGGGCGCATTGACTTGCTGGCACCGCCGTCCGCCCGAAGAACACGGGAAAGGCAGCGCCGAAGAGAGACCGAGAGAATAACCGGTTTCGGTTAAACCGTCCACCGCGCAGGCTATTAAGGGCCGCATCGACATAGGCACAACAGCTCGAGCCGCCGCCCATCCGCTCCGGGTAAACGCCCGCTGAACTACGTCCGCACACGCCCACCAGCCGGAAAACCTTCCGTCTATAATCGTCGGTGTTTGATCTGCCGCATGGCCATTGCCGTCCTGCTGTACCGCTCACCATAAAATCAACGGGAGTCGAGACAAGCATGAGCGAAGCACCCCACGGAGTCCCGATCAAAACGCCCGGCCAGCTGATCGCCGCTGTCATCGCCGGGTTTGCCGTCCCCATCGTCATCATCATTCTGCTCGTCTACTACGTCGACAACACGACGCGCACCGGCGCGGGCACCGACGAACTCTCCACCCAGCAGGTCGCCGCGCGCATCGCGCCGGTCGCGCAAGTCAACGTGCGCGACGCCAACGCGCCGCACGTCTACAAGACCGGCGAGCAGGTCTTTCAGGCTGTCTGCTCGGCGTGTCATTCCTCGGGCACCGCCGGCGCGCCGAAGTTTGGCAACTCGGGCGACTGGGCGCCGCGCATCGCGCAGGGCTTCGACACGCTCTGGAAAACGGCGCTCTCCGGCAAGGGCGCGATGCCCCCGCGCGGCGGCACGAGCCCGGACGACTACAGCGACTACGAAATCGGCCTCGCCGTCGCCTATATGGCGAACCACGCCGGCGCGAACTTCCAGGATCCGCCCAAGCCCGCGCCAGGCGCGGCCAATGCAGCCAATGCGGCTTCGGGCGCGGCGGCCGCTGCACCGGCCTCGGATGCATCGGGCGCCGATGCGAACGCCGCCCAGGCGCAAGCCGCCGCAGCGGCGATCGCGGCCATCCCGCAGGCTTCGTCCGCTCCCGCGGCTGGTGGCGGCTCGCAGAGCGCCGACGCCTCGCAGGCGGGCAAGGCGCTCTATCAGCAGGTTTGCCAGGCGTGTCACGCGGCGGGTGTGCTGGGCGCCCCGAAATTCGGCAACAAGGCCGACTGGGCGCCGCGCCTCAAGGTCCCGATGGACACCGTCTACAACTACGCGCTGCACGGCAAGGGCCAGATGCCACCCAAGGGCGGCTCGACCGCCTCAGACGCCGACGTGAAGGCAGCCGTCGACTACATGGTCAGCGCGGCGAAGTAAGCGCCCCACGCGCGCCAAAGCGCACAGCGATCCCCGCCCGTAGCGATACGGCGCGGGGATTTTTATTTCCCTCGATGGAAAGACAGTCGCGCATCAGCGCACGGGACGCGCAAATTCGCGGGCAAAGTCGAACGCACCCGAAGCGTCCCCGGCCAGCGCGCCGTAACGCGCAGCCAGTTCGGCGGGAGCGAGCCACGGATAGCTCAAGCCCTCTTGCAGGCGCTCGAGCCGCGCACCGTCCGGGTCGTCGATCACGTCCATCCGGGCAATGTGAATGTGGAATGCCGAAACGCGCGGCGCGATGTCATTCGTAACGAAAGTCCAGCGATACGTGCCGCGACCGATGCGCAGCGCGCCCGCCGCGTCCTCGCGCATTACGACGAGCCAGGGCAGCGCCTCGATCGTGCGCTCGCGCACCACGAGCGCAGCGGCCTCGCAAAGGTAGAAGGTGCGGCAACGCGAATAGCGCTCGCCGAAATCGCTGACCAGCGTCTTCGCGATCGCTTCGGCGCCGACGCTGCGCGCCGGAAACGCGATATTCGGTGTGGCCAGCGAGAACGTCAGTTCCGCATCAGACGCGAATGCTTCGTGAATCCGTGCGGGCTTCGTGTTGTCCTTCGCGTCGATATACGTTTCAAGCGCGTGACGGTAATGCGGGAGCAATGGATCTTCCATCGGCGGCAGCGAGCAGGACAGGGGCGTTCACTCTACTGCCGTCCGCGTCCCAATAAAACAAACACCCGCTGCACGCCAGGGTCATCACCCCTTCTGTAACAACGCCTTCAAACTCGCCAACCGGTCCTTCGGCGTCATCGGCGCTTCTTCGGCGGTCGGCGGCGGCGCGTCGTCCAGGCCCATCTCCGGAATGAAGCGCGACGCCTCGCACACCACCGTCTCGCGCGCCCGCTTGCGCTTCTTGCACCAGTTCAGATGCAGGCTGCGCTGCGCACGCGTGATCGCCACGTACATGAGGCGGCGCTCTTCCTCGATACGCCCTTCGTCGATCACGTCGTCTTCCGAGCCGCCGCGGTGCGGCATGATCCCCTCTTCCACGCCCACCAGGAACACGTGCGGATACTCCAGCCCCTTCGAAGCATGCACGGTCGAAAGCCGCACGGCGTCCGGATCCTCTTCCTTGCCTTCGAGCATCGACATCAGCGCGACGGTCTGGATCAGGCCCATGAGGTTCTTGCCGGTGTCGGCGAGGCCGTCGGCGTTGTCGTAACCGGTGGCTTCGCTGTCTTCGCCGATCTCCTGCTCGGGCTTGGTGCCCTTGCGCTTGAGCCACTCCAGGAATTCGAGCACGTTCTGCCACTTCGACTGCGCCTGGCGCTCGTCGAAGGCGTCGTAGAGATACGCCTCATAGTGAATCGCGTCCATGAGGTCGTCGAGCACGACTGTCGCCGGGTCCTTCTGCGCGCGCTCGGCGAGGCGCTGCATGAAGTCGCAGAACACGCGCATCGGCTCGACCTGGCGCGCCGAAAGCCGCGCCTCGATACCGCCCATGTACACGGCCTCGAACAGCGACACCTTCGCCTGCCCCGCGAACGAGCCGAGCGCTTCGAGCGTGGTGTTGCCCACGCCACGGCGCGGCGTGGTGATCGCGCGGATGAACGCGGGATCGTCGTCGTGATTGGCGATCAGGCGCAGGTAAGCGCAGATGTCCTTGATCTCGGCCTTGTCGAAGAACGACTGGCCGCCCGAGAGCACGTAGGGGATGCGCTCGCGGCGCAGCACCTGTTCGAAGATGCGCGCCTGAAAGTTGCCGCGATACAGAATCGCGTAGTCGCGAAACTGCGCGCGCCGCTCGAACTTGTGCGCCGAAAGCCGGAACACGACCGACTCGGCTTCGTGCTCTTCGTCGTTGCAGGGCGTGACGGTGATGGTGTCGCCCATGCCGTGCTCGGACCAAAGCTTCTTCTCGAACAGCTTCGGATTGTTCGCAATGACGTTGTTCGCCGCCGTGAGAATGCGCACCGTCGAGCGGTAGTTCTGCTCGAGCTTGATGAGGTGCAGCTTCGGAAAGTCCTTGCCGAGCTGCGCGAGGTTTTCGAGCGTGGCGCCGCGCCAGCCGTAGATGGCCTGATCGTCGTCGCCCACGGCCGTAAACGCCGCCCGCGGACCCGCCAGCAGTTTCAGCAATTCGTACTGGCAGGCGTTGGTGTCCTGGTACTCGTCGACCAGCAGATAGCGCAGCTTGTTCTGCCAGCGATCGCGCACCTGCTCGTTCTTCGCGAACAACTCGGCAGGCAGCCGGATCAGGTCGTCGAAGTCCACCGCCTGATAGGCGTGCAGCGTCGCCATGTAGTTGCGGTAGACGATGGCCGCCTGGTGCTCGTCCTCGTTCGAGGCCGTGGCCAGCGCCTCCTCGGGCATCACGAGACCGTTCTTCCAGAGCGAGACGATCGACTGGATCTTGCGGATGAAGCCTTTGTCCGTCGAGCCCACCTGCTCCTGGATCATGGCGAAGCAGTCGTCGGCGTCCATGATCGAGAACTGGGGCTTCAGGCCCAGGTGCTCCGCCTCCTGGCGCAGGATCTGCACGCCCAGCGAGTGGAACGTGCAGACCGTCAGCTGGTTGGTCGGCACCTTGCGGCCTTCCTTGCCGGGCGTGGTGAGCGTCTTGCCTTCGAGCAGCTTGCCCACGCGCTCGCGCATTTCGGCGGCGGCCTTGTTGGTGAAGGTGACGGCGGCGATATGGCGCGGCTCGAAGCCTTTCGCTTCGATGAGGTGCGCGATCTTCTGCGTGATGACACGCGTCTTGCCGCTGCCCGCGCCGGCGAGCACGAGACAGGGACCGTCGAGATAGCGCACCGCTTCGTTTTGGGCGGAATTGAGGCCTGCGGACATCGTTGCTGGATTGGGAAAACGGGTGGTACGGCTGGGAGGCGTGCGGGCGGGGCGCTTGGCCTTTCGTGACGCCGCACGGCGCGAGGCGTGCGTACGTCGCAGCGGCCTCTCACGCGGGAGGTGCGATGTTAACACGCCACAGCGATACGCCGATGGTGCCCCCGATGTTCCTCCTGCCACGGCTCATCCGTCCCTCGCCTCGTTCCGCACGTTATGCGTGCCGTGCCACAATAACGGGCTCCCGCCACCCGCACTCGCTGGAAAGAGGAAGCGCTAAATGACTGCACCGCAGACTGCACCGCTGCAAATCGGCCTGATGGGCTACGGCTTCGCCGGCCAGACCTTCCACGCCCCCGTGATCGCGCATAGCGGCGCCGCGCAGCTCGCCGCCATCGCCACGAGCCAGGCCGAACGCGCCCAGGCCGACTATCCCGACGCCGCGATCGTGCCCGACCTCGACGCGCTACTCTCGATCGACGCCATCGAATGCGTCGTGATCGCCACGCCCAACGACACGCACTATGACCTCGCGCGCCGCACGCTCGAGCGCGGCAAGCACGTGCTGGTGGACAAGCCGGTCACGCTCACTGCCGAAGAAGCGCGCACGCTCGCGGCCATCGCGAAGCAGCGCGGCCTCGTGTTCGCACCGTTCCACAACCGCCGCTGGGACGGCGATTTCCTCACCGTGCGCGAGCTGATCGACCGCGGCGAACTCGGGCGCGTCACGCACTACGAATCGCATTTCGACCGCTTCCGCCCGCAAGTGAAGCAGCGCTGGCGCGAAGACGCCGCGCGCGGCGGTGGCCTGCTCTACGATCTCGGCCCGCATCTGATCGACCAGACGCTCGCGCTCTTTGGCGCACCTGAATCGATCACCGCGTTCGTTCACACGCGGCGCGAGAACGCAAGTGCGCCGGATTACGAGCACCTCGTGCTGCGCTACCCGCACCACGACGCCGTGCTGCACGCCAGCGCGCTCGCCGCGTACGCGCCGCGCTTCGCGATTCACGGCACGCGCGGCAGCTATCTGAAGAACGGGCTCGACACCCAGGAAGATCAGCTCAAGGACGGCCTGCGCCCGGGTCAGCCCGGCTTCGGCGCGGGCAACGAGGCGGGCCGCCTGCACGTGCTGCGCGACGACGGCCAGGAAGCCGATCTCGACGTGCCCAACGCCGCGGGCAATTACGCCGATCTGTACCGCGCCCTTGCCGCGGCGATCCGCGAAGGCAAGCCGTTCCCAGTGAGCCCGCAGGACGCCATCGACGTCATGACGCTCGTCGAGCTCGCCATGCAAAGCGCGCAGGAAGGCCGCACGCTGGCGTTCGTGCGCCAGTCCTGAGCGCGCCGGCTCGCGCTTTCAGCTGCGGCGTCGACCTTGCATTGCGCCGACGCCGCTGAAAGGTCCATACAAATGGTTACATCTGGTTGCCGCGGTGGGGTCATCACGCGGCAATCGCCAGACGTTTGTGGACATGCAGGACAAAAAAGCAGCAACGAGAAGACAAAGGAGAGTCTGAATGACCCGCTACACCCACGCTCTACGCCTTATCGCCGCTGGCGCGCTCGTTTCGACCCTCGCCGCGTGCGTGGTCAACCAGCCGGCGTCGCGCCCCGCTCCGCCGCCCCCGCCCGGCCCGAATCCTCACGAAGTTGCCGTCGATCGCCTGCATCAGGTCGACGGCCGCATCGACAACCTGGGCCACCGCATCGACATGCGCGTGAGCCAGGGCTACTACCCGCCGCCCCAAGGCGGCGCGCTCCACCACCGTCTCGACACGATCCGCGGCGAAGCGCACGACATGGCCGCGCAGCACGGCGGCGGCATCTCGCCCGACGAGCAGCGTGTGCTGAACCAGGAACTCGACACGGCCGCTCGCGCCATCGGCGAGTAAGCGCTACGCGCATTGGCCTCCCGGCACGGACCGCGCGCTCGCGGTTCGTGCCGCGCCTCCCGGCCGCCCCGAACCGTCCCCGTTTTTCTCCGGCGCCATGCATGGCGGGCCGCCGATCCGCCAGCAAGCCTCCCAACCCTTTGCTCGCGCCGCGCGCAGAATTTTCCCGCATTGACATAGCCCCGAGGCGTCGCGCACAATCGCTGCGCGCGCCGGGAGAGCGCGCCGTTTGCCTTAGTTTGCTTTAGCTAGTGCAACCGGCGCCGCCGAAGGGGCAACCCACAAACTCTCAGGCAAAAGGACCGTGCGCGCCGGACCGCTGATTCGCTGCATTTGCGCTTTTTGCGCGAGATAACGCGAAGCAGCATACAGTCCGCAACTCTGGAGAGCGGCAGTAGAACGGGCGGCGGCGGATCGTACCCCCACGCGTTCAGGCTGCCCACCGAAGGGGCGCGCGCCGGCATCAACGGCGCAATCTCTCAGGTACCGAGGACAGAGGGGCCATGCAAGAACCGACCACGGGCATCGTGCCTGCGGCGCTTCCTGCATGGCCTTTTTCGTTTTCGCGCGAATATTCGCGACCGCCTGAGGCCCCATGACCGAACTCAAACGCACCCCGCTGAACGACACGCACCGCGCGCTGAACGCCCGCATGGTCGACTTCGGCGGCTGGGACATGCCCGTCAACTACGGCTCGCAGATCGACGAGCATCGCGCCGTGCGCACCGACGCCGGCATGTTCGACGTGTCGCACATGTGCGTCGTCGACTTTTCGGGCCCGAAGGCGCGCGAGTTCTTCTCCCGCGCGCTCGCCAACAACGTCGCCAAGCTCACTACGCCGGGCCGCGCTCTCTACTCGTGCATGCTGAACCCCGAAGGCGGCGTGATCGACGACCTGATCGTCTACTTCTTCGCCGACGACCAGTTCCGCACCGTCGTCAACGCCGGCACGGCCGAGAAAGACATCGCCTGGTTCGAGAAGCTCAACGCCGAAGGCGGCTTCGGCCTCACCATCACAGCGCGCCGCGATCTCGCGATCGTCGCCGTGCAAGGCCCGAACGCGCGCGAAAAGGTCTGGCAGGTCGCGCCCTCGTCGCGCAGCGCAACCGAAGTTCTCAAACCCTTCAACGCCGCGAAGGTCGAAGCCACGCCGTTCGGCGAGCTGATGATCGCGCGCACGGGCTACACCGGCGAGGACGGTTTCGAAATCGTGCTGCCCGCTGTCGCCGTGTGCGAATTCTGGGACGCCCTGCAGCGCCAGGGCGTGAAGCCCTGCGGCCTCGGCGCGCGTGACACGCTGCGCCTCGAGGCGGGCATGAACCTCTACGGCCAGGACATGGACGACGGCGTCTCGCCGCTCGACGCCGGCCTCGCCTGGACCGTCGACATGAAGGAGCCGCGCGACTTCGTCGGCCGCCCGGCGCTGGAAGCGAACGGTTCGCGTTCGGCCTTCGTCGGCCTGATCCTGCAGAAGGAAAACGGCAAGGCCGGCGGCGTGCTGCGCGCGCACCAGAAAGTGCTCACGCCGCACGGCGAGGGCGAGATCACGAGCGGCACGTTCTCGCCGAGCATGCAGGAATCGATCGCCTTCGCGCGCGTGCCGCAGGGCGTGCAGCCGGGCGATGTCGTGCAGGTGCAGATCCGTGACAAAGCCCTTCCCGCAAGCGTGGTAAAACTGCCGTTCGTGCGCAACGGCAAGGTGCTCGCCGCCTGATCCGCGAGGATCCTGCCAGCGCGCACGCCCTCCCCTTTTCGAGCAACAAAAACCGAACCACGCACTGGAGCAACCATGAGCATCCCGGCCGATCTGAAATACACCGAATCGCACGAGTGGATCCGCACCGAAGCCGACGGCACGCTGACCATCGGCATCACCGACCACGCGCAGGAAGCGCTCGGCGACATCGTCTTCCTCGAGCTGCCCGAAGCGGGCCGAGCGGTCACCGCCGGCGACGCCGTCGCCGTGATCGAGTCGGTCAAGGCCGCCTCGGACATCTACGCGCCGGTCGCAGGCGAAATCATCGAAGCGAACACGTCGCTCGTCGACACGCCCGACCAGGTGAACGGCGCGCCGTACGAGTCGTGGCTCTTCAAGATCAAGCCCGCCGCCGACGCCACGCTCGACTCGCTGATCGACGCCGCCGCCTACGAAAAGGCGATCGGCGCTTAAATCGCAACCTCGCCTTAACCGCCACGGCGCGGCGGCGCGCTCACAACGCCGCCCGCGCCCGCAGGAATCCCTATGAAGCTCGAACACCCGGATCGTCTGATGAACTCCCCGCTCTCGCTTGCTGCGCTTGAAGCGCACGACGCTTTCGCCGCCCGCCACATCGGCCCCGACACGGCCGACCAGCAGGCGATGCTCGACGCGCTCGGCTTTGCCTCGCGCGACGCGCTGATCGATGCGGTGATTCCGGCGAAGATCCGCCGCAACGAGACGCTGCCGCTCGGGCCGTTCTCGCAGCCGCGCTCGGAAGCCGAGGCGCTCGCCGCCCTGCGCGCGCTCGCGGACAAGAACCAGGTGTTCCGCTCGTATATCGGGCAGGGCTACTATGACACGCACACGCCGGCCGTCATCCTGCGCAACGTGCTCGAAAATCCGGCGTGGTACACCGCGTACACGCCGTACCAGCCGGAAATCTCGCAGGGCCGCCTCGAAGCCCTGCTGAACTTCCAGCAAATGATCACCGACTTGACGGGGCTCGCGATCTCGAACGCCTCGCTGCTCGACGAAGCCACCGCCGCCGCCGAAGCCATGACGCTCGTGCAGCGCGTGGGCAAGTCGAAGTCGAACGTGTTCTTCGTCGCCGACGACGTGCTGGCGCAGACCATCGAAGTCGTGAAGACGCGCGCGAAGCCGATCGGCATCGAGGTGAAGGTCGGTCCGGCCGCTGAAGCGGCCGAAATTGCCAAAACCACCGGCGCCTTTGGCGTGCTGCTGCAATATCCGGGCGTGAACGGCGACGTGCGCGACTACCGCGCGCTCGCGCAAGCCGTACACGCAGCCGGCGGCGCGGTGATCGCCGCCGCCGACCTGCTCGCGCTCACCATGCTCACGCCACCGGGCGCCTGGGGCGCGGACGTGGCCGTGGGCAACTCGCAGCGCTTTGGCGTGCCGATGGGCTTCGGCGGCCCGCACGCCGCCTACCTCGCGGTGAAGGACGAATTCAAGCGCCAGATGCCGGGCCGTCTCGTCGGCGTGACCGTCGACGCGCAAGGCAACCCGGCGCTGCGCCTCGCGCTGCAAACGCGCGAACAGCACATCCGTCGCGAAAAGGCGACCTCGAACGTCTGCACGGCGCAGGCGCTGCTTGCGATCATGGCGAGCATGTACGCCGTCTACCATGGCCCGCAAGGCTTGAAGCGCATTGCGCAGCGCGTGAACCGCGTCGCCGCGATCCTCGCCGCGGGCGCGAAGCAGCTTGGCTACAAGCTCGTGAACGAAGCGTTTTTCGACACGCTCACGTTCGAAGCCGGCCCCCGTACCCAGGCGCTGCACGATGCGGCGCTCGCGCGCGGGATGAACCTGCGCCACGTGAGCGAGACGCGTGTGGGCGTGTCCGTCGACGAAACCACCTCGCGCGCCGATCTGGCCGACCTGCTCGCCGTGTTCGCGCAAGCCGCGTTCGCCGGCGAAGTGCCTTCGGTCGACAAGCTCGACGCCGCACTCACGCAAGCCGCCGCTTCGACGTTCCCGGCCGCGCTGGTGCGCGAAAGCGCGTACCTCACGCATCCGGTGTTCAACCGTCACCATTCGGAAACGGAAATGCTGCGCTACCTGCGCAGCCTCTCCGACAAGGACCTCGCGCTCGACCGCTCGATGATCCCGCTCGGCTCGTGCACGATGAAGCTCAACGCGACCTCGGAAATGCTGCCGGTCACGTGGCCCGAGTTCGGCCGAATCCACCCGTTTGCGCCTGCCGAGCAGACGGTCGGCTATCGCGAGATGGTCGATCAGCTCGAACAGATGCTCGTGGCCGCAACGGGCTACGCCGCCGTTTCGCTGCAGCCGAACGCCGGCTCGCAGGGCGAGTACGCGGGCCTGCTCATCATCCAGGCGTACCACGCCTCGCGAGGCGAAGCCGATCGCAACGTCTGCCTGATTCCCGCTTCGGCGCACGGCACGAACCCCGCATCGGCGCAGATGGCCGGCATGCAGGTCGTAGTCGTGGCGTGCGACGCGCAAGGCAACATCGATCTCGCCGACCTCAAGGCCAAGGCCGGGCAGCACGCGGCCAGGCTCGCTGCGATCATGATCACGTATCCGTCCACGCACGGCGTGTTCGAAGAGAACGTGCGCGAAGTCTGCGAGATCGTGCACGCGGCGGGCGGCCAGGTGTACGTGGACGGCGCGAACATGAACGCCATGGTGGGTCTCGCGGCGCCGGGCCAGTTTGGCGGCGACGTCTCGCACCTGAACCTGCACAAGACCTTCTGCATTCCGCACGGCGGTGGCGGCCCGGGCGTCGGTCCGGTCGCGGTGGGCGCGCACCTTGCGCAGTTCCTGCCGAACCAGCTTTCGTCGGGCTACAAGCGCGACGATCACGGCATCGGCGCGGTGAGCGCGGCGCCTTACGGCTCGGCCTCGATCCTACCGATCTCGTGGATGTACATCGCCATGATGGGCGCGGCCAACCTGACCGCTGCGACCGAAAACGCGATCCTCAACGCCAACTACGTGGCGAACAAGCTCGCGCCGCACTTCCCGGTGCTCTACAGCGGCCCGGGCGGGCTCGTCGCGCACGAGTGCATTCTCGACCTGCGCCCCATCAAGGACGCAAGCGGCATCACCGTGGACGACGTGGCCAAGCGCCTGATGGACTATGGCTTCCACGCCCCGACCATGAGCTTCCCGGTGCCGGGCACGCTGATGGTCGAGCCGACCGAGTCGGAGTCGAAGGAGGAGCTCGATCGCTTCATCGACGCGATGGTGGCAATCCGTCAGGAAATCCGCGCTGTGGAAGAAGGCCGCGCGGACAAGGAGGACAACCCCCTGCGCCACGCGCCGCACACGGCCGCCGTGGTGGTCGCCGACGACTGGAAACACGCTTACTCGCGCGAGCAGGCCGCCTACCCGGTCGCATCGCTCGTCGCGCGCAAGTACTGGCCGCCAGTTGGCCGCGCCGACAATGCTTACGGCGACCGCAACCTGTTCTGCTCGTGCGTGCCCATTAGTGAATATTCGGGCGAATACGCTGACGAAATAGCAGGCGAATAAGTTCTCGCCGTGCCGCTGCGTTATCTTCGGCTCACGCAGCGGCGCTCAACTCCCTCACATTTGCCGCCGCAAACCGCTAACATCACACACCTGTCAGCCTTGAATCAGGGAGTCGCGCATGGCGCGGAAGGTGCGAATGGTTCCACTGCGGGACTCGATGCGGGACTTGCCGCATACCGCAACGCGGATTTCGGTCCGGCAGACCCGGCACGCACGCGGTGCGCCGCAAAACCGCCCGCGGCGCGTTGCCGCCGCGCTGGCGTTTGCCTGCGCCACCTTCACTGGCACCTTCGCCGGCACGGCCCACGCGGCGATGAACTTCTGTGCGGCTCCCGCGCTGCAATCGAGCGAGCGCACCAACTCCGACCCGGGCGTGAAGGCGCTCGTGGCCGAGGTGCTGACGCACGTGAACGACACGCCCCATCCGCTGCCGCGCCTGCACACCGAGGGCACGCTGCCGCACGAGGGCATCTACGACCAGAGCGTCGAGGCCGCGAAAGAACTCGACCTCATGCGCAACGCCGCGCTCGCGTGGCGCGCGACGAGCGACGAGCGCTTCCTGAAGCTCGTGGACCGCTTTCTGCTCGCGTGGGTCACCACGTACAAGCCGAGCTTCAATCCCATCGACGAAACGCGTTTCGAGGGGCTAATACTCGCCTACGACATGACCGCGAGCGCGCTGCCCGTGAAAACGCGCAACGCGACCATGCAGTTCCTGAACAGCTTCGCGAACGGCTATATCGCGCAGATCGACGCGCAGCCGCGCCCGCTCAAGGGAAATTTCGCGAACAATTGGCAGAGCCATCGGGTCAAACTGATAGCGATGATCGCGTTCACGCTCGACAACCGCAAGATGATCACGACGGCACAGCGGCTCTTCGTGGAGCATCTCGGCGACAACGTCGCGCCCGACGGCTCGACACTCGACTTCACCGAACGCGACGCGCTGCACTACGTGACCTACGATTTGCAGCCGCTCGTGACCGCCGCGCTCGCCGCGCGCCGCCACAACCGCAACTGGCTGACCGAACGCGCGGCCAACGGCACCACGCTCGCCAATGCGCTCGACTGGCTCACGCCCTATGCGCTCGGTCAGAAATCGCACGAGGAATTCGTGCGTTCGAACGTACCGTTCGACGCGAAGCGGCGCGAAGCGGGCCTGCCGGGCTACACCGGCCAATGGGACCCAAAAAACGCCGCCGAACTGTTTCATCTCGCGGCGCGTCTCGACGGCCGCTTTGCGCCAGTCGCGCTGAAACTCGCGCCCACGCCGCCCGCGTGGCTCGCCGTCTGTCTGCCGTTGCCGGCGCGGTAACACGCGCGCGGGTTGCGGCGGCGGCACGGAAATAACGATGCCGCGAATCGCGCCGCATCCCCACAAACCAACGTCAGACAAGCAGGAGCAGTACCCATGGCAGTAAGCGTTTTCGATCTCTTCAAAGTCGGCATCGGGCCCTCCAGCTCGCACACAGTCGGGCCGATGCGCGCGGCGCTGATGTTCGCCGAAGGACTCGAGCGCGACGGCCTGCTCGCGAGCACCGCCGCCGTGAAGGTCGAGCTGTACGGCTCACTCGGCGCAACCGGCAAGGGCCACGGGACCGACCGCGGCGTCATGCTGGGTCTCATGGGCGACGCGCCCGACACCGTCAACCCCGACACCATCGGCGAGCGTCTCGAAGCCGTACGCACCTCGCGCCAGCTCGCGCTGCTCGGTCGCCATCCCATTGGGTTCGTTCCCAAGGAGCATGTGGCGTTCTATCGCCAGGCGCTGCCCGAACACCCGAACGGCATGAAGCTGCGCGCGCTCGACGCGAATGGCGATACGCTGCGCGAAAGCACGTATCTCTCCGTGGGCGGCGGCTTCGTCGTCACCGCCGGCGCGCCGAACACGAAGGTGCTCGCCGCCGCGCAGCAATTGCCGAATCCGTTCACCACGGGCGCGGAGATGCTCGCGCTGTGCGCCTCGACGGGCAAGAGCATTGCGCAGCTGATGCTCGAAAACGAGCGCGTCTGGCACGGCGACGAGCAGATCCGCTCCGGTCTCCTGCGCATCTGGGACGTGATGCAGTCGTGTGTGTCGCGCGGTTGCGGCATCAACAATCCCGACGCCGACGGCACGCTGCCCGGCCCCTTCGCCGTGAAGCGTCGCGCGCCGCAACTCTACCGGGCGCTGACCAGCAACCCCGAGCGTGCGCTGCAAGACCCGCTCTCGATGATCGACTGGATCAACCTGTACGCGATCGCCGTGAATGAAGAAAACGCCGCAGGCGCGCGCGTGGTGACCGCGCCAACCAACGGCGCGGCCGGCATCATTCCCGCCGTGCTGCACTACTACGTGCGCTTCACGCCGGGCGCGAATGAGCAGGGCGTGATCGACTTCCTGCTCACCGCGGCCGCCATCGGCATTCTCTACAAGCTCAACGCGTCGATTTCGGGTGCCGAAGTGGGCTGCCAGGGCGAAGTGGGCGTGGCCTGCTCGATGGCCGCGGGCGCGCTCGCCGCTGTGTTGGGCGGCACGCCGCTGCAAGTGGAAAACGCCGCCGAAATCGGCATGGAGCACAACCTCGGCCTTACCTGCGACCCCGTGGGCGGCATGGTGCAGATTCCCTGCATCGAACGTAACGCCATGGCCTCGGTGAAAGCCGTGAACGCCGCGCGCATGGCGCTGCGCGGCGACGGCGCGCACTATGTTTCGCTCGACTCCGTGATCAAGACGATGCGCGAGACCGGCGCCGACATGAAGACGAAGTACAAGGAGACCTCGCGCGGGGGCCTCGCGGTGAACATCGTCGAGTGCTGATCGTTTGAAGCGCTGTCGCCTTGCCTGAAGCATCTGAACGTAATCACGTAACGACTGAAGGAGACTTGACCGCCATGCAGCAGCCGAACGCATCCGCCACCACCGAAGCCACCACCACCGGGGCTCGCCTCGTCGTCGATGCACTCGTCGCCAATGGCGTCGAGCGCGTGTTCTGCGTACCGGGCGAGAGCTATCTCGCGGTGCTCGATTCGTTGTCCGACGAAACCGCGAAGATCGAAACCGTGGTGTGCCGTCACGAGGCGGCGGCGGCGAACATGGCGGAAGCGATCGGCAAGCTCACCGGCAAGCCCGGCATCGCGCTCGTCACGCGCGGGCCGGGCGCCACGCACGCCTCGATTGGCGTGCACACGGCGTTCCAGGACTCCACGCCGATGATCCTGTTGATCGGCCAGGTCGCGCGCGAGCAGATGGACCGCGAGGCGTTCCAGGAAATCGACTATCGCCGCATGTTCGGCCAGATGGCGAAGTGGGTCGCGCAGATCGACGACGCGCGCCGCGTGCCCGAATATCTGAGCCACGCGTTCCATCTCGCGATGTCGGGACGGCCGGGTCCGGTCGTGCTCGCGCTGCCCGAAGACATGCTGAGCGGCGCGATTCCCGCGTCCGAAGCGCAGCCCATCGCGCCGCCCGCGCAGCGCGTGCAGGCGTCGCCATCCGCGGCGCAGATGGAGCGCGTGCGCGAACTGCTCGCGGGTGCGAAGAAGCCGTTCGTGATTGCGGGCGGCCATGGCTGGAACCCGCAGGCGTGCGCGGATTTCCAGCGCTTCGTCGAACACTGGCAATTGCCGGTCGGCCTCGCGTTCCGCTTTCAGGACACGCTCAACAACGAGCACCCGAACTACGCGGGCGACGTGGGCCTCGGCATAAATCCGGCGCTGGCCAAGCGCATTCGCGAAGCCGACGTACTGCTCGCACTCGGTCCGCGCCTGGGCGAATCGACGACGGGCGGCTACACGCTCTTCGACATTCCCAGGACGAAGCAAACGCTCATTCACGTGCATCAGGGCGCGGAGGAACTCGGCCGAGTCTATGCAGCGGATCTGCCGATCGTTTCGGGCCTCGCGGAAATCGCGGCGCTGCTCGCAGAACTTCCCGCTCCCGCTCAACCCGCGTGGGCCGGCAGCGCTGCAGAAGCGCACGAGGCGTGGCACGCATGGCGCAAGCCGCTGCCGATGCCCGGCGACGTGCAACTCGGCGAAGTCATGCAGCAACTGCGCGCGCGCCTGCCCGACGACGCAATCGTCACGAACGGCGCGGGCAATTACGCGACGTGGCTGCATCGCCACTTCGCCTATCGCCATTTCCGCTCGCAGATCGCGCCCACGAGCGGCGCGATGGGCTACGGCGTGCCCGCCGCGATCGCCGCAAAGTCGCTCTACCCCTCGCGCACCGTGGTCGCGCTCGCGGGCGATGGCTGCTTCATGATGGCTTCGTCGGAACTCGCCACGGCGATGCAGTACGGCCTGAATGTCGTGTTCATCGTCGTGAACAACGCGCACTACGGCACGATCCGCATGCACCAGGAGCGCCACTATCCGAATCGCGTGCACGGCACGCAGCTCACGAACCCCGACTTCGCGGCGTTTGCGCAGTCGTTCGGCGCGCACGGCGAAGTCGTCACGACCACGGCGCAATTCGCGCCCGCGCTGGAGCGCGCGCTCACGGCTGGCAAGCCCGCTCTGATCGAGATCCGTGTGACGAAGGAAGCGAGCACGCCTGCGGCGACGCTCGAGCAGGTTCGCGAAGCGGGCAAGAAATTGCGCGGAGAATGACTGAAAAGGAATCCTGAACAAGCTCACCTTTCGAGCTGGATGAGCCATTGTGAGCGCGCAAACAAAAGCCCCGCAGATCTTTCGATTCTGAACTGACCCCGGAAAGCTGGACAGTATTTGGCTAGGGCCGAACGGGCTGAGTTCTGTACATCACAGGACTCAGCCCGTTTAACTTCAGCTTGATGCGTTGGTGATTGTAGTAGTGAATGTAGTGTTTGATGCCGGCCTGAAGTGCTTCGATGCTCTCGAAGCGAGTCGGGTAAAAGAACTCGGACTTCAGGGTGCCGAAGAAGCTTTCCATGGCGGCGTTATCGTGGCAGTTGCCCTTGCGCGA
>NZ_JAMBPR010000100.1 GCF_024206475.1 Paraburkholderia sp. CNPSo 3274
TGTCCGCTTCGTACATCTCGGCGAACAGTCGATCCATCTTCGCCAGCGCTTCGTTCGCCATTACGCGGATCGAACGCAACGGATGCGACTTGGGGACGAAGTCGTCCAGCTTGCGCACGGAAAACAAACTCTCGGTGAAAGTGTCGGCGCCGCGCATGATCTCCAGTGGGTAAGTGGTGGTTCATCTATCAACGCTTCACGAACTCTGCGCGATGACATGTTTCAGCGGTACTTCAGCAACCTGTTAAGAAGCGAAGATTGTCGCGAGTGCGCGCGTTGTTCGACGCCTTTTTTGCGCACCTGCGGCACGCACGGGTAAGATAGGGCGATTTACCGGGCCACGTTCCCTCGTTTCGCTTCCTCTGCCATGAACACCACCGATCCCGCACTGCAAGACGAAGACCCGTTGGGCCTCTACACCCGCGGCGCTGGCCGAGCGCGCGAATGGTGGCGCGTCTCGCCTTCCGAACGCGCGCATATGTACCGCATCGAGCACGGCCGGGGCGAGGACGGTAAAGTCGACATCGACATCGACACCGAAATCGATCTCGACAATCTCGAAGCGAAGTTGCTCAAGTGGCGTCGCGAGGGCTTCGTTTCCGAAGCGCAGCGCGCCGATGAGGTGCGAGCTTCACGAGCGGGCAGCACATTTTCCGCAGCCTTGCAGCGGGCCGTCGAAGCGGCGTGCGCGGCCAAAGCGGATCAAGCCAGGCCGCAAACCCACACGCCCACCGTACGCATCGGCAGCGTAGATCTGCCGCGCGGCGAGCCGAACGCGCTGGTGCCGCGCGTGAACGCGGCCTACCTCTTCACCGGACGCGGCGACGACGTCGTTCAGGACATCGTAGAAAATCGTCGCGTCATGCTGATCGGCCATACGGGTTCGGGCAAGACGAGCTTCATCGAGCAGGTGGCGGCGCGCGCGCACTATGGGGTGCTGCGCGCGAACATGAACGGCCAGACCACCATCGGCGACTTCGTGGGTTTCTGGACCGTGAAGGGCGGCGAGACGATCTGGGTGGATGGCGTGCTGCCCGTGGCGATGCGCGAGGGCTACTGGCTCGTCATCGATGAACTCGACTTTGCCGAGCCGTCCATTCTCGCGGTGCTCACCGCCGTGCTGGAACCGAACGGCCGCCTGCTGCTCAAGGAGCGCGGCAACGAAATCGTCGAGCCGCACCCGTCGTTCCGCCTCTTCGCCACCGCCAACGCCGCGGGCGCGATGAGCGCGTACCGCCATCTGTACCAGGGCGCGAACCTGCTCAACGAGGCGTTCCTCGACCGCTGGCGCGTCTACCTGTTCGACTATCTTTCACTTGAAGAGGAAACCGAAGTATTACTGCGCACGCGGCCGGTGCTCACGCGGCCGCTCGCGCAGACACTCGCTGCCATTGCTGCCGACTGCCGGGCCGCGTTCGCCCGCGAGGACCTCGCGAGCGCGTTCTCCACGCGGCGCCTGATCGACTGGGCCGAACTCATGCTGCGCACCGGCGATGTCGAACGCGCGGCGGCGCCTGCGATCTACGCGAAGGTGAGCGCGGACGATGCGGCGCTCATCCGCAGCATCATCCGGCATCACGTGATCTTCGACGCGTGAGTGCGGAGGCGCCTGTGTCCAGCTTGCAGGACGAAACAGAACGTTTGACGGCGTGCGCCGATCCCGAGGGCGCGCTCGGCCGTCTGGCGCGGGTGCTGACCGGCGACTCGCGCGTGAGCGTGACGTTCGGCGCGGGCGAGCCGCGCGTGGAAGGCGAACGCTTCGTGCTGCCCGCGCGCCTCGCGAGTGAAGGCGCGAATGAAGCCACATTGCTTGGCGCGCTCGATTTGCTGGCTGCGCGCCATCGCTACAGCGAAGCGGCGCGCCTCGACACGCCGCAAGCCGGCGTGACGGGGCGCATTGCGCAGGCGATTGAGGACCGTCGCGTGCTCGCGCAGCTCGGTCGGGTGTTCCCTGGCGCGCAACGCTACGTGCAAAGCTGGCGTACGCAGCGCGGCGAGGCGCTCGCGCGCCGCTGGTCGAAACTGGCGTGGCGCGAGCGCCTGGCATGGGCGATCGAGCGTGCGCTGTGGGATGAGGCGCCGGGCGCGCTGGAGCGCGATGCCGCGGCGCTTGTTGCCGCGCTGCGCGCGATCGACGGTCCGCTCGGCGCGGCCCGCGCGAGCCAGTCAACGCGCGCCAGCCTGAATGCCGCCGTGGCGATCGTGGCGGGCGTGCGCTCGCTCGCGTCGCGCGGCCCGAACAACATGATGCAAACGGCGGGGCCGTCCGAAGGGCTCGACGACGAAGCGGCGCGGCTCGCGCAGGCGATGGACGTATTCGGCGAGGAAGGCGAGATCGAGCCGCCGGGCGGCGCTTTGCAGCCAGATGACGCCCGCGAAGGTGCTGGTGGCGCTTCGACACGCGCGAGCGCCGAGTCCGATTCCGCCGCCGGCGCGTCGCTTTCCGAAGCGGATGCGCCGCACGCCGCCGCCACGAATCGTAGCCCCGCGCCAATGCGGCCACGTTTGTCGATCCCGCTGACCACGGCATACGACGCGGTCACCGATCTCACGGGCCGCGGCGACGCCGCCGCTTGGCGCAAGCTGCGCGCACTCGCGCGCGCGGAGACCGGTGCGCTCAAGGCCCAGCTCGAGCGCGCACTCAAGGCCGACGAACTCACGCACTGGAAGCGCGAGCAGGAGCGCGGCGAGATCGACCGCGCGGCGCTCGCACGTCTCGCCGCCTCGCGCGGCTACCGCACGCCGTTTCGCGTGGCGCGTCATGCGAGCGGGCGCGACACGGTCGTCACGCTGCTGCTCGACCTGAGCGGCTCGATGGCGGGGCGCAAGATCGAACTGGCGCGCCTGTGCGCGGCGGCACTCGCCGACGCGCTCACGCAGCTCGCCTTCGATTCGGAAGTGCTCGGCTACAGCTCGATCGAAACGCCGGAAATGCGCGCGCTCTATGAGCGCGAACGCGCGAGCGGCGCCGATCTACGGGCCTATAACCGCTTCGTCGAGCGGCTGTATCTGCGCGTGTTCAAGCGCTTCGACTCACGGGACCTGAGCGGACTCGCAGCCATTGAGTGCGGACACGAGAACCCCGACGGCGAAGCGCTCGTCTGGGCGGCGGCGCGGCTCGCGCGGCGCAAGGCGCGCCGGCGGCTGCTTTTCGTCCTCTCGGACGGCTATCCTTCGACGAGCGACGGCGACCCGGCGGTGTTGCGCACCGACCTGCTCGCGCGCGTGCAGGCGGTTAAGGAGGAGGGCATCGAGCTAGTCGGCATCGGCATACTGGACGACGCAGTCGAGGCGTTCTATCCGGATGCCGTGGTCGCGCGCAAGCTGCACGAACTGCCGGCCACCGCGTTCGCGACGTTGAGCCGCCTGCTCGCGGGCCGGCCGCACTGAAGCTGTGCGGGCAATGGCAGCGGCGCTTTCCTTGCCGGACTGGGCGCATTGCGCTAACGTGAACAGGCAGGCGTTGCGCCGCCTGCCAACCCATCCACTGACGAAAAGATACAGGTCATGCCAGGCCACGATTACCGACCCGTGGATTACGACCGCCTCTACTACCGGCTCGATCTGGAGCCGGGGGCGAGCGAGGCGGACATCAAGCATCACTATCGCCATCTCGCGCAGGTCCTGCATCCCGACAAATGGCGGCACCCCACGGCCGCCTCGATGCGCTGGGCCGACGACCAGTTCAAGCGCGTCAAGGAGGCGCGCGAACTGCTCGAGGCGTACTGGTCCGTGCATCATGTGCCGCCGGTGAGCCGCTCCGCGTTGAGCGTCGCGCAGGCCGAGGAGCTGCACGCGCAGATGCAGGCGCTGCTGGCGCAGCGCGAACGCGTGCGCGCCGAGCTGGACGGGCTGCGCGCCGAGCGCACGCGTACCCTCGACGAGATCCAGCGCATGCGGACCGAACGCGACTCGCTGCACGGCGAACTCACGGGCTTGCGCGACGAAGCGGATGCCGCGCAGCCAGGCGAGCCGCAGGCCGGCACCGCGCCCCAAACCGACGACCTGCACGCGCGTTCAGGCGGCGTGCGCGATTTCCTGTTTGCGAAATTCGACGACCCATCGCGGGGCTGGCTGCTGACGCTCTCCGCGAGCCTGTTCGCGTGCATCGTGATCTTCGTTGCCGCGCATTGGATCGCGGGCTTGCTCCTCGCGCCCATTGCGCGCTTCGAGGTTGGCCGCTGGCTCACGCATATTCTGCAGTGGGCGCTCGTGGCGGGCAGCGTGGTGCTCACGTTCGGCTGGGGTTGGTCGCAGCGCACGCTGTATCGCGCCGGGCGTGCAGGGCGCGAGCACCCCGTGGCCTTGCCCGCCGATGAAACGCGCCGACGCGTGAGCGCGGCGTTGCGTCATGAGGCCCACTACGGAGCGGAGTGGAGTATCGAATCGTACGAGGCCGCACCCGACGATATGCAATTGGCGCTGCGTGCGGTCATACGTTTCTCGCCTGGCTCACAAACCGGCACGCGACGCCAGATGGTGGCGTTCCGTTGCCGGGCGCACACGACTGGCGCCGCGCAGACGGCGCTCGCGTACGACTTCTCCGTGGCGGCTCCCACGTGGTGGCTCGTTCCAGCCGCGCGCGTGGTGCGCGACCTGCGCAAGCGCCTCGACGCCGATCTCGGCGCGCCGCGCTGAGGTCGCAGCGCGGGTGGCTTTCAATCGACGACGAAAAGTTTCGCGCCGGTGCGCGTGTATGACTGATGCGCCTCGGCGTTGTCACCCACCTGATAGCTCATGCCGGGCGTGAGGACGAACTTGCGCCCGTCGTCGAGCGTGGTTTCGAGTTCGCCTTCAAGGCAGAACAGAATGTGCCCTTTCTTGCACCAGTGATCCGCGAGGTAGCCGGGCGAATAGTCGACCATGCGCACGCGGATCGGGTTGGCTTCCTCGCCGAAAAAACGCGTGCGCCAGGTGGCCATGCCCGTTTCCCCTTTGTGTTGCGTGGGCTCGACGCTGGACCAGTCGGTGGTGCCGAAGCGAAATGCGTCCATTTTCATGCGGTTTTCTCCTTGTGCGTTTAGTCAGATTGTAGCGGAGCACGCTCACGCATCGTCGTCGTCCGCCACGCGCTCTCGTTCGTCCACCCGCTTCATGTTATCGAGCAGCTTCAGCAGATAGTGCAGTGTGTGCGTCATGTCATCCGACGAAAAATTGCCGAGCACTGCTTCGTAGTAAGCCTCGATTTTCGGCGTGGCCTGCGCAACCCATAGTTTGCGGCCCGACTCGGTCATGCAAACGAGGCGCGAGCGGCGATCGCGCGCATCCGCCTGGCTCGTCACGTGGCCGTCGCGTTCCATCCGGCTGATCAGACCCGAGAGATTCTGGCGGCTCACCATCAGATACCGCGCGAGATCGCCCACGCTCATGCCCGGCTGTGCTTCCGGACGCGAGAGCGCGCCGAGCACGGCCCATTGCTGCGTGGTCAAACCCTCGGCTTCCACGGCGCGTGTGCCGGTTTTATGCAACATGTTGGCGCATTGGTAGAGCCGGAAGAACAGCCGGTTGGCAAGGTCGAAGCGGCTTGAATCCTGAATTTTTGGTGTTTTTGGCAAGGGTTTCTCCTGGTGATTCCGCGCTTGTCTTCGACTTGGGTGTTGCCTAGTATACGTCAACATATTGACGTAATTCGAGGTGGGACCAAAAGGCTGGTCCGGCGTCGAAGGCGTCTATGGTACTGCTCAACCGAATGGAGGATCGCGGTGCGGAAACTCGAAGGCAAGACGGTCGTGGTGACGGGTGGCGGAGGCGGCATCGGCGGGGCAACCTGCCGGCGCTTCGCGGCCGAGGGCGCGCGGGTGGCGGTGCTGGATCTATCGCACGAAGCGGCGCTGAAGGTGGCCGACGATATTCTTGAAAAGGGCGGCCAGGCGCTGGCGCTGCGTTGCGACATCACGAACCGCGCGGAGGTGGAAGCGGCGCTCCAGCAAGCGCAAGCGCAGCTCGGCCCCGTGGATGTGCTCGTGAACAATGCGGGTTGGGACGTTTTCCGCCCGTTCACCAGGACGGAACCGGCGCAGTGGGACAAGCTCATCGCCATCAATCTCACGGGCGCGCTGCACATGCATCACGCGGTGCTGCCTGGCATGGTCGAGCGCAAGCGCGGACGCATCATCAACATCGCCTCGGACGCCGCGCGTGTGGGTTCGTCGGGCGAAGCGGTCTATGCGGCGTGCAAGGGCGGACTTGTGGCGTTTTCGAAAACCATTGCGCGTGAGCATGCGCGCCACGGCATCACCGTGAACGTGGTGTGTCCAGGCCCGACCGACACCGCGCTCTTCGCCGAATACAAGGAAGGCGCGGGTAACCCCGAAAAGCTCCTGGAAGCGTTCCAGCGTTCCATTCCGCTCGGCCGCATCGGGCAGCCCGACGATTTGCCCGGCGCGATCGTGTTCTTCGCGAGCGACGACGCGAACTACATCACGGGACAGGTGCTGAGCGTATCGGGCGGCCTGACCATGGCGGGCTAACGTCGACGAACGCGCTCTCCATCGGCTATGAAACATTAAAGGCATCGATCATGAACTACGAAGACATTCTCTACGAAGTGCGCAACGGCGCGGCATGGATCACCATCAACCGGCCCGACAAGATGAACGCGTTTCGCGGCCGCACCTGCGACGAACTGATTCACGCGATCAACAAGGCGGGCTACGACCGCGAGATCGGCGCGATCGTCCTTGCTGGCGCGGGCGACAAGGCGTTCTGCACGGGCGGCGACCAGTCCGCGCACGCGGGACAGTACGACGGACGCGGCACGATCGGCCTGCCGATGGAAGAGTTGCACACTGCGATTCGCGACGTGCCCAAACCCGTGATCGCACGCGTGCAGGGCTATGCGGTAGGCGGCGGCAACGTGCTGTGCACGATCTGCGACTTCACCATTGCTTCGGAAAAGGCCGTGTTCGCGCAGGCGGGCCCGAAGGTTGGCTCGGTCGATCCGGGTTACGGCACGGCGTTTCTCGCGCGCGTGGTGGGCGAAAAGAAGGCGCGTGAAATCTGGTATCTGTGCCGACGCTATCCGGCTGCCGAAGCGCTGGCCATGGGCCTCGTGAACGCCGTCGTGCCGCACGATCAGCTCGACGCGGAAGTGCAGAAGTGGTGTGACGAGATCATGGAGAAGAGCCCCACGGCCATTGCGATTGCCAAGCGCTCGTTCAATATGGACACCGCGCATCAGGCCGGCATTGCGGGCATGGGCATGTATGCGCTCAAGCTCTACTACGACACGGAAGAATCGCGCGAGGGCGTGCGCGCTTTCCAGGAAAAGCGCAAACCCGAGTTCCGCAAGTACGTCAAATAAAGGCGTCTCCGTAACGATCAGGATGACGAATAAATAGAGCAGGCAGCCGCTTCAAGGAGACACCATGAATCCGTATATCGACGAAGACCTCGCCGCGCTCGGCGAGCACGCGCGGCGCTTCGCACAAGGGCGCGTCGCGCCCGGCTTCATCGAACGCGACACCTCACGCGTGCTCGATCGCGGCCTCATGCGCGAAATGGGCGAGATGGGCTTCATCGCGCCGGAATTGCCTGAACAGTATGGCGGTCAGGGCATGGGCTGCCTCGCCGCGGGTGTGATCCACGAGGAGATAGCGCGCGCGGACCTGAGCCTCTCGTACATCAACCTGCTTGCCTCGCTCAACGGGCAGATACTCGCCAAGCACGCTGCGCCCGACATTGCGCGTCCGTGGCTCGAACGTCTCACGCAGGGCCGCGCGCTGCTCGCCATCGCGCTCACGGAGCCGCGCGGCGGCTCGGATGCCGCGAATCTGCGCCTGAAAATGGAGCGCGTGGGCGACCACTACGTCCTCAACGGCGAGAAAACCTCGATTTCGGCCGCCGATCAGGCCGACGCCGCGGTGGTGTTCGCGCGCACCGGCAGCGTGGAAGACGGCGCGCGCGGCGTCTCCGCCATTCTCGTGCCGATGGATCTGCCGGGCGTCACGCGCAATCGCTTCGACTGCCACGGGCAGCGCGCGATCGGACGCGGTTCGATCTTCTTCGAGAATGTACGCGTGCCGGTGGACCACCTGCTGGGCGACGAAGGCAAGGGCTTCGTTCAGGTGATGCAGGGCTTCGACTTTTCGCGCGCGTTGATCGGCCTGCAGGTGCTTGCCGTGGCGAGCGTGAGCCTCGAAGAAACGTGGGAGTACGTCGCACAGCGCGAAGCCTTCGGCAAGCCGCTTTCTGCGTTCCAGGGCGTTTCGCATCCGCTCGCCGAATACGCAACCCAGGTGGAGGCGGCACGCCTGCTGTGCCTGCAAACGCTGTGGCTCAAGGACCGTGGACTGCCGCATACGGCCGAAGCGGCCATGTGCAAGTGGTGGGGGCCGAAGCTCGCCTACGACGTGGTGCATCAATGCTTGCTTTCGTTCGGGCACGGCGGCTACGACCGCGGGCCGCTCGAACAGCGCCTGCGCGACGTGCTCGGCTTCCAGATCGGCGACGGCACGGCCCAGATCATGAAGACCATCATCGCGCGCTCGAACGCGGGCCGCGACGCGGTGCCGGCATGATGCGCGCCGCCTGCGACGTTTCCTGCAACGCCACGGGAGGCTGCACATGGAGTTCGACGCGGTACTGATCGGGCCGCGCGGCGCGCGGGATGAGGCACGGCGCTGGTGGCCCGGGCGCACGATCAACGACGAGCTGGACGCCTGCGTGGCCGAATGCCCGGCGAAGATCGCGCTCACAGCCGTACGAATCGAAGAGGGAGCGACCACGCGCTTCACCTACGCGCAGATGGCGGGCATGGCGGACCGCATTGCCGTGGGCCTGGCGAGGCTCGGCGTCGCGAAGGGCGACGTGGTCTCGATGCAACTGCCGAACTGCTGGCAGTTCACGCTGCTTTATCTCGCGTGCGCGCGCATCGGTGCGGTGCTCAATCCACTCATGCCGATCTTTCGCGAGCGCGAGTTGTCGTTCATGCTCAACCATAGCAGCAGCAAAGTGATGATCGTGCCGCGCCGCTATCGAGGCTTCGACTACGAGGCCATGCTGCGCGCGCTGCGGCCTGAACTATCCGCCTTGCAGCACGTGGTGGTTGTGGGCGCAACGGATGAAGGCGAGCCGGCGCGTGACAGCTTCGAAGCACTCTTGAGCGGCCCGCGCTGGGAAGAGGCGAGTGACGCCGAAGCAATCCTCACGCGCAATCGACCAGACCCCGACGACGTGACGCAACTGCTCTATACTTCCGGCACGACGGGCGAGCCCAAGGGCGTGATGCACACGGCGAACACGCTGTTCTCGAACATCTTTCCTTATGCGCAGGCCATGCGTCTCGGCTGTGACGACGTCGTTCTGATGGCCTCGCCCATGGCGCATCAAACCGGCTTCATGTATGGCCTCATGATGTCGATCGTGCTGCGGGCGAGCGCCGTCTTGCAGGACGTATGGCAGCCCGAGGCTGCGCTTGCGCTAATCGCACAGGAGCGTGCGACGTTCACGATGGCTTCCACCGCGTTCCTGGGCGATATCGCCAACGCGGCCATCGAGGCGGGCACGCGCGTGCCGACGTTGCGCACGTTCTTGTGTGCGGGCGCGCCCATTCCCGGCGCCCTGGTCGAACGCGCACGCATGGCGCTGGGAGCGAAGATCGTCTCCGCGTGGGGCATGACGGAGCTGGGCGCGGTGACGCTCACGCATCTGGATGACGATGACGCACGCGCTTCCACGACCGATGGCGCGCCGCTGCCGGGCGTGGAAGTGAAAGTGGTGGACGAGAACGACCACGCGCTGCCGGCGAACGTAGCGGGTCGGCTTTTCGTGCGCGCATGCTCGGGTTTCGGCGGCTATCTCAAGCGCGCGCACCTCAACGCTACGGATGTGCAAGGCTGGTTCGACACCGGTGACCTCGCGATCATCGACGAGCGCGGCTACATCCGCATCAGCGGCCGCAGCAAGGACGTGATCATTCGCGGCGGCGAGAATATTCCTGTGGTGGAGATCGAAGCGCTGCTCTACCGTCATCCCGCGGTTGCACAGGTGGCGATCGTCGCGTATGCGGACGAGCGGCTGGGCGAGCGCGCCTGCGCGGTGGTGGTGGCGAAGCCTGGCGCGGCTGTCGATCTGCCTTCGCTCGTTGGCTTTCTCAAGTCGCACAAGGTTGCCGCGCAGTACCTGCCAGAACGGCTATGGTTGCTCGACGCCATGCCGACGACGCCTGCAGGCAAGGTGCAGAAGTTCCGTTTGCGCGACATGCTGCGTGAAGCCGATGTCAGATGACCTGCCGGAACATCCAGTAAAGGCCAGCAGCAAGCGCGATGGAAGCGGGCAACGTGAGCACCCATGCGAGCACGAGGTTGCGCACGGTTCCCCACTGCAGGCCGGAGCCGTTCGCGGCCATCGTGCCGGCCACGCCAGAAGCGAGCACGTGCGTGGTCGACACCGGCAAGCCGTAGACATCGGCCATGCCAATCGTGATCATGGCGACCGCTTCGGCCGAGGCGCCCTGACCATAGGTGAGATGCTGCTTGCCGATCTTTTCGCCCACTGTCACGACAATGCGCTTCCAGCCCACCATCGTGCCGAGACCGAGCGCGAGAGCCACGGCCACCTTCACCCAGGTTGGAATGAACTTGGTCGAGTGGTCCATCTGCTTGCGGAAGGTGTCGAGCACCCTGGCGTCCCCGGGTGACATCTCGGGTGCCTTCGCCTTTTGCAGCAGGCGGATCGCTTCGCTCGCGACGTACATGTTGTTGCGCACGTTGTCGACGATCGCGTCGGGCACCGTCGCCATCGAGCCGGAAAGGGCAACCTGGTCGCCGATGGTGTCGGTGAGCTGGCGCAGCGCGGGCAGTGTGGCGGGCGTGAGCTGGCGCGTGCGCACGAACGCCTCGACCTCGGCGCGCGCGTTGTCGGGCGGCGTGCCGTGCGCGTATCGGCCTAGCGTTGCAGACGCCTCGCGCGCCACGACCACGAACGCCGCGGTTTGCTCGGGCGTGACGGCCTTGTTGAGCGCATAGGCGGTCGGCACCACGCCGATCAGGATCAGCATGATGAGGCCCATGCCTTTCTGGCCGTCGTTCGAGCCGTGGGCGAACGAAACACCAGTGCAGGTGAGGATGAGCAGCGTGCGGATCCAGAGTGGCGGCGCCTGGTTGGCTTTGGGCTCGGCATAGAGCGCGGGCACGCGCACGAGCAGCTTGAGGACGAGGAGCAGCAGCGCGGCCATGACGAAGCCGACCACGGGCGAGAACAGCAGCGCTTTACCCACGCCCGCCGCCTGGTCCCAGTCCACGCCGCTCGTGCCCGAAGGCCCGCTGATGAACTGGTTCATGATGCCCACGCCGATGATCGAGCCCACGAGCGTATGCGAACTGGATGAAGGCAACCCGAAATACCAGGTGCCGAGGTTCCAGACGATCGCGGCGATCAGGAGGGCGAATACCATGGCGAAGCCTGCACCGCTGCCCACCTGGAGGATGAGTTCCACCGGCAGCAGTTGCAGGATGCCGAACGCGACCGCGCCGCTGGAGACGAGCACACCGATGAAATTCCACGCGCCCGACCAGGCCACTGCGAGATGCGGATCGAGTGAGTTCGTGTAGATGACGGTGGCGACGGCGTTGGCGGTGTCGTGAAAGCCGTTCACGAACTCGAAGCCGAGCGCGATGAGCAATGCGAGCGCGAGCAGGATGAAGGGCAGCGCCGAGCTTTCGCGGACGGCACGCAAATCAACGACGAGATGATCGATGACATAAATCACCCCGGCCGCGATGACGGCGAGAAATAGGGCGATGCCAATGCCGCGGCGGCGTGCGCTCGCCGCGCGGTAGGGGGACAAGGGTATGTCCGGCATGAAAGCGTTGCTCTGGTCAATCCGCTTTGGGAAGCGCCTCGGCGCAGCGTATGCGGGTTAGCAAACGTGCGCGGCGCGATGCCCCGTCGGCACGCTGAAAAAGCGATACGGACGTGACGACGCAGTGTCGCACAAATGACAAAGATCAGACACGGACGTGACGTCGCACTCGTCGGCGCGCGGGCGCGCTTTTGTGACTATTCACAATCACGTTATCCGCTTTCCCAGTTCTCCCGGCGCGGGCGAGCCCGTAGCATGGGCATGAAACGCGGCACCTTGCATATAAGCCGCAAATTGATTTCATGGAGACGAACGTGTCGAAAGCCCCCTGGCTCGCCAGCTATGGCGAGATTCCCGCTACCATCAATCCCGATCGGCATCCGTCGCTCGCGCATATGTTCATTGAGGCGATGCGCGAACATGCGCGCCGGCCGGCATTGCGCGCGGGCGACGCTTCGCCGGGCGACGCATCGCTCAGCTACGCCGACGTCGATCGTCTCTCGCGCGATTTCGCGGCGTATCTGCAGCACGCGGGCGTGAAGAAGGGCGACCGCGTCGCCGTGATGTTGCCGAACCTGCTCGCGTTTCCCATTGCGCTGATCGGCATCGTGCGGGCAGGGGCGGTGCAGGTGAACGTGAATCCGCTCTATACGCCGCGTGAGCTTCAGCACCAGCTGGTGGACTCCGGCGCGCAAACGCTCGTGGTGTTCGATGGCGCGCTGCCGACTTTCGATGCGATCAGGACCAATACGGCCGTGCAGACCGTGTTGAGCGTTGCCGCAAGCGATTGCGCAAGCGCGCGCAGCGAGCGCGATCCGCAGCCCGGCTCGTTTGCGGCGGCGCTCGCGCAAGGCGCCGGCTTGCCGTTCGAGGCCCCCACGTTGTGCGGCGACGACGCGCTCTTCCTGCAATACACGGGCGGCACGACCGGGCTTTCCAAGGGCGCGCTGCTCACGCATCGCAACCTCGTCGCCAACGTCGAGCAGTTCAAGACCTTCATGCCGGGCTTCATGAACCCAGGCGAGGAAGTCGTCGTGACCGCGCTGCCGCTCTATCACATCTTTGCGCTGACGGTGAATCTCATCACCTACTTCTCGATTGGCGCCGAGAACTGGCTCGTAGCGAACGCGCGTGATCTCGACGGCATGATCGATGTGTTCAAGGCCGCGCGGCCCACGAGCTTCATGGGCGTGAATACGCTCTATGCGGGGCTCGTTGCGCATCCGCGCATCGGCGAGGTCGATTTTTCGCGGCTGCGGCTCGCGGGCGGTGGCGGCGCGGCGATCATTCCCACGGTGTCCGAGCGCTGGCAGGCCATTACGGGTGGGTTCATCCGCGAAGGCTACGGGCTTTCGGAGACGAGCCCGGTGCTGTCGTTCAATCCGGGGAGCGTCGATCGCTTCACCGGTACGACGGGACTCCCGGTGCCCTCTACCGACGTCAAGCTGATGAATGACGGCGTCGAGGCAGCGCCGGGCGAGCCGGGCGAGATCTGCGCGAAGGGCCCGCAAGTGATGCAGGGCTACTGGAACCAGCCCGAGGCCACGCGCGCCGCTTTTACGGACGATGGCTACTTTCGCACCGGCGACGTGGGCGTGTTCGACGCGCGCGGCTTCCTGCGCATTGTCGATCGCTCGAAGGACATGATCCTCGTTTCGGGCTTCAACGTGTATCCGAATGAAATCGAGTCGGTCGTGACCGCGCTGCCGGGCGTGGCCGAATGCGCGTGCGTGGGCGTGGCCGACGAACGAAGCGGCGAGGCCGTGCGTGTGTTCGTGGTGCCCGCGCGTGAGGCGGCGCTGAGCGAGGATGCCGTGATCGCGCATTGCCGGGCGCAACTCGCGGCGTACAAGGTGCCGCGCGTGGTGAGCTTCGTCGAGGCGCTGCCGAAGTC
Source organism: Paraburkholderia sp. CNPSo 3274 (assembly GCF_024206475.1). Classification (GTDB taxonomy): domain Bacteria; phylum Pseudomonadota; class Gammaproteobacteria; order Burkholderiales; family Burkholderiaceae; genus Paraburkholderia. The sequence goes on from NZ_JAMBPR010000100.1 coordinate 13,698, forward strand.
GACGGTGGGCAAGATCTTGCGGCGGGAATTGCGCGACGCGGGGTGAAGCGCGAGAGGGGCGCGCCGCGTCATTCATCGCGCCGCGCTCTTCGCCTTCTTCACACCTAATCTCCCCTTCTTTCGCCTCCCCACATCGCGCTCCGAACCCTGCGTCGCCCCGCGCAGCTTGAGCGCGATATCCAGCCTCGCAATCCAGTGCGCGTCAGTGAGCTTCGCGCCCAGCAGCGTCTCGATGCGCTCGAGCCGGTAGTCGAGCGTATTCGGATGCACACCTAATGTTTCAGCCGTCTGGCGCCGGCGCTGCCCGCTGGCGAACCACGCTTCGAGCGTGGCGAGCAGGTCCGCCTCTGTCGCCAGTTGTTCGGCGAGCGAGACGAGATAGCGCAGCACGTTGGCGCTGCTGCGCACACTCTCCTCAATGGCGATCGACGAAAAACGGTGCACGCGAAGGAAGTTGCCCAGCTCGTCGCCATTTTCGTCGCCGTCGTCCGCGCGGCTGCCGCGCGGCGCAAAGTCCACCGCCTTGAGCGCTTCTTCCACCGAGGCCGCCCAGCCGCGCGCCCCTTCGTTCATGAGCCCGATGCCGATGCTGCGCACGCGCGGCTCGGCACGCGCAAGCGCGGCCGCATGCTCGGCCACACGCTGATCGTTGCGCGTCATCGAATCGCCCCGCACGCACGGCAGCCAGAACACCAGCCGCTCGCGGTGCCACGCGCGCACCAGCGCGTCGGGCTTCAGTTCGAAATGCCGCGCGGCGCTGAGTGCGAACCGGTCGAGCGCGTCCTCGCGCACTGAAGGCGCGTGGTCGCGCAAGTCCAGATCGACGGCGAGCGCAATACGCGGCAGCGTGGCGTCGAGGCCGAGTGCCTCGACGGTTTCGCGAAAGCGCGCGGCGTCGTCGGGGGCATGGAACACGAGGTCGTAGAGCTGCTGCAGCAGCGAGCCGCGCCAGCGCGCTTGCTGGTGCTGCTCGTCGAGATAGGCCTCGGCAATGTGCTCGGCCATCGCATCGAAGTAATCGAGCAGAAAAGGCGAAATATCGAATAGCAGTTCGTGCGCGAGCGCCGGGTCGGCCTCGGCAAGCTCCGTGCAGGTGCGCCACAACTCGCGCGCGCCCAGGCGAAACGCGCGTAGCAGCGAGCGCAGCGGCACGTTCTGGTGTACGCGGCGGCGCGCGAACGCCGCAGTGTGGTCCATGACTTCGGAGGGAGGCGGCTTGCCGTCGAGCAGGCACCGGAACCACAGGTTCGCGGAAAACGCGATCGACGAGAAGATGTCCTTGCGCGCCGCCGCTGAGAGCGCGCTATAGCCTTCGAGCGAGAGCAGCGTGTCGTAGGTGCGCTGGACAGCCTTGGGCTGGGTTTTGGCGAGCGTGCGCAGCCGGCTGCGCAGGCGTGGGCTGATGGCGGGAACGGGAGGCGGCACGGTGAGTTCGCGGATTCGCGCGGATTCGTTAAGGCGATACCCGCGAGTGTACTCAGCGCCGTGCCGTTGCGTCGAGGGGCTGCAACCGGAACCGGGGGCCGTCCAGGCGGCCGCCGGCGGTGCAACAATCAGAACAACAGCGCGATACCGGCCATGCCGACGAACTGCGAGCGCGTGGACGAGGGCGTGGCGTTCTGCGAGTCGCCCACGGCCGGGCTCGCGTTGACGATGTTGCCTGCGCCATTCGCGCCAAGCGTCTGGCCGCCCGCGTGCTGGTAGGCCTGCAGCGCATAAAGCGTGGTGCGCTTCGAGAGGTGGTACGACTCCTTGAGCGAGTACTGCTGATAACGCGCCGCGCTCGTGATGCCGTTGGCCTGGGAAGCCAGCGTGTAGGCGAAGCCGCCGCCCACGTCGAAGGCCGGCGTGAAGCGATACACCGCAAGCGCCGCCCACGTGTTGAAGATGGCCGTGTCGTGGAAGATCGACTTGCCGCCCGCAATGTATTGAACGTTCGAATACGACGCGCCGAGGACCAGGTTGCCGATCGTGTAGTTGCCGGCAGCCGCGATGTGCTGGACCGCGCTCGCCGAGACATAGCCCGTGTTCAGCGACGACTTGCCGAAGCTGCCCGTTGACGAGCTGTCGAATCCGCTCGTCAACTGCGCGTTGTCCATGCGCAGAATGGCTGCGGCGAGGCTCACCGGGCCGGTGGAATAGCGCAGCGCGGCGCTCCACGTCTGACCCTTGCCGGTGCTGCCCGCAATGCCGCCGAGCGCATACATGGCGCTGGCTTGCACGCCGTAAAAGATCGGCGAGGTGTAAGTGGCCGAATTGTTGATGCGCACGGTCGTGTCGAGACCGTCGATATCGCCGGGGTGCGCGCCGGTCGCGCCGGTGAGCCACGAGCTTCCCGTGAGCGGACCGACGAAAAGGTAATACGGCGTGTACTGGCGGCCAGCCGTGAACGTGCCCAGGTTCTGGTTCTGCAGGCCCACGTAGGCCTGGCGATTGAAGATCAGTCCGCTCGACGAAAGCGCGCCCGTGTTGAGGTCGAAGCCGTTCTGGAGGTCGAAGATCGCGAACGTGCCGCCGCCGAGATCCTCCTTGCCTTGCAAGCCGAACTTCGACGCATACAGGTTGCCCTGGCGCAGATAGACGTTAGAGTGACCGTTCTGGTTGTTGACGTAGGTGATGGCGTCATCGACGGCGCCGTAAAGCGTGACGCTGCTTTGCGCGAACGCGGGGCTGGCCACGAGGGCTGCGCTGGTTGCGAGGAACGTGCCAAAACCAAAGCCTGCTTTCTTCATCGTTGTGTGTCTCCGGTGAGATTTGGACTACTTATTTTTTCTTTGCTACGCCGCATGATTTTCAGGTCGATGCGGCGTGCGTACTGCTGCGCGAAGTGACTACGGTGACTGCGTTCGAATCAATCTTGCGGTTGGCGCGCGCCCTGTGCGGCGAGTGCGCGCTGGCGCGCCTGCGCCGCGAGCCGCACGGCTGCGTTGGGCGCGCCGTAGCCGTCGTAGCCGCCGCGCCGCTCCACGATCTCGAGGAAGAAGCGCTGGTCGAGCGTTTCCGTGTAGGCGTGCAGAAACTCGCCGCCGCGCTCGTCGCGGTCGTAGAGCAGGTTGTGGTTGCGCAGTGCGTCGAGAAACTCGGGGTCGAGTGCGTGGCGCGCGTCGAGATCGTCGTAGTAGTTCGCGGGCACGCGCAGGAGCGGCACGCCGGCCGCCTCGAATTCGGTTACGGCGCGGAAGATGTCGCTGGTGCTGAATGCCACGTGATTCAGGCCCGTGCCGTGGTAGGCGCGCACCGTTTCTGCCGCGGCCGTGTGCTGGTCCACCGAGGCGTTGAGCACGACGCGCAGCCCCCGGTCGCGGCTCATGAGCGCGCGGCTGCGCACGAGCCCGTACGGATCGGGCAGCAGCACGGCGGGCGTCGCTTCGAGCCCGAACGCCGACTTCAGGAACAGCACCCACGAGTCGAACGAGCCGGCAGGCAGCGAAAGGCTCACGTGATCGATGCCCGCGATCGGTCCCACTTCGACCGGGCCGTCGATATCCGTGAGCGCGAAATCGGCTTCGAAGAGGGTGGGCTGGCCCGGCTCCTCGTTAACGAAATAGTTAAGACTGCCGTCCGGTCCCTGGACGGCGGGCACCACACGTTCGTTCGGACCCACGCGGCCCGAGAACGGCTGGTAGCCAAATCCCGCCGCGCGTTCGAGCGCGAGGCGCGCATCGTCCACGCGAAACGCCGACGCGCAGAGCGAGAGCCCATGGCGCTGGAAGAACGCGTCGGCGAACGAGTCGGGCTCGGCGTTGAGCACGATCGCGGCCGAGCCGTGCTGATAGAGCGTCACGTCCTTCGAACGATGCTGGCCCGCGCGGCGGAAATGCAGCTTTTCGAGCCAGTTCGCTACGTGCGCGCGCGCTGTGTCGTCCACGGCGAACTCGAGGAATTGCCACTGCGCGCTCGCGGGCGCGGCGCTCGGGTGGTAGAGCGCGCTCGCTTCGACATGCTCCGCTTGCAGGGTTTCGCGCGTGAGCGATTCGAGCAGCAGCAGCGAGCGATAACCGTCGGCGGCTGTGGCGGCGGGCGGCGCGCCGCGAAAACCGTCGTTGAAGATTTCGAGCGAAAGCGGGCCCGTGTAGCCGCTTTTCACCACCTGCGCCGTGAAATCCGCGAGCGCGAAGTCGCCCTGGCCGGGAAAGCAACGAAAGTGCCGGCTCCATTCGAGGACGTCCATCTGCATTCTCGGTGCATCGGCGATCTGAACGAAGCCGATGCGCGCGCCCGGAATCGCGGCGATGCCGTCGGGCGTGTCGTCGAGCGAGAGCGTGTGGAAACTGTCCAGCGCGAGCGTCAGGTTCGCGTGATTGACGGTGTTGACGAGCCGCCACGCGTGGCCATAGGTGCGCACGTGGCGTCCCCATGCAAGCGCCTCATAACAGATCGTCACGCCCGCTTCCCCGGCGGCTTGCGCGAGCGCGCCAAGCTGTTCGGCGGCCAGGGCGTCGTCGCAGATCGTTTCGGGCGAGACATTGCTGCACACCAGCAAACGGTCCGTGCCCAGTTGATGCATCACGTCGAACTTGCGCTTCACGCGTTCGATGTTGCGCGCGAGGCGCTCGGGCGCGACGCCTTCGAAATCGCGGAACGGCTGGTACAGCACGATATCGAGGCCGAGATCGCCAGCCATGCGGCGCACGTCGGCGGGCGAGCCTTCGAAATAGAGCAGATCGTTCTCGAAGATCTCGACGGCATCGAAGCCCGCGGCGCGGATCGCGGCGAGCTTTTCGGCGAGCGTGCCGCTGATCGACACCGTGGCGATCGAGCGGCGCAGCGCGCGAGAGGGGGCATGGAGCGGCTTGGACATGGACATGGCGAGCGTGCTGACTGCGACTTCGGTGTTGAACAAGGGACCGGCGCGGCGGCGTGGGGCGGGCGTTTAACTAACTGGCGCACCGCAGACACACTTGCCGCTGGAGTGTCCGAAGGATACGCCAAACTAACTAGTTAGTACAAATTCTGGCAAACCCCAGGTGACCGGTGCACCGCTTCGCGGCACACTGGCGGCCATGCGGTGAAGCATGCAACGGTTCTTCAGTATGCGCCGTGCCGGTCGTCAAGCTGTTCTGGAGTGTGTGCAATGGGAATGCCTTCGGTGCTGGTCCTGAACGGACCGAACCTGAATCTGCTGGGAACGCGGGAGCCCGCGATCTACGGCGCTGAAACGTTAGATGACGTCGCCAACCTGTGCCGCGAGGCGGCGGGGCGTCTTGGGCTCGAGATCGATTTTCGCCAGTCGAACGCCGAGCATCAGCTGATCGACTGGCTGCACGAAGCGCGCACGCGCGTAGACGGCATCGTCATCAATCCGGCTGCTTATACGCATACGTCGGTGGCGATTGCCGATGCGCTTTCCGCCATCGCGAAGCCGGTGATCGAGGTCCATATCTCGAACGTGCACAAGCGCGAGGCGTTCCGGCACCATTCCTTCGTTTCGCCTGTTGCGGAGGCCATCATCGTCGGCTGCGGCACGCAAGGGTATGTGCTCGCGCTGGAGCGCATGGCCACGCTGCTCGCTAAAAAGGTGACGCAATGAGCGCCCAGGACACCGCCAAAACGAACGCGCTGGGCGCGCGCGCAACCGCCAACTCGTTTCTCTGCGGGCTGATCGGCTCGGGCATCGGCGGCTCGCTCACGCCCGCGATGCAGGAGCAGGAAGGTCGCGAACTCGGCTTCAACTATGTGTACCGGCGCATCGACCTCGAAGCGCTGAAGCTCACGCCCGCCGCGCTGCCCGATCTGTTGCTGGCCGCCGAGCGCATGGGCTTCGACGGATTGAACATCACCTATCCGTGCAAGCAGGCTGTGATCGAACTGCTCGACGAACTCTCCGATGACGCTCGCGCCCTCGGCGCTGTGAACACGGTGTTGTTCCGCGACGGCAAGCGCATCGGCCACAACACCGACTGGTCGGGTTTCGCGCGCGCGTTCCAGCGCGGCCTTGCCGACGTCTCGCTCGAAGCGGTGGTGCAACTGGGCGCGGGCGGCGCGGGCGCGGCGGTCGCGCACGCGGCGCTGCAGATGGGCGCCCAGGCGCTCACGCTGTTCGACGTGGACGCGTCGCGCGCCGAGTCGCTCGCCAGCGAATTGCAGGCGCGCTTCCCGGCGGTTCGCGTGAGCGCGGGCGGCGATCTGCGCGAAGTGCTCCAGCACGCCACGGGCCTTATCCACGCCACGCCCACCGGCATGGCGAAGTTGCCCGGCATGCCGCTGCCCGCGGAGTATCTGCACGAGCGGCTGTGGGTGGCGGACATCGTTTATTTCCCGATCCGCACCGCGCTGCTCGAAGCGGCTGAAGCGCGCGGCTGCCGCACGCTGAGCGGCGGCGGCATGGCGGTGTACCAGGCAGTGGATGCGTTCCGGCTGTTCACGGGCGTCGAGCCCGACGCGGAACGCATGTATGCGCATCTGCAATCCATGCTGGCGGCGAACGCTGCAAGCGCCGGCGAATAACAACGACAGCGCGCGGCGGGAGTCAGTGTGAAAGCGCGAACTCCCGCCGACCGCGAAACAGGCATGGGACGGGAGCCAGCGCTCAAGCGCCAACTCCCGCCGACACATCGGAGACGACGACATGGCACCACCCGTATCCACAGGGCGCGGCGACGCGCCGAACCTTTCCGCAGCCGCGCCCGCCGAGGGCGCAATGCGTCGCTCGAAGGCGCGCTATCGCATCCTGGGCTTGCTGGCCGTCGGCACGATGATCAACTACCTCGATCGCACTGTGCTTGGCATCGCAGCGCCGCAGCTCACCAAGGAACTGGGCATCAACGCGGCGCTCATGGGCGTCGTGTTCTCGGCGTTCTCGTGGAGCTACGTCGTCGCGCAGATTCCGGGCGGCGTGTTCCTCGACCGCTTCGGCAGCAAGTTCACCTACTGGCTTTCGATGACGCTCTGGTCGATGTGCACGCTCGCACAGGGCTTCATCAGCGGCGTGGGCGCGCTGTTCGCGTGTCGTCTGGGTCTCGGCGCCGCGGAGTCGCCGTGCTTCCCGACCAATAGCCGCGTGGTCGCGACGTGGTTCCCGCAAAGCGAGCGCGCGTTCGCCACGGGCACCTATACGGTGGGCGAGTACATCGGCCTCGCGTTCTTTAGCCCGTTCCTCTTCGCGCTGATGGGCGCCTACGGCTGGCGCTCGCTGTTCTACGTGGTGGGCGGCGTGGGCATTGTGTTCGGTCTGGTGTGGTGGTTCCTGTATCGCGAGCCGCACGAGCATCCTGCGGCCAACCGCGCCGAGCTCGATTACATCGAGGCGGGCGGCGGTCTCGCTCGTCACGAGCGCAAGGCTGACGCGCAAGCCGCTGCCGGGCAACCGAAAAAGCAGGGCTTCGACTGGCGCATGGCCGGCCAGCTGGTGCGCCGCCGTCAGCTCGCGGGCATCTGCCTCGGGCAGTTCGCGGGCAACTCCACGCTCGTGTTCTTCCTCACGTGGTTCCCGACCTACCTCGCCACCGAGCGACACATGGGCTGGCTCAAGATCGGCTTCTTCGCGATCATGCCGTTCATTGCCGCGTCTATCGGCGTGATGTTCGGCGGCACGTTCTCCGACTGGATGCTGCGCCGCGGCATCTCGGCCAACGTGGCACGCAAGCTGCCGATCATCGCCGGTCTGCTGCTCGCTTCGACCATCATTCTTGCGAACTTTGTGGAAAGCAACGTGGCCGTGATCGCGATCCTTTCGGTGGCGTTCTTCGCGCAAGGGATGGCCGCGCTCGGCTGGACGCTCGTATCGGATATCGCGCCGGCGGGCATGCTCGGTCTCACGGGCGGTATTTTCAACCTTGCGGCCAATCTCGCGGGTATCATCACGCCGCTGGTCGTGGGGCTGATCGTGGGTGTAACGGGCTCGTTCGTCTGGGCGCTCGTGTTCATCGGCGTGATTGCGCTGATCGGCGCGGCCTCGTACATCTTCATCGTGGGTGATATCAAGCGGATCGAGCTTTAAGTCGCTGCCTTTGGGTCTTTGGCGTTTCCTTGCTTTCGCGTCGGTATGCAGGCGTTGCCCCTGTGCGGGGCGGCACCTACTTTTCTTTGCAGCGGCAAAGAAAAGTAGGCAAAAGAAAGCCGCTCACACCGCTAGCGCCTGCCACGGTTCACCCCGGGCCGTCTATGCCAGTGGCTCCGGAGCGTCTGCCACCACTCGCCCACAACCGGAGTGACAGAACCTATCCGCGTTTTTGTGGGCGAGGCGGTTTAAAAGAACGTTACCCTCGCGCCGTCGTGAATCGGTCGCCAAACAGGATGGCAAACTGGTTCATCGCGGATTTCCAGTCAAAGGTGGCCCGTACCGACTTGGCCAGCACGTTGCGTAGCGCTAGCCAGAGTAGTTTGATTGCAGCCTCGTCATTGGGGAAGTGGCCCCGCGTCTTGATGATCTTGCGAAGCTGCATGTTCAGACTTTCGATGGCGTTGGTCGT